>JADWMM010000027.1 GCA_015978205.1 Alkaliphilus sp. NP8 | reverse complement strand
AATCTATACTGTTTAGTTTTCAAAGACCTCTTCAGCGGCTTTCGCCGTGTCGCTTTGTTTCGGCGACAATAGCTACTATATCATCTTTGTCGTTTCTTGTCAACATTTTTTTGGAATTAATTTTTTAAGTTGTTATCTGAAACTTAAAATCAAAACTCAAATTGTGTTAAGTCGTGACGACTTGTACTACTATATCAGCTCTTCACTATTATGTCAACTGTTTTTTGCTTATAATTTTATATTATTTGTAATTAACGTTATTTCTGCCTTATTCAAAAAGCTTCAAATACTCTTCATACCCTTCTTTTTTTAAATCTTCTTTTTTAATAAACTTAAGAGATGCACCATTTATACAGTATCTAAGTCCACCCATTTCTTTTGGTCCATCCTTAAACAGATGCCCTAAGTGCGAATCTCCATGTTTACTCCTAACCTCTGTTCTTACCATTCCATGACTTCTATCTTCTTTTTCTTTAATATTTTCATTATCTAAAGGCTCAGAAAAACTAGGCCACCCACAACCTGCATCAAACTTATGCTTAGAAGTAAATAAAGGTTCTCCAGAAACTATGTCTACATATATACCTTCTTCATTATGATCATTGTATTCACTAGTAAACGGTCTTTCTGTAGCGTTTTCCTGAGTAACTTTGTATTGAGTAGCTGTTAGTTTTTCTTTTAATTTCTCTTTATCTTGTTTATTATATTTTTTCATGTTGTCCTCCACTTTCATAAAATTTATATCTTATTATAAGTTAAAAAACTAAAACTTAATCATATTTATCTTCGTATATAAAATTTGTTTCGTTTTAAAGTTCAAAAGTAGAATCATCAATCCACTTCCAGTCTTTTCTTAATTCCTTTATAGAACTTACAAGATCATATAAAGCTAAATCTTTCTTTTTTGCTTCTATCATTATATCTATATCTCTATTTAAGGGCTTACAACTTTCTATAAACTCTACAAAATGGTTTCCACCTATAAAATCTGCATGTTTTCTGTCCTTAGGACTTTCTTTAGGACTGGAAAAATGAAGTTTAGGTGGAAGCTCTTCTTTATTCCAAGTATTAAATATATCTGGTAGCATATCCTCTATATTCTCACCATTATTATTACATATATGATGATGAACATCTAATACCATAGGAATATCTAAAGTTTTGCATAGATTTAGGACTTCTTTTGTAGTAAAGGTTTTATCATCGTTTTCTAAAATTAATTTAGATGTTATCTCTTTTGGATATCTTTTAAAGTTTTCTTCAAATCTTTTAAGTGCTTTTTCTTTTCCATCTGCAGAGCTTCCTACATGAAGTACCATTTTCCCTAAAGAATATTCCATATCTTCAAACAAATTAGCATGAAACCATAAGTTCCTTTTTGTATTTTCCACAACTTTATCATCTACACTGTTTATTACATTAAATTGATCTGGATGAGTATCTACTCTCAGATTATTATTCTTTATTATTTTACCAATATGTCTAAAGTCTGCCTTAAACATATTTCTATAATCCCAATTTACATCTGGATGAGTAGCGAGTGGAATTAAAGCAGAAGTTATTCTATAAAAATGAATATTATTTTCTATGTTATATTCTAATATTTTTTGGAGATCTGCAATATTAGAATACGAAACCCTTTTTAATTTATCTATTTTTTCTTTATCAGTACTTAGCTTGTTGTAGTATGTATAAGTAACTCTACTAGAAGTTGTAACTTTAGGAAGATTTAGAGCAATTGAAACATACCCTAGCCTAACTCTCATAAGTGCACCACCTTGATTGTTATTTTTCATTACTAGTATAAATCAATTTTATTTAAAACTATTCTTCTTCCCATTTAAGAGAACGTTTTACTGCCTTTTTCCAACCACAATATAGTTTTTCTTTATTTTCTTCTTTTATACTAGGTCTAAATTCAGTTTCCATTTTCCAGCCTTTAGCAATTTCTTCTTTATTACACCAAAACCCTACAGCAAGTCCTGCTAAATAAGCTGCCCCTAAAGCTGTAGTTTCTATAACTTCCGGTCTTTCAACTTTTGCTCCTAATATATCTGATTGAAATTGCATTAGAAAGTTGTTTTTTACTGCGCCACCATCTACTTTTAAAGCCTTTAATTGTATTCCCGAATCTTCCTGCATTGCTTCTAGTACATCTCTAGTTTGATAACCAATAGATTCTAATGCTGCTCTAACTAAGTGATTTGCATTAGATCCCCTAGTTAGACCTACTACAGTTCCTCTAGCGTACATATCCCAGTAAGGAGCCCCTAGTCCTACAAAAGCAGGTACTAAATATACACCATTTGTATCTTCTACCTTATTTGCCAATTCCTCAGTTTCATCTGCAGTTCGTATAATTCTCATTTCATCTCTTAACCACTGAACTACAGCACCTCCAACGAAAATACTGCCTTCTAAAGCATATTCAACCTTTCCATCTATTCCCCAGGCTAAAGTAGTTAATAGACCATTTTTAGAAGGAACAAATTTATCCCCTGTATTCATTAACATAAAACAACCAGTTCCATAAGTATTTTTAGCCATACCTGGTTCAAAACAAGCTTGACCAAAAAGTGCAGACTGTTGATCTCCTGCAGCCCCTGCAATTGGGATCTGTGCTCCACCGAAAGTTTGAGGGTCTGTACTTCCATAAATATAGCTAGATGGTTTTACTTCAGGTAACATAGCAACTGGAATACCTAGTTCTTTTAATATCTTTTCATCCCATTTTAAAGCTTTTATATTGTAAAGCATGGTTCTAGAAGCATTTGAATAATCTGTCACGTGAACTCTTCCTCTAGTTAAGTTCCAAATAAGCCAAGTATCAATAGTTCCAAATAATAATTCTCCCTTTTCTGCTTTTTCTTTAGCTCCTTTAACATTATCTAATATCCACTTTATCTTTGTAGCAGAAAAATAAGCATCTAAAACTAATCCTGTATTTTCCTTAATATATTTTTCTAATCCTTTATTTCTTAAGTCATCACATATTTCAGCAGTTCTTCTACACTGCCAAACTATAGCGTTATATACTGGCTTGCCAGTGTTTTTATCCCACACAACAGTAGTTTCTCTTTGATTTGTAATTCCAATAGCTGCAACCTCTTCTGGCTTAACTGATGTTTTTTCTAAAACCTCTCTTGCTACTCCACTTTGAGTTCCCCAAATTTCCATTGGATCATGCTCAACCCAGCCAGCTTTCGGATATATTTGGGTAAATTCTTTTTGAGAAGTTCCAATCATTTCTCCTTTATGGTTAAATAATATGGCTCTAGAGCTTGTGGTACCTTGATCTAAAGCTAAAACATATTCTTTCAAATTATCTCCCCCAAGTTAATAAGTCTGTAAATTTAATTCCTAAAAAAGTTTTTAAATAATATATTATTTTTTTGAATTAATCCAGTTTAACACATCTTCAAAAACTTCATATCTATTTATTTCATTTAACATTTCATGTCTGCCTTCTGGGTAAAGCTTTAAACTTACATCGTTACAACCAATATATTTATAAGCATTATATACTTTTTTTACTCCTCTTCCCTCTTTTCCTACAGGATCTAAATCTCCAGAAAATATGTAAATAGGTAGATTTTTAGGCGTTCTAATTAACTCCTCTTTTTTATGTAGCTCTTTAATTCCACCTAACATGTCATAATATCCTTTAGCTGTAAAAACAAATCCACAATGCTGATCTTTTATATATTCCTTTACTTTTTCATCATCTCTGCTTAACCAATCAGAAGCTGTCTGTGTAGGAGTAAATTTCTTGTTATAATTACCAAAAGAGAATCTATTTAGTAAAAAACTAAGAGACTTATCTCCTTTTACTTTAGATTGAGTTTTAGCTATAGCTATCCCTAAGTCACCTAAAGCTCCCTGTTTCCACCCAGTTCCACTTAATATCAAACCAGATAAATTTACATCATAGCATTGTACAAATCTTCTAGCTAGAAAAGATCCCATACTATGTCCTAACAAAAATAGCTTTACTTTAGGGTATTTATCTAGAATATAATTACTAACTATATTCAAATCATCTAAAACCAAATTCCAACCATCTTTATCAGCAAAATAACCATAAGTATCTTCTTTTTTTACAGTAACACCATGACCACGATGATCATTTGCATAAACTATAAAGTTATTTTTCACTAGAAATTCGGCAAACTCATGATACATTCCTCCGTGCTCAGCCATACCGTGAGCAATCTGTACAACTATTGGATTTTCAGAAATATGATCAGGCTGCCAACAATGAACATGAATTAGTTTTCCATCCTTTGCAGTAAGCTTTATCTCATTTTTTATCATTTTTCCACCTTCTTTATATAAATAGTTTCTTCTTATGTTAAACTTCATATCTTTGTTTATATTCTAGTATTAAACTAAAAACTCCTTTCTGCTATAACTTAAATTAATTTCTAGAAAGAAGTTTTTGTTTTTAATAAATATATATATTTATTTAATATTTACAGTTTGCCCTATGTCTTCCAAAAATGTAGTATGTATAAATTTATCCTTACTACGATTATAACTTCTTTTTGTCCGATCTATTAAATTAAACTCATCTAACCTTTTGTGTGGTAAATGTACTACAAATACCTTTTCTGTGTTAATATAATTCTTTATCATTTTCCTAGCTCTAGGAATACATACATAAGGAAAATTTGCAATTAATAAATCTATCTTCTTCTCTTTAAAAACAAGCATTTCAAAATTTTCTTTAACTGGAGCAGCATCTCCTAAATGTAAGACCCTAGTTCCATAGTCTATAAGAAAAGCCAAGTTATTTATGTCTTCCATATCTTTGCCTTCATGAAGCATTGATATTGCTAAGATATCTACATCTTTCACTTTAATGCTCTCACTACAATTAAGGTCAGGCTCTAATTTTATTAAATTATCAGTATTAATACTAAAACTACAGTTCTTTATATGGGAAATAACTGAAGAATTAGATACAATAACAGTATTAGGATTTTGACTTAAAAAGCTTGCAACTAAATTAGCATCAAAATGATCACTATGATTATGAGTTACTAATATAATATCTATATTATCAAAAGGACTAACACCTTTTATTAGCTTTTCACCAATTTCTACAGGTGTATTCTTATACATAGGAACTTTAGAATTACATAAACCATCTATTAATATTTTTTTATCATCAATATTAATTAAAACGCCTGCATTAGATACATAAGTTATATTTTTTGAATTGTGCATAAGCATTAACCTTTCTGTATGATCTCTAAACATATACTAAATATTTAACCATAGTATATACTTTTATATTTTCTTTGTAAACTTACAGTAAGAAAGCAATACCTTAAAAACAAATATTTTCTTAAAATATAGTTCCTTACTACACTAATTATGAATATTTTCATTAAATATATATCCATTCCCTAGTTGCTATAATAATGGACCTTTTTATTAGCTTTTAATTTAAGTCGAAACAAAGGATGTAGTATACTAAAGGTAAGCCCTTTAGTTACTACATCCTTTATTTTTAATATTTATTATCTCAATAGCTTTTATATTAACAATTACACAAACCCTATCTATTCTTTTATAAAGTCTCCAGCAAATTGATTTATCAGTCCTAGAACTTCCTCTACCTTATCTGGTTTTAATAAATCCATAGCTACAGGAATAAGCATCATCATTTCTTCCTTTGCTAAATTACCTTCTGTTATTTTCTTAAAATTTTCTGCAAACAATGTTTTTGCTTCTTCAACTCTATCTTCTTTTACTCTTTCTAAAATATAGCCTAAAATTACTTCTTGATCCATAAATGTACCTCCTTAAGTTTCTTCTATTAACTTTAATATTCAAATTTGTTAATAGTATTATATATATGTATTATATACTAGATAAAGTCATATTTGTATAAATTTATAATACTGTTACCTTATTTAATGAGTATTTTTCATATTCTTTACTTATAATGATTTTCTCAAGTATATCAACTAGATGATATACTTCCTCATAGGAAACATATAAAGCAACAGGAGCTAAACGAATAGCATTTGGTTCCCTATAGTCAGGAATAATATTATTATCACGAAGAGCAAGACTTATACGATAAGCTTCTTCATGCTCTAAACAAACATGGCCTCCCCTACGGTGATCTTCACGAGGATTACTAATTATATAACCGTATTTAGTAAGTTTATTATCTATTAAATACATTAGATATGCAGTAATATGCAACGACTTTTGGCGTATATTACTAATTCCAACTTCATTGAAAATATCTAAAGCCCCATCTAGCGGAGCCATAGAAAATATATTATGTGTACCCTGTAACCATCCATTCGCATCTTTATCTTGATCGAAATCATGACTCATTAAAAATTGACTTTCATCTTTACTTCCAAACCAACCTTTAAGTCCAACGCTTTTATTAAAGTGTTTTTTGTTTATATACATACCGGCAGTTGCTCCTGGCCCAGCATTTAAATATTTATAAGAACACCAAACTGCAAAATCAGGATTTATTTTCTTAAAATCATGAGGAACAGATCCCATTGAATGAGCTAAATCCCATCCAATAATAATACCTCTTTTATGAGCTTCCTTAGTTATTAACTCCATATCTAAAAGCTGCGCACTACGATACAAAACTGATGGCAATAGGATTAATGCCACATCATCTGTCATTTTAGAAATAATATCCTCTTCTTTTATAGTTCGTTTATCTCTGCTTTTCACTTCAACTAATACATCACCAACATTATAACCCTTTAACTCTATTATACTTTTGGCGGCATAAATGTCTGTTGGAAAATTTAATTCATCAACAATAATCTTATATTTTTCCTTTGTTGGTTTGTAAAAAGTAGTCAGCGCCTGATGAATATTTGTTGTAATACTCCCTAGTACAACAATTTCTTCAGCATCTGCATTAATCAAGCTCTTTAGTTTTTCTGCAATTTTTTTAGACAAATTAAAATAATAACCATCTTCAGCGCCCCATATTTTAATGGCTTCTTTACGCCAAACGTCAAAAGCCTTTAACAGAGCCTTTTCAGCATCTTTAGAGCTTAAACCTAAAGAATTTCCATCCATGTAAATTTCATCTGGTTTTAAATAAAAACGATTACGTAAATTAAAAAGCTTATCTGATTTATCCAAACTCCTTACAAACTCTAACCCATCTTTAAATTCATATCTCATATCTTATACCTCCTTGTATTGTTCTACATAAATAACTAATGTTTCTATACTAAAATACTACCATAAGTAATGTAGTTGAAACATAGTAATTCGAAGTTATTCACAGTAGTATACCTTCACAAAGTAGATAATTTATAATAAGAAACTTCAATATGAAAAATGACTTTTAAAGAGGTTTTTTAGCTCTATGGGTTAAAGGAGAGTGCAATATTATAGATGTAACTACATGGCAATATTTCATCAACTGTGATAAAAAATCATTCATCATTTCTATAGTAGGCATTGAAGCCTGTGCAATATAGTTAGTAGTTCCTGTTACACAGTGAACCTCCGTTACGTATTCATTGGAAAGAAGAATATTAACAATTTTATCGCTAGATACTTTTATATTACTAATTTCAAGAAAAAAACTAACTTTATGACCAATTTTATGAGCAGGTACATAAGTTGTAAATTTTGCAAGTACACCCTTTTCAACTAACCTTGTAATTCTTTCACTAGTACTAGGTCTAGATAAATTAATTTGTTTTGAAACTTCAGTAACTGAAAGCCTAGAGTTTTCTTGTAGTAATTCAATTATTTTTTTATCTATTTCGTCCATAGAAAATTCATCCTTTCCAATGTACATATGTTTCTGGAGTATCTGCTTTTTTATATTTTATATTTTTTAATTCTTTTGTTCTATTTCAGTAACACACTCAGTTTTAATCTTTTCAACAAGAAACTGTAATCCATCTATAACGTGTGGTCTAATATCTCCACCTATAAGGACATACATAATATCGTCGCCTACATCAAGTAGCCCTTCATTAAGCCAAACTTTAATGTAGAATATACCATCCATTTTATATGTTTCTTCAATAGCTGCATTAACTTTTTCTTCATCAAAAGAAAATTCCATTTTTTTCACTGTAGACCCATCATCTACTCCTAAACGTACCTTTGCTTTAGGTGTTTCCCTTACAGTACCGTTATGTACTAAAAACATTCCTACCTTCGAAGCCTTTGGATCTTTTTTAGCTTCTTTAAGCCATTCGTCAATAGAAGGTGAAGCTTTTTTTATTTTTTGGTTCATTGTGATTCCTCCGTTATTGTAATTAGTTTTTAAAAAATTAAAACAATATATAAATTAAATATAGATTTTATATGAAGATATATTCTATATTTGGAAGTCAAAGTCCTTTAATTAAGTTTATAATCAACTTCGGATTTTTTCTAAAGTCTTCTCTTAAGTAGTCTCTAACTTTATCGCCACATATAATTCTAATTTTATCATCTATTATGTATATATCTTTATTACCTATACTAAATCCTTCAAGTTTACTGTTTTTATTTATATACTTCTCAAAAAATACTGTCTTTGCCTTATTATCTAATCTTTTTAACTCCATCCAAATCCTAAATTCCTCTTTATTTTTTATACATAACTCAGATACAGTTTTAACATTTTTAAGTAAATAATCAGTTGTATACAAAATAGTAATTACTTGGAATCCTTCTACTTGTATAGGATTTTTTAACTCTTTCCATTCTTCTATTTCAAATCTTATATAAAGTTCATCCGACTCTTTAGGAATCTCTTTTATTTCTCTTCGTTTTACTATTTTTATATCTTTAACTTTTCCATAATATCTAACGCCTGCTTCTTCTTTAAACAAGTTCTTTGATTGTCCAATAGCAACAGTTTTTATTAAATGCTTTTCTAAATCTACGTTTTTAAGTTTTGTATGATAAAATTTATTTTTTAAATTAATATCTAACTGCTCTTTATTGCGTAAAGATCCTAGAAGTACTGTTCTTTTATCAAAATAACTATTTTTCAAATAATAACCTTGACCTTTTTGATCTAAGCTTCGTTCATAAGAAGATAAAGATGATTCATCAATTAGTTCATCTAAAAATTCTTCAACTAATTTTGTTGATTCTGGTAAAAAAGGTAACCCTCCTACATTTACTAACTCAATGCTTTTATAAAATTCATGTTCTTTATACTCTTCTTCATTTGAATAAGGAAACAACACAAAAGCCCCAAATACATCGCGTTCTAAATTGTTATTCGCATTATTTTTATAAACAATAGCATCTCTATATCTATGCATTGTATTTATATCACTTTCTTGTGGCCCAGGCAAAACACTGCCTTTTCCATGACTATTCTTTTTACTTCCATCATTTATTCTATATTTAGCATCAAATATATAATTATAAGACACTTTACTTTCATCTTTAGTTATACTAAAAACATTATCAGGTTTTTGACATATAGTTTTCGATTTCATTTTTAAGTTATAAGATATAGTAAATATTTCTCCATTTTTAGGATTCTGATATTTAACCTTTGTTGTTTTACCTTTTTTTAAAGTTACAAATACTCCATTTGTATTAACTTCTATTACATCATTTTGAATCAACTTATATTTTTTTCTTAATATACTATTGATTTTTATAAAACACCAGTATTCATATAATAACGCTAAATCTTTTACAGATAATTTAAACATATCCCCATGTAAAACCAGTCCTTTTTTTAGCATCAAATAGTACTTATACACGTCTTTATACCCTGGTGCCATCCTAAGAACCAAAGAAAAAGAATCTTTCATTTGAAATTTACTTACTTTATTTAAAAATGTACCTCTCAAATAAGAGTTTAATTCTTTAATCATATTATCAATTTCATTAATAAGTAAGTCATCTTTAGTTCTATCTAGCTTCATATATTTATATTTCAAATTAGATAATTTATTTATAATTAAATTAATCATATGTTTTAAAAATTGATTCTCATATGTATCTACAGTATGAGTGTTTTTAACTTCTAAAGCCTTTATGGGAATTAATCTGCCATTTCTTCTAATTAATTTATCCGGATTTTTTTCAAGCCATCTAACAGTATCTTTATTACTATTTTTTATTTTATGATAAGGTATAATTTTTTCTTCTTTTGTTAAAGCATGATGAGGCTGATGAATAATAATATTAATAGATTTAATCAACTCTTTATAAATAAAGTTTAATATACTATAGAATTCGGTTAAGCTATTACCTTCCTTATTACTAGTGTTCATATTTAAATAAGTTCGTTTTAAAAATTCAAAAGCTAAATTATGAATCTCTTCATTTACATCATTAAGTATATTTAAATAATCTTTTTTATAATCTATTTTAGATGGAAAAACCTCTAATCTTATATCTAAGTATTGATTATTATCTACATAAATCACAAATTCAGTTAGTCCTATATCACTTTTAAAGTTAATACTACCAGCCATTACTTTTTTGCTTTTAGTTGTATATGTAATGGCATCTCTTATTAACCTATTTTCATGAAAGAAGTCTAAATCATAATCTCCTTTGTTTTCAATAATTATCTGATAATCTTCATACTCATAAAATAATATTTTTTCACTGTATAAACTTATATCAATAAGGTCATCTTCTGGAGAAGTCTTGCAGAAGAAACTATTTTTATAAATATCTTCTTGGTAACTAAAACGAGGTTCTTTAAATTTGCCTTTTATAGTAAAGTAGAATTTTTTAGTTTCTATGGAAACAAGCTCAACTTGGTTATTCCCAGAAGGTTGTGAAACCATCGGTCTCGTACCTCCTAACCATTCTCCATATCTTTTCAGCACAAAGAGGATAGTTAACAGTGTTTTCTTTTATGTACTTAGACATATTTTCTTCATTATTATTATGTTCAGGATCATATTTTGTACTGTTATCGTTTACAAAGAAAACAAATAAATCTATTAGAGCCTTTTTAATACTTAAATTACTTCCTTGAATTCTAGGCAAAATCTTTTGTTTAATTGCATAGTCCATTGATTTATTAAAGTCCATTAATTTTTCATTTACTGCATACAAAGAATAAAAAGTTATTTCATCTCGAATTCTATATCCAAATTGTAGATTAACTTCCTCTAAGATATCGTTTATCTTTTCTAATATATAAACTACTTCCTCAATATGATCTCTTTCTTCAATACAATCTGCTAATTTTATGTACTTTGAAGATACTTTTTTATTATCTATATTTATAGGTTCGATTTCTTCAGAATTATCATTAAAAATATCAAAATCTACATTTAAATTTACTTTATTGAATTCTATAGTATTGGCTCTATCTAATACTTTTTTACTAAATGGAAAAGTTGTTTCGTCCATATTAACAGTTCCGATAATATATAAGTTATCCGGTATATATAAATTGCTGTATTTTTCTTTTGATTCAGTATCATTTCCAAAAAACTCAGATTTAAACAGCTTGTCCGTAACTATTTTATCCTTAATTTTTCTTGTTTCTATAATAGATAAAATATCACTAAAGTAATATTCAACTCTAGCTAAATTCATTTCATCAAGACATATAAAATAAGGTAATTCAGGGTTATCTACTGCATTTTTTATAGCAGTAGTTAGTGGACCAGGCTGAAAACATCCTTCTATATTTCTATAACCTAATAGATCCGATGGATCTGACCAATCCGGCCGCACTGGTATTATATTATATCTGCCATTTTCAGAAGTAGCACCTACGGCCTCTGCAAATAATTGAGCTAACTTACTTTTTCCCGTTCCAGAAATACCTGCAAGCAATACGAACGGTTTTGATTTAAGAGATAAATAAAAGTTCTTTATTTCATCTTTATCATATTTAAAGCCTTGTGCAGAGATATATTTAGTTATGTGGTTTATTATTTTTTCCGTAGACATATTATGAATTTCACCATCTTTAACATAATTTTTGTAGTATAATTCAAGTTTTTCTTTTAATAGACCTTTTAATTTATCTGTATCATAATACTTAAGCTCTTTCCATAACTCTTGTACAAAATAAATATATGTTATGTCATCGATTATTTTTTTATTAATAAAACCTTTATTTTTAATAACATTAAAAGCATTTGAATTTATAGTTTTTTTAACAGTAGCTACTGTTAAGTTACTAATTTCTTTTTGTATAGCACTATCACTTAGTTCTACTTTTAAGTTTTTATTATTTCTTTTTACATAGTACTGATGAATATTTTCATATAATTCATCTTGATTTATATTACCCTCATTATCTGCCAATTCTAACATATATATTAGTAATACCATCTTATATGAACGATTATATCCATACAAACTATCTACTGGTCCTAAATATTCTAAAAAGCTTTTTAAATTTATCACTTTATCCCTTCCCCTGTTGTTATGTTATATATTTCTGTACTTAAAATAATAATTCCATATATCTTAATTTATTCCTTCATTTTCAAAATGTTTATTACCTTTAATATAATTTTATAAAAGGATATCAGTGTTATATATAGAAAGTGTAAAAGTATAATTAAAAAAACTTAAAAGTAGTATTGATTTTATACTTAAGATATGGATTATATTTTAAAAATACTATATGAAAGGAATTTAACATGAGTGAAGAAATCTATAATAAACTAGTACGAGATAACATTCCAGAAATAATAGCATCTAGCAACAAAAAATGTGAAATTAAAATTGTAGAAAAAGATGAACTTACAGAACTATTAAATTTAAAATTACAAGAAGAAGTTAGTGAGTATTTAGAAAGCAACGAGGTTGAAGAGCTTGCAGATATTTTGGAAGTGATTTATGGTATTTTAGATTCTAAAAATATTTCTAAAGAAGAATTGGAAGATATAAGAATTAAGAAAAAAGAAGAACGTGGTGGGTTTAAGGAAGGCATAAAACTTATTAAGGTTTTAAGTAAATAGCAATTAATCTGTAGTTTAATAAAAACCTCCCTATTATAAAAATTATTGCCAAAATTATAATATTTTATGTATATCTAATTATAATTTTGGCAACTATATAAATAAATTTAAAGACAACTAAAATTTATTCATTTATTTAATTGTTGCTAGATCCGAACTATTTAATCTTAAAGCATAGAGTTATTTACAAATCCATATCATTCAATATATCTCTAAGCTTCTTAAGCTCCTCGTTACTTAAAGTAATACCTTTACCCATCTTTTCATGTTCTGGTGCCCAATCTCTTAAATCATATTTTGGAGCTCTACCGTTCCAACTAATAAGGTTTAATTCCTTAGTCCATCCTTTATTAGATTCTGATAATGTTCCTATATTTTCTTGTATATCGTATTTTATTTCTGCCATGATTTTTCTCCTTTATTGTAATAGCTTTATTATAGTTAGAATAATAGTAAATATATCATTAATTCCTAAAAAGAAACTTTCTGAAAAAGATATTATAAAGAACCATAATATAAAAGTTATTTAACCTTAAATCAGAAAATTATTTACATACTAAGCTTACCAAGTTATAAATTTCCTTTCCTTTTAAAATCTCTATAAGAATTTGCCCAATCAAATTTTGTTAATAAATTAGCTTGTTCACTTACTGCTTTAAAATGTGCCTTACCACATTTTATCTTTAACTTTTCTACAGGGGTTAAATCTTCTTCATTTTTTTGAAACTTAGTTTCTACTATAAAATAAAGTTCTTGACTGCCATTTTCATTTTCATATATAATCGCCCAGTCTGGAGTATAGTTTCCATAAGGTGTATCTATTACAAATCCACCTTTATAAAGCTTAGTAAAAAGTATTACCTTTTTATCATTATCTAGCTGTTGAGCAAACTTAAGTTCTCCTTGACTATCAAATTTATAATACTTACTTATACCTTTATCAGTAAAACCTTCTCTAGGATTTAATGGGTACATATATTTTTTACTATCTCCTATTTCAGTATTAATAATAGTATCCATTTTAAATATTTCTTTATCTTTCAATTTATAACCTTCAATTAAATCATACTCTATCGGTCTTTCACTTATATGATCTATCAGAGTAGATTTAACTATTTCAAGCCCTAAATCTAAATTTTCTTGATTATTAAAAAGCTGTTTTTTCTCAATTCCATCATAAATTCTTCCTAAAGCCTTTCTTGGTAAATCTGTAGCTTCCATTATATAATCTATTACTTCAAATTTAGTTCTTTCTATCTTTATTTCACCATCTTGAATTTTTCTATCTGTTTCTAATAATTTTTTCATGTCAAAGCCTTTTATTTTATCTCTTACTTCTTTTGCTTCCTCAATGCTCAAATATTGTTCGTCTAATTCTCTATAATTTAGTTTTTCATTTAAGTTTTTTATAGTTTCATTTATAAATAAATCATCATCTATTTTTACTTTGTAATGACTTCTATATTCAAGTCTATTTTTTAAATTAAATACTATTTCTTTAAATCCTTCTTCAGTTATAAAAGAGTTCCAATTGTTTTTAACTTCCTCTTCATCTCCATCTTCTATAACAATTCTTCTAGAACCTTTTTCACTCATAACATCTGATATCTTTTCTTTTAACTTAATTACATGCGAATTTAATATTTCGTTTTTAAACTCTAAATTATCTAATTTATTAGATATATCTTTTTTAAGTTTATTTTTATTATCTATAATTCCATTGTTTCTAAGTTCAGTTATAAATTCTGTTGCTAAATCTGAATCTACTTTTTCTTCTTTTAAACCAGCTTCTTTAAATACTTTATATGCAACATTTATATCTACTTCTTCTTTGTCAAATCCTATATCTTCATTATATGATTTTTGAAGAGATTTACTAAATTCATCATAACTACTGTTAGCAACAACAGTTAACACATTATACTCTTGGTCTTTGTGTCTATTACCATATATATCTACAGGAAGTCTAAGCCCCCTACCGATTTCCTGCTTCTTAGCTATTTCATTATCCGACTTTTTAAGAGTACACAGAGTAAATACATTAGGATTATCCCAACCTTCTCTTAAAGCTGAGTGAGAAAATATAAATGTTAGTGGAGCATCAAAAGAAAGTAATTCTTCTTTTTTCTCAAGTATAAGTTCTGTTCCATTAGCAATAGCTTCTCTTTCTGGTTTTCTCCAGTTTTCCTTTTCAAGTCTAGATTCATCCAGTTTGGCTATCTTCTGATTTTTATCTATAGCAAAATATCCTTGTCTTACTTCCTTTACATTTTCATAATTTTTGAAGTACTCACTATATTGTTCAAATTTTCCTTTATACTTAGGTCTTTTTATAACTTTCTCATATATTTCATCAAAAAGTTTAAAGTATTCACCATCTTCTCCATCTTTTCCACGAACTTTAGCAACTTCATCTATAAAAAAAAGTGAAAGTGCTTTAATTTTTTTACCTGCATCTAAAAGTCTAAACTGTTGATCTAAATGAGATTCTATAGCTATTTCCATCTGATACCTTATAATATCAATTTCAGTAAAAGAATTATCCTCTTCCCCTTCCTTTAGTTCAACTATTCTTCCATTCTTATCTATCTTTAAAACTCTATCATCTTTCCTAGGATTTTCTGCAATTCTCATTCCTTTATATTGTTTTAAATCTCCAGAAAGTTCGTATAAATCACCATTATTTTTATTTACGTCAAAAACTTTGATCTTTGGTTCACCAGCTACACCTTTGCTGAATATTTCTATCTTTGCATTTAAATCATTTGTAATACTTCTAAATTTAATATACGGATGATCTTTAGAAATTCTTCTTTTAACAGTCTTAACTCTAATTCTTTTTACAAGCTCATTAATATACGCATCATAAGAATCTAATCTATAAACTACATTTAGATTTCTTCTGTGTGTAGCAGAGTATCTTAAAATAAACCTTGGTTCTGTAGCATATATAGCTTTCATAGTCTTTGTAAAATCTTTGTCTTTACCACCATCAAATTTTTGTGGCTCATCTATTATAATAACAGGATTTATATACTTCATCTCGTCCCAAGCAGATATTCCAAGTATATTTCCTTCTGCATCACTATCTCTAAGTTTATTATTCTTAGAATTAAAGGCTTGAGTATTTATAATCAGTATAGAAAGCCCGTTTTTATTTATAAATTCATCCCTAATAGTCTTAACACTATTTTTCATATTTGCATCATATACTATAGTGTGTTTAGTTATATCAATTCCATCATAATCGTTTTCAAATTTTTCTTTAAATACTTCTATACTCTTTTCTACTCCAAGTTTTATAGGGATAGATGGCACTACTATGATAAACTTATTAAATGCTTTATTATACTTAAAGTGTAAATCTAATATAGTCTTTAAATATACATATGTTTTACCAGTACCAGTAGCAGCCACTAAAATCTTTATACATGTTATTTTCTATAATCAGTTAACCGAAAAAGAAAAAGCCCAAGAAATTAGAGCTTTTTATAAATATCTTTTCTATGGCCTAATTCGATTATTAATATCTTAACTTCATTATCATTTATTTCCGCAATTATTCTATAATTACCTATCCTATATCTCCAATAATCCTTTAAATTACCTTTAATATAGGGTAGGGTCAGCATTTCCCACAAAACATCCGTTAAGTAATACTTATACGGTATTCTCCTGATCAATCGTGTGTTTGGTGTTATAATTCAGTTATAAATTATTGAACAACAGTTCAATAATTTATAACTAAGAAAATACATATTAGAGATAGTTTTTTATATTTATTATCATCTATAAATGATTTAATTCAATATAAATATAATCTGAAGTAATAAATTTGATATTAAATATTGATTTTGAAATATTAAATTTGTATTTTAAGTAAAAAACAAATAAAACTTATTTTAATTTATAATAAAAAATCTTAAAGAATTCCCGATGTGGGAGATCTAAAATTTGATTCATCTAATGACAATGAATAATCTAATTGTTTTAAAATCTTTTTTTATCCTCTGGAAATTTTTCATTGACATTACAGTAATTTGACATATGGTCGCTTAGAAAATGGCTATCTATATTATCTAATGTTTTAACAAAAAGTTTAGTTTCTTTTAAGGCTTCATGTGCATTTAGAATTTTAAAGTTATTTTCTATATATAGCTTATATAAAGAAGTATTCTTAAATGGAATAAGTGTTCTAAGCCTAATAAAGTCTGGATTTATTTCATTCATTAGCTTAGCACTGTTAATTGCATGTTGTTCAGATAAGTCAGTACCACCCAATCCAACAATATAGTACAAACTTAACTCAATATTAGACCTTTTAATTAGATTTCCAGCCTTAGACATTCCCTCTTTTGTGAAACCTTTATTCATTAACTTTAGAACATTATTATCACCTGATTCCATCTCACAATGTATTCTGGTTAAGCCTGCTTTCTTTAGCTTAATAAATTCATCTAAGCTCTTTAAATTGATATACTGAGCTGAACCATACATTGTTACTCTCTTAAAAGTTCTTTACAATAATCAAGTAATTTTAACAAATCTTTTGTTTTCATTAGTATAGTGTTTCCATCACCAAAAAATATACTTTCAATGTCTTTTCCAGATTGACATTTTCCTATTTCTAAATCTTTCATTATTTCTTCTAAAGATCTTATTCTAAAATGTCTTTCACTATACATATTACAAAAGCTACATTTGTTATGAGGACAGCCTATAGTAGCTTGTATAATCAAACTGTCAAATTCGCTTGGGGGACGATAAACTGTACCTTGGTATCTGATATATATCACTCCAATCTACATTTCAAGATTAACTATAGTTCTACCAGTATGCTTACCTTCTAGCATCAAATCTATTTTTTCATTTAAGCCTTCTAATTTGCTTAATATAGATGTATACGATTATAAGTATTATGATGAGTTAATAAAGCAAATAAAGCACAGATTAAGCTATTTTAGATACATAGATTTTAGTAATATTAAATTAAATAGAGTTGATTATAAAATTGACTTTAAATTTAATGAGGATTTATTGAAATTATATATTAAATTATTAAGTAAACTAGATGCAAAAGTTTATTCAGAAAACAAGCAAATAGAAAGTATATGTAGGTATGAAAATTCTAATGATACTATAATTTATAATAAAGAAGAATGTTACATTAACAAGGGGAATATACCTAAAGCAGAGGAATTTAAAAATGTATTAAGGTTTGAAACTCATATAAAAAGACCTGAATTACACTATTTAAAAAATAGTGAGAATTGGGGACTTATAAAGACATTAGATAATTATTCTAATGAGGTATATGCTCAGTATTTTTTTAATAAGAATATGCAAAAGTTAGTCTACAGAGGAAATTATTATAATATCTATCATTCTACTAAAATATTAAATTAAAATTACACTAAAAAAATAGTAGAGGAATTAATAGAATTACAAAAACTAATTAGTAGAAAAGGGACTGCATCAGCAAAAGAGATAGTTTCAAATAACGATAGATTTAATCTAAACATTAATAGATTACAAAACGCAGAGGTTAATCCAATATTAATACCTAAAAATGTAGGTATAACTAAATTAGATAATCTATTTAATTTTACTAAAGATAATATCTACTTGATGGATAACTATAATTTAATAGAATAATTATTTAGAGGGTTAGTCCCTCTTTTTTTATGCTTGTTAAGCTCTAAATTGACTTGTGTTGACTTAAAATAAATCAGACCTAGTTTTTATATATGCCTCTAAATCAAATAGAGCTAAATTGAACACATCTAGCTCTAGGAATTTGTTATATTTTTACGAATACTTTTTTAAAAAAATGACCATCTCTGCTCATTGCAATTACTGCATCACAGAAGTAGAGTAAAGGTATTAATGTTTAAATACGCTACAAATTTTGACATTACAATGTTTGTACGATGCATGTAATTTCACGAAACATTACATACGATATTATACCTGGCATACTAAAATAATATATAAGATTTTATTCAAGACTTTCTTCAATAGTTTATTAAATATTATATTTTCTATTAGAATTTCTACTATAAACTATATTATAAGTTCTAATACATTTTATAATATAGTTTATAGTATATTATAAAAACTTTCACAACATAGAAAATGATTAGTATACATCCAATGTAATGTTTGTATCATATCCTTTGCGTGCGTGCCAATCATCGCTGACACTACCAGACATTGAAAAATTACAACTTTTTAAAAATTCAAAAGAAAAATCAGCACCTACTGAGGTTGAACTTTTAACAACAACATTTCCCGATGCATTTATACGTATTTTTGTTGAAGGTAAAGATGTCTCGCAAAATGTTCTCTTATCTTCTAATGTATACGAACCACTATTCCCTGGTCTTTGCCATACATCTTTAACTTCATTAATTTGTCTAAAAGAACCAGAAGAATATATTTCTACACGAGCACATGCTTCTACAGACGCGGGCTTAATAGATTTTTTGTTCATAATAGTTCTCCAAACAGTATTTTTAGTACTGCGTATGCTCATTTGAGCGGGCTCTATAAATTCTGTATATCTCTCTAGCTCTTCTTTTGTTTCTTTATCTAAAATTATAGCTTTAACATAAGCAGAATCTTTAACATATTCAACTTCTATATCCCTTGAATCATAAGGTACGGTAACTTTAAGCATGTCTAATCTAATATCAGTAGTTCCATTACTCTGAGGAATTATTAGTGATTCTTCAGCATGTACATACACAGAATTAGAAAATAATAACATCATCGCAAATAAGAATACTATCCCTTTTTTCATGTTAATCATAACAAACACTCCTTCATTATTATATTTTAATAATATTATAATAGTTAAAAACTAAATAATCAACCATTTTTTTGAATTAAATGCAAAATTTGTTAATATTCCATAGAATTATTTTTGTTTCATATATTTAAAACACTCAATAAAAAAATAGATTAAACAATAAAATAAAAGTATGCTACCCAATACACTAATAAAATTTAAAATGTTATAAATAATAAAATCTAACCATCTAGGCGGTTCACCAAATAAATAAATAAAAGATGACATCCCAGTTTTTGCCATATGAAAACTCCGATAAAATATTAATATTAATGAACATATAGTCATTTTAAAAAAAATATTAATTCTATTCATTAAAACATCCCCTTTGATATTATATTTAAATCCATTAATTACAATTATACACTATAATAACATTTTTTAGTATTAACTAAATTATATTTTTGCAATCCTACAAAAAATAAGGAATGAACATACAGTTATGTTCGTTCCTCGGATTAATTGCATTTGCTTCTTTAATACCATGACTCACCAAGTAATTTATCCCTTTGCAATCAAGCTTTCTACAATTTCCTATCTTTTCTAAGAATATAATTAGTTTATTAATTAAAAGAATTTACTTTTGACTAGCAGGAAATTTTTGAATTTCAATATAAGATATTTTTTCAATACTCTATAATAAATCAAGTCTATTTTGTTTCATAATATCTGTAAGTATATTGATTGTAAGTTTAGGCCACACTCTATATTACATCAAGAATATATAAAAAAACATTGAACAATTGTAAATTTATAGTTATTTTTTAAAATTGTTTTACAAAAATATCTTTTGCTCCAAGGTTTAATAGCATTTCTTTTTTATCTGATTTTCCTGTAGCAGCAAATACATTATAATTTAGTTTATTTAAAATTGAAATTGCAGTGCTTCCAACTCCACCAGTAGCACCTGTGACTAATATATCACCATCTTCTGGTTTTACACCTGAATTTATTAATTTGTATACCGAAAGAGCAGCAGTAAAGCCTGCAGTACCATATATCATACTTTCTTTTAAAGATAGATTCTTAGGAAGCTTCACAATCCATTCGCTAGGAACTCTAATATATTCCTGATATCTACCTGATGTATTCATTCCTAAATCATAACCTGTAATAAATACCTTTTCTCCTACCTCAAATTTATCGTTTTTACTATCTACTATGATTCCACCAGCATCTATTCCAGAAGTATGAGGATATTCTCGTGTCACTCCTTTATTTCCTATAGAAGAAAGTGCATCCTTATAATTCAATGAAGAATATTTTACATTTATAAGTACATCGCCTTCAGGTAAATCACTTATTGATTTATTCTTTATTTCTCTTTTATATTCTTTTTCTTTAGTTTCTGTAACCACCATAGATTTAAACTTACCATTAAACATTTAAAAAACTCCTTTCAGAATATAGTTTTATGTCAAACTATATTTAAGTTAAAGTTTATATGATATATTATAAATAACAAGTGCTGAAAGAATACAAAGAATAGGGAGTTTTATTATGAATGATAAATATATAGTACACTTTATAAGTAAAACCAAGAAGAAGATGGTTAACTTTATTGAAAACAAACTCAAAGAGAAAGAATTGAATGATTTAGTTCCTTCTTATGGTAATATTCTTACAGTTTTATATGATAATGACGGAATACTCAGTATGAAAGAAATAGGAAATTTAATAGGAAAAGATAAGTCTACAGTAACGGCCTTGTGCAATAAGCTAATAAAATTAGGATACATTGAAAAAGAAAAGTCTAAAAAAGATAAAAGAGTTACTTATATAAAAATTACTCAAAAAGCTAAAAATATAGAATCTAAATTCAATGATATTTCTGATGAAGTTTATTCACGAGCTTATCACAATTTTAGTTTAGAAGAAAAAAAAGTTTTTCTTAAATTATTAAAAAAATTAAATAATAATTTTGATTAGCAATTAAATTATAAAACTTACAAATTATAAACTATATTTAGCTGCGTGATATTTAACTAATGTGTAACTAACAATAATCCTAATACAAGTATACTAAATGCTTGTAAATTATAAAAAAACTGATTCTCTGTTTCTCATGCATTGCTCACAACAATTAGAGTCTAATTGCTCTAAGCAATACATGAATTATATTTGATAAAAGTTCCTGAAACCCTTGTTTCTAATGCATTTATGCACCCTGTCACTATTATGACACGCTCCCCCTGTTGTATGCCATATGAAATTTTCGCTTTAGTATTGGGTAATTTAGATGGTTCTAATTTCTCTTTTTAACTCACTTTCTAGAATAAATCCCGAATTTCCTGTAATAATTAATTACAAGAAATTTCTTACATTTACTTATTCAAAAAATTTTTAATGCTTTCTAAAGAACTAAATACATCTTTTTCATTTATAGCTACAAATGGAATACTAATATTATATTCTTCTATATACTTCTTTAACTCTTCCATAAAAACTCCAGAACTACTTACTTCCTTCAAATCTTTAATTTTGTGATTTATATCATCTTTAGAAGAGTCATCTCCTTCCCAATCTCCAGAACAAGTAAAGTTTACTCCACAACTAGGACTACCATCTATACCTACAACTCCTACTACTTCATACCCTGTATCCAAATAACTCTTAGTTTGTCCAATTATAGGTTTTAGCATCTCTTTACAAGCTTCTCTAAAAAATAAAGTATCGAATTGTTCTTTTACATGTCCCCATCTCTTAATTCCATACATTGTCATCTCAGGACAAGGAAGCTGAATAACTCCTATGCCTTTATCGTAAATTATATCTACTATCTCTTTGAAAATTCCCTCATACTGACTTAAACCTTCTACTTTGGAATTAGAGTTCAATATACAGTGGGAAACCAATATGATTTTTTTCTTCCTTTTCAAGTAACCACCCCTTGTACAAAATGTTATTTATAAATCAATAGGGACTTTTTATTTACCCTAAAAAATACCTGTTGGTCCACTTTATAAAAATCCTTTTCATCATTTAAAACATCAATATTTATGAAGTTATTGTTTGACTCAACACTATATCTAATAATATTTCCCTGAGGAATAATATTTTTTATAGTTCCAAAGAAATCATAATACTTTTCATCTGCTGGATACCTGATATTTGAAATTTCAATTAGCTCTGGACGAATAACAATATCACTCTTATCCTTGTATTTTTCACTAGTTAACTTTGAAAAATCTTTACCTGAAAAAATATTATAATTACCTATAAACTCTGCTGCAAAACTATTTTTTGGGCTATTATAAAGCTCAAAAGGATTTCCTGATTGTTCTATAACCCCATTTCTCATTAAATGTATAGTATCTGACATAGTCATAGCCTCATCTTGATCATGAGTAACAAAAATAGAAGTCATATCTAATTCCTTATGAAGTTCTTTTATTCTAGATTGAAGAGATTTTCTAAGCTTAGCATCTATAGCACTTAAAGGTTCATCTAATAAAAGAACCTTTGGCCTAGTAACAATACATCTAGCCAGAGCAACTCTTTGCTGTTCCCCACCAGAAAGCTGTGAGGGATACTGCTTTTCTTTTCCTACTAAATCAACCATTTTAATAGCCTTTTTTACATTTTGGTGGATAGTGTCTTTTCCCATCTTTTTCATTTTTAATCCAAAAGCTATATTCTTATAGACATTTAAATTTGGAAAAAGACTATATTGTTGAAAAATCATACCTACATTTCTGGATCTAGGATTTATATTGGTAATTTCTTTACCGTCAAGAAAAATTTTACCATCAGTAACCTTCTCCAACCCTGCAAAACACCTTAGTAAAGTACTCTTGCCACATCCTGAAGCTCCTAGCAATGTGGCAAATTCTCCCTTCTCTACTGACAAATTAGTTTTCTTTAAAATATGATTTCCACCATAATATTTTTCTATATTCTGGAAAACTATATACGACATAATTACCCCTCAAATCTACTCCTATAATACAAGAGTTTTTATTCTATATTTAAACTTTCCTTAGCACTATTTACATATTTCATATCAATAATATTTTCATATCCAATAGGCTCTGCTATTATTCCTTGTTCTAAACAAAATCTTTCAATAGCCTCATAGCCTTCTTTGCTATAATTTCCATCCCTTGTCAAGGAATCTCTTAAAATACTTATAATCTCTACCATGTCTTTACCTTCGAACATAGGTGATACAAGCTCTGCAATTTCTTCATCTGTATGTTCTGTTTGCCATTGAATAGCCCTCATAGAAGCATTTACAAACTTTTGCACAGTTTCAGGGTTTTCCTCATCAAACTTTCTAGTAACAGTAACCATTTGAGATTCATAGAATTCTGTACCATAAATAGCCTTATGTTGGTCTGGATCCATAGTGTTGATTAAAACATTTGCTCCTATATCATTTAACTTATTTATATAAATGCCATCAAAATAAGCAGCAGAAATAGTGCCTTGTTCAAGGGCAGCTAAAGCAGCTCCATATTCCATATTAATCCACTCAACATCATTTACAGTTAATCCTACTTCCTCTAAAGCTGAAGCAACAAAAGAATAGGGTGCTGACCCTGGCATACCACCAAAAATTGCTTTGCCTTTTAAATCCTTCATATCTGTAATCTCAGAATTAGTAGCAAACATATATTGCTTACTTCTAACAGTTGGTAAAACAATAGTAGACTCTAAGCCCTCATCAAAGGCACGTAAAACAGGCTCTGTTGAAAGCATACAAAACTGAGAATCTCCTGCATGCATTCCTTGAAAAGCTATAGGTCCATCTTTATACACAACAAACTCTGTCTCTAAGCCTTCATCTTCAAAATATCCTAACATCTCAGCCACATAAACTGGAAGCCAAGATTCTCCACGCATTTCAGAAATAATTATTTTTTCAAGTTTTTCATTACCCTCTCCACTATCACTATCATTTTTTGCTGTACAACCAGCAAGCAAAGAAACTATTAAAACTAATAGTAAAACTCCTTTTAAATACTTTTTCATACCTTTTCCTCCTATTAAATGTATTTTTAGTTAACTTGATTTTTTAGCATTTCCAATAGCTAAATTTTCCGTTCCTCTCCAACGAAGTAAATACTCTTCAATTTTATCAAGAAAGAAATTTAAAAATATACCAACCATAAGCAATATTAAAATACAGGACATAACACGAGCAATATTAAAAAAAGAACTTGCATATGCTATCATCCAGCCAAAACCTGCTGATGCTCCTATGTACTCTCCAATAATAGCCCCAACTAAACTAGATCCAACTCCTACACGAATCCCTGACAATATAAAAGGCATACTAGTTGGTAAAACCACATGAATTAAAGTCTGCACCTTGCAAGCTCCTAGCAGATTAGCTGATTCAATTAATTTGTTATCTACATTTTGAATGCCTGCATAAGTAGAAAAAAATACATGGAAAAACACCATGAGAGCTGCAAGGAAAATTTTGGAGGCAATACCTAATCCGAACCATAAAATATAGACTGGTGCTAAAGTCAATTGTGGAATTCCATGAATAGCAGTAATAATAGGTAAAAGTATCTTACCTAAAGCGTTAAATTGCCCTAGTACTAAACCAGCTACAATCCCAGCAACAGAACCATACAATAGTCCTAAAAAGGCTTCCCTTAAAGTTATAGATGCATGCTTTATCAGATCCCCACTTATATAAAATTCAATCAAATCGTTAAAAATTTCACTTGGATAGCTAGTGAAAAGAGGATTATATAGTTTTACTGTAGCTGACCATTCCCAAAATGCAAAAAAAACTACAATTAATATCAATCTTATAATAATTATAGAATACTTTTTTTCCTTAACCATGGCAGACCTCCAATCTAAAGTATTGCTTAAATAATTTTAATACCACAAACTATGTTAGCATACTATATTCTAATAAACCAATAGATAAAATTTATAATATTTTTTTTACTATTAATATTTTAAATACTAGTTCCGATAATAACAATCTAAAACTCAATTAAACATGCAGGTGTTTTAAAGACAACCTGTATTTGTTGTGCCTAAAAATAATCCAAATATCTTTAAATAAGTAATTCTTAAAAATTCACTTTCAGGGGGAGGTATTACATATTTTAGCATTAATATCTTCTTCCTCAGATAAAGTTACATTTAGGAAGGTTCCTTTTTTTGTCTTCTACACTAAAATCAATATAACTCTTATCAATCTTACTATTCTCTATATAGTTAGATAGTTTTTTTGATAAGTCTAGACTTTCCTTTTCCGTCATTCTTTAATTATAAAAATCGCCATTCTTAACTTGTCCTTTTGACAAGTTTTGATTTTCCCTTTTGACAGGTCTAAAATTTTCATCTATCCAATTATTTTTATAGGACAAAATACTTCTAGATAAATACATGGAGTAAAGCACTTTTGCATCTATTGATAATCCGTTAAATTTCTCAGCTACTATAAGAACTATAGGTAATTTGATCTTTCTATAGCTTTCTTAAAGGATAAGTCCATAGCCTTAGTATCCTTTGCTTGGAAAAACACAGAATAAAGCCCTGATTCCTTGTTCTTTATAACAGAAAATTTAACTCCGTATCGATTCAGTTGCTTTTTTAGTTCCCTAACTTCACCTTTCTGTAAATCAATATTTTAAAGTTGACCCTTCTTTACCATATCCTTTAGCTTTCTTGAATTAGTTTTTCTTTTTCCACTAAGATAGTCTGCAAGTGGCTGACTTTTTTCAGTAGCATCTTCCATAATCTTTTTCATTGTTTTTAAAATAGCTTTTGCAGAATACTGTGCAACCTTAATTTCAATATTTATAACCTTGTTATTAACATCATCATTTACCATCTAGGCAACCTCCTTTCTAGAGAAAATAAAAAAAGCGACTCAGACTTTTACATCTGAACCACTGAGATTATTAAAGAATTTCATGTATTATTATAATATTAATTATTAACTGATTCTTATTTAGATAAATTTGTTAACTGATTTAAAGAGTAATATAATCTATTTGGTTTAAGCCAATTATCTAAAAACTTAATAAGACCTTCCTGGGATTTTAAAGCATCCTCTGGTATACCATTATAGCCAAGAATTTCACCTGTCATAACACCTGTTTTAAATATAAAAACAGTATTCTGCCAGTCTTCCTTTGATACAGATAGTGCGTATTTTGCATTTTAAGGAACTATCTTTTCATTATATGTATTTATAATTTTTGTAACATTGTGAGGTATGGTTTTCATTTCTTTTTCAACTTTTGGTGTTTTTTTATGCATATACAAATATAATTTCTTACGAGTTGTACTTACCTCCAATATCACATTTCCTCCTGTTTTAAGAGGCAAAGATGGGGTAGTATATGAATATTTTTCCGATGATATTTCCATTGCTTTGTACGGCTCTAAAATAAGTGGGACTTCAAACTTCTTTACTTGAATTTTGTATTTGTTGTCAATAATCATATATATATCATTTATCACTTGAGGGGATAATGATTTATTTTCTAAAACCACTGCAAAACTATCACCTTTGAATTAGATTAAGAATTTGATAAGGAAATGAATTTAATTCTTTGTAATATAAAGGTAATATAAAATGTATAAATAGTAATAGCTAAAATACATATATCGGCAGCAAAAGTTACCCACTCTCGAATAATAATGAATAAATTCATGATTATAATAACCTCTTCTTCTTTCACTATATTTTTATCCCTCATGCACTGCTTACAACAATTATATCCTAATTACTCTAAACAATGCGCGAAATATATTTGTTTAAAGCTCCTGAAACCCTTGATTTTATAATAAAAACTACACCCATCACTATTATGACACGTTCCCCTGTTGCTGCAACTATTAAGTTCCGTCTTGAATTAAATATAGTTCTTTCTACTTCTAATTTATCTAATATTTCTTGTTGATATGAGTACGGCCTAATATCAAAATTTGTTATATACTCTTCCTTTTTTATCTCTTTACTAAGTGATTGCTTTAGTAGTTTTATATCATCTACTTTATTAATATCGAAATGTACAAATTCTTTTGAATTCCAATATGTTGCAAATGTTATTCTATATTTTTCTATTACTTCAGATGATGTATATTCTGATATTTTCATATTCCACTCTGTTCCTTCAGAAAGAGCAGCTTTAGACATATTTGCTGATCCTATATATGCAGTGCTAAACCCTGTATCTCTATGAAAATAATATGCTTTAGCATGAAGTCGTGTTCGTTTTGTATCATATGATATCTTTATTTCTGTATTCGGAAGCTGTGCTAACATTTTGATTGCCTTAAAATCTGTTGCTCCCATATAAGAAGTAGTTATAATCCTTAACTTTTTTGTTTTTGTATGTTCAACTAAAGCATCCATAATTAGTCTTAGTCCACTGTATTTTATAAAAGATACCAATAAGTCTACTCTATCTGCCGTAGCAATTTCTTTGTTAAGTTCACTAAATACTGTTGGCTCCGTATGTGATCCAGTAAATAATGAGCTTTTAGCTATAGAAGTTATTGGTTGTAGTTTACTTATATCCTGCTTTTCAATTTGCTTATTAAATATTCCTCTTAAAATATTATTTTTATTAATCATATAAGATTTAAATTCTTCATCTTCAACATACTCTGAGAATATATTAATTAGTTTATTTGCTATATCTATTTGTTTTAACACATCGTCTTTAGATGACTTGTAATAATTTAGTCCCTTTTTTAACTTCATTACAACCCCACTTTTCTAATTTGTGTAATATTAACCCAATACTCTTCCACATTTAACTATTCTACTCATATATATTCTTCTTTCATGTTTGATTTCCTTCAGTTTTAGTATAATTTAAAATTGTTAGAAAAACTATTAAAGGCTTAAGATAAATACCAGTTGGTATATCTCCTAAACCTTTATATTATAATTATTATTCTTTTTTAGTTATATTTTTTATTTCGTAAGGAGTTTTTTGGTATACACAGTAATTTAGCCAGTTACTAAAAAGAAGATTGCCATGAGATTTCCATCGCACCATAACTTTATTTTCAGGGTTATCATCTTTATAATAATTTAAAGGTAAATATATTTCATGTCCATTTTCTATATCTCTTTTATATTCTTTATTTAATGTATATTTATCGTATTCAGTATGGCCTGAAATAAATATAAGTCTATTATCCTTTGTAGCAGCAATATGAACTCCTGCATCCTCTGATTTTGTTATTATTTCTAACTCTTCAACATCATTTATATCTTCTTCACTGCAATATGTGTATCTCGACTGAGGTACATGGAAAAAATCATCGAAACCTTTTGTAAGTACACTATCTTTTATAACTTCATTTTCAAATACTCCAAAAAGTTTTTTATCCATTTGGTGCTTTTGTATTTTATAATAATGATAAAGAGCAGCCTGAGACGCCCAACATATAAACATTGTTGAATATACATTTTCTTTTACATAATCCATAATTTCTGTTAGCTCATTCCAGTAAGTTATTTCTGAGTAATCAAGTTTTTCTATAGGTGCTCCTGTTACTATCATTGCATCGTATTTATTATCCTTTATTTCATCAAAAGTTTTATAAAATTTCTGTAGATGTTCTTTACTTGTGTTTCTACTTTTATGGGATTTCATTCTTATAAGATCCACATTTACTTGAAGAGGAGTATTAGAAAGCATCCTCAAAAATTGAGTCTCAGTTTCTATTTTTTTAGGCATAAGATTTATTATTGCAGTTTTTAAAGGTCTTATATCCTGAGTATAT
The DNA here is from genome assembly GCA_015978205.1 of Alkaliphilus sp. NP8. Taxonomy (GTDB): domain Bacteria; phylum Bacillota; class Clostridia; order Peptostreptococcales; family Natronincolaceae; genus Alkaliphilus_B. The sequence goes on along the minus strand of JADWMM010000027.1, from coordinate 144,141 downwards.
GCTCTAGATTCATCCATTACAAAAATATTTTCCTTCTTTAATATTTCTTTCGCTGGTAAATCATGTGGTATTATTACTGGCATTTATTTTCACCTCTTTAACTTCTTAATGCTTGCTCTAGATCCTCTAATATATCAAATTCCTCAGTATAACTAAGTCCATGATAACTTGGGTCTGGATCTGTAAGATGAGGAAACTTTCCACTTTCAATCCAGTTGAATTTTCCACTGTCTACTATGATTCCACCTACACTTGTTGCATGTCCATCTATATACTTTGTTGTTGAATGAGTTACAATATCTGCTCCAAACTCAAAAGGTCTACATAAATATGGTGTTGCAAAAGTATTATCAACAATAAGTGGTATTTTATTATCATGTGCAATCCTTGCTATATTTTCAATATCCAAAACATCTACTCCAGGATTTCCTATGGTTTCTCCAAATATTAGCTTTGTATTAGGTTTTATTTTAGAAAGAATTTCTTCTTCATCTGCTTTATAATCTACAAATGTCACATCTATTCCCATTTTCTTTAATGTAGATGTAAAAAGTGTAAAAGTTCCTCCATAAAGATTTGACATAGCTATTAAATGTTCTCCTGCATTACATATGTTAAGCACCGCAATTAAATTTGCAGATTGACCTGACGAAGTAGCCAAAGCTCCAACTCCACCTTCAAGTTCTGCTATTTTTTTCTCTAAGGCTTCAACTGTAGGATTACTAATTCGTGAATACATATGGCCCTCAACTTCAAGATCAAATAATTTTCCTACCTCATCTGCATCATCATATTTGTATGTTGTTGACTGAAAAATAGGAAGTATTCTAGGATCTCCATTTTTGGGTTCATATCCACCTTGTATACATATTGTTTCTTTTGAATATTTTTTCATGTTCTCTTCCCCTTTCTAAATATAAGACTTTAATCTTTATAAATAAAAAAACCACACTTTTATAAGTGTGGATATAGTATATCTCTATAATCTACACTTATCTTCCAAACATTACTTGTTTGCTGGAATTAGCACTAGCTTTCGCATTTGCCGGGCTTCAAAGGGCCAGTCCCTCCACCTCTCTGGATAAGTTTGCTTTATTATTTAATTTTATTTTAAATACTATTTATACATATCTAATACTATTTATACATAATAACATACTTTTTCAAAATTTCAAACTTTTTTCTAACTTTTTTAATTTTTTATACTTTTCACCTTTTTACTGTCATGTTTTTATATTTTATGTTACCTAATTCTTCTGCTCTATTTCAGTAACACATTGAGTTTTAATTTTTTCAACAAGGAACTGTAATCCATCTATAACGTGTGGTCTAATATCTCCACCTATAAGAACGTACATAATATCATCGCACACATCAAGTAAACCTTCATTAAGCCAAACCTTAATATAAAATATACCATCCATTTTATATGTTTCCTCAATAGCTGAATTAACTTTTTTTTCATCATAAGAAAATTCCATTTTTTTCACTGTAGACCCATCATCTACTCCTAAACGTACCTTTGCTTTAGGTGTTTCCCTTACAGTACCGTTATGTACTAAAAACATTCCTACCTTCGAAGCCTTTGGCTCTTTTTTAGCTTCCTTAAGCCATTCATCCATAGAAGGTGAAGCTTTTTTTATTTTTTCATTCATTGTGATTCCTCCGTTATTGTAAGTAGTTTTTAAAAAATTAAAACAATATATAAATTTAATATAGATTTTACATGAAGATATATTCTATATTTGGAAGTTAAAATCCTTTAATTAAATTTATAATTAACTTCGGGTTTTTTCTAAAGTCTTCTCTTAGATAATCTTTTATTCTAGTTATCTCATTTTATCAAAATAAATAAAATAAGATAACTTAACTTTTCTTCTCAATTATCATCTAGTAACTCTAAAATAAAAGTTATGTTAAAATACGTCTAACAAAATAGTAACCTATAATATTATTTTAATTTTTATAAATATAACTTTAGAAAATCTTACTTTTTTTGTTATCTTTATACAATACCAAATGTCAAAATTAGACATTAAACATTATTTTTGATAAAATTCATTTATATTCTAGATTATTAATAATAAATTTTAGGAGGTACTTAATGAAATATGATTTATATTCGCCTGAATCAATTGAAAAATATGCAAAACAATTAATTAATAAAACTTTTAGAGACATTCTACCTGATAAATATGAAGAATATAAGGGAAAAGGTAATTTAGGTCAATTTATTGAAAAATATTTTTTTGAATATGAACCAAACTCAGATAAAGACCCAGATTTTAAAGAAGCAGGTGTAGAACTAAAAGTAACTCCATTCAAGAAAAACAAAAGCAAAACAAAACCTTATTCTGCAAAGGAAAGACTTGTTCTTAACATTATTAACTTTGAAAGTATTATACATGAATCTTTTTACACTAGTTCATTTCTAAATAAGAACAAACTTTTACTTTTAATTTTCTATCTTCATGATTTTGATGTTCCAAATAAACTTGATTTTTTCATAAAATACGTTCAACTATTTAAATATCCTAAGGAAGATTTAAAAATAATTGAACAAGATTGGAATAAAATTGTAGAAAAAATTCGATTAGGCAAAGCACACGAATTATCAGAAGGAGACACTATGTATCTTGGTGCATGTACTAAAGGAAGTAGAAAAAAAGATAGTTATAGATCTCAACCATATTCTGATATTAAAGCTCCTCAAAGAGCATTTTCTTTAAAATCAACATATATGAACTACATACTAAGAAATTATATAATGAAAAACAAAAAAACATATGAACCAATCATTAAGGATACTTCTATACTAGAAAAAAAATCTTTTGAAGACTTTATTCTTTATAAAATATCTAAGCACTATGGTAAAGATATCGACACTCTTTGTAAAGAATTTCAAGTTAATAATAATTCTAAGAATAAAACTACTCAAGTTGCTTTAAGAATTTTAGGTTTAAAATCAAATAAAGCCGAAGAATTTGAAAAAGCAAATATTAAAGTTAAGTCTATACGTATTAATTCTAATGGAAAAATTGCTGAACATATGTCATTTCCATCATTTAAATTTACGGAGTTAATTAATGAACAATGGTATACTTCAACATTTAGATTAATGCTTGAGCAAACAAAATTCTTCTTTATAATTTATAAATTTGACGAAAATAATAATCTAATCCTAGAAAAAGCAATGTTTTGGAATATGCCAATTAATATTCTTGATACTGAAGTAATGAAGGTTTGGCTGAAAACGGTTAAAATAATTAAAGAAGGCGTTCAGATGACCAAAATTGGTAAAAAAACATTCAACAATCTGCCTTCAGCTTCTGACAACCCTGTCTCACATGTAAGACCACATGGTAGGGATAGTAATGATACTTATTTGTTACCAGATGGTAGACCTATGCCTAAGCAAAGCTTTTGGTTAAATAATTCGTTTATATTAGAACAAATAAAAAAAGATGAATAAACTTTGTAAGTATTGAGCAAAAAGTAATTAGTAAAAATACTAAGATAAAATTAATTAATTATGAATTTTATAATCAACTAAAATTCTTGTTTACAAAAAAGATTAAACAGAAGTAATATTACTTCTGTTTAATCCTCTTTTTGAAAAATATCATTTAATTTTATACCCATTTTTTCAACCAACCCCACAACAAGTGCATTCCCCATACAAAAATACCTGAACCTTTCTGACATTCCTGTATTTGTCCAATTATCTGGAAATCCATTTAACCTCTCACACTCAATTGGTGTAAGCTTTCTTAGTCTATTCGTATAAGGGTCTTTAATAATATGGGTACTTCTATTTTTTGAAGCTTCACTCGTAAGCATCGTTCGTGCAGGCTTATCTATAGGATCTGGAAATGCTATTGCTCCCTCTGAAAAAACATATTTATGACCGGTCTTACTTACACGTTCAATACGTTTCGAACCTTTCATATACTCCCAATCTTTCAACTCACTATTTAAGTAAAATCTGCTATCAACTTCTTTTTCTAATACTTCATCTAAAATCGTTATTCTTCCATCATATTTAGGCAAAGTCTCTGCTGTATATATCTTCCCCTTATTCATTACTCCTGAATTTAAAAATTTAAAACTAAAGTTATCTGATACTTCTACCAAATCTTTATAGCTAAATTCACATAATGTACTCTCTTTTTTAACATTATGTTCTTCTAGAACAGGAAATTCTGATTGAAAAAATCCTGTTTTATGTAACCACTCTTTTAAATCCTCTTTTTTTATCTGACTCCCAAATTTAGTATTATTTTTAAATGCAAATATAAATACTCTCCTCCTCCTTTGAGGAAAACCATAATCAGCTGCATTTATAATTCTCCATTCAACAGAGTAGTCTAAATTATTTAAACAAGCTAGTATTATACCAAAATCTCTACCTCTCTGTTTGCTAGGAGATTTAAGTAATCTATCTACATTCTCTAATAAAACAAATGGAGGATGTTTTTCTTTTAAAGTTTCATATATACTCCACCAAAGAACGCCTTTTTTTCCTTGAATACCTTTAGCACCAGTACTTGCAACACTATAATCTTGACAAGGAAATCCCCCAACTAACAAATTATGTCCAGGTACTATTGACTTATCAATTTTATTAATATCAATATTGACATGATTATCACTATGTCCAAAATTACTTATGTAGCACTTATAAGCATCTTGTGATTTTCTTTTGGGTTCCCATTGATTTGACCATACAAAATCCCAACCATTAGAAGCTTTATTTAAACCTAACCTAAACCCTCCTACACCTGCAAATAATTCACATACTATTTTTTCCATATTATATCTCCCTTATTTTAAATGTTTCTATCATTAAATTTTCTTTTTTCAAGTTCACTTTTTATTAGTTCCGTTGCCTTTTCTGAAAAACTATTTCCTATTCCATATAAAGAAATGTCCTCTTTTACTTTTTCTGTTATATATATATTGACACCTTTTTTTCTTTCACTTTGTTCTAAAGGTATTCTTCCAGCTCCTTTTCTCACTCCACCCCAATTTTTATTGCTCAAATTATCACCTTCTTATATAATGTATAAAGTAATTGTATCATATTTTTTTTGAATTATCAATGTTTTAATTCAAACGTTTGTTCTGAATTCTAATTACTAAGGTAAATACATAATTAAATCTTTAATATAAATGATAATTTCATCTGCTTTTTAATACTTCAATTAAATTTTAATAAAAAGATTCTAAAAAACACCATATTTTCTTTCCACTTTTATATTTATTTCAGATTGAACTTATCTTAAATATCAATTATTCACTAATATTTCTTTCCTAACATTTTTTTCAATTTAAATTTTTATTTCATTACTTAAAATTCAATTTAGTAAAAACTTCGTTAGCAATATTTAAAAACATTATATAAATATACTCAAATATTTAATCTTCTTATCAGTATTAAATAAATAATCTTTTAAAAGATTTAACTAATATTACTTTCTTGATTTTTTTATCAAAACTTCCCCCACCCCACTGAATATTCACTTTTCATACTGTATAATATACTGACTTAAGATGAAAGGAGGTTTCTATGAACAATATCCAAATATCTAAAAACTTCAAACTAAAGGAATTTCAATGTGATTACGGTGGATATGTTGTAAAACTGGACAGCACATTATTAGAGAAGCTTCAACTACTTAGGGACAAGCTTAATAATCCTATTAATATTACATCTGGCTACAGAACTCCAGAATGCAACAAAAATGTAGGTGGGTCATCTAACAGTTATCACATGAAAGGAAAGGCAGTAGATATTTACTCACCAGGTTACAGCCCTACACAAATAGCTAAAGCTGCAGATGAAGTTGGATTTACTGGAATAGGTACATATTCTAACTTTGTTCATGTAGATGTTAGACCTAATAAATATTATTTTAAAGGTGGTTATTAGTGTTATTAGAAAAGGAGGTGCAAAATGCCTTGTACTAATCTATTTGCAAAAATAAAAAAGATAGATATTACAAACAAAGTATATGGCGATAAGTGGAACCAAGCCATAACTATTACCCTGAGTGATATTGAGCTTAATGATGAAAATCTAATTGCTATTCGAAAGTTTAGACCAAGTGAAGAAGTAAAAGTAAACCTAAAATCTCTTCAATTATCTATAGATGAAATAGAAGAAAGAGAAAAGCTGAAAAAATTATATCCTAAAGAAGGTGTGTTAAATAGTACTAAGCCTAAAGAAAACTCTTCACAAAAGCAAAATACAAATAGGCAAAATCACGATACAGAGGATTTATCTTTAGACCCAGAAGATGAAGAAGAGTTGTTTCATATTGAATATGATGATGAACTTACAGAAAATGATACAGTACTTAAAAGCTTTAATTTTTCAGAAACCTAATTCAATATACTAAATGATTTTTACTAATCTTTTATAAAACTTTATATTTAAGTATTCTCTATGAAAGGAGGTGACATTGATTTCAAAAATATATGAAAGGAGGTGAATTTTATGGCAGTTGTAAAAATAGATGAAACTAGAAGTGCTTCTTGTAGATTTGTTACAGGACTTGATGGAGAAGGAAATGAAGAGCATATGACTAGAACTATAAGTAAGTTTAAAACAGATGCTATTTTAGATGATGTTTATGAAGTTGTTCTTGCTGTAGCTGGACTTTATCCTTACACTCCAAAGAACATTAACTTAAACGAAAGATGTGAATTAACAGAAGCATAATTAATCACTTAAAATAGTGTATAACTTGTTTTAAAAAAATAGTACATTTAAACTAAAAAGAAGGGAGGTTACGCTATGGACAAATATCTTAGAATGATATTTAAAACTGATCAGGACAGAACTGTTAGTATACGAGTAGGTGTTCCTAGAGAAGATCTAACTGCAGAAGAAGTAAAAACCGTAATGGATCTTATTGTTACTAAAAACATAGTTCACTCTAACTCTGGTAATCTAGTTGAAGTAGATAGTGCTTTACTAATCGAAACTGCCACTACAGAACTAGATGTAACTACAGCAGTTTAGTACCTAATAAAAAAAGGCATAGCTTAAATAAAAGCTGTGTCTTTTTTAAAATAATTATAGGTTAGCTTTATTAACCTAAATATATTAAACAAGGATGGTGAAAATATATGAAAAGACCTAATATTAAAACTCCTATTACTAAAATAATAGCTAGTATTTTATGTGTGGTTATAATAAGTTTATCTTGGAATATATATTCCTGTTATAAAGATTTATATTTTATAGAAATTACTTCTAAAAATCCTATAATTTTACCTGCTTTATCTAAAACACCAATATTAAATATTTTTAATTTACTTTTTTCATTTATAATTTTAGCTACTCTGCAAAATATTATATATAATATCGAAAGCAATAAAGAAGGTACAAAGTAATGTTAATTTCTCAAGAAGAGCTTCTTCTACTTGCTTATATTTATGTATTTTGTTTTTTAGGTGCTTTTTCTAAAGACATGCTAGACACATTTCTAGAAAAAATACCTAAAGTTTTAATATTTAAAGTTTTAACATCTTCTTTAACTGTAACTATATTACTATATGGTTTATCTGAATATATACTTAATAGAATATCTTATAGATCTTTTACGGCTCTTTGTTATATATTTGGAATCGTTAGTTTTGAAATACTGGTAAAGTACAGCAGTATAAAAAACATAAATTCCATAATTAAAATAATATATGAAATTAAATATGGCCAAAATAAAGATAAAGGATAATGCTATAATCTAAATAGAATTAAAATTATAATTCTAATACAAAATAGCATCTCCTTTATCTTTTTTTATGCTTATAGTTAGTTTTACAAGCAATAAGCTATCTATACATCCTTATTTGATCTGAACATCCACGTTTTAGTTTTCTTGGCTTTTTACTCATTTTCTGATCCTTTAAATAAGCCAAATACTCACCTTCCTTATGTATAGCCTTTTCTTTTTTTAATTCGTATATAATATTTTTAAATTCTTCTTTCGTCGGAAATTTATCTGTTTTCATTATTTATTCCTCCCTAGTATAAAGTATTTAATACTTTATAAAGCTAATCTATGATTAAGCTTTATACCATCGAACTCAATAATTCTTCCCCTACACATTTCTATTATTCTACTTCCAATAGCTTCATCAAAGGATAATAATTGTTCTGTTGTATATTCACTTGAAATTATTATTGGTGCACCTTTTAAATATCTATAGTTTATAATCTCAAACATAATATTATTATCTGTAGCTGATATCTTACCTTTATAAAGGTCATCTATTAATAAAACCTTTGCATTTTTATATTTAGCTATTTCTTTTTGATAATAAGCTTCGTCCATAATATTTTGCTTTAGTGCTATAATTGCTTCTCTATACTGCATGTATAAAACTGCTATATTCTGTTTCATAAGTTCGTTTCCTATTGCAATACTAAGATGAGTTTTTCCAGAGCCTACTTGTCCTAAAAATGCTATACTGTTATGTTTTTCATTCTGCAGATTATTATAGTTTTCAACATAATCTTCTGCCATCTTCTTTGCTTTTATTATTACTTTAGGCTTAGCATTCGTATTAAAGTTTGAAAGTCGTTTTTTCATAAAAGCTTTAGTTATTCCAGACTTATCTAATATCCTTTTATAGTTCTTAGCTTCTTTGCATTTACAATCTCTAGCTACATTCCCCTGTATAATATATTCTAAATCTTTACATACAGGACAGTCATATTGTTTTTCTTCATCCTTGGTAAAGCCATTTACTTTTATCAAATTCATTCTTTTTTCTATCTTTTTCATTAATAATTCCATTGCTTTCACCACCTTCTAAATATTCTAAAAAAGGTTTGTTAGGTCCTAGAAAAGTACTACAATGCTTTATATATTTAGCTTCTCTGTTTTCTTTTTTAGCTTGCTGTGCATATATACTAGCTGCTTTTAAAAGTTGAAGAGATGTATACCCTTCTTTTATTAATCTGTTATAGCATTTAAAAGCTTTTTGTTTTTCTATTTTTCTAGGATACACTTTCCAAAAGTCCTGAAACTCAGTGCTGTATTTAGGTATATTATTTTTATTATCATTATTTACATTATTATCATTATTGTTTGTGTCTTTCCCATGTTTTTCTGATGTTTTTTTCATGTCTTTTTCATGTTTTTCTTCCATACTATTATCTTGATACTTTTCGTAATTTACAACAGTTATAGTAGTGAATTTTGATGTACTTGTGTAACTAATCATATTTTCGTTTTGAAGAAATTCTAAAAACATTTTTGTTTTTGTTCGAGACCATTTCCATATTTGAGCTAATTCTTTAATAGATGTAATTTTACTACCTCGCTTTACTTCTATTATCTCGTTACCAAACATAAATGAACTACTTTTATGGTTAACCACTAGTAGTAAATAAATCCATGCTTCAAACTTTGAAAAACAGCGTTTCTCTTTGAATAATGGATGATCAATTATTTTCCTATATAAACTAATCCAACCTTTGTCCATATTTAACACCTTCTTTTACAAAACTTGTATTTTTATACACTAATTCTTCCATTTTTGAAGTTCCTATTATCATAACTTTGTATTCTTCTGTATACTCCACTGTCGCTTAAGTTAAACTTTTGTCCTATTTTTTTATAGCTTAGTTTTTCTTCTAAATGTAATCGTTTCATTTCTAATGTTTTAATTTTTTTAATCTCTTTATCATTTAAGTTAATTAGCCCATACTTATTTAAAATTAAATCTGGTATACTATTTTCATCTAATATGGCTTCGAAAAATGCACAATAGTTATATGCTAATGAATCCATAATCCCCTTCCCCCTTTTATTTAAATACAACATTTTGCTGTTTTTCAATCCAAAAAAATATCTGGGAACAACTCTATCATATTTTTCCTAAAATATTTTTCAAATTTTTTCATAGTTTTAACACTAGGATTCCTTTTTCCTAATTCAATAGCACTAACATATTTTTGGGATATACCAATATATTTTCCTATTTCTTCTTGGGTTTTATCACCTCTCAATATAATAAGGTTTTGTCGCATAACGTGTCCTCCTTTCACTCTTTTTTGTTGTTTTTTTATTTTTAATTAATACATTTTGTTGTTATTAACTATATATTACACTACGTTTTGATGTTATTCAATGAAATTAGTATTTTTTACAACATTTCATTGTATACATTAACAACTTTTTGTGGTATACTGTATAAAAATAGACATAAGGTGATGTTTCCAATGATTAGAATTAAAGAATTGCGACAAAAAAAAGGTATTAACCAAGCAGAATTAGCCAAAGTATTTGGAGTTTCTCAACAAACTATTAGTAGCTACGAAAAAGGGATTAGAGAACCTGATATTGAAACTCTAAACAATTTATCTGACTTTTTTAATGTTTCTTTAGATTATCTTTTAGGAAAAACCAATATTCCTGATACTGTTGAAACATTGGCTTTAAGTAGAAAAGATGGTTATGAAGATGATCTACCTGAAGAAGCCAAGAAAGAGATTGAAAACTTCAAAGAATTTATTAAGCAGAAATACGGTCGAAATAAGTAATTTTTCCAGGGGATTTTTAAGTAAAAAGGGGGATACTATGGAAAAAACTAAATTAGAAAAACTTATGGAGGTAATAAACAAAGAGGGTATTTTTTTAGAATATGTAAGCTTTCATGAGATAATCCAAGGCCTTTTTTATAAAGCCGAAAACTGTCCACCAGTTATAGGAATTAATGAAAGTATCGTATCTGACAAAAAGCTTTTTCTTATTGTTCTTGCAGAAGAAGTTGGGCATTATTTTACCACTATAGGAGATACTACTGGAGAATATTACAGCTATAAAAGCAGATTAACTTTAAATAAACAAGAAGCTTTAGCATTAAAATGGGCCACTGAGTTTTTACTTCCAGTAGATGAAATTGTAAAAGGAATTAGAGATAAAAGTTTAAATTTTAGTGAACTAGCTGATTTTTTAGGTGTAACAGATGATTTTCTTTTTGAAAGATTTAAGTTCTTATCTCAAAATAAAAACTACATTAAAGCGGATAATAATACTTATATAAATCTTAATAACTTGCCTAATATATCTATTGTAGAAGATTATTATAAAAATAATTTATCTAAAGATGAGATTTTAATGGTAGCTGAAGATTAAACTTTTTAAGAAATTAACCCCTATACAAAAGCACCTTAAACATTAGATTTCTGCCTAATATTTAAGGTGCCTCTTATTTTAGTTTTTTAACTAATTATATTTTTTTACGGTCATTTTGTCTTACATTAAAGTCTTTAATTTTTGAATAGAATTTCTATCGTTTTCTAATATTTGTCCCGCTATATTTCTTGAGTTATCGTCTAAATTACCTCTTAAAACCTTTTCTGCCATGTTTACTCCCTGTGTTTCTCCTGCTATAACTTTTTCAACTATTTCATTAGTATCAGCTTTTGATCCTAAATCCATATTAATCTTCATATCTGCCATTGTACCCTTCATGCCTAAGTTTTCATGTGGTCTGCCACCTATATTTTGAATATGACTTGCTAATGTGCTTACATTTTCCCTATGCTGTTTCTGTACCTCTTTTAATAACTCTTTTGAGTTTTCATCTTCTAGCTTAGATATAAAGTTATTAAAAGTTTCTATTGCCATATATTCGCCTTGCAAAAGCTGATTAAGTGACTCTATTGTTTCTGAATTATTAACCATTTTTTGCCTCCTTTTAGTGGAATTTAACCATTATATTTAATGCTTTATTTGTTTTTAGTGTCTAAATCTAGTTTTATTTATGCTATTCTTATATTTCCACTAAATTCAAAATTAATTCTTTCTTTAACGTTATATTTATTTAATTTTCATTTAATATTTTCATAAACTCTTGTCCTGTTATAGTTTCTTTTTCTAACAGATATCTTGATAGCCCATGAAGTTTATCCATATTATCTTTTAATATACTAATAGCTTTTTCATGGGCTTTTTTAATAATTTCAAGTACTTCTTTATCAACTTTATGTGCTGTTTCTGATGAGCATGTTAAAGACGAATCTCCTCCAAGGTATTGGTTAGAAACTGTTTCAAGTCCCATCATGTCGAAGTCTTTACTCATACCAAGTCTTGTTACCATCATTCTTGCAAGTTTTGTGGCTTGCTCTATATCGTTAGATGCACCTGATGTGTACGTTGAAAAAATTAACTCTTCTGCAGCACGACCACCTGTATATGTTGCAATCTTATTAAATGCTTCTTCTTTTGTCATTAGTACACTTTCTTTTTCTGCAATTTGCATAGTATATCCTAAAGCACCAGAAGTACGAGGTACTATAGTAATTTTATGCACAGGTGCAGATTCCATCTGTTTAGCTGCAACTATTGCGTGGCCAATTTCATGATATGCAATAATCTCTTTTTCTTTTGCAGAAATAACTGCTCCTTTACGCTGATATCCAGCAATAACTACTTCTACTGCTTCTTCTAAATCATTTTGTACTACATATTTTCTGTTACATTTTACTGCTCTAAGAGCACCTTCATTTATAATATTGGCAAGTTCTGCTCCAGAAGCTCCAGAAGTTGCTCTTGCAATTGCATTAAAGTCAACATCTGTATCTAGTTTTATTTGTTTAGAGTGAACTTCTAATATAGCTTCTCGCCCTTTTAAATCTGGTAATTCTACTGGTATACGACGGTCGAACCTTCCAGGACGAAGTAGTGCTTTGTCAAGAGATTCGGGCCTATTTGTTGCTGCAAGAATAACGACACCTTTTTCGCCACTAAAACCATCCATTTCTGTTAATAGCTGATTTAAGGTTTGTTCTCTTTCATCGTTACCACCTACACCACCATTACCACGTTTTTTTCCTATTGTATCTATTTCATCTATAAATACTATACAAGGTGCTTTTTCTTGTGCTTGTTTAAAAAGATCTCTTACTCTTGCTGCTCCCATACCTACAAACATTTCCACAAATTCTGAACCTGAAATTGAAAAGAATGGTACTTTTGCTTCCCCTGCTACAGCTTTTGCAAGAAGAGTTTTTCCTGTACCTGGAGGACCTACAAGTAAGGCTCCTTTAGGCATAATAGCACCTATTTCCTTATACTTATTAGGATTATTTAGAAAGTCAACAATCTCTGTTAAAGCTTCTTTTGATTCATCTTGTCCTGCAACATCTGCAAAAGTTTTTCCTGTTACAGCTTCAACATATACCTTGGCTTTACTTTTGCCAATGTTCATCATGTTGCCACCCATTCTCTTTTGCATAGAATTTGTTAGAATTCTTCCTAAAGCAACAAAAATTCCAATTGGTAAAATCCAAGTTAGTAAAAAGTTTACTAATGGAGAATTTTCTTTAGGAATAACTTTAGAAAATTTAACGTCTGCATCATAAAGTCTATCTACTAAATCTGGATCATCCATTTTTCCTGTTATATATATTTTCTCTTCTTTTTCTTCATTTAAAGCAACAAAAATTATTTGATTATCTTGTATTTCTACTGTTTCTACATTTTGATTTTCAATTTCTGATAAAAACGTACCATAATCTACTTCTTTAATATTCTGCTCTAATATTAATGGAAAAACAAAAGCATTTAAAAACATTACTACAATCAATGTTAAACCGTAATAATAAATCACAGATTTTTTAGGTTTTTTTTCTTTATTCATATTATTACTTCCTTTACAATTTATTCATATTATTACTTCCTTTACAATAAGTTTTTATTTATTATGTGGAAGATTAGCAATAAAGCTAGTTTGTTTATTTAACTCACTTTCTACTGTAATACTTCCACCGCATATGTCTAAAATTCGTTTTACAAGAGATAACCCTAACCCATTGCCTTCAGAGGAATGTGCCTTATCTCCTTGATAAAACTTTTCAAAAATACGATTTGCGGTTTCTTTACTCATACCTATACCATAATCTATAACTTTAACTTCTATATGTGAATCTAAATTTTTAAGTGATATATCTATTTTCCCATTATCATGTGAAAATTTAATAGAATTACTTATAAGGTTAATCCAAACTTGTTGAAGTAATTCCTCATCACCTAAATATTCAATTCTATCTAAATCAATATCAAATTCAATATTCTTTTTATTCCAATTGTATTCTAATAATAAAATACATTTTCTTATTTGTTCATCTAAAGAAAATTTAACTTTTTGCTCTAATATTTCTTGATTTTCTAATTTTGAAATTTTTAATATATTAGAAGAAAGATTAGATAATCTAGCTGTTTCTTCGACTATAATATCTGTATATTCTTCTTTTTCTTCTTCTGATAAATTGCCATTTTGTAAAAGTTTAGCAAATCCTTGAATAGATGCAATAGGAGTTTTAAACTCATGAGATACATTACTAATAAAGTCTTTTCTAAGATACTCTATATTTTTTAGTTCTCTTGTCATTTTATTAAAATTCTGTGTAAGCTGTCCCACTTCATCATTACTACTATTTTCAACCTGTATATCAAAATTACCCTTTGCTACTTCTTTAGTAGCATAAGTTAAATCTACTATAGGTTTTACTGCCTTTCTTCCAAATAATACAATTAGTAAAGCTCCTGTTAAAATAAATGAAGTTATAGTAACCCATGTACGAGAACCAACTATTTTTAAAATATTATTATGTGGATGAAGGTTTATTTTAATATAATGATTATCTATCATCATAACTGCAAAAATACTTGCAAATTGTCCTCCAGACATATATATAATTTCATTATTTTGCAGCTTTTCTAACTGTTCTTTATTAATTTCAAGTAGTTCTATATCGTCTAATTCTTCAACATTGTACATAGAATTAGGTGTAATTTCTAAAATTTCATTTATGCTTAAATCTGTTTTTTCATGTAATTCTAGTATAAAATTAGATATTAACTCTTGATCTTGTTTCATTTCATAGTTCACATTGTAAGTGTAAACAATAGATGTGAAAAAAGATAAAATAGAAGAAATACATATAAGGGATATAAAAAACAAAGCTAATTTTACAGAGATTTTTTTCATATCTTTATTTCCGCCTTATATCCTAATCCTCTAACTGTAACAATTTCAAATTCATCGTAATTTTCAAATTTTTCTCTTAATCTTTTAATATGGACATCTACAGTACGTTCATCAGCTTCTGAATCCATACCCCATATTTCATCCATAAGTTGTTGCCTTGTAAATATTTGCTTTGGATAACTAAGAAGCTTAAATAGTAAATAAAACTCTTTTTTAGGTAAAAGCAAAGCCTCTTTATCTTTAGAAACAGTTAAAGTATTATAATTAATCTCTATATTACCGATTAATAGTTTCTTTTCATTAACAATTCTTGATCTACGCAATAATGCTGCTACTCGTAAAATCATTTCATCCATGTCTATAGGTTTTACCATATAATCGTCGGTTCCTACAATAAAACCTTTCTTTTTATCTTCAAAAGTTTCTTTTGCAGTTACCATTAAAATAGGTAGATTATAATTAGACTTTCTAAGTGAACGAGTTAAACTATACCCATCCATATTTGGCATCATAATATCACTAATAATTAAATCAACATGAGATTTATCTAATATTTCTAAGGCTTCTATTCCATCTTTCGCAGTTAAAACATTATATCCATTTTGCTTTAAAACCGCCGTCATTAGTTTTTGAAGGTTTCTATCGTCTTCAGCTACTAAAATATTAAACATATATATCACCTCTTTCGATATTATATATTTAAATATATAAAATCATATTTATTAATGAAAGTATATCACTTTATTGTAATTGTTTGTATTTTTGATTTATATTAAGCATAAACATCCATAACTTTGGGGTTATGTTAACTTTATTATAAAAATTGAATATGAACTTACTATGAACTTTTATAGTTAATTAAAGTAAAATTTAAATTTAATTAATTATAGGCCTAGTGATATCCACTAAGCCTATAATTAATTTGTTTTTTCAATTTGTTTCTTCTGAATCTAAAGCACGCTTATGAGCCGTTTTTATAAGTGAATCCTTATTAACAATATATCTTTCCTGATACCCCCATGCTATTGGCCCTGCATCATCGAAGCAGCTCATAGAAAAAACCCCCTCATTTTTGTATGTGTAATATATAGTATGTAGGGACTAGGTTAATGTTGATTATTGGTTAATAATAACTTATAATAAGTATTAGTCTGAAACAAAGGAGCATCAAAATGAGTTTAATTGAATTATTTCTTATTGCAGTAGGTGTATCTATGGATGCCTTTACCGTTTCTATATGTAAAGGGTTGGCTTTAAAAAATATAAATTTTAAAAACTCACTAATAGTTAGTTTATATTTCGGAACATTTCAAGCCTTAATGCCTTTAATTGGATATTTTTTAGGAAGCAAATTTCATAGTAGTATAGCTTCCATAGATCATTGGATTATATTTATTTTCTTAAGTATTATAGGTTTTAATATGATTAAAGAATCTAGAGATGAAACCTGTGACGTTAGTGGTAGTAATCTTCATTTTAAAACTATGATGCTTTTAGCTATTGCTACAAGTATTGATGCATTAGCTATTGGAGTTTCTTTTGCTTTCTTAAAAGTAGATATTATACCAGCGGCTTTATTTATTGGAAGTACCACATTTGCGTTTTCTTTTATAGGTGTAAGAGTAGGAAGTATATTCGGTCTGAAATTTAAATCTAAATCGGAGCTACTAGGTGGTCTTATTTTAATAGGTATGGGATGTAAAATTTTATTAGAGCATTTACATATTATTTCTTTATAAAATCTTGACTTAATACTTTGACTAAAAAATCTTTGTCTAAACTAAAAATTTATATGTATTTTGTTTATAACATTTTATGCAAAAAGCCTTCATATTGAATATGAAGGCTTTTTAATATTAATTATATATGTCTGAAAACTCTATATTAATCCTTTCAACACTACCTTCGTTTTTTTCTTCTTCTTTAAACATATTTATTTCTCTTTCATATTTATCTGTTTCTGATAAGTATTTTACCGGAAATCTAATAATAAATTCACTTCCTTTTCCATACTCACTTTCTACCGAAATGCTTCCTCCATGCATTTCTACTAAAGATTTCACAAGTGATAATCCTATTCCACTTCCTTCATGACTTCTAGTAAAAGATTTATCTACTTGTATAAATCTATCAAATATAACATCTATCTTTTCTTTTGGCATACCAATTCCAGTATCTTTAATAGAAATTATAATCTCGTCTTCTTTGTCAAATAGATTAACAGTAATTTTTCCTCCTTCAGGCGTAAATTTAATAGAATTCGATAGAATATTCAAAACAATTCTCTCTATTTTTTCTGGATCACATGCTATTATCTTTTCTTCTACTTCTGTATCAAATTCAATTTCTAATCCTTTATTTTCTATGTATTCTACACAAGACATAGTTATATCTTCTACTACACTTACTATATTTTCTTCTTCAAGTTCTAGCTCAAAATATCCAGCATCTAGCTTTGTTATATCTATTAAATTATTTACTAACCTTAATAATCGGTAACAATTTTGTTTTAAAATCCGCATTTTATTGTCTACATTTATTGTTTTGTTTTCTATTTTATTTTCTTGCAATCCTTCATCTAGTATGTTAACAATACCTAGTATAAGAGTTAGAGGGGTTCTTAATTCATGAGATAAGTTAGAGAAGAACTCTGTTTTTAGCTTATCATGTTCTAGTGCTTCTTTTAATCTTTTTTCTTCTTCTTTTACTTTTATTTTTAATTTTTCTAATTGTTTTCTACGGTTTATATCACTACTTACATTCAGTACTACTGTTTTTCCTTCTAATTTCATAGGCATAGATATAAGGTCTACAGCTATTACTTTTCCATCTTTGCTTGTAAGGTACTCCTCTACTATAGGTTCAAAAGGTTCATTATTTACCGCATTTTCCATCCTATTTCGGCCAACAATTCCCATATTTACTTTAATTAAATCATCTAAAGTTTTTCCTATAACCTGATCTTTAGTATCTAATCCAAAAACTTTTACCCCTTCTTTATTTACAAATTCAAATTTTAATTTATTATGCATAAAAATTGCAATAGGTATAGTTTCTAAAATAGTTCTATATAAATTTGTTTCTTTATTTAAAGCTTTGTATTCTTTCTCATGCTCCTTTATTTTGTAGTACTGAAGAACATTTCCTAAACCTAAACTTATGAGTAAAATATATATTATAATTTTCAATCAATTCCGCCTCCATATACATTATGTTATTTATCAAAGTTGATTTTATAAAGCTATATATTCTAACTGTAAATTTATTTTAACATATTATATTGTATATTTTTGTCGAAAGTTGATTTAAAATATATTTTTTTGTAACTAACCCATAACTCTAATGTTTCCACTTTTTTTATAAGTATTTATCTAACCACATTACTGTAGACTCTACCATACTTATACTAATATGGTGATTTATATTTTTATACTCCTCTAATTTAATTCTTTCAGGCTCTTTTTTATATAATGGATAAACTTCTTCATAAGAATATCTTTGAATATCTATAGGAACTAATGTATCTGAATCACCATGTAGCATTAGAATGGGTCTAGGATAAAACTTGTTTTTATTTGTAAGAGGATCAAAATTTTTCATCTCTTCTGTATATACATTATATTCTTCATCGAATTCACCCATTTCTTTTAATATGTCTATTGCTTTTTTCCAAGAGCTTCCTCCGTTTAAGCATATTAAAGCTTTAATGTCTACATTTTTTCCAAAAATACTAGAAGTAATAAACCCGCCCATTGAATTTCCAGATACTGCAATCCTATTTTCATCTACATGGTACAATTCTTCAGCTTCTTTTCTTATCCTACTAAACTCATCTACAGACTGAATTATAATTTTAGGAAAATACTCTTTTAAGTTATTAACATCATACTCTTTTAAAGGATTTCTATCTCCATGATAATTAGAGTCAGGTAAAATAACCTGGTAACCATACTGACATACAGTAGTAGCAAAAAACTTATGATTTTCTTTCTTCGAACTCCATCCATGATAATGAAATAACGTAGGTAACTTTCCTTTGAATGACTTTGGTCTTACTAATAAACATGGTATATTACTTAATGTAATTTTTTTTACTTCGATTAAATCTGGTGATCTCAATTGAATTTCCTCCTTATTGTAACCAATAGA
This sequence comes from Alkaliphilus sp. NP8, assembly GCA_015978205.1. Taxonomy (GTDB): domain Bacteria; phylum Bacillota; class Clostridia; order Peptostreptococcales; family Natronincolaceae; genus Alkaliphilus_B. Next base: position 124,980 of record JADWMM010000027.1, on the reverse strand, counting down.
ACTGAATCTTTGGTTCACTTAGTTTGTAACGTTTCTAATTTATCTAAAGGAATATAATATTTAGTATACCTATTTCCTTTACTATCTACATATTGTCCAACTTTATCTTCTACCATTACTGTTGCTCTTTTATTTATTCGATAAATAAAACCATTTAAAGGCTTACTTTTATAAGTGAACAATACTTTATCTCCAATTTTTAAATTAAACATGTGTTTTGCTAACTTTTTACTTGTAGGAAGTTGATGATAGCTGCTGGTATGTCCAAATAGATTATTAACTAGTACTTTAAATCTATTTCCCCTGCAACTAGATTTATAAAAGCTAATAAATTCTATAGCGTGACAAATCTCATGTTCCAAAACTAACTGCAATGCTTCAAGGCTATTGTGGGTTTCTATTCCTCCTACTAACTTAATTTGATTTAAAACATCATATTGTAAAAATAAATTTATTCCTATACGTATTTCAATAACTATATCCTTTGGATTTAATTCGCTTATATTTTTAGGACAAATGGTATAGCCTGCACTTTTAGTCATGCGCTTAGATAGTGAAAACTTAAAATTTCCTTGGAAATTATTTTCAAACCAATTATCTAGAAATATGCTATCGTAGAGATTAAATAATATTTTTATATCTTCATTAGATATTTCTTTAATTCCATGGCTATTTATGTTATTAGACCTATTCATTAATTCTTTAGATATTTTTTTACGCTTTTTTTCTATAGTTTTTTTATCGTATTTAAAATCTAGCACTATTCTACCTCAGAAAACCTTTTTACCATCTCGCCATCTACTTCAACTTCCTCCAAAAACATATCTAAAGGCCTTACCCAGATTCCATATTCACCATACAATGCTTTGTATACAACTAGTTCTTCTTCTGTTTCTGTGTGTTTAGCTAAATGTAATACTAAATATTCATTTCCTTTATAATGTTTATATTTCTTACCTGCTTTTAAATTATGATTATTACCCAAGTTTATCTCTCCTTTATTAAATTGTGTGAATGTTTTTTCTATATATTAATATTATACTATCTTTAATAAGACTAACATATATGGATTTATTATTTCTATTATACATTACTACAATAAGAATATTAAGTATGTTAACTTTTACTTTTATTTAACTTATTTATTAATCCCATATGAATAAGTTTAATGTTCTTTATAATAGGTATAAATATAAATATAAATTTTATAACTTATAAAATGGAGGGGATTAAATGGATAAAAAAATTATTAGCATAGAAGATTTTAAGTTTCGAGAAGATGTAGGAGATCCATACTTAGCAAGAATGCATCATATAGATTATTACCCTAGTGGAAATGGAAATATGGAAGTAGATAAATCAGAATTAAATGGAAGAAACATAGGAAATGATTTTGACCTTAGCTATAGCTGGAAGATGTATCACGGTAAAAATGTTCCTGGATTTCCAGTGCATCCACATAGAGGTTTTGAAACAGTAACTGTAGTTCTTCAAGGCTATGTAGACCACTCTGACTCTAGAGGTGCAACTGGCAGATACGGTGCTGGTGATGTTCAATGGATGACTGCTGGAAGTGGAATGCAACATGCAGAAATGTTCCCTTTAGTACATGACGATAAGGAGAACACTTTGGAGTTATTTCAAATATGGCTAAACTTACCAGCTAAAGATAAATTTGTAGAACCTAGTTATAAAATGTTATGGGCAGAGGATATCCCAACTGTAAAAGAAAAAAATGATTCTGGAAATATAGCTACAATAAATGTAATTGCAGGCTCTTATAAAAATGTAGACAGCTTAGACCCTAACCCTAATTCCTGGGCTAATAACAAAGATAACCATGTTGGAATTTGGACTATTCATTTAGAACCAGGTGCTAGCTTTACTTTGCCAAGTATTTCTTCTTCTTTAAATAGAAATTTATATTATTATAAAGGAAAAAATATATCTATTGATAATAACATTATAAAAACTAATAGTAGTTTGAAATTAGCTGGAGATGAGGAAATAGAAATTGTAAATGGTGAAAAAGATAGCTACTTATTATTATTAGAAGGTGAACCTATAAATGAACCTGTAGTGAATTATGGTCCATTTGTAATGAATAATATGGATGAAATTAAACAAGCATATTCAGATTATAATGCTACTAAATTTGGTGGTTGGCCTTGGGATAGAAGTGACCCTGTTAATATAAAAAACAAGGGCAGATTTTCTAAATACGAAGATGGTAGTGTAAATATTAAAGAGGAGTTTGTAAAATAGTAATATTCAAATAAAAACATAAAATTCACTTGAGTTACCTACAGAGGAGCTAGAAAAGCAACATTAGATATAGCTGGAAAAACATTATGTAACTAAAATATTATAAATAATTAAAAACTATAAAAATAGTAATAGGTCCTATTACTATTTTTATAGTTAAAATTTATATAGAGTTAATATTCTTAATATAAACAAAAAGAATTAGTTTATAAATTATTTCTATTTTATTGTGTAAAAAGTTATAAATATGGTATACTATGAATAAGAAACATATTAATTAAATATGTGTTGGGACAATTGTGACTAAAAGAAAAAGCAGGTGCTGTGAACACCTGCTTTTTCTACTTTACTACTGATATTAATGTTGCTATTGCTGTAATTAAAGCTGCGATTGCTGTTATAAGTTTTACTATGTACTCTTTGTCTTGTGTTGGTCGAGACAATTGCGACTCACCTCCCTTCTTTCCTGGAAGGATAGGTTTATTATAATAACATAGCCTTTTATACTTTTACATGTTACTTAGGACTCATGCAATATAAAAATAAATTAAAGACTTAGAAGACATACCTTCTGGTATTCTTCTAAGTCTTTTTTACTTAACTATACATAATTTGAACTATCTTATTATTATTTTAGCTACCTAACTATTGATTTTTAATTAACAATAAAATCTTACTATTTACTTTGTATAAATTCAGCTGCTTGTTTCCCAGCTATTCTACCAAATACTACAGAACTACTATATGCCCCACTAGTAGCAGTAACTTCACCAGAAGCATATAGCCCCTCTATAACTTCCTTATCTCCATTTAAAACTTGAGCTTTTTCATTAGCTACTACTCCACCTTTTGTCATATGGATTGCAGATTCTACTTGCACACCATAATAAGGTCCAGTTTCACTGAATCTTTCAGTGAAAGGCTCTTCTCTAAATTGATCATCTATTTCTCCATCAATAGCTTTGTTATATGTTTCAACTGATTTAACAAGAGCATCTCCATCTATACCTAGTTTTTCCGCCAGTTCCTCTAAAGTATTTGCCTTTACGTGATATCCTAAGTCATTATGTTTCTTTAATCTATACGCAGAATCATAAAGTCTTTGATCGTACACATAATAAGCTTCTCCATCAGGTTGATCTAGTATAGTATGAGCTAGTTCAAGACCCCTAGATGATTCATCTACAAACCTTTCTCCATCTTTATTAACAAAAATGAATCCATCCCCTGCTCCAGTAAGATCTCTTCTGTCTTTAATAATCATTTTAAATACAGAAAGTACATCCATGTTTTCTAATGGAATATTATTTTTTTCAAATACAGGTACAAAATCTCCTGTAGCTCCCATTTGGTTAGAAGTTTCAACTATTTCAGCACCAGGAGCATATTTTTCTAACATATCTTCATTAGCAGAGAAACCACCAGTTGAAACGATTACAGCATCTGCTAAAATATCATAGTAGTCATTTTTTTGTTGTACTTTAACACCAACAACTTTACCTTCTTCAAATATTAAATCTAAACCTTTTGTTCCAGTGCGAACATCTATGCCTAATTCTTCAACTCTTTTTTCCATTCCATCTTGAATATGTTCGCCTGCATAAGCATCACTTTCTGCCATATGGCTAGTATCTCCATAGTTATGATTCAAATTAACGCCAAAGCTTCTTAACCATTCATCTAATTCACTTGCTCCTTGAGCCCATACAGTTTTACGTTCTTCAGAATCAAAAGCTGATTCCTTACTTTTTACAAACTCTTCTGGCGTAATGTCTATTCCATCTTCTTTTTGAGCTTTTGAATTAATCATATCAAAGAAGTTCATATCAAACTTACCATTACCACTTAAAATATCTAGTTTTTCAATTAATATAATATCATCTAACCCAGCTTCTTTTGCACTTATTGCTGCTGAAAGTCCAGAAGGTCCTCCACCTACAATAAGTAGCTTAGTTTCTACAGGTTCTAAATCTCTACGTTCTGTTTCAGGACCTTGAGTAGTTAAAGTTATCTTTCCAAAGTCCTTACCGTATTCCTTAGCAGCTTCTGCAACAGCTTTCTTAACACCGAAAGATGTAAAAGTAGCTCCACTTACACTATCTACAACAGGAGTTTGAGCTTCTAAAATTCTCTGTTTTATTATTGGAAATGCTCTAGTCATTACAGGAGCTGTTTCTTCTTCAGATACTATTTTAATATCTACCATTTTGTCTTCTTCAGTAACTAGCTCAATAGTAATTTCACCGCCATAGCCCATTCCTGTACCTTCATATGTATTTGTAGATTCCTTGTAGTCAGTGCTTGAAATATCTTCATCTACATTATCGGTATTTGCAGAACACCCAAATGTAAATATTAAAGAAAATACAAGCAACCATAAAGTTAATTTTTTCATTTCCATCCTCCTATTTTGTTATTTTTTTATCAGAATCATTCTAACATGTTTATATTTGGAAATCAATCCTTTTATTAGTAGTCTAAATTTTCACTTTTAAATATTATCTTCAATTATAAATTCATTTCGTTTTGGAAATAAACCAAATAATCCTCCAGTATGAATAAATAATATATTTTTAAAATCTTTAAATACACCTTTTTTTATTTGATCTACCAATCCGTACATAGCCTTTCCAGTATAAACAGGATCTAATATAACACCTTCTAACTTTGCTAACTCATAGATAAATTCAAGTTCTTCAGAACGACTTAAGGCATATCCTTCTCCTACATATCCATCAATAATATTTATTTCTTCCTTAGAAAAATCAATATTATCTTCTAGGTACTCAAAGCTTTCATATAAAATATCATTAATTTCATTTTTAAAATGTTCTGCATCATCACATATATTTATACCATATATTTTTGTATTGTTTTTCAACATCTTGTTTCTTAGAAAAAGTCCTGCATAAGTTCCACCTGATCCTACTGCCGTAACTACTGCATCAAATTTTATACCCATTTCTTTTTCTTGATTAATAATTTCGTCCATTGCTGCATAATATCCAAAAGTACCAATTCCATTTGAAGCTCCTGTTGGCATAATGTAAGGCTTATACCCTTTACTAATCATTTCTTCTTTTATTTCTTGCATAATCTGCATCAAATTGTTACTATATTCTTCTGAACTAATAAAACGAATTTTAGCTCCTAATACTTTATCTAAAAAGTAATTTCCTTCTAATTCCTCTTTTTTCGACCCTCTTAAAACCAAATAAGAAGACATTCCTAATTTTGCAGCAACAGCAGCTGTAGCCCTTGCATGATTAGATTGAACACCACCACATGTAATGAGCATATCACAACCTTTATCTATAGCCTCTTGTACTGCAAATTCTAATTTTCTTATTTTATTTCCTGAAATCTCTGTTCCAGTTTGATCATCTCTTTTAATATAGATTTGTGGACCTCTTAAAGTACTAGAAAGTTTTTCTAATTTTTCAATCTTGGTAGGTAAATTCGCAAGACTAATTTTTTTAGGAATTCTCATGTTATCCCCCTTTTCATAAATAACGTTGATATTTTTATTACTATGCTTCGCTACTCATAACAGAGTCAAACTCATCTTGTATTTCTTTTGAAGGTTCTTTGCCTAAAAGAGTAGTTATAACAATTACTATACAAGATAAGAAGAATGCAGGAACCATTTCATATAATTCGAAAATTCCGCCAGTCATATTTCCCCATATAAACACTACTGCCCCACCTACTACCATTCCAGCTACTGCACTTTCCTTTGTCATCTTCTTCCAAAATAAAGAGAATAAAACTACTGGTCCAAAGGCTGATCCAAATCCTGCCCATGCATTTGCAACTATTGCTAATACTGAACTATTTGGATTTAATGCTATTACATAAGCAATTATTGATATTGCTAACACTGCAATTCTACTTACGTTTAAAAGCTGCTTCTGTGTTGCATTTTTATTAATAAGTGGCTTGTAAAGATCCTCAGAAAAAGCTGATGCAGTAACTAAAAGTTGCGAATCTGCAGTACTCATAATTGCAGCCAATACAGCTGACAAAAATACACCTGCTAAAGCTGATGGAAGTAAGCCATTAATCATAACCATAAATACTTGTTCTGAGTCTACTAATGATTCTGGAATAATTACACTTCCTACCATACCAACTATAACTGCTGCCCCTAAACTTATAAGAACCCAAGTCATTGCAATTCTTTTTGATTTTTTGATTTGAGATGATGACTTAATAGCCATAAAACGAACTAAGATATGAGGTTGACCGAAGTATCCAAAACACCATGCAAAAGATGATATTATTGTTAGTAACCCTAAAGCATTACCATTTACATCTGTAAATGGATTTAAAAATTCTGCATTTAAACTTCTAATGCTATCTAAAGTAGCAGCTGCTCCTCCATTTATATAAATTCCAATAGATGGTATAATTACTACTGCAAAAAACATTACGATCCCTTGAATTAAATCAGTAGTACTAACTGCCATGAATCCACCTAAAAATGTATATCCTATAATAACTATAACCCCTATTGTAAGAGCTAGTGTATAATCTAAACCAAATACTGTACTAAAAAGTTTTCCTCCAGCTACAAATCCAGAAGCTGTATAAATAGAAAAATAAAAAACAATTATTGCTGAAGATACTATTCTTAAAATATTTTTCTCGTCTCTAAATCTATTTCCAAAATATGATGATAGCGTTAAAGAATTTCCTGCTATTTCAGTATATTTTCTAAGCCTAACAGCAACAAATTGCCAGTTTAAAAATGTACCAACTGCTAAACCAACTGCTATCCATATTGATTCCATACCTGTAAGGTAAGCAGCTCCTGGAAGTCCCATTAAAAGCCACCCGCTCATATCTGATGCCTGTGCACTAATTGCAGTAACCCAACTTCCGAGCCCTCTTCCTCCTAATACATAGTCTGATAAGTTTGATGTTTTCTTATAATAGTAAATACCTATTCCTAACATAAACCCTAAATACAATATAAATGATGCTAATATGGCCCAACTGTCTTCTAACATTAAATACCGCTCCCTTTTTTTGTGTATTCAATATAAAAATTGACTATCTTATATTGAATATCGGTTATTTTTTTAACAATAATTGACAAATATATATTATTTCTTGTCATTATTGTGTTTATATAATAACAATTTTGCAAATGCTTGTCAAATTTATATAAATTCGTTTATTATAAGATTGAATTTTCAACATTATATAAATTAATTTTTAAAATGCTACTTTGTTTAATTTAACGAATTCATCGACAAATGCATGTTTTGTATATTGTGTTGCATTTGTTTAGAGGTATTTAAATCAAAACCATATTTTCATTTTTTAGCATCATTTTTTTATTGCATATTGAATAGTAAATAATAAATATATCTGTATACAAAAATTATAAGATTAGCTCTAAATAATTTATTTATATATTATTATAGAATTCATTAATATAATCTTTGCCAGATTGAAAGTTACTTCTGTTTATTATAAAAGACTTACCTATTTTTATAAGCACTCTTTCTGCTTTTATTCTATCATCAACATTTTTAATATTTGTTACATCTGCTACTTTTGAATCTCCAACTACTCTTCTTATTATTTCAAGACCTGCAAAACCAGTAGTATCACATAATATTTGTTTTAAATACCACTCCATAAAATCTATTTCTTTTGCCATTACATCAGTTACTATTTGTTTGTATAGTTTAATAAACTTTTCTTTAAATAGAACTACAATATCCTCTATAGTTTTTTCAACCCAGTTTAAAAATTCCTTCTCTTCATTATCAGTTACATAAGCATTAACCCAAGCAAAAAATAAATTTCCAATTACATTTCCTAAATCATATCCAATAGGCCCGTAAAATGCGAACTCAGGGTCTAACACTTTTGTAGAATCTTCTGTTACAAATATTGAGCCTGAATGAAGATCTCCATGAATTAATGCTTGAGTATTATTCATAAATTTATTTTTCAATTTACCTGCTTCTAACATTATTTTTTTGTCATTATAAAGTTCTCTTTTTACAAACTCTAAATTTTCTTCTAAAATCACATTTCTACCTTTATAGTCCTTATACGGCTCTGTAAAAACTAAATCCTCAGATATTTTACATAAATCTTTATTTATGTATTTTTTTACATTATCTTTTTTCTGTCCAGAATCCATAACTAGGTCCGTACTTGGTAATAGAGTATCTACAATAAATGCACTAATATGATCTGCTAACTTAGGAAAAGTTTGTCTTTTTAACAAGGCTTTTCTAAAGTTTTCATGGTCACTTATATCTTCCATAATTACTGCACACATAATAGGGTCATATTTGTATACTTTAGGTGTAATTTCAGAAGCTAATTTTCCTTGCATCATTAACACTTCTGCTTCTATTCTATTTCTATCTACATCTAAAGGTCTTCCTGATGATCTGAGTAAAGTATCTGCCTGCTTTATTACAACAGATTTTTGTGAATCTATATCCCAAACTCTAAAAACATAATTTATATTTCCATCTCCTATTTCTGCTGCTTTTAGTACTGCTCCTTTATCAAAAAAATCTAAATTTTCCTTAGCATAAGAAATAGCATCCTCTTCTTTCATTCTAAAATGAGAATTAAATTTAGACAATTCATCATCTCCTTATATTCAATGTATAGTGTAATATTTAATAATAATCCTCAACATCACTTTCAAAATATCTGTTTAAATCGTAAGGGCTATATATTCCTTTATCTGTAACTACACTGCTTACTAAGTGAGGTGGAGTAATATCAAAAGATGGATAATACCCTTTAACCCCTTCCATAGTATTTTTAATTCCCCTGCACTCTAAAACTTGACTTGGATCTCTTTCTTCTATTTTAACTTTTGAAATAGTTTCTTTATCTTTATCTGGTATACCGGTTACAAAATAAGGTATTCCGAAATGTTTAGCTACAATTGCCATTTGCATTGTACCAATTTTATTAACAACATGTCCGTCTAAACATATTGAATCTGCTGCAGATGTAAATACATCTATTTTTTTATTTTGCATAACGAATGCTGGCATATTGTCAGTTATTACAGTTACATCAAAACCTTGGTCATATGCTACACTTGCAGTTAATCTTGCTCCTTGAAGATAAGGTCTAGTCTCTGGACAAAATAGTTTTATATTATTATTCTGTTTTTTAGCTTCTTTTAGCATCATACCTACTATTGTTTCACCAAAGCACTGCGTCATAATATTTCCATCTTTAGGAAACATATCTACTAAATACTTAGCTACAATTCCAATTCTCCTATATCTATTATTAATAGAATTAAGAGTATGGTTAAAAATAGCTTCATCTACTTTTTTTCCACTTTCCATTGCATTTTTAGCAACTTTTAAACATCCATTTACTACTAAAGTCATTCTATTAGCTGTTGTAGGTCTTGCATTAGCCATCTTATAAGCAGCATCTTCTAAATGTTTTATCTGGTCTTTAGAAGAAATATCTTTACACTCATATGCTGCCAAGGCCATACCCATTCCTGCAGCAGTATATGGTCCAGCGCTTTGAGTTACCATATCTGTAATTGCCTGTGCTACTTCCCCATGAGTATTACATGTAACAAATTTTACTTCTGTAGGATAAATTCTTCTATCCAATATTCTTACTTTACCATTTTCATACCAAGCCACATTTTCGTATCTTAGCATAAATGCTAAATCTTTATCTACTCGATTCATAATTTACCGCCCTTCTTTTACACTTTTTTTCATTAAATATTTAGATTGAGTATTTTATTTATCTTTTACTTGTCCATAACTTTGAAATAACTCTAACATTTTGTTCATTTCATTATCCTCTAAAATCTTAGGTTCTCCCAATGTTTTAGTCCTATAGTATATTTCTGCACAAAACTCTATTTCTTCTGCTTTATTAAAAGCATTAGGTAAGTCTTTTGCACCTGTTAATAAACCATGATTAGCTAAAAAAACTGCTGCTCTACCTTCCATAGCTTCATATGCATTTTGAGCTAGTTCTTCAGTACCAAATGTTGCATACTTTGCACATCTAACATTTTTTCCACCAGAGATTGCAACTAAATAATGTACAGCTGGAAGTTCCCAGTCCATACAAGCTAAAGTAGTACAATATGTAGAATGAACATGTACCATCGCATTTATATCTTCTCTTTTTTCATAGAAAATCTTATGCATAGAATATTCACTCGATGGCTTATGTTTTCCATCTATTATCTTTCCGTCAAGATCCATTATAACAATGTCTTCTGGTTTTAATTTAAAATAATCTATTCCACTAGGTGTTATAGCCATTAATTTATCATGTCTAAAGAAAACACTAATATTTCCACCAGTTCCTTTAGTTAAGTTATTCTGAACTAATTTTTTTCCGTACTCTACAATTTCTTCTCTTTCTTTTTTAAAAATCAATGTATTTCTCCTTTCAAAAGCAAAAACATATTTTATTTTTGCAAAATATTAATGGTTTTTATATTGCATTACAAAAGGGTAGAATACTCTACCCTTTTTATTATAACATACATATATTTGTATAAAATTAGGTTATAAATTATAATACATCTATATTAAAGTAATATTAATAAACGTTTAATATATATATAACTTATAGTAATGATTCTAACTCATCTACAGCAGTCTTAAATACTTCAAGTGCATTGTTAACCGGCTCTTCTGTTTCCATATCTGCTCCAGCTTTTCTTAAAACATTTATTGGATAATCTTTAGACCCACTAGATAAAAACTCCATATAACGTTTTACTGCAGACTCTCCTTCTTTTAATATGCTATTTGAAATTGCAATAGCTGCAGAGAATCCAGTAGCATATTGATAAACATAGAAATTATAATACATATGTGGTATTCTTGCCCATTCATATTTAATGTCGTCATCAATTACTACATCTGGTCCAAAATATTTTTTGTTAAGGTTCAAGTAATGATCGCATAAAAACTCTGCTGTTAAAGCTTCACCTTTTTCAGCATGTTCATGAATATCTCTTTCAAACTCTGCAAACATAGTCTGTCTAAAAATAGTTCCTCTAAACTGCTCTAAATAATGGTTCAATATATATTTCTTTTTGTCTTCATCTTTTATAGTTTTAAGGAGATAATCGTTAAGCAATGCTTCATTAGTAGTAGACGCAACTTCTGCCAAGAAAATAGAATAATTTCCATATACATAAGGTTGGTTCTTTCTTGTTAAATAACTATGCAAAGAATGTCCTAATTCATGTGTTAAGGTAAACATACTATTCATATTATCTTTATGATTTAAAAGAATGTATGGTTTAGAATCGTATGTACCTGAAGAGTATGCTCCAGAACGCTTTCCTTCTGTTTCATAAACATCTATCCATCTTTCATCAAATGCAGATTTAATAGTATTTTGATAATCTTCTCCTAAAATTTCTAATGAATCTATTACAGTATTTTTAGCTTCTTCATAAGGTATTTTAAATTCTACATTTGGTACAATAGGTGTATATACATCGTAAAGATGAAGTTCTTCTACACCTAATACTTTTTTTCTAAGCTTCATATATTTATAAAAAGTTTCTAAATTATCATTTACTGCCTCTATTAATTTATCTGGAACACTTTTAGGAATATTATTTTGAAATAATGCTGCTTCTCTAGCAGATGAGTGGTTGCGCATTTTACTAAAGAATATATTTTTATTTACTTCACTTTGCATTAAGCTAGCAATAGTATTAATATGACCTTTATAAACTTTATAATATTTATTGAATGCATCTTTACGTAATTCTCTATCTGAAGACATTAAAAGTGATATATAAGATCCATTAGTAAGTTTATGAGGCTTTCCTTTAGAATCGATTGCATCTTCAAAAGTCATATCTGCATTAAGCAACATACTATATGCGTTACTAGGTGCACCACCTAATTCTCCTACTTTTGCTAACACTGATTCCATTTCTTCTGAAAGAATATGTTTTTTACGTCTAAATAAATCTTTAAAAAATTGATCATAAATTTTAAGTGGTTCGTAATTTAACATTTCCTTTACAGTTTCATAATCTGATTGCAAAATTTCTGGAATGAAAAATGCTTCTATTTCTTGAATTTCTGTTGCAAGCTTTTCTGCCCGAGAAGCCATACTCTGATATGTAGGATTTTTTGTATTTTCATCTCTTTTTAAATTAGCATAAACTATTACATTGCTAACCATTCTAGAAACTTTTTCACTTTCTACAATGCTTTTATGTAATTTTTCTGGACTTTCTAATATATGTCCTTTTAATTTTTTCAGCTCTTTTCCTTTTTCCTTTGCCTCTTTAAATGACTTTTCCCATTCTTCATCATTTGCAAATAAACTAGTAAGATCCCAACGATACTGCTCTTCAATTTCTGAAATATTCATATTAACACCCTTCCTATTTTATATTAAATAATTGTTTGAATAATATCCTTATCTATTTATTCTACTCATATTTTAAATGCAATATTCTATATAACCTTTTAGAACTCCTCTTAAATAAAACCATTTCTCGCTTTTAACTTTGAAAAGACTATCTTTCTTGTATTCTTCTAGCTTATATTAATTCATCTAAAAAACTTTCTTCTAACTGGATCCTAAATTTTTCCGTATCTAGTCTTTTCCCTGTGGGAAGTACTAAATAAACTTGATTATTAGGAAAAACTTCTATTCCATAAATATATTTTACTTTATCTTTAGTATCATCTTCGTAAATGTCTTTGTAGACAATTCCAGTTTCTTCATAATAAAAATGTCCTCTATAATAATGAGTTTCCAACCTTTGCATTTTTAGATAGTTTAATTCATCTATATATCGAGTATTTTTAATAGTTGTTCCTTCTAATCTTTCTATTAATTCTTTAAGAATTTCTCTATCTTTAATGTTTATCTTTCGTCTTGAATTATTTAAATATGAAGTGTTATTATAAGTTGTATCTGATTGAATAATCTTTTCTAGCGTAATATACTGTGGAATATCTAAATCGCCTAAAGTAACTGCCTTTTCAGGAGTATACATTTGAAGAAAATTAGGAACAGCTACTATTATAGGTAAAAATAAATAACCTATCTTTTTAAACTTTCCCAACCATTTTATTTTTTCTTCTGACTTTTCTTCTTCCTCTTCTAAATCAGCTTCATCTTTATCATTCTCTCTTTTCGTCATACATATTAATACTACAAAAGAAGCTATAAAAATCCAATAACTCCAATATAGATCATATGCAGGAAATAAAAAAATTAAATATGAAGATTGAATTCCCAAAATAACTAGCAAAAATTTAAACCCTAGCATTAGTTTTTCTTTTAAAGGTATTAGTCTGTGGCTGCTATCTATTATAATATTGATAATAGGTCTTATTAAAAATCCTGTTATATATACTATACTCAAAAAACCAAAAAATGCATAACCATAATTCTTAGTTATAAACAAAAGTCCAGCCATTATCCCAGCTACCCAAGTTATTCCTGTTAACACAGAAAATAATTTTTCTTCTTTGACTTCAGTATTTGCTTCGCTTTTATCTATTAAAGTTTTATCTGTCTTTTCCATAGGTACCCCCTTTAAACTACTCATTTATTATTTAAATATTCTACATAAGATTTTAAATTCCTTTTAAGTAAATATTTACTAAATTTAGTTGTTAAGATATAGTTATTTTAAAACTCTAAAAAATCATTATTTAGTACCTATAACATCTACAACAACTACTTCTGGTGGATTAAATATTCGTGGACGTTTTGGATTATAAGAAAGTCCTCTACTTACAATATGTGTTATATTATCGTATTCATATACTCCTCCTGAATACTTTGGAAACCAACCTTGATTTGCCGATAAAAACCCATTTACTAAAAATGGTATACGAACTTGACCACCATGAGAATGACCTGACAATACCATATCAAAATTAAGATTTTTATAAATATCTACTTGCTCCGGTCTATGAGATAACAATATTTTATAACCAGGTTTTTCTTCTAACTCTAAAAAAGCTTGGTACACTGCTTTGCCCCAATCAAAGTTATTTTCTTTATAAAGCTCGATTGCAGGGTCATCAACACCACCTATAATAAATTTAACCCCATTTATATTTACCCTTTCATATTCATTCTCTAAAACTGTTACTCCATAGTTTCTAAATATATCTTTTATATAATCTAATTCACCAGACCATATTTCATGGTTGCCAGTAACATAATAAATAGGTGAAATATCTTTTATTGCTTGCAAAAACAATTCAGTTCCATCTATAGGAACTCTATCATCAGCTATATCTCCAGTTAGGCCTATTAAATCTGGATTTTGTTTTCTGATTAAATCAGCAATCTCTTTCTGGTTTTTACCGTATATATGACTATGTAAATCTGCAATAAGAACTACTCGCATAGACTGATTTTTAAGTAACTTATCTGTATATATTGTATAATTTCGTTCAATAAGTCCATTATAAAATATTAACATAAGAGCAACTGTAGATATAATCAAGATAAATATATTTCTAATCATCTTTTTTTGTGTAATCATTTCACTCCTCCCAAATCATAAGTATTTTCTTATTGGGACTATTTCTACAGTGTTAGTATTTATTGTACTACTATACTCAATACTGGTACTTATTGACATCATATAAGAGTAAATATAAAAATAGTGTAAATTAATCTTTATTAAATCACAGATTAATTCACACTACCTTAATTTAAAATACTTTAATATTCCATAAGTGCATAAAGATTTTTAATATTGATATATTTTGTGCCCACTAAAAAAGCAGGGATTTCTCCCTGCTAAACCTATCTACCTTGAATTAAGTCTATACCTCCTAATACTACGTGAGCTAAACCAAATCCTACTAATCCTGTTGCAATCATAGAACCTGCATCTTGCTTTCTAAATCTTCTTTTATTCATATCGGAAGCTCTAGACGCTAAAGCTGCTCCAGTTACTACAGTTCCTAGTGCTGTTGGTATCAGTCCTTCTCGCATCATATAAACCCTCCTTATAGTAGACAGATTCTATACTATTATCTGCAATCTTTAAATTATATATTCTAAATCTAATCTTTTTTATTACAACACATAATTCTGCAATTCTGTAAAATTATAGATAAAATCAATTTACTAATTTTATTAATTTACCTTCTGCTGAAACCATAATAATTTTATCTTTATATACAAAAACATCTACAACTTGATCTGTAATTGCTAGTTTTAGATTACCTGATTTATCAAGCACCTTTACTCCATAATCTTCTCCTTCTATAAGTTTACATATTATTTTGTTATTCACTATTTGAACATTTTCTAAAGGTTCATTTAATACTAATATATCTTCTTTAGATGGTTCTGCTTTATAAAGGTTAACTTGGCTTCTTTCACCAGTAGTATAATATATATTACCGTCTACTTCTCCATACCAACTAATATAATTTTTAATTTTATTGCCAGATACCTTTCGTTCATTTGTTCCATCTAAATTTGATGAATATAAGCTTTTATCTTTAGATTTTATGTAATAAAGCTTATTATTTATAACTTTAAAATCATTTACTTCAAAATCTATAATCTTTGTTGTTTCATTAGTATCTAAATTTACTTTATAAATCCTATTTAAATCTTCATTTCCTATTGGATAAGGTGAAGCTAACACATATACATCATTTCCAATTACAGTTGTAGAGTTACTACTATTATAACCTATTCCCTGATCTTTAGTATTTATATGCCAGTCATATATAAGGTTTGAATCTCCTATTTTATTTCTATTATCTTTATCTAAGGATTCAAGTACAAGATTATTACCTGTTGGAGGCACAAACTGTTTTATAATCAAAGTTCCATTAGGAGTGTTTTTAAAGTCAAGATAACCTTTATGTTCTACTGTAGCTTTTCCGTTATCATTTATCTTACAGTATATATCTGATCCCATTGTAGCTCCACCTATATGATAATAAAACCAAAGTTCATCATCTCTTATCATAAATCCTATTCTGTTATTAAATCCATACGTAGTATCTAACTCATATGAATATACTAATTCTTTACTTGACATATTATCTTCATGTATTCTATATACTTTGTTTGTATCACCTAATGTTTCTACAAAGTAATAATATTCTTTGAAAAAGGCAATATCATTTTCAGTAGCATATTCAGGAAGGTTTACTGTTTTAAATTGTGGATTATTCGAATTTATTGTAAGTCCTTCTGTTTTGTCCCATATGTATTCCCATCCAAATTCATCATGAGCAAATTCCCATGTAAGAGGAAAATAAGTAATATTATTAAAACTTAAAAGCGGATATTCTTCTTCAGAATTATCTATTACCTTTCCATTTACCGAGCTGTTAAATGTAGGTACTGTGGCACTATAACTTTTTAAATTTTTAAGTTCTGTTTTATATGGGACATAAGACGATGTAACATTACTTTGAATAATTTTAAGACCATCTTCTTTATTCCACTTAGTTTCTAAGCCTAAAAGTCTACAATCATACCATGTCATTGGAAGGTAAGTCATATTTTTATATACTAAAAGTGGGTATTCTCTATATTGATTATTCACTACGTTCCCATTCAATTTTACAGTAAACTCTGGTAATGTAACTTTTACAGTTTGTTCTGTTGCAAAACTTTCATTAGTAAATACAACCACACTTAAACAAAATGTAAATAATATTCCCCAAAAAAATTTATTTTTCATTGTATAAACTCCTCCTATTATATTTGTTTTTACTATTAAACTCCTATGCAAATATTAAAAACTTGGGTAACTAACCACCTACCTTGCATAATATATTTAAAATCTGTACTAACTCAATTCATTTTATTTTTGGGACTGCATTACAATCTTTTTTAATTAATTATTAAACTTCTATAAATTAATAAAATCATTACATTCTAATATTATTAGTGAAATATTATACTTATTTCTATTAAATACTTTATTTTATATCCTATACTATTTATGTCCATTACATTCTATAGTATAATTTGTTAATAATCTATCTAATTCTTTACTCTTTTCTACTACTTCTTTATTTAGAATATTCTCTTTATGACTATTAATCAACTTATGTAGTTCCTGTCTTACCTTCTCAATTCGATCTACCATTTCGACTTCTTTTTTCCTCATTATAAATTTCCTTTCTTTAGTTTATTACTAAGTTTTACTAGATTCAACATTTTATTTTGTAAAATTATTAATGAAAAATAAATTTACAACATTTTAAATTATATCATACTATTATCTTGTAGACTATAGTCCGTAGACTATTAATGAAATTACTTTGACAATTGATTTTGAGGTGATGTTATGGTATTACAAAGTGCTGTGGCTATCGTATTAAAAAAATATAGGCTTAAGTCAAATTTAACTCAAGAAGAACTTGCACATCGATGCAATATCGATAGAACCTATATTAGTATGTTAGAACGCCAAAAACGAAGACCCACTTTAAACGTTATTTTTTCAATTTGTTCAAACCTTGGCATAAAAACTAGTGAATTTGTTAGAGAAGTTGAAAAAATTATGGAAGAGCAGTAAATTAAAAAACTAATATTATATCTAGCGTATCAGCTAAAAATAATATTAGTCTTTTATTAATTAGTTATCTATAAAGTATACTTTAAATGGGTTTTAAAAAATCAATTAACATTACCTTTACTCACCTTAAATACTTTCATATAATATTGCAAATAATATATATCTAGTAATATAATAAAGTTAAATACAAAAATTTACTTAATTATGAATAAGGGGATCTATATATGAATCTAATAGCACTAATAGAAAAGTTATTTGAACAGTTTGGATACTTGGTTTTATTGTTAGGATTACCTTTAGATTTTATTGCTCTACCTATTCCTCCAGGTAACAGCACCTTAACGTATACAGGGTATTTAGCTTATAAAGGAATCTTACATAAGTTTTCTGCCTTAATTATGGCTTTTTTAGGATCAATATTAGGAATTACTATTACATATTATATTGGATATAAACTAGGATTACCTCTTATAGGACGATACGGAAAGTTTTTATCTTTAAAACCATCTTCTATAGAAAAAACTCGTAAGTATTATGATAAATATGGGGACAAGCTGCTTATAGTTGGTTTTTTTATTCCTGGAATTAGACAGTTTATTGGATATTTTACTGGAATTATCCGCATTCCTTATAAGCACTTAGCTTTATATGCATATGCAGGTATTGGATTATGGGTAACTTCTTTCTTTTCAATAGGTTTCTTTTTCGGAAATCAATGGAAGTATATTTTTAACTTAGTTGAATCATACTTAAAATATTCTTCTCTATTATTGGGAATATTTATATTGTGTTTTGTTTTTATAAAACAAAGAAAAAAAAAGATATCAAAATGACCAAGAAAATTAGGTGTTAACACTAGCGCATTTCTTGGTCATTTTTGTATGTGAATATTACATTTTATTGTGTATTAGTATTCTTATTTGCTTATTACTAATGATTAATCAAATTCTTTCATTAAATCAATAAAAACATCTACAATTTGAGGATCGAATATAATTCCTGATTGTCTTTTAATCTCTTTCAAAGATTCTTCTTTGCTCATAGCCTCTTTATACTTTCCATTAATCATAGTATCATAGCTTTCTGCTATTTTTATAATTCTTGATAGTTTAGGAATTTCTTCACCTTTTAACCCTTTAGGATAGCCGGATCCATCCCAATTTTCATGGTGATTAAGTACCACTTCTGCTAAATCCATAGTGTCATGAAATAAATTTAAAATTCTATATCCTATTATAGAATGTTGTTGTAGTTTTTGTTGCTGTTCTTCAGTCATACTTCCTTTATTACAAAGTAAATTTTCTTGTAATACAATTTTACCGATATCATGAAGAAATCCTGCTTCTTTTAGTTTTCTAACCTTTGCATCCGAAAGATTCATTGCCATACCTATTTTTTTACATGTTTCACTTACATTAATTGAATGTCTTTTTTCTTCAGGATTTTTATTATGAAGTGTCTCTATAATTGTTTGAATAATATTAGAATTAATCTTTTTTCTATTTAATGTTTTTTGTTTGTACATTTTTCCTTCCGCATTTTTTATTATACTTTCTATATCCTGCTCTGTACTTATCTTAGTATCACAACCAAGTGAAATACTAGCTTTTATTGCTATAATGTTTTCATTAGCAAATTCACATTTTATTCGCTTTATAATTTTTTCTGTATCACTTTGCTCTGTATTCGGTAAAAGAATTGTAAATTCATCTCCACCTATGCGAGCAATAATATCAGTTTCTCTGCAGACTTTTTTCATAATTTCTGCAGATTTTTTTAAAAGCTTATCTCCTATTTCATGTCCAAATATGTCATTTGTCATTTTAAGTCCATTCACATCTCCATAAATAATAGATATAGGAAGGTTTTCCTTAGTATCTACCTTCTTTAATTCATCTTCAAAAAACATTCTATTGTAAAGACCTGTTAAAGAGTCATGTCGGGTTAAATACTTTATATGCTCTTTATTTTTATTTAGTTCTGTTATATCTGTAAATGTAATAACTGCTCCTACTATCTTTCCATTTTTATATTGAGGATACGCACAATACTCTACATCAAGATTTGTACCATCTTTTCTCCAAAACACCTCTACATCTGAACAAGTTCCTTGCCCTGTTATTAGTACATTATAAATTTTACATTCATCCATAGACCTTGGTTTACCATCTCTAAAGCTATGGTGAACTTGATTATGCATACTTCTACCAATTAACTCATTTTGATTATTATACCCTAATATTTTTATACCACTAGCATTACAAAATGTACAATTTCCATCTACATCAATTCCGTATATTGCTTCTACAGTAGAGTCTAGAATAAGTCGTAGGTGATCTTTACTTTCCTTTAATTTGTTATTTGTTTTTTCAAGCTCTATAGTTCTTTCTTTTACTTTATCTTCAAGGCCATTAACAAGCATACTTATTGTATCTGCCATTTTATTAAAAGCTTTAGCTATTCTTCCTATTTCATCATTTCTTACTATATTAGCTCTTTGATTTAAGTCTCCTTTAGAAAATTTTTCTGTAGTTTCTATTAAATGATCTATAGGCTTTAAAAATTTATTTTTAAACTTTGAGTATATTGCTATTGATAATATAAAATTAAAAATAGTTAAAATTAAAACTATTATCGTATCATCTCGGAAAAACATCCAACTTGAAAATACAATATATCCTACTATGCCTACTGTAGTTAACATAATAACTACAAATAAAATTATAATTATACTTCTAATAGATATATTTTTATTTTCCATTAGTCCACCAGCTTTCACATATTTTGTTTTTGTATAGTTACCCTTATGCCAAAGTTTTAATTGTATAATTATAAATATTAATTATTTTTAATATTTAACATATTCTAACATAATTCGCCAATTCCTTCTTTTAAAAAACAAAATACATTAAATATTTTTGATAAATCTCTATATTTATGCTAACTTTCATCTCTATAATTTAACCCTCTTCTCAAAATTCAATTTGAAAAGAGGGCTATTATATATAAACTGTATTTTTATTACTTTAAGGTATATATTTATAAATAAAAATCAAATGAATATATCTTACTAAACCTGACTATTTAGTACTTCACCTTTTCTAAGATTTGCTCTCATATTGCTAATAATATCATCCATTTTTTCTAGCTCTTTTAATATTCCTTTTTCTTCAGCATCTGTTTTTATTAATTTATGAATACCACCATTTTTTATTACTATTCTTTTGTCTGCCATTAGTGTTAAAGTAGGATCATGTGTTGCCATTAGAACAATTTTTTCCTTACTAACAAGAAGATTTAAGGCTCTTTTTCTGTCTATCCCTGCATTCTCTATTTCGTCAATAAGCACTATAGGAGAAGTGCTTAATATAGCAGTATCTGCTATCATTAAAGCTCTAGACTGGCCACCACTTAATCCTGTAACCTGAGTATCTAAATTAAACTTTTCACCAGCTAATTCATTTGCTGCTGCAATTATTTTTTCAATAACTTCTTCTTCATTGTCCACCATTCTACTTCTTGCATGTAGCTCTAAAAACTCTCTTACAGTTAAGTCCATAACGAAGTTCATATTTTGAGATAACTGTGCCACTAATTTATTACTGGTCGAAAACCTAAGGCTTTTATCTGGTGTTTCACCGTTAACAAGAATAGTTCTTTCTGTAGGTGTATCTTTATTT
The DNA here is from genome assembly GCA_015978205.1 of Alkaliphilus sp. NP8. GTDB lineage: Bacteria > Bacillota > Clostridia > Peptostreptococcales > Natronincolaceae > Alkaliphilus_B. The sequence continues at coordinate 103,485 of JADWMM010000027.1, read as the reverse complement.
GCAGCCCACTCTATGTCTGCTAATAATCTACTCTTACCGGAACCAGTTGGACCTACTATAGCTACAATTTCACTTTTGTTAATAGTAAGCTCTTCAAAATTCTCTTTATCTCCATATTTATTATTACCAGCAATTATAGTTATAGAATCTACTGTATCTTCTTCTAGTCCTAAAAATTCTATCATTTGATTAATATAAGATTCTAAATCTGACTTTATCTTTTCTATATCTATTGCCCATTCATCAATTTCTTCTGCTGTAAAATGGCTTAAATATTCTTCTAGCGTATATTCTTCATACTCTTCTACATCTAGTTTATTATTTTCAAAAAATGATAGTATGAAAGGATATTGATTTTCCAACTCTTTTATTTTTATGTGTTCTAGCTCTTTTATATTAATCATTTTTATCACCTAATTCCATTTTTCTAACATTCCCCATCTGATACTCTTCACCTATTCTAGTTTCACCTAAACAATATGAGCATAATGCTGATGGCATTGGGAATTTTAACTCTCGTTTATTCACAGTTTCTATATTTTCATCTTCATCGTATAAAAGTGTGCTAAATTCAAATGCTCCTTGACCTGTTAATCCATTTACGTGGATTATGCTTGCCTGAGGATTTACTGAATTAACCTTAGAAGCAAAAACTTCTCTTTCTGCCTGAGATACTATATCTCCTTTTGTAATAACGATAACATCTGCAGTTTTTAGCATAGGACCTATTTTCTTAGGTGTGTTTATACCACTTAAATTATCTATTACACATATAGATTTTATTCCTTTCATATAAGGAGAGCATCTATTACAAAGACCAGCACTTTCAGTTATTAATAAATCTAAGTTCTTCTTTCTTCCCCATTGCACAACTTCTTCAATATTACTTGCAAAATAATGGTCCGGACATAATGAGCCTGATAGTCCTTTCTTAACAGGTATACCTGCTTTTGCATAAAGTACATCGTCATCTGTATATAAACAATCAAACTTTACTACGCCGACTGATAATCCTCTTCTTTTGATAGCCTCTATAGTTTTTAGTATTACAGAAGTTTTTCCAGAAGAAGGAGGTCCTGATACTGTTACTAAATTCATATCTATTTCTCTCCTTTCACGGCTTTATCGAATATATCTTCACATTTTTTTATTAATGCTGAAATATCATTGTTTTCAATAAAATCCCAACCAACCCACATATATTTATTTTCTTCTGGAATCCTGTTATCAACATTTGGGTTAGTACTTGGGAATCTTCCATTATGAGATAAAATTTCTCCTACTTCTTTGGAAGCAAAAAAGTCTATAATTGGTTTTAGTATTTCTTTTTTATCTTTTTTGCTTAACATAAATATAGGACTTAAAACTGCTCCATCTTTAGGCCATATAGGAGTCATAGGCCCCCCTGGCCTAGCCATCTTTGTAAAGAAGTATGGCATTATTGTAACTGCTGGTTTACCCGAGCTTCTAATATGAGATTTTACCATTTCAGATGGATGCATACCACTTTGCAGTGTCTTACCTAATTTTTCTATTCCTTCTTCTCCATACAACTTGTATATATTTAATAAAATTGCATTAAATAAATCAAAATCTCCTATTGGTAAGCTCACACTATTTTCAAACTCAGGCTTTAATAAATCTTCCCAACTAGTTGGCATTTTTCTGCCATTTAGTTCTTCTTCATTTATCATAAAAACAGCAGGTACAACACCTATTACAGAATATTGATTATTTGGATCTTTTAATTTTATATAGTCATTATTAAAGTCCCTATTATACTCTTTCAAATCTGTTATATCTTCAAAAAGATTTTTTTCCTTATATTTACCAAACAGCTTTTTATCGAAGAATAAATCGAATCCAGCTGAAATAAATATATCTGGCAATTCTTCTTCAGTTTGTTCTTTTAAAATTTCCTCTATCCATTCAACACCACTTGATGCAGCTTTTAGTTCATAGTTTAATTCAAAATTAAAATCTTTATCTTCTAACCACCTTTCAAAGGTTTCTGTTAGTGGAACTCTAACAGGACAAGGCAATACACCAGTCATTTCTACAGAATACTTTTTAGTATTACCTTTCTCTTTAGAAGATTTATTTAACTTATCTTCGTTATTTTCAATTCTTTCTATTAATTGAGATACAAAAGTATCTAAATTAACTTTTTTCAGCTTTAAGGCATTTTCTAATGAAATAGTTTTACCAAAAGCTTTTCTCATATTATCATCTTTTATTTTATCAAAACCTACAGAAACTAATAATTCAATAGCTTCTGGATATTTTTCAGTAATATTATATAACGTATCTTTTATATTAAAATATTTGTTGTCCATTGTTTAAATATCTCCCTTCACTCTGCACTAAAACTTTTATTAATTATATATTAGCACATACATATTTATTAGAATGTGATATTTGTTACTAAATGTGTTCTTTATTTTTAGTCTGGAGATAATTCTTTCTTTATGATTCTTCCACCATGTATAACTTTTCCATCTTTAAGCTTTAATTCCCAAAATACTGGAAATCTTTCGCTTATTTCTACTTTAATAATTTCGGGAGCTGCAAAACAAATTAATTGAAAGTTTAACTTATTTGCTATTTCAAATATAGGGTCTAATACATGTTTCGCCGAAGCCTTTCCAAAGGGATTATCCAATATTAATACTGTAGAAGGGTTTTCATTTCCAATATGCTTCTTTTTAAAGCTCATAATCATCATAATTACAAAAGTATTTACTGAAAGAGTTTGTCCTCCAGATCCTTCAGGCAAATCCCCTTCTCCTTTATTTATTGCTTCCCATGTAGTGTAGTATTCATCTCTAGCCCGTGCATATCTAAATTCATTTTTTTCAGACATTTTATAAACCATTAATGTAGGATATCGACCTTGTAAAGCTTTAGAAAAAAGAACTACATCTCCCATTAAATCTTTAAAAACTTTATCTTCTAAATTAGAGATTTCTTCATTTTCTTCTAGAATTTTAGCTATGGCTTGTACAAAATATTCTTCTAGCAAATAAGTTATTTCATTTTCTTCTTTAGGTAGTCTTTCTGTACCTTTTAATTTAACTAAAGGGAAAGCATATCCTTGTTCATTAGTATAATTCATACTAGATACCATGCTCTTTAAAGCTTCTACCATTCTAATAATATGAATAGATGCTCTATTAGTCCATTTTTTCATTGCATCTTCTGCTTTGCGTTTATCTTTAGATAACCGTATTAGCTCATGCTGAAAATGATTTTCCATACTTTTAAAAGAACTAAGATTACTTTTAAAATTAGCTAAGTTAGCTTCTTTTACTGTTGTTATAATTTTATTTTTCAACTTGTCTTCCTCTAGTTTTAAGTTGATTTCCTTAATAAAATTACTTCTAAACCTTTCACCTTCTTTTATAGTCTTTTCTATTTGATCTTCAATTTTTCTACAATCTCTTAACCATTTTTCTACTACTATATCTGAAGTGTCTTGAATTTTTTCCTTTAAAATCTTATCCATTTTTCCTTTTGTAGGGTTTAAAGGATATCCTGTTTCAATTTTTGTTAAGTTAATATCTAAATTGCCTCTATAGCTTTGATTTTTTTCTAATTCTTCTTTACATAAATATAAATATTTTTTATTAGATTGAAGATTTCTTTCCACGTCATTTAATTTACTATTTATATTTTCAATTTCTAATATTATAGGTGGTTTTTTATGATCTTTTACTATTTGTTTTTCTTTTTCTTCTAAAGATTCCTTCATAGTTGAAATACTTCCAATAATAGTATCACTTTGAGATTTTACATTTTCTTTTTCAGCTGTAAGATCTTCAATAACTTTAGTAAACTTTGTTATATTTATTTCTATTTCACTTAATGCTATTTGTAAATAAGGATACTTCCCCCAATTTTCATCTATTTCATTTAAATCCTTAATGTGTCTTTCTAAATCTTTTCTAAGGTATTTTATATCCTTATCTAATGAAGCAATATTATTATTTTTAGAAATCATATCCTTGTCTAATACTTTTCTCTCTTTTACTAAAAGCATTAACTCGCCAGTGTTAATAGATAGCTCTGGTATTTTTTCATTTAAATAATCTTCATCAGCTCCATATGGATAATTTACTTCATTAAATATTTCTTTAATATCTGCTATAGTATTCTTTGTCTCTAGTTTCCATTTATTATAATTGTCTTTACTCATATTCTGACTTTTTTCTATTTCTTCTGTTTTTTCCTCAATGTTTAATATCTTTTCTTCAAGTTCTTTTAAATCTTTCTTAATTTTTTCTATATATATTTTTTCTTCATTAATTTCTTTTATTTTTTCTATATATACTTTTAAGTCTTTAGTAGAATTTTTTATTTCCTTAAGTTTCTTTTCTTCTTCTTCTGAATTATGTTCAGACTTAATTAACTTATTTTCTAAGCTTACTTTCTCTTCTTTTGCAATATTAATATTTTCTAAAAGCAGTAACTCTTCTTTTTCCATATTTTTAAGTTTTTCATTTAAAGTCCACGCTGTATCAGTTTTTATAATTATATTTAAATCCTGCTTCATATCTTCAATATCTTTTAAATCTGCTTTAATCTTATTTTCTGTTTCAATTAAATCATTAATTTTTTTTGTCATCTCTTTTTTCCATAAAAAATATTTATTTTCATATATTAATTCATAGGCTTTACCATATACTGTTTTTAGCTGATTATTGTTAGTTTCTTTCATTTTTGAACGAATGTATACAGGAACCATATTATGATAAAACAAGCTATTATCTATATTTTTGTCTATAAGTTGCCATTCTTTTTCATTTCCTATTACAACTGAATAAATAAAACCTGGATAATTTTTTACTATAGAAAACTTTGTTTCATCATCTAATTTTTTCAAATATTCATTTCCAGTTTCTACATGAATACCTAATTTTTCAATTTCTGCTTTAATAAAAAGAATATCTTTATTAGGAATAAAATAATCTTCCTTATTTATAGCCTTATCTATATTCTTCTCCCATATTTTTCGTTGTATTTCTTCTAACTTTTGTTTTTTATCTGATTTTAACACTTCTAATTCTTCTAATTTCTGTTTAAACCAATTATGAGTTAATAAACTTCCATCATAATTCTCTAATAATTGCTTTGAAATATTTCTTACTGTATTCAACTCATATTCCTCTTGTGTTTTTATCTTTTCCTCTAATAAGTTTATTTCTTTTATTTTATTATCTAGCTCATACTGTAACTTACTTATTTCTAGATTTAATGTATTTATTTTTTCTTTATATTTGTTTATTTGTTGAATTAAAACATTAATTTTTCCCTCTATTTCCTTTTCTTCTTTTATTGAATCTTCATAAATTCTTTCAGGAAATGCTAAGCTTAAAGGATCATACTTAAGTTCTAAATTTTTTCTGTATTTCTCTAAATTTTCTTCTTTAACTTTAAATACATTGACTTCCTTATCTAATTCTTTTGTTTTAGCTTCATATTTTTTATTTTTACCTTTATATTCTTCTGTAAGTCTATTAGTATATTTCATATATCCTTTGTGTTGATTTTCATTATGTCTCCAATGTTTTTTTGTTTTATTCCATTCCTGTTTTATTTTATAATCTAATACTTTAGCTTTTTCTTTTATATCATTAATATCTAATGCTTCTATTAATCTTTCTTTCTCTATTAATGTATTATTAATTTTTACTTCTACTTCTTTTTTAGTATATAATAGTTTATTTATTTCATATAATTGCAGTTCTGCTTTCTTTTTATTTATTTTACTTGATTTTTCATTAAATATATTTTTAAATTCTTCTACTTTATTTTCTTTCGTTTTCAACTTTCTCTTTTGTTCATTATACTTTAGATTATCTTTCTGAAAAGCTAGGTCTTTTTTTTCTTCCTCTGCCTTTCTTAGTTCATTACTCCATTTTTCTATTGTTTGAACAACTAGACTTTCTTCTTCTTTTAAAATAAAGTATATATCATTACCTTCACTTATTAATCTATCTTTTCTATCTATAAATCTTGATCCACTATCAGCGTTTTCAATTAAAGGTTTCATCTCTACTAATAAATCTTTATAATCATTTTCACGTTTCATTAATATTGGTAAATCCTTTGTAATAGAAAGGTTACTTTTAAACATTTCTATAAGACTATTCTCATTTTCACAAGTATAACTTCTAATATTTTCACTTATGGCTGGTAAAATAATCTTATCGAAAATAGACTTATTATCATTGGCACCAATAAAGTAATCTCCTGCTCCACCTTCAGATTTATTAATACTTTTTAAATTAGTCCATTCACTTCTGTATATTCCTCTGCTTTCTAAATAACTATAATATGAGCCATCTTTTTTTCTAACATTAGATTGACTATATTTTATAAAATCTCTTTTATTGTCATCTATAAAATCTTCCAATATATCTATATCTATTGTCTCTTTTGCTTCCTTATCGTATAATGGTAGATTTTCTACTGTATAATAACCATTATTTTCATGTTCATGTGTATATAAGAAATAGGACAGACCTGCTTTTCCCTCTTCTTCTGCTCCAGTATTTTTTAACATTGATTTTACAGCAATTCCATTAATCAATCTCTTTTCCGGCACCGTATCTAATACCCATTCTAAAACAACATGGAATGTGAAAGATTGCAAATTATTTCTTTGATCATAAAACATACCTATAACTTTATTTCCATTACTTTTTCCCCACTTTGTACCAGGTAATAAAAGCTGAAAAATAAGCTGCATCATTACACCTTTTCCTCCACCATTAAATAATGTAAAAAGTGTATGATCAGCTTTATCTTCCTTTGTTAAATCAAAAATAGAATTTTCATGCTCTTTTCTTAGGCCATCATATTTGCACCCTGTTAATCTAATCTTAGATAGTTTCGGCATCTTCCTTCTCCTTTTCATTATATTTAATAAGTTCTATAATCTCTTCATATCTATCTCCACCGTGATAAAGATTTTCAAGTCTTTCGTAAAGTTCTTCTTTAGGAATAATTCTATTTTCTTGATTTAAACTAATAATTAAGTTTTCTTGTTCTAAAGGCTTAAGCGCTTCATGAATAAAACCTAATCTAGTTTGAGAAGATAAACTAAAACCTACTCCATCTTTTGCATCCTTAGAATGAGACATTTCCACAGACCAAAGATGATGAATTTCATCTATTGCAATAGCAAATTCTTTAGAGAAACTATCTTCTTTTTCATTTCTCTTTTTCCAAGAGTCCAAGGTGTTTGTTATTATTTCCTCTAATTTATAATAGGATATCCCTGCATCTTCAATTCTAAAGGAAAAATTGTTTTCTTTATCTATTTCAGCTAAATAAATACATATTATAATATTAGCCAAATAAAAATGTTTTTTTCTATAAAGTTTATTATATTTTTCTTTCATTTGACTATATGTGGTAGCAAAGATAGATCCTTCGCCTTTTGATACTAAGTGCAGATTTTGTCTAGTACTAAGTACACGCAATCCACCTTCTTCTGCCATGTTTTTTACAATTTCACTTATGTTATTATTATCATAATATTGTGCAGCTAAAATATCATTAGAAGGTATTATCTTTTTATTTAATAAATGAAAAAACAATTCACTAGCTTTTTTTATATCTTCACTGGTATAGCTCATGTTTTCACTCCTTTATATAAATGGTATATGGTGAAATAAATAATTCTTTCCAAGCAAAAACTTTTTCTGTACTTTCTATTTTAGATAAAATCTTTTTTCCATGTAGTTTTTTAAAAATAGGATTTTTATCGCATAAACCTTTAAATAATTTAAGTCTTTCATCCTCACCAGTATGATTTAAATCTAATATAACCTCTGAAATAACAAACATCATAAACAAATCTATATTTTCCTTTTGATATAACCATTTTTTCCTTTCTTCTTTACTCATTTTATTTAATTCTAATATACAAAATTCTCCTTTTTCTAAAAGTGAGTTGAATATTTTTTCATAAAGATCTATTAATAAATCCCAATCTGTTTCTCTAAACTTCCATTCCTCTTCTAAAACAGCATCCTTTTCTTTTTTTATATTTCTTTTTTGCTTAATAATTTGTTCTGACCAGGCCCATTCAAGTGGATAAATAAACTCTGTTTTAGGAGAAAACAAAGTGGACACAACTTTTTCTAAGTCATTCATACTTCTTAAACCATTTTTAACAATATGATTTTGCCAAATATCCTTTTTAAAGCTAAAACTAGAAATATTCCAAAAACTTTCTGGATATTTTACCCTTATTTCCATTTCTAATGCCAAACTCTCCATAACATGTTTAGCTAAACTGTCATGTAATAATCTAGCTCTTTCAAGATTTTCAAACATAGTTTCAGCCTCTTGCTTCTTATCTTCTGGTAAGGCATCATATCTATTTCGCCAAGAAAACATATTTGCAAAAACTTTTTGTTCTTCTTCAAATTGTTCCTTTATTTCATCTTCAGATTTTTTACCTCTAATACTTCTATCAAAAAATATATTTTGAGGATCTCTTATAATATCTCTTTTATATTCCTTTTCTCTATTAATCAACACCCTAACTCTGGCCATTAAATTATCTATACTGCTTCTTGCCTTTGCAAAATTTCCTGTTTTAATTAATTGCAAAGTATAAAATTGTTCTAGGTCAAATCCAAACTCTTCCAATATTTCCCGGGTTATAAAAATCATTTCTTGGCTTTCTTCGGTTAACATATATACAGTAGCACCACCCTGTTCCCAGTGGCTATGCTCTCTATCCACTTTAAAATATCTAAATATATACTCTTCTTTATTTTTAGTAGCTTCATTGTAAATTTTTGTTTTAAATCCTTCTTGTTTTGTAGGTTCTCTATACCATAAAGTACCATCTACAATTCTCACAACTATATCTTTACTATATTTTAAATCCATATCCTGAAGTATTTTTTCAGTAATAAATAGCATATCTTCCCTGCTTCTATTATGATTTTCTCTAAGTTCTCTTAAGAATATATTTTGTATTAGTAGAAAACAAATTTCATAAGCATATTCATTTAATTCTCCTATATCCATTCCTGCACCTAACAGTCGAATTGCTTGAAGTTTTTTCATTCTATTAAAAAAACCATTTTCTATCATCATTTTCTCACCTTCAATAAATATTCATAATTTATTAATTCCTGAGGCACTCTTAAATCATTATTCCAAATAGATTTAATCTTTTTTAATTGACTATTTTCTAAATATACTTTCATTTCTTCTATAAAAACATCTAAATACAATGGATTTTTATTTTGTCTTTCTGAATAATATTCTTTTTTACATAATTTAATTAAATGCAAATAAGCTTCGTGCTGTAATTGAATATTCATATCTTTGTATTTTTCTTTAAGTCTATAATATATTCCTAAACCTTCCGGATCTATATCTCCAAAATACAAAATTTTTACTTTAGCTGGATCTGTAATTTCTTCTATAAAAGATAAGCTATCTTCAATTTTTTTGCCTTCTCCGTAAATAAGAGCATCTGGATTAAATCCAAATATTTGTCCATATGCTTGGGCAACTCTTTTATAAGTAAAAAAAGTAGAGTGATTTTCGAGAATAATGATATTTTTAATATGCTCCACACCTTTATTCCAGTAAATAAACATTTGTCCATATTTTTTCATTTTTAAGTCTTCATTAGAAAGATTTAACCTCTTTAATATGCCATATTTTCCTTTATATTTTTCTTTTTTGTTTTTAAGAAATTTTTCATCGTAGAAAAGCTCTAAAGAACGTTCCTCTATACTAGCCCATTCTCTTTTTTCTTTAGATTTTAAAAAACCATAAATGTTTTTTATATATTCCCATTCTAAATCCGTTTGATATGATGGATGTTTAATATAATAACTAAAATCTAAGTAGTCTGATAGCTGAAGTATTTTAGATTTATCCCACTTTGAACTACTTTCCTCATATATAATCTGCCATTTAGTTTTTAATGGTGGATTATAACCATTATAGCTAGATGATTTTATTTCTTTAATATATCTTTTTTCTTTAAGTAGATTTATTTGTTTATAAAGCTCTATATATCCACCACCTGCTAAATAAAACGCTTCTCCTTTGTAGTTATTTATTATATATTTTACTAAAGTTTGTATTTCAAACCTTTTTTTATTCTTTTTCTTATATTCAGATAAAAATTTTTTAATTATTTTTTCCATTATTATATACCTCTTTTAAATTAATTAACCTTTATTGTATTTAATCTTTTATCTAAAAATTACTTCAATACGAATTTGTACTATATCTCTTTATTTAAAAACAAGTTTTTAAATCCATTAGCCTGCACAATTAGATATATGCGTAGAATAATTGATGTTATTGCTACTATAATATTTAAGGTATGTAAGTGAAATATAAGTGAAATATTCAAAGCTATAATATTTATTATGGAAACTACTATATAGAATCTTAATTTTTCTACATTCTCATCAGCTAGTTCATTATTTTTATTACTTTTAAAATACTCAATTGTTCCTTCAAAAAATTTAAAGAACAGAATTAACTCTATAACACTATATGACATTATTAACACTTGAATAAGTATAGAAGAATTTACTGAGTTCATATATATAAATTCTATAAACTGTCCTACAGCAGTTAATATTATTAAAATATTTGCAAAAACTTTAGCTCTACCAAATGCTTTTATATTTGTTTTATCGTATAAAGAGCTTATGCCACTTGAAACAACCATAAATCCTACAAACGCTGGAAATATAGGTATTATCCCTAAATTTATATTAAAAGTTGCAATGAAAATTCCCCAGAATACTTTCTTATATGCGTTACACATACTAGATCTCACCCCTTGCTCTTAGGTAGTTAAATATTCCTAATAAATCAAAATTATAAGGGATATAGTCTATATTATCTATTCGAGTATATGATATTTTTCCATCTTTATTTTCATAGTATAGTTTTGGTTTCATGTCATAGACTATATATTTATTAACTATATCTTCTGGAGGTTCAAATTTAGAATACGCATTTAACACCTTTCCTTTTTCATATTCTACTCCTGAAATTTGGCTGTAATCAATATCATCTATAGAAATTTCAATATAGTCTTTAACATTATCTAATATTGGAGACTTAACTTCTGTTAAATTTATATCTTCATTAACTTCAAGTCCAGTGGTTGATGTTCTGCTTGATAAATTATCCCCATTTATAAAGCTTGATGAACTGCTTCCACTTACAAAATCAAATGTAGGCTTAGAATCTGTATCTTCTCTTCTTTCATCTTTATAAAGTATTATTTCGCCTAAGTCTATATTTTGAGTGCTTCCATCATCAAAGGTTATCTTAGCATTATTAAGTGTAACTTCAAAAAATTCTTTATTTATATCATTTAATTCCATACGAAGATATATAGGTTTAATAATATATCTTCCATAGATACCGTCTTGTTGATTATTAAAATTATGATTATTAAAAGGTGAAAATCCTCCTCCAGCAGGGCGATCTGAAACAAAAACTTCCATATTAGGTTCTTCTTTAAATTGAATATCTATTATTCTTCTTTTGTCCGATACATCTGTTATATACTTTAATTCGAAATTTTCAACAAGGTTTAAGTTTGGATAATCAGTCATAGATCGTTCTACATACATTTTTAAAAATACAGGAGTTTTCAACTTATAAACTAAAGAAAAACCTATAGTAAAAATTAATGATAAAATTATCAGCATTAATCCATATTTGAATATTTTATTATTTAATTCCACTAAGTTCACCGCCTATTTTTTAATAAGAATCCTTTTTTCACTCATTAAAATTCATCCGACTATAAGTTAAGAAACATTCCTTACTATTCCATTATACAATATTAAAAATAACCTACAATATTTATAGGTTATTTTATAGTATATATAAATTGTTTTTCTTCTTAAAAAATATAAATAAAACACCCTCTTCTGAATCATCTTCAAAACAGGATGCTTTATAAATTAATAATATTAATATTATGATTTATAGTATATTATTTGCTTTTATTTTTAATATATAAAAAAATTATCGTAATCAAGATTAGTACCCATGCCCCATACATCAACACACTATTTTTATAATAAAAAGACTTAAAAGCCTCATAATTGCCGTTAAAACATTTTCCCAAGGATAGTATTCCAACAGACCATGGATAAATTCCTAAAAAGGTTAAGAATAGATAATGCACTAACTTCATATTGCTCATTCCTGCCACATATGAAATATAATTGCCTAAACCAAAGGGGCGCAGAATTGCAACAGTCCAAAAACCGTAGCGATTAAACAGAGCTTTTGCCTTGTACAAACCCTTATTTGGTTTATTCAAAAACAGGTCATCTAATCTACTACCTAAAAAGTAAGGTATTAAGCTTGCTATACAGTATATAACACTCATTCCTATTGCTACTTTTGAAGTATAATATAAGCCAGAATGGAGCATATAACCATATGCAAAAACAACGACTACACCTGGAAAAGGAAGGGAACTGCCTTCAATAAACATTGCTCCAAACAAGCCAAACTTTCCTAATTCCATTAACCAGTTTAAATTTAAACTTGTCAATTATATCCCCTCCTATGTGTACATATTTAAAACATAGCCTTCAAGCTTGTTTTGTCTGTTTTTAGAATTGTTTCTATAAACCTAAACATTTCTGAAGGCTCACGAATATCCAAATCATCAAAATAATGCTGTACAGCACTTTCATAAGTTGTCATTTTTAGTTCATCATCTAAAACTTCAATTATCTGCTGTAGCATACCTTTGCTTTCCTTAATTGGAAATACGAGTCCTTTTTTATTCAAATGCATCAGATTTATTTCCTCCTGACCCGGCAGAATAGAATGAATAAAAATAGGCAGACCTTTTTTAATCGCCTCACTAATAGTCACACCACCAGGCTTGGATATTATGGCATCTGCCTTATCGTACAGCTCATTCATCTCTTTTCGAGATGAAATGTAAGGTAGTGGTTGTATATTGTTATCTTTCAACATAGTAAGTTCATTATATAACCCTTTATTATTCCCACATAGAACATGTAACTTTACCCTTTGATCCTTCTTGGAATTCTTCAATATCTCTAACATATTACCTAGGCCCGCGCTGCCACCAGACAAAATTATATTCAGCTGATTATCTGAAGACTTTACTGACCTTGACAAGTAAAAGTCTTCATCTACTGGAACACCTGTCACAATTATTCTATCTCTTGATACCCCGTTACTTTCTGTTAGATTTAGCTTCATATTGCTGTCAGCAACAAAATGATAATCTACCTCTTCCCTTCCCCATAAATCATTGACAAAAAAATCAGTATAAACATTTATTAGAGGGGTACTACATGCCCCGGTTTTTTTCAAATTGTTAACTAGATAAGATGGAAAGGCATGAGTACAAATTATTAAATCAGGCTTTTCCTCAGATATTATGCTACGCATTTTACTTTGGAAAAAAACATCATAGAATTTATAAGATCTCTGACTTTTTGATTTATAGGCATAATGTCTATAGACAGAAGCATAAAATCTTGGAAAACTCTGAATCCACCACAAGTATGATTTTGTAATCATATGCTCCAATACCGGATTCCAACTATGCATAAGGTCAATAGTCTTACATTCAATTTCATCTGATCTGTTATTTAGATACTGAGTTACTGCCTTTGCCACCTGATGATGTCCTGATGCAAGGCTGTCTAGCAATGGAAATATAAGTACTTTCTTCAAACGGATCCACCTCTTTCTTCTATGACTGCAATTAACTCCGCTTATAATACGGATATCTATGTTTATTTCTTCGCAACTTTACTTTACTTATTATATCTAACAAATGTTAACAAACTCTTAAAAATAAATTAAGATTTTATTAAAATTTATAAAAAGTAAGTTATTGGTTTCTCATTTGTTCATCGTACATATTTTTATAAAAACCATTTTGCGCTATTAGCGACTCATGATTTCCTCTTTCAATAATCTTACCCTTATTGAGAACGGTAATTTTATCTACATCTTTTATAGTAGAAAGTCTGTGAGCAATTATAAAGGTTGTACGGTCTTCTTTTAGCTTTTCTATACCTTTTTGTATTACTTTTTCGGTTTCAGTATCGATGTTTGATGTTGCTTCGTCAAGGATTAAGATTTTTGGATTTCTAATATAAGCTCTTGCAAAGGAAATTAATTGCTTCTCGCCTTGGCTAAGATTATTTCCTTTCTCAAATATCTTCTGATCTATTCCTCTTCTTACAATAGTTTCTCCTCCAACATCTATAAGAGCCTTTTCAATATCTTCATCACTAAATCTATCATCCCCAAGCCTTATATTATCCTTCACATCTGTTTCAAAAAGAAATGCATCCTGAAGAACTACCGCTATGTGTTCTCTCAGTGAATTTCTATTAATAGTTTCGATATTTTTTCCATCGATATATATATTACCAAGCCTTGGCCTATAAAACTTCAAAATTAAGTTTATTATTGTACTCTTACCGCTACCAGTAGAACCAACAAATGCAATACTTTCACCACTTTTAACTTCTAAGTCAACACCTTTTAAAACATCATCTTCTTTATATGCAAAGTAAACATCTTCAAATTTCACATCACCTTTAATCTCTGAAAGTTCTCCTGGAAATTCTTCCATCGTATCTAGCTTTAACAAATCAAATACATGTGTTGCTGAAGCATAGGATTGTTCCAATTCTCCAAACCTTGTAACAACTGTGCTTATGTTATTAAAAATCTTTGTAACATAATCTATTACAATATACATACTTCCAATAGTAACAGCATAACTTTCCGTTATTCTACCTACACCAAAATATAAAAGAACAAGGCCTATTCCCACATAACTAAGAGCATCTATCGCCCTATACCCTCCGTAACTTCTTACTTTTGTAACTTCTATATTGGTTTTATATATATTTTCATTAATAGCATCAAACTCACTTTTTATATAATCCTCTTTGTTAAATGCCTGGATAACCTCCATATTTTGAATATTTTCATTAATACTAGCATTTATATTCCCAACGTATTTACGGTTAAGTGTAGTATACTTTGATGTCTTATATCTTAAATCTCTAAATATGATATATATAATTGGCGCTAGTAATAAAAGTAATATGGCTACACGAAAATTTGTTATAAGAATCATTCCATAAATAGAAACAACCATAATACTTGAAGTAGTCATATCAGCTAAAATCAACTGAAACATTCTCTTCAATCTATTTGTATCATTTGTTATTCTAGAAACAATATTTCCTGCAGGCAAATTATCAAAATATGATATTGGAAGCTTAGTTACATGCTTATAAACATCTTTTTGAACATTAAATGCAATTTTATTCGCAGCTTGTTCAAATGATACAATCGCTAAATTACTGAATAATCCGCTAAGAAGATAAACTATTAAGTATATAACAAGAAGCTTTACAATTGTCATAAAGTCCGATTTTCCCATATCCAGCTTTATATAATTGTTCAATATATAACCGATAATCATAGGACCTATTATTTCCATAGCCGTACGTACCATTGAAAGCACCAATCCGATTGATAAAGGTTTCGATTCTTTCTTCGCATATTGTTTTAATTTTTTTGTAACTAATTCACTTCTCATATTATTCTTCATCGAATCGACTCCTTGCTATCTGATTCTTATACTGTTTAGAGTACCACTTTCCTTCTTTAAGAAGTTCATCGTGTCTTCCTCTTTCAACAATTTCACCCTTATCTAGAACTATAATTTCATCAAGATCTTTAACTTGACTTATTCTGTGACTTGCAATAATCATTGTCTTTTCTTTTCTATTTGTCATTATATTACCTAAAATATTCTTTTCTGTCCTTCCATCAACTGCACTCATAGAGTCATCCAATATCAATATATCAGGATTCTTTAAAAAAGCTCTCGCAATACCTATTCTCTGTTTTTGACCTCCAGAAAGAGAAACACCTTTCTCACCGCAAAGTGTATCTAAACCTTTTGGAAATGTGCTAAGGTCTTTTTCGAAATCAGCAAGTCTTATAGCTTCCATAACTTCTTCATCTGTAGCATCTGGTTTCGAAAGTTTTATATTATCTCTAATAGTTTTTGAAAATATCATATGGTTTTGGGGCACATATCCAATTATCTCTCTAATGCTTGAAATTGTGTATTTATGGATACTATAACCATTGAGGTATATACTATTTGTCCTCATAGGATATAGATTTAATAATTGTTTTAAAAAAGTTGATTTACCTGAACCTGTTTTTCCAAGTACTCCTAGTGACTTTCCACTTTCAATTTTAATATTTAAATCTTTTAAAATATCTTCTTTTACTGATGGGTATTTAAAACTATGATTTCTAAACTCTATATTTGGGCTTGTCTTTATATCTACTGCATTATCACTCTCAATAATATCTTCCTTGTAATCTAATACTTCTTCAACTCTATCCATTGAGGAATTCCCTTGTTGCTTTAGGTTTATAAAGTTTCCAAATGCATACATTGGCCATACTAGCATGTTTAAGTAATAGGTAAATGAAACCAATTGACCTATGGAAATTTCTCCTCTAGAGATTAAAACTGAACCATAACCTATAGCTATAATAAATGTAAACGCAGGTATAATCCTTTGAACAGGATTCAAAAGAGCCTGGTATTTTACTACATCCATATTTCTTTGATACAAGTCTTTTCCTTTCTGTTCAAATTTATTGTATCTAGACTTTTGAAGGTTAAAAACTCGAATAATTCTTATACCTTCTACATCTTCCAAAACATTTGTATTCAGTTTATCAAATGCTCTTTGTACCATACCCCATCTTGCATATATTTTATTTCCAATCAGTATACTTAAGTATGCTAGAATTGGAAGAGGCATTATGGCAGCCAAAGTCAATTTAACATCTACTACAATGGCCATCATTATAATTATAAATATAGGAAATACGGTAGAGTCAAACAAACTAAGCGTACCCATTCCAGCTAAATTACTAATACTATCTACATCATTTGTAGATTTTCCCATAAGAGAACCTGTAGGATGTTTTTCAAAAAACTTTAGAGATTGCTTTAAAAATTTTGTCATAAGATTATCCCTAGTTTTATAATCTATCTCATTTGCTGCTCTAAATGTAAAATAGCTCCATCCCATAGCTAATAAATACTTTATTCCTATAACAAGTAGAGTTATAACTAAAATATTTAAGAATGACTTTAACCCGATGGTCCCTTCAAATATTAAATCAGTTAATACACCTGTTATGTACGGTGGTATTAATCCGACTAAATCGCTTAAAAGTAAAAAAAGAACCGCTAATATATATTTATTTTTGTAATACGAAATAAACCACCAAAATTTTTTAAACATAATTTTTCACCACCTTTTTGTTTTAACGTTATTTATACTAATTCTTTTATTTTATCATAACTTTCTCTGTTTTTTAGAACTTTAATTCTAAATCAGCCATAGAAATATTTTTATAGTCTGTTTTATTGAAAATTGATGTTTAATATATTAATAAATAAAAAAATCGATTAAAGAAAAAACTACATTAACCGATTTTTTTATACTATTTATTTCTTAAGAGCTTAATAGCATCTTTAAATTTAATAGGATTCCCATACATTAATGTGCCCATTCTGTATATCATAGCTCCTACATATCCTATTAGAACTGTTGAGAATAATAATATTGCTAAGGATATAATAACTTCTAAGTTTGAAACACTTCCCATTGATATTCTTACAAACATTGCCATAAAAGAGCTTACAGGTACAAACGAAGCCACTTCCAATAAAATTGATTCTGTATTTTGCATTCCCATAATTGAAATAAAGAACACTCCTATAAATAATAGGGTTATTGGCGTTGCACTTGCACTTACATCTTCTGTCTTAGATACTAAGGCTCCTAATGCTCCATATATAAATAAATAGAAAAGATATCCGAGTATTCCAAAAGCCGAAAAGCTAAGTAATACTTCTGATGGTATATCGAATATAAAATCAAGATTATTGTTCCAAGCTGTAGCATTTATATCATAACTTATCTTACCAACTAGTATAATAAGTCCAAATTGTATGATTCCTGCTAAAGCTCCCCCTAAAACCTTACCAAATATTAAATTTCTACTTTTAGTGCTGGTAATTAGAACTTCCATTGTTCTATTGCTTTTTTCACTAGCTACTGATGTTGCTGTAAGTTGACCATAAAATATAATCATAAAATAAAGACCAAATACTAGAATATATGTGTATAAATAATTATTTACACTATCTTTACCTAACACTTTAGTTTCTGATTCTATATTAGGATTAATTAAATCTTCTACTTCAGTATGATCTATTCCTATTTCTCCAAACCCTTGTATTTGATAAGCCTTTGTTAAAGCATCTTCAAAAACAACATTACTAGAATCTAACATTTCATTATTCTTTACTATATAATTATATTTTGTAGGCTCAAGAATGATATATCCAGCTTCAAATTCTTCTGAATTTACTTTTTCTTCAAGTTCATCTACACTACTTACTTCTTCTAATTCACCTATTACAAAGTTTTGTTTAAGATCCTCTATATTAGCTATATTATTATTCATATCTATATAGCCATAAGTTTTATCACTACCTTCAAAGCTTTCATCTATAACAATATCATCCTCAGCAGAAGAACTAAAGAATGTATCTCTAATTGTAGGTATAAACATTCCAACTACTAGAGCAAAACATATTAATATTGTAGAAACTATAAAAGCTTTCTTTTTTAACAAACCTATAAATTCAAACTTAAATACAGTAAATAAGTCCTTCATTAATTTTCACCTACCTTTTCAACAAATATATCTTCCAAACTAGGCTTATAAGTTGAAAATTGGTCTATGTCTATATCTATATCCATAACCGCCTTTAAAAAATCTTTTTTTGAACTATCTTTTATAAGTTCTATTATTAAATACTCTTTTTTCTTTTCAACTACTCTTGCTATGTTGTTTATTTCATTTTGAATTATTACCTTTAACTCTTCTAAAGATTTGTTTGATGAGCTTATTGTTAATCGATTCATACCGTATTCTTTTTGTATTTTCTTTAAATTTCCCGTTAAAACTATATTACCTTTGTTTATTATAGCAATTTCTTCACAAAATTCTTCTACATAACCCATCTGATGACTTGAAAATATAAGCAATTTATTTTCAGCAATTAATTCGCTAATTATATCTTTTAGAATTTGTGAATTCACTGGGTCTAGTCCACTGAAAGGTTCATCTAATATAACTATATCTGGATTAGTTAAAAATGTTTGTGCTAACTGAACCTTTTGTTGATTCCCTTTAGATAAAGTTTCTAATTTTTTATCTTTATACTCATCTACTCCTAACCTATTTAACCAATGTAATGCATTCTGCTTACTAGTTTTACTACTTAACCCTCTAAGCTGGCCTAAATAAATTAACTGCTCTAATACTTTTTTCTTAGGATATAATCCTCTTTCCTCTGGTAGATAACTTATACTATGATTTTTAAGTACAAACTTTCTTCCATCTAAAAGAACTTCTCCTTTATTTGCTTCAAATAAGTTCATAATGATTCTTATAGTTGTAGTTTTTCCAGCACCATTTCTACCTAAAAGTCCTAATGCCTTGCCACTACAAACTGAAAATGACACACCATGTAATACTTCAGTATTTGAAAAACTTTTATATAAATTTTTTACTTCTAGTTTCATAGTAGTCTCCTTTCCCTATTTATCTAAGTATTTACTTTAATATATAATATTATTAGTAAAGCACTCATCAATAAGTTCAAATATATGAATAACCTAATTCGTTATTCATATACATTGTATACATCTTCTTATGTTATAAATATATAATATGAGACTATAAATGTAAATATAAATATAGCTATGTATTCACTAGTCGTTACTTCTTCCTATATATTCTTGAATTATAAAAACTAGAGAACCATATTATATAAACACATGCTAAAATTATTGTAGATCCATAAAATATAAATTCCCAAATATAAAATATTGAGTAATTTGCCATATAATCTTTTATTAAATAAACTATAAAAGAATATCCTAGAATTCTAACAATATTTAACGATATATGATCTTCTTTTTTCAAGAACAACTCTTGTATATTAATTTCTTTTTTTCTAAAAAAACAATAAATAAATATAATTATATGGATTAATAAATTAATAAATCCTATTAGAATTGGTGCTAGTAAAAGTCCAAAGCTTCTTGATACTTCACTCTCAGGAATATAATATATTTGATTTAAGAAGCTGTACGAACACAATATTGATAAAATTGCTCCTATACCCAAGAGAATAAATCTATTTATCTTCAAAATTAATCGCTCCTTTATAGAATATATTTCTATTGTCTTTGGGGCACATTTACGGAGAATATAATTTCAATATGACTTAACAAAAAACTTATCAAGTCTTATTTTGACCTGATAAGTTTTTGTTAAGCTTATTTGTATGAAATATTCGATTTGGCATCACATATAAACTTATAAAATGCATAGCAGATATTAGTTAAAAGCATAATTAACAAAGCTATGTCTAATAAAAATAATGAATTATTATAATATATATAAGTAGTTTTACCGTATACAACAGACATTATAGCACTAAATAGAGTGAATAGAATTGGAGTTAATTTAGCTAACAATTTGAATAAATACTCATTGTTTGATGTTTTAAATATTATTAACCAAGTTACAAATGTAATAAAATTTAAAATGTAGTTAGTATATAAATCTCCAACTGTATATACTGGTGGGATATCCGATGTTATTAACATTCGATGACCAATTGTACTAATTAAAAATAATAACCCTATAGTGTAGAATATGACATGATAAACTTTCTTCATAAAAATTATCACTCCTGTTTAAATTAGGTATCATTTAATCAGTTTTTGTGTTTATTTTCTGATTCTTTCTTCCTCGTAATATATTACTTGAAATATAGCTATATTATAATGCCCACTCTTAATAAAGGAACCGTAACTTACAGTTATAAATTTAATGTGTTTCATCTTAAGGTAAAAGTATTAATTCTGATAATATTATTTAGCTTAACAGTTTAATAAGTTTGTCTTTACTATTTTTTAAATAACCTATTAAAAAATCCTTTATTTTTATCTTCTTCTCTAGTAGTAGCTATATAGTTCATCAGTTTACTATTTTCTATCTGAATCTGTTCCAATTATTTTTCAAATACTTTATCTGTAATCCTGCATTCATGATTTTCTAATTCTTATCTTAATTAATTTCTAAATTCTCGTTTTAATTTTTTTCCCGTTCAGCAATAACATTTGCAATCATGTCTCGAAAATCCTCAGCTGACACTTCAAAATTGGAGTTACTTGTAGGGCCTTTTCGATTTATTCTAAAGCCTCAATATCCCTATTTAGATATCTTTTTATGTGATGAATACCTACATTTTCATGTCGCAGCTTTTTAATCTTAGAAAAGATATTAATTTCCTTTTATGTATAGTACCGACTCCTCTGGCTATCCTTGGATCTGGGAATAACAATATTAAATTGTTTTTCCCATTGCCTATTTGTGTTCACAATTAATTGCATTTTAAATTACAATATCTTCATCTTTTTTATCTAATTCAGTAATCACTATATCTTTATTTTCTAAAACTGTTTGTTTTTCAGCAAGTTTATTTATTTCTAATTTTGCATTTACTTCATCTGGATTAACATTATCAAACTTATCAGTTACAGTATTTCCTTTATTCATATATGTATAGTTGTAATTACTTTTTCCATATAGGCCTAATTACCATACTTATTCTTGTAATATAATTTCCTTAGCAGTTACCTTAACTAATTGTCCATAATCATTTTTATAAGCATAATATGCTTTATCACCAAAGTAGATATCTACTATAAAGTCAATATCTACTATAACGTTAGACTCTTTATGCCCTGATTGATCTTTGCCATCAGCTTCAATAATTCTATATCCTTCAAATGAATCATTATCTAGAGACTCTTCTTTAAGTGTATCTTTTTTATTTAATTTGTTTTCTTCATTTGCATCAGTAGTCATACCAATAGTAGGTATTTCTCCACTTGCAGCTCCATTTACACTTTCTAGTGCTTGATTACTACAACTTACGAATACAAATATAGATGTTAACATTAAACTAACAGCGACTGTTTTTTCCTTTTTTTAATTAAGCTTTCAGACATATAATTAAATAGCTTTTTTATTTTGTATATATTAACTGTCCTTATATATTAGCATTTTATATTAAGATAAGTAAGATATGTTGGCGATATACCGAGTAGTAAATTTTATAAAACAACTTTCAAACATGTCTTAGCGTATGGTAATGTTAAAAAGTTGGAGATACTCCAATTAGTCCTGTGGCATCTGTGATAATAGATTTATATGCGTTTATGATTCCTGAACATTTTACCTTTCCTTTAAGTCCATTTATTTGAGTTACATTATCTGGATGCGTTACTATCTGTTTTACTTCATATGGTAGTAATTTCGGATTTTTCTCAAGTACAAGTGCACATATACCCGATACGAAAGGAGCTGCTGCGGAAGTTCCTTGACTTTTTATATATTGATCCTCCATATATATACTGGCAATATCTTCACCAGGTGCACCAATATCTACGAATGCACCGTAATTAGACTTCTCATATAATCGACCATATTGATCTGTTGCAGCAACAACGATACTGTTTTGAGCATTATAGCAAGCAGGATAATAAGGTTCCTTGCTTATATCAACCCCTTTATTTCCTGCTGCCATAACAAATAGTATATTTTTTGCACTTTCAATAGCCCCTTTTTCTTTTTCAGAAAATTCTCTTCCACTAAAACTACAATTAATGATCTTAATATTATTTTTAATAGCATATTCTATAGCTAATACAAATGCGTCGCTTGTCTTATTAATCACTGTACAGTTCTTTTTCTTATTTCCCAACACCTTTAAAGCTATCGTATTAGGTGTATTCACAACCCCTAAAATACCTATATCATCTTTTGAGTAGCCTGATATAATGCCTGCAACATATGTACCATGTCCGTTACGTGCTGCATATTCATTTTCACTTTCACTTTCAGGATAAATATCTTGATCTTCGTGAACAAAATTATAACTCAACTTTTTATTAATATTCTTCTGTAAATTGATATGGTTATAGTTGACTCCTGTATCAGCTACACCGACATGAATGGTTGAATTATATATATACTTCCAAACTGGCAATATATTAATATCAAGCCCACTTTTTCTATTTAACATACCCCATTGATATTTAAAATGAGATATCTTTGGTGTTGGTATATGACGAATATGCAAAGTATATTTTATATTGACTCTACAATGTTGTGATGTATATAACTTCACATAATATAGTTGCCCTTTCAACAAAGTAGAAGCTAACCTAACAACAGACTTATTTTTAGTATAAGCACCACTTACATAGTTAGTTTGATTTTTATCATATATTGCACCGCACAACAAACCATTAGCATTACATATAACTTCATAACTACCGGAACATGGAGGAATGAAACGAAACATGATAGTAGTTTTTTTATTATTAATTATACCTTTGTATAGATTGTCAATATTGATATCTAACTCAAACATTTTTCAATTCCTTATTCAATTTATTTATAGACAGTTTAAATGCAATATAAATGATTGCAAATAGAATAATTCTTCCAGTCCATAGTTGCCATCCATAAGTAATATAGTATCCTTCTCCACCAATGCCAAGTATCCTTATGGTCAGTGGCATGGTAATAAAAACGTTATTAATCGTTATCATAGCCATGATTGTTAAATAGAATAAGCCAAAAACAAGTAGATTCTTTTTAAAGTACATCCGCAAACTCATCACAAATAATACACTAACAATAATCTGTAAAGAAACAATAATGAAGTTTACTATTGAAAGAGTCAATAACACTTTGCCATAGTAGATATAATTAATAATCAGTAATATGATATGTCCAATAAGCAAAGCAACAATATTTACTATTATACAGAGCAATGCCGATCCATATACTTCCCTTTTAATATCTTTCACATAGATAATCATGTAGTTTTTTATACTGTCAATCGTTTTTTCATTAAAAACTATTTGGACGAATAATGCGCTGGTCATAACTATCCAGAGTTGTTGAAAAACATATCTAAATATATAATTTTCAACGCCTGTCAGCAAAACGAACGACTTTGTATCAACCATCGCTAACAAAAAATAGTTAAAAATGATTAAAAAATAAAAAGCTTTTGTTCTTTTTAATGCACTCCATTTCACGCGCAATATTGTGCGTTTTTTCATAAAATTCCCCCTTTCTACTTTTTATCTACTTGACTTAAAATTTCTAACATATCTTCATCTTTAACAATATGTTTAAAATTAGTTTCAAGTAACTCAATGAACTCTTGATCTGATTGTGGATTCTGCTTCAAAATTACATCATATACTGCTCCAATTGATGAAGGGAATTTATCATATATGATCAATCCCACTCTATAAACAAAATTAAACTGAGTTGTGGGATAACTAAATATGTCTTCAATCTCTTTGATATAATAGTTTTTTACCTTCTGAGATTGCTCCAAATCTAAATCACCACTTATCTTCTTCATAATATCAATACTATAACCCTCTATCAGATGTCTAGTATATTTACTCTGATTGTAACCTTTAACATTAATTACCATTGCAGATTTTATTTCATCCATAAAATTGCGTAACAAGTCAGCATCTTCAAAATATATCATTGAGCTTGATAGTATATGAATATACATAGTATCTTTATTAAAAACTACAGATTTTGGGTGTATACCTTTTAATTTCCAAGAAACTGCAGATAAATATCTTTTATCTATTATGTACTTTAAATATCTAGTATCTGTTTGTACATTCTGATAATGCTTTTCAAACTCTGATACAATTGAATAAATGTCTTCAACTTTATCTATTGGGATACCTTTACTTTCAATTATATGATCACCCATAGTTGTGATAACGTAATCATCTTTTATAAGATTTTCATACTTTGAGAAGTCGTAAAAAAGTATGGATACATAAGCAACAACACACACTACCATTAATATCATCAGCTTTGTACATTTAAACCTATTATGTGATTTTGATAAAATAGCTGTTATGAATAGACTTAATAATAATAGTAATATTAGACTTATGATGTTAATAATATTAGGCACATTAATCGCATGTAATTGCTCACTTATTGATAAAAAATGGCTAGAACCATCATAGATTAACGGGTTATAAAAAATAAAATTAACAACTGCAAGACCAATGATTATCATGATACCGACATATTTTTTATACAAAACACCACCTACAGCGCCTATTGATAGAGCAAAAATATACTGAATTATGGTAACCATTAAGGCATTTAGAATTGTCGCCTTCATTACAAATATTAGATGAAAAAAAATAAATAACCCCCATCCAATATTCATAATTCCTGCAACCGTATATAACATTAACAACTTCCTATTACTTGGCAAATCACTAAGATCCAACAAGAAAGCTCTATTGTTTTTTTTGAACAGACAAAAGATAAAATACACATTAATAGATATCCATGATGTTACAAAATAATTGCTACTTACTTTTAATGTAATATCTCCAAATTGCAAACCAACAATAAATAAAAATACTAGTATATTTATTAACAATTTATAAACTAAACCATTATAGAACTCACTATTACATATTTTTATGGTTTTCTTAATTATTGCAATCATAATTGATCACCTTCATCTAAGGACATAATATAAAAATAAGCGTCTTCCAAAGTAGGTGTAACTTTTTTATAGGCATGGACTAAAGGAGTATCCAGAATAAATCTTACTTCAACAGTATTCTTCTTT
Organism: Alkaliphilus sp. NP8; assembly: GCA_015978205.1. Taxonomy (GTDB): domain Bacteria; phylum Bacillota; class Clostridia; order Peptostreptococcales; family Natronincolaceae; genus Alkaliphilus_B. The sequence continues at coordinate 77,543 of JADWMM010000027.1, read as the reverse complement.
CTAAAAATTGAGATGATTTTTTTATATTTTGTTCTATCAATCTTGTCATTTATATGCAATTTATCAACATAGATTTTGCCCTCAACAAGTTCAAGAAGATTATCTATTGAACCACAATAAAATACTTTCCCCTTTTTCATAATTGCGATATTATTACATAACATAGCAATATCAGAAATAATGTGTGTTGAAATAATAATTGTATGTTCAATACTTTTCTCATTAATAATGTTTCTAAATCTTAAACGTTCATTAGGGTCAAGTCCAACAGTTGGTTCATCTAATATAACTAATTTTGAATCCCCTAATAGAGATTGAGCTATTGCTAATCGCTGCTTCATTCCTCCAGATAAGCTATTAATCTTACTATTTATTTTATCTTGTAGATTAAATTGGTGAATCAGCAATTTTATTTCATGCTCTCGGTCTTCTGTTTTAACATTCTTTAATAAAGCAATGTAATCAAGCATTTCATAGACAGTAATACTCTCAAAAAAATCAAACTTTTGAGGTAGATACCCAATATATTTTCTTATTTTTTCAGTATCCTTAGTTATATCATCGCCGTCAATACTTATAGTACCATCTTGCACCGGCATTACAGTTGCTAACATCTTTAAAAGAGTTGTTTTTCCTGCTCCATTTTCACCGATGAGACCAAATACACCTTTGGTTATGGACATATTAACATTATCTAAAGATTTGTTTTTACTTTTAAAGTATTTTTGAGATACATTCTTTATTTCTATATTCATTTCTACACCTCCATCTTAATATTTTTTCATTAATAATCGTTTTACTGAGCATAAACTTATAAAAACTGTCATTTATCATATTTTATAAATTCAAATAGATTCATCAAATACTATGACTTTGTATATATATTTGCACTGTTGTTTATAGTTTTGTATTTACTTTTTGTAGCATTATATATAAACTAGATACAAGTATACATGACTCTATATAAATATTATGTCAAATATTGCTATTTCTATCTTTTATTTTTAAATATTCACCATTCTAAAATAAAATTTGATCTAACGTATTAGTAGCAATATCTTTTACTGATCTTTTTTAAAAGTATCATGTTATGAGGTGGATATACTCGTACAAAGGTGTCGATGATGTAATCAATGCTGTAGAAATTGCTATCTTTACATTTGTTGGAGGTCTAATAGGTTACTTTATTTATTGGATAATACATTTATTAATCTAGTATAGATAATGATTCTACTGTTTTCATTTATCGTTTTGTATTAGATTTGTGTATAGCCTCGTAGAGTTTAAAGTTTTATGTACAAATAATCATCTAAAATAGATTCAGGCTCACTATTATAAATCAACTTATACTTTCAATTTCTATATACAGTGTTATTCATGGAATAGGTCTAATGATAGGAATTGGAGGAGCTACTAGATTCAGGATATTACGTTCACAAAATGAAGAGGACATAGCCAATAATGTGTTTTCCAACGCAGTAAAGTCGGGGGTTTTGGTAGGGATAGTATTAATCTCGAATTGAATCAAATTTATAGTATTTTCAGTTTGGGTTTATCTTCATTTATTATTGAAATTTCCTCAGCTGTTGTTTTAATAACTTTTAATATTGTTATTTTACGACTTGAAGGAAACTTAGGAATAGCATCTTATGCAATTGTTGCTAATTTAGCACTGGTGGTAATCGCGATTTTTACAGGATTAGCTCAAGGCACCCAACCATTAATAAGTAAATATTTCGGACAATACAACTTCGATAAGCTCAAGAAAGTGCGAAAATATGCATTGACTACAGCTCTTATAATTGCATTTACAATTTATTCTTTAGTAATGACATTCTCTGAAAGTATCATACAAATATTTAACAGTGAAAATAATACTAGCATTGCACAGATGGCAGATACAAGACTTAGAATTTACTTTCTTGGTTTTTTCTTTGCAGGTGTAAACATTATAATTACAATGTTTTTAAGTGCTACTGAAAATATTAAAGATGCATTATCAATTTCAATTTCGCGAGGATTAATTATTATCGTTCCTACGGTTTTTGTTTTAAGCCACTTTTGGGGCATGATCGGTGTGTGGTTTGCCTTTGTAATAACAGAATTAATAGTAACCATAATAAGTATTCATTTGGAACGTTCAAGAAACAATATTAATAATTAAAGATATTCTAAATAGACAACCATATTCGACACAAAATTTAAACAATCCTTGTTACAATAATACCTGAGTGCAAAATTTATAATTACAATTACAGAGGAAAACTGTAGTTTATTATATCAAAAGCCTATTTATACTTTAATAATATTTCTATAAGGAGAAATTATTATGACAAAAGCAATAAAAATACTTGACTTAAGTGGTGGTATCTTAGCTGTTATATCTTTGTTATTGGTATTTTTCACAAATGGTGACACAAGTAAATCAATAAGATATGTAAAAGGAATAATTCTTCTAGCATTAAGTGTTTCTACAGCTATATCCTTAGTATTAAAAAGGATATATACAAAGAGTGAGTAAAATATTTTACTTAAACTGTATTATTTAATTTAATATATCTACTCTATTGATTGAAATTCCACTGACAGCAGCTATTGCAGAAGAACTTGATTCGCGAGATGATGACCCAAACAATGGATAATAAATTATAATCTATACCTTTTTGCTATAGAAAATAATATGAATCCATTTATTAAATCACTTTTAACAACAGTCCTGTTCATATTGTGTCTATATGTTTATTATAAATACCAAGAAAAATATTATTGATATTATTTCAAAGAAAAAATAGAGAATGTAATTTCAATATGACTTAACAAAAATCTTATTTGTATGAAATATTGGATTTAACATCACATATAAAATTATAAAGTACACAGTAGATATTAATTAAAGACATAATTAACACCTTTAAACTGCATAGAGTTCAACATCTCCTACTACTGTTGAAGTAAAATAAAAACCCTTCCCACTTACACAATAAAAAACCTTCCCTAACTATACAGTTTCGGAAAGGTTTTAAGCATCATTGCTTTTACACCATTCTTTAAAAATCTTTTTTATAAAACCGAAAAATACCTACAACTGATGTTATAAGAATCCATGTAATTAATGTAATAACACTTGTAGTAATTCCTAATAGTTCAAAAGAATCAACTTCAGCTATACCAGATATACTATGTATGCCTGATATTGGTAAAATAGGCATTATTACCTTTTGTACACTGTCTGAAAGCATACTGATTAACCCTGGAATTAACATTACCCCTAAAGAAAAGGTAATCGCACCTCCACTGTTTCTAAAAATAAAAATAGCTGCTACTGTTAAAAGCGAATAAAATACAGGCATAACCATACTTCCTAAAACAAACTGACGCAAAGAATTATGAGATAATGATACTGTAGGTAGTCCATTAGATATTAAAATTATTTGGCTTGCAAAATAATTTAAAAGTCCTACAATTACACCTATTATAAGAGTTAATATAAAGTAAGTTGCAAACTTACCTATATAGAATCGTTTTCTGTTAGGTGTTGCTGCCAATGAAATATTAATTAACTTTGTTGAGAACTCGTTTGAAATTGATATAGCCGTAAAAATAATTAACATTATTGTAGCTACATCAATTCCTAGCATATTAGCTGAAATAACATCTATAGGAGCTAATTCAGTTATAGTTCTCCCTTGTGTTACTCTTGTAGTTAAAGCAAAAATTAATCCCATTATTACACTAGTTATAATTACTGATCCTATATAAATCTTTGTAGATTTAAGAAAAAATATCTTTTCATACTCAGATTTTATCAAATTCCCAAAAGATACTATTTTAAATTTACTTACCATTTTCTCACACCTTCTTTTTTATTAGTTTTTATTCAGATTTATAATCAACTTTACCTTCTGTAATCTCTATAAAAAGATCTTCTAATGAAGGCTGAATCCTACTTAATTCAAATATTGCAATATTATTTTCTTTAGCTATAAGTCCTACCTTTTTCATTTCTATATTTTGCAGATTTATAACTTCCATATCTGATTTTTGAATAATTGCTCCACTTTTTTCTAATAAAGTTTTTAACACTCCATTATGTTGGCTTCTTACTTTTAAATGTGTGCTTAAACTCTTTTTAGCCATCTCTTCTATAGTCATATCCGCAATAAGTTTTCCTTGTGCTAGTACAATTATCCTTTCAGCAATAGTTTGAACTTCACTCATAAGGTGACTTGAAATTAAAACTGCTTTTCCTTCTTTGGCTAAGTCTTTGGTTAAGTCTCTTAACCATTTAATTCCATCAACATCCAAACCATTAAAAGGTTCATCTAATATTACTGTTTCTGGATCTCCTAAAAGTGCACAAGCGATCCCTAATCGCTGTTTCATTCCTAAAGAAAATTCACTTTTTTTTATCTTTCACTTTTTCTAATCCTACTTTTTCTAACATTTTATCTACTTTATTGATTGAAATTCCACTGACAGTAGCTACTAGTTGAAGATGTTGTCTTGCAGTCAACTTAGGATTAACAGCGTCTGCATCAATTAAAGCTCCAACTTTAGATATAGGATTCTGTAGCTCTGTATAGGATTTTCCATCTATAGAAACTTGACCTTTTGTTGGTTTAGTAAGGTTTAAAATCATACGCATTGTAGTAGATTTTCCTGCTCCGTTAGGTCCTAAAAAACCTGTAACTACTCCATGTTTAATATCTAATGTTAAGTTGTCTACAGCAACCATATCTTTATGTTCCTTAGTTAAATTTTTTATATTAATCATTTTTTCCATCCTTCCAATAATCAGTAATAGATAAGTAACCTTCTACTGCCTTATCTATGAACTCATCTGCAAAATCCATCAAACTGCGATCTTCTTCTGGCCACTTGTCACGATTCTTATATGATATTTTATGTGCTTCTAATAGTTCAAGATTCCCTCCTATTATTTCCGTTATCATTTTTATCCACTTTGCTCCAAAATCTTTTCCTTTTTCACTTTCAGGCGCAACTCCATTTAAAATAAGTGAAACTGCTTCCACTATAAGAGCTTTCCACTTCCAGTAAATTTCTATAAATTCTTCAGTATTTTCATGGTGATTCATAAAAGTATCTTTAATATCTTCATCATATTCAACATTTTTATACTCAAAAATATTGTCTTTATTTAAAGAAATTATTAGCTTAATTAGCTCTCTCATAGGAAGTGACTTGTTTTGTTCTAAACTTATTAAGCTAGTATCTATAAAAGATATATTCATCTTTATATCGTTCAACTTATGATATAAAATATCTCGTTGTTTTTTTAAAACAGAAGCAATTTGGTAAGGTTTTGCTGTTTCTATAATAAGTTTTTTTATATCTTTAATTTGTAATCCAAGTGATTTGTAAAATAAAACTTGTTGTAGTCTCGTTAAATCAGATTCACTGTAATATCTACGCCCATTACTTACTTCTTTTTCTAATAGAACTAATCCAATATTATCGTAATATTGTAATGTACGAATAGTAACACCTGTTAATTTAGCAATTTCTCCTATTGAAAACTTTTTTTCTTTTTCCATTTTTAGCCCTCCCTATTTATATTAAATCACATAACGTAACGTAATGTTCAATACCTAGAATAGTATTTTTTTATATAAATAGAAACATAAAAAATGCAGAGGCATAACCTCTGCGTTTTCTACTATGAATTTATTATCTTGACTATATAAAAACCATTCTTTGTGTTCTATTAAAAACACAGGCTAACTATCTATATAATACTTCCTTAACACTATTTAAATAGCTTGCATCTTCAACTAACCTTAAAAGAAAGCTATCCATATTTTGATTTAACTTTATACTTTCCCATAATGATAAATCATCAGTAAACAGAATTATTTCCATCTTATTATTTGATTTATCTTCTATATACATTGCCTGGTTTAATACATATGCAGTCGATCCACCTTTAGCTCCAAAGTGAAGAAACTTATCACGATTACTTTCATGTATCTCCATTGGCCATTCCATTAAGCTACGAATAACTTTTTGTACCTCAGCGGGAAATATATTTTCTTGATTAATACTATACATCAATTTTTGATAATCTGATGCAGTAGCTCTTGTCATTCTATCTGACCATACCTTTTGCATTTTTAATGAAAGACTACTTCCTTCTTCTTTTAAAGAATTTTGTTCTTCTTTTAATTCATTATGAATATCTAAAGCTGCATTTTTATAATCTTTATCTGACATTTTTTGTAATTTCTCTAATGTTTTATTATCTGTATAATCTGCTATAAGTAGTGCACTACTGAAGGGATAAACTGGTTCATGGTCTTTAAGACCAAGAGCTTTAACTCTTTCATTAATGTTTTCTAACCCTAATAAGTCCATTAAATACTCTGTATTTGCGTTTGAACTATAAGTAATCATGCCTTTTGCTACTTGATGAAGAGGAACAGCATTATTTTGAATTAATCCTAAGCCTTCCATACTTTCTAACCAAGCAGGTTGGGCACCACCATCAGTTCCTTCTATATAAAATTTATCTAGTTCTGATAATAAAATTTTTTCTTCTTTATCTAACTTGCCTTCTGCTATTTGATGTGCATACTCAACAGCAATTACTATTTTTACAGTGCTTGCTAAAGGTCTTTGTTCTTCTGTTTGATACTTTATAATATCCTCACCATTTTTAGTGACATATAAAGAAGATTTTTGTGGATTATTCTCTAAAAATTTTATAACATATTCTGAATCATTTCTAAAAGTATAGTAAATTGCAGAACCAAAAATTATTGAAATTAAAAGCAAACCTATTAATCCTTTTTTAGTATAAAGTTTCCGTTCTGATAAAAAAAGAGCAATAATGGTAACTATTATGGCTGAAAATAGGTTTACTTCCATTAAAGTTACAACTAAAACTGTTATCGTCAAAACAAGTACTGTCCAAACAGCTTGAAAAACAGCCCACCTAGTTCTATTTTCTTTCTTTAAAAGTGGTAAGATTGTAGTTAATGCTACTATTCCTATACCAATCCAAGCATATAAATTCATATTATATTCCCCATCTCTTTGAAATTATATTTTAAACATGCACATTAAAAATTAAATCAAGTTTTCACTTCATACTTTTTAACATTATATTAGAAATAAACTACTCATTAGTATATTCAAACATTTCATCTACAGTCGTGTTAAATACTTTAGCAATATCAAATGCAAGTTTTAGAGAAGGATTATATTTTCCTTTTTCCAAATGCCCTATGGTTTCTCGTCTTACACCTACTAATTTAGCTAAATCACCTTGATTCATATCAAACTTTGCTCTATATTCTTTCATTTTTGTTTGTAATGCCATTAGTCTTCTTCACCAACTTCATTAAACTCTGAATTCACTAAAATCCCTGTAAAAACAAAAATAGGAATCGCAAAATTCATTGCTAAGCCAGTTGCTAAATACTGAGTAGAAAAACTTTGAGTTAATGATCCATATCCAGCAGTTAATGCAGAAATTGTAATGCTTACAAAAAAACTTGGAGATGCTGCTTTTCGTACATTCTTTTTAAATAATTCATCTGGAATTATATTAAAATATCTAAAGTACACTAGAAATCCGAAAAATCCAAAGAAATAAAAGTTTCCTGCAAAGCCTATTAATCCTATTAAACTTAAAAATCCTAAATAACCTAATTTGTTATTCAAATACATTGTATTCAACTCCTTATGTTATATTTTTATGATATTATATTATATGATATATTTATAACTTTATGTTATAAATATATAACATGTAATTCTAAATGTCAATGTAAATATAACTTTACAGAGATACCTACGTAATAATTGGTATAAATTTATTGTTCTTTACCATAAAAAAACTTCAAACAACTATCTTAAAAGTGCCTATATATACTCATGAGTATATATAGGCACTTTTTATATTAATATAAATTAAGAATCTTTATCTATTCATCAGCCTTCATATTTTCAACAATTATACCTTTATTAATTCGTTTTAAAGGTATTATTCCAGAAAGTAAAGCTACAATAGTTGCACCTATACAAGCTATAGCTATATTCTTCCAAGGTATAAACCATTCAAATGCACTAAGTCGTATAACTAAGTTAAACATTACATATGAAAGTCCTGTACCTATAATACCTCCTATTACAGCTGCATATATCCCGTAAAAAAGACTTTCTAGAGCAACCATTCGTTTTATACCCCTTTGAGTCATTCCTACGGCTTTTACCATAGATATTTCTCTCGTTCTTAAAATAATATTTGTACTTATTGTATTTATTATATTTATACTGCTTATTAAAGTTATTAAAATAACAAAACCATATAAGAATATACTCACTATTGTAGTAGCTGTTCTACCTTGCTCTGCACTTTTAACAAAGTCAAAATAACTAAATGAAGGTATACTGCTTTCTTTTTCATCTAAATAAGTTCTCATAGGTTCTGGGTCAAAGTTATCTTCCATTTCAACAATTATCCTAGAACTATGTGCTGAATTTTCACCTAAAATATTTTGAAAATTCTTTTCTGTAGTTATTATATTTATACCTCCATTTAAGTTATATCCTCCTTCTAAAATCTCTCTTTCTAATACACCTATAACATTTAAATTATCATAATCTATATCTTCTGCTTCTTCACTAAAAACATAAGGTGAGAATTGTATTTCATCACCAGGTTTTAAATAGTATCCTTCTACTAATTTTCGTCTACCTTTAGTATAAACATAGGTATTATTAACTACTAAAACCCCATTATCTTTTTCTAAATTATCTATATTAATGCTTCCTTCTTCTAATACAGGTTTTAGTAACTCAAAATTTTCATCTCCGATTGTATGGAAATTTATATTGTCTATTACATTTAAACCATTTTGTTTTTCTTCTAAGACATATGGCATATCATCTATTACTGCTTCACTTATTTTATCTTCTCTTAATAAAACTTTTCCATTAACCTCTTTAACTTTATATACTCTTTTTACATCTTTTATAGTTTTTAACTCTTCATATATGTTATGAAACTCACCTGTATCTTGTGTTCGAACAGAGAAATCTCCTGCAGTAGTTTCTTCTATAACTCCAGCCTTAAACATATAATCTGAAAAACTTGCAAACGTAATAAACAAAGATATACTAATTACCATTGAAAATACTGTAATAATAAATCTTTTTCTATTTCTTCTTAAATTTTTATATGCAATTTCTCCTTCTACACCTAATATTTTTCTTACAAAAAAAGAACTCTTTGCTTTTTTAAAAGTCTCTTTCTTTAAGCCACCTATATTTCTTACTGCTTCTAATGGAGATACTTTACCTGCTTTTATTGCTGGTCCTATTGCAGATAAAAATACTGTTACTAATCCGATTCCTGCACTTATTAAAAATACTGTTAAAGACATATTAACTTCCATATCTCTAAAAAAGTTAATATCAAATTGTAAATTACCTATTATATAAAAAACAATATTCATAGCCCCTATTCCAGATAAAAAACCTATTGGAATTGATACTATACTTAATATAAAAGCTTCTCTTAACACTATTCCTCTTATTTGTTTTGGAGTTGCTCCTACAGACCTTAATAATCCAAATTGAGATATTCTCTCTAATACTGAAATATTAAAAGCATTATATATAACTGCAACAGTAGATATTACAATTAATCCTACTATAAATAGTAATATTAGTCCCAGTGTTTCATTAAACATTTCATTTGTACTTTCTGCAGAAAGTCTAAGCAGTTTATTGTTTAAACTAATATCATCTAAGCCAAGTCCTATGTCTTCAGCTATATTATTTGCTTTTTTTGAAGCATCTTTTATATTTGTTAAAGTAAAATAAGCTTCATAACTTTCACTTACGTCATCTGTATTAATTCCACTTATACCATTTGTTATAAAGTCTCCTGACCATTTAAATTTAGGTTGTATAAATCCTACTATTGTATACTCTTTTTCTGCTATTAATTCAAAACCTGTTTCTTTATTATTACTATCTAATTTTCTATTTCCTATAGGTAACGTTATACTGTCTCCCAGCTGTACATCTTCTTCTAAATAACTGAGTACCCATTTTTCAATAACAAGCTCATCTGAACGTGTAGGAATTCTCCCTTCATTTATGTCATATGGGAGAAGTTTTAATGAATTCTCTTCATAGCCTTTTATATTTATATATCTATAGGGTGCATTTTCTCCAAACTTTCTTTTCTCTGCTTCAGTAACTTTGGCTATTCTAGCAGCTCCTTCTTTTTTACTTACTCCTATTTCGTCTACTTCCACATGTTTTTCCAAAGTATTTATCTGATCTTTGTCTAAATTACTAAACTTTATATGATAACTCCCATGATTATTTATAGCATCTTTTATCATAGCTCCTCTAGTAGCTTCTATAATAGTTCCAATAGAAGATATCATAGCTACAGATAGAATTATTCCTAAAATGGTTAATAAAGTTCTATTTCTTTGTTGTTTTAAATATTTATATGTGATTCCAGTATAGTTATTCACTGTAATTCACCTCATCCCTTACAATACGACCATCTTCAATCGTTATAATTCTATCTGCTTGGGATGCAATGTTTAAATCATGAGTAATTAATATTAGCGTTTGGTTATACTTTCGTACAGATAACTTTAACAAATCGATTATTTCTTTACTGTTTTTACTATCTAAGTTTCCTGTAGGCTCATCAGCCAGTACTATAGAAGGTTTGTATGCTAAAGCTCTCCCTATAGATGCTCTTTGCTGCTGTCCACCAGAAAGTTCATTAGGTAAATGGTGTTTTCTTTCTTCAAGACCTAATATATCTATTAATTCTTGAAATTCATTTTTATCTACCTTTTTACTATCTAAAAGTAAAGGTAGTAACATATTTTCCTCTACTGTCATAACAGGTACTAGGTTATAAAACTGAAAAATAAAACCTACCTTTCTTCGTCTAAATATAGCTAACTCTGTTTCAGATAAATCATATATATCTACTCCATCTACTACAACTTTTCCAGATGTAGGCTTGTCCACTCCTCCTAAAAGGTGTAACAGTGTACTTTTTCCAGAACCACTTGCACCTACTACTGCTACAAATTCACCTTGATTTATACTTAAATTTATATTTTTCAAAGCATCTACCTTTGTATTTCCTTTTCCATAGCTTTTACTTAATTCCTTAACTTTTACTACTTCCATTTCACTAACCTCCTATTTAAATTTTATTTTATAATATAATTTTAAGCTATTAACCTTACAAGGAGGTGTATACTTTTCTTACTATTTTGTAAGATTGCCATATCTCTTTAAAAAACTTACTGTAAAAGCTGTTCCCTTTCTTTTTTCACTTTTTACTGAAATACTTCCATTCTGGGATTGAATAATAGCCTTTGCCAGATTTAAACCTATTCCAATACTATCGGTTTTCCCACCTACATTTCCTTTATAAAATCTCTTAAATATATTAGGTAAATCCTTTTTATCTATTCCTTCTCCATAATCTTTTATAGTAATATTACAAAACAAAAAGGTTTCTTCCGTTATGATTTCAATATATGATCCTTCATGACTATACTCAATAGCATTTTTTAATATATTTATTAAAGCCTCTATTGTCCACTCTTTATCTCCATAAAAAACTCCACTCAAATCATTAACAATTTCAATGGATATATCTTTTTTACTTAATTTAACTCTTAAAGCTTCTAACGTTAACTCTACTACATCCTTTAAATAAACCTTTTCATTTTTAAACTCTACTGCTCCGGCTTCTATTTTAGCTACTTTTAAAAGGTTTAAAATAAGCCACTCCATTCTTTCTAACTGAATTTTAGATCTTTCCAAAAAAGTAATTCTAGTATTTATATCCATTTCTTTATTATCTAACATAAGTTCATTTAGCATTATTAAGGATGATAATGGAGTTTTAAGCTGATGAGATATATCTGACATAGTATTTTTTAGAAAAAACTTTTCCTTTTTCAAAGTTTGCAGAGTATTTTGTAACCTATTTGCCATAACATTAAACTGATGATTTAATATATTAAATTCTCCTTCACCTTCATCATCTAAATAAACATCAAACTCTCCCTCAACTACTTTTTCAGCAGCAGTATATACTTTTCTTACCTTACCATAAACTTTTTCATATTCTTTAAATATAATAAAAGCTAAAATAATTGCAGATAAAAACACAATGACAACTATAGCTAATCCTTGGGAATACATAACATCCTTTAATATAGGTTGATTTAATATGTTTATTTCTGTATTATATCCATACTTATTTAAAGTTTCTTTTCCTATTTCTATATTATTTTGGTTTATTTCCTTAGTTATATATGGAATTATTTCTTCTTCCAATTCTGGATGTTTATTGAGAAGATTTCCAACTAAAGCTTGATTTTGCTTAACAATAGATGTGTTTATTCTATTTATATAATAATTATTTGCTACAATAAACAATATAAATCCGATAAGTAATTGAGCTATTATAACCTGTATAATAACAGATTGCAGTTCTTTATTTCGCAAATCACTTACCCCCTACTTCTTTATCCCATTTATATCCTACTCCTCTTACAGTTTTTATATATACAGGACTTGAAGAGTCTTTTTCGATTTTTTCTCTAAGTCTTTTTATATATACAGAAAGAGTATTATCATCTATAAAATCACCTTCTATATCCCATAATTTTTCTAAAATTACACTTCTAGATAGTACATTATTGTGATTTTGCATTAAAAGTAATAATAACTTGTATTCAGATGGAGTTAAAAATACTTCATTCTCACCAATATAAACTTTATTCTCCATCAAAATAACAGTAATATATCCAGATTTTAAAGTTCCGCTACTAGATTTTTTATTAGACCTAGATGAATATCGTCTTAATACTGCTCTTATTCTAGAAAGTAATTCTCTTATTCTAAAAGGTTTTGTTATATAATCGTCTGCACCAATATCTAACCCCATAACAACATTTACTTCTTCATCTAGAGCCGTTAAGAAGATAATTGGTGTTTCATTACTCTGTCTAACATATTTACATATATCATATCCACTACCATCTGGTAGAGTTATATCTAATATTATTAAATCATAATCTTGTTCATCTATTAATTCCTTACCTGAATCTACAGTATTTGCTAAATTAACGTTATAACCTTCATTCTTTAATGAATATTCTATTCCCATTGCTAATGTTGAATCATCTTCTACTAATAGTATATTATACATATTCCCACCTCTTTCCCGTTGATTATATCATATCCTTTACTGTAGGTTTTATAATTATAAATAAAAAAACAAACACCCTTTTATAAATTATCTTTAAAAAGGGTGTTTGTTTTTTCTTAATTATATATGAAAAAAACTTTCAAAATACTATTCCTGTGTTTTCAGCTTTTTATATCTTTTTAACAACTTTAGATTTTAGTAACATAGATCCAAATCCTTCAACTTTACAATCAATATCATGTTCTCCATCAGCTGGATCATGAATTAAACGTATATTCTTTACTTTAGTGCCTCTTTTTATAACTGATGAACCTCCCTTTAATTTAAGGTCTCTGATTACTGTTACAGAATCACCATCGTTTAAAACATTTCCATTTGAATCTCTAATAATATTATCTTCGTTATTTTCATTTTCTAATTTAGGTGTCCACTCATGAGCACATTCTGGACAAATCAAAAGATTTCCATCTTCATACGTATATCCTGAATTGCATTTTGGACAGCTTGGTAAATTATCCATAGTTTTATTTCCTCCATTCAAATGATATTATTTACTGCTTATAGCTCTATATAATATCAGAGCTTAATCTTATTAACAAACTTTAAAAACTCAACTCGAATTACTTTAACTTACAAAATAAACTCTAAATTATTTACTGTTTTAATATTACACTATCTTTATATTATTGCTCTTTTAGCTCCTGCAAGTAAATCTTTTATATTTATTAATAATACTAGAAAAATAAATATAATTTCATACATAAACCAATTATTTATTCCATATAACAAAATTACGCTCTGGATTGTAATAATACTTATATTTATTATTAATTTAGGAATATTCCAGGTAATTTTTATAAATCTTCGAGTATCAACTGCTCTTATGACAAACATAAAAATGTAGCTTAAAAGAGTTGCTATTCCTGCACCTTGAATTCCATAAATAGGTATTAAAGTTAAGTTAAGAACTATATTAACAATAGCACCTAGAACTGTTGTAAGTAAAACTTGCTTGCTTTTTTTCTTAATCATATATACACTACTTATAAATGTAGCAAAACAAGTAAATACAGTTGATAGTACAAGAACAGGTACATATATCCAAGATGAATAAAAGTCTGCTGAAACAAGTACATCCATAATTATCTTAGTAAATGTAATAATAATAGAAGCTCCGCAAAATACAAGTGAGCTATATACATTTAAGACTTTTGTAAAAAAGTTGCTTGCATCTTGTGTACTATGTTCATTTACAGCTGATATTTGCCATGCATCCATAAAGATTCCTACAATAATAACTATAATTGTAGGTACTTTGTAAGCTATAGCATATAATCCATTTGCATCATTCCCTAAAATATATGAAAGAATGTATCTATCAGACATATTAATAATCCATATAGATAAAGTTGCTGGAATAAGTGGTAAAGAGTACTTGATCATATTTATAAACGTAGACTTATCTATATTTCTAAAACTAATAAATTTATATAGTTTAGCAATAAAAAATAACATTATAGATGATATTAAATCGGATAAAATAATTGCAAGCAAATATCCTGTTATCCCATATTGGTATATAACTAAAAATACAATGTTTAAAATTACTGTTGATATAGTCCTAAACACACCGTCAAATGCATATAATTTGACATACTCTAAGGATCTTACAAAGTTTAAACATAATGAATGTAAACTTGAAGCTAAAACGAAAAAATAGATATATAAAACATATCCTGAAACAAAATCAATTTTTTGTAAAACTGGCTTCAAAATAAATAATGACATAGATCCTAAAAGTATAGTTGAAAGTCCTACTGAAAAGATACTTTTCTTATTATCAACATTTTCTAGACCAAACCTAATTACAGCATTTACAATTCCTAAAGATGCAATAGGAATCAGAATATTACAAGTTTGTACTATTAAATCTACTTTACCATATTCTGCATTAGACAGTACTCTTGTATACAATGGTAACATTAAGAAAACAAGTAATTTAGAACTAAACGTTCCTATTGCAAAAACAAATGTATTAGAAACAAGCTTTTTATATCTATCCATTATTGTCAAAACCCTTCTAAAACCAAATAAAATAATTATCTTTTTTCATTCTTTGATTTTATAAACTTTCGTGCATTCTTCATTCCGCCTACATCCTTAAACATTTCAGCAATCGTTAATTAAGGCAACCTATATTCCTTTTTTAAATGATTAGTTATACATTAAATTATTCAATTTATATTTTACCACGATTTTACTAAATTAGTTTTTCTTTTTACCTATTATTATATCTAAATCTATAGTTATAGAAGATATATCTTTTTCTAATATAGAATTTAATTTATCAGTACTTTCTCCCCATGTTAAAGGTGTCATTTTAATTAAATAAGGTAAAAGTTCTTTACTAATGTCAAATTTGTAGTTAATATTTTTAGTATCTATAACTTCTAACCTTTCCTTAAAATGATTAATTACTTTATCATTACAGTAAGTAGCATTTTCATTATCACTGTACACTGTTTCACGTAGCTCCTTAAGGTACTGTGAATTTGGAACTACCTTTATAACTATTCCATCGTCACTTAATATTCTATAAAACTCCCCATAATTAGCTGGTGAAAGTATATTTAATACAATATCAAGACTCTTATTTTGAAAAGGTAATCTTGCTAAATCTGCAACACACCATATAATATCAGTATTGTTACTAGCTGCTATATTAATACTATCTTTTGATATATCTACTCCTATAAAATTACCATTAAAATCTGCTTTTATATTTTCATAAATACTGTAGATATGTGAACCCTCACCACATCCTGCATCTAAAATATTAACTTTTTCTTTATTAATATATTTTTGGTGTTCACAAATTATTTCAACTAATTTGTCGATCAATGGATCATAAAATCCTGCTTCAATTACTTTATGTCTTGCTTGAAACAACTCTTTAGAATATGAAGAAACACCGCTTGATGTTAGTAAATTTATATAACCTTTTTTAGCTAAATCAAAACAATGGTTAGAATTACAAGTTAAACTATTAGAATCATCAATACTCATAAATCCATTACATATAGGACATTTGAAAATTTCTTTATTCTTTTTTATTAATTCTCTAGCTCTATCTCTTTTCTTAATACTTTTTTTGCACATATATAAACTCCACCTTATTTAATGTTATTTAAATCCTTTGAGTTCTAAACAGCACTTAGACCCTCTAAATTCATTTCTTTTAAGTCATAATTATCACTTGTATGTTTGTATTCTTTTAAATTACCTCTGTAAATGATTTTACCATTTATATTTAATAAACTTTCAGGTCTAACAAGATTTCTAGGTATTTTAAAATCTGCCACATTAATTTTTTCTAAAATGTAATATACAAATTCAGAGCATAAAAATCTATTATTATAACATGCTTCTTTATTAAGTAAACCATAAAACAACCCACTATAATTATATTTATATAAATTACTATTACTTATAAAATAATCTATCATTGTTTTTGCATTTTCATACTGCTGTTTTGAAACTTCAATTTCCATTATTAAACCAGGTAAATTTTTATGAAATTTATATACACCTTTATCTATACTTTCCTGCTTAAACCTTCCTATAAATGGATTATAAGTATATTTTCTTCCAAAGCTGTACATACAGTTAATGTTCTTATCTAATGAAATAGATGCATGAGTATATTCATCATTTTTAGTAAATTGTATTAATTTCGATATTGCTGTGTTTGTTCTTGTAAGAATTATATATATATTATATTTTTCCATTGGAATCCCCTTTATTATTTATTCAACTTATTCATTATACAACAGAAAGGTTTAAAATAAATTAAAAAAAACTTAAGAAAAACTTAAATTTTTAAACATTCATCTAATTTTATTAATAAAAGAACATCCTTCTCTAAATAATCTTAAGAAAAGGATGTTTAATAAATTTTTAATCTTCTTTTAATGTGATCCATTCATCTAAAAGTTTATTAAGACAATCTTCAAGCTCACTTTTTTCATTATATAAATCATTTAATTTATTAAAGTCTGTACTGTACAAATTTATTTCTTCTTCTTTATTACTAATTAAACCTTCATATTGACTTATCTTCTCCTCTATTTTATTAAGCTTTTTAGAGTTTAAGGCTTTTTCTACATTTTTTTTAGGTCTATTAGATGAATTTTTATCTATAATTGTATTTTGTAGCTTAGGCTTTTGACTTTGGTTTTCTGATAATTTCTTTTCTTTATAGTAATCATAATTTCCTAAGTAACTATTTAATTTTTTATTTGAAAGCTCCATTATTTTACTTGTCAATTTATTTATAAAATACCTATCATGGGATATAAAAATTATAGTTCCACCAAACTGTAAAAGTGCTTCTTCTAACATCTCTCGTCCTAATATATCTAAATGATTTGTTGGTTCATCTAGTATTAATGTGTTAATATCACTATACATAAGCTGACAAAGTCGAAGTCTACTTCTCTCTCCTCCAGAGAGGCTATTAACCTTTTTAAACACATCTTGACTATAGAATAAAAACCTAGCCAATATTCCTCTAGCTTCTCCTTCTGTACAAGGATAACTCTCTCTAAAAGTTTCTAAAACTGTACTTTCTTCATTGTTAAAATATACCTCTTGCTGTAGATATCCTATTTTTACATTAGAACCTAAAGTAATGTTCCCTGTGTATAAAGAGTCTTCACCTAATACAGTCTTTATAAAAGTCGATTTACCACTTCCATTTTTACCTATCAACGCTACTTTTTCTCCGTATTTTAAAGAAAAATATAGATTATCAAATAAAACCTTCGGGCCTATTTTTTTATATAAACCTTCAACCTTTTAATTGATTCTTCCATAGACTTAATTTTTTTCTGTTGATTTTCATAGCGTTTCAATTCTTCTAAGTAATTTTTTTTCTTTTTCTTCTACATAAAATGAATAGTTACCAAAATAAGTATTACCCTTTCCACCTTCTACCTCTATTACTTTATTTACAACTTTATCTAAAAAATATCTGTCGTGAGATATAATAATAACTGTTCCTTTATACTCCGATAAAAAAGATTCTAACCATCCTACACTAGCTCCTTTTCTAATTGCAATAGAACCACTATCACATTTTTCTACACCACATATAATTCTAAATATAGTAGTCTTACCTGTTTCATTTCTTCCAACTATTCCTACTCTTTCTCTTTGTAAAACTTGAAATTTTAATTTTTTTAATACCTTATTTGCTCCATAATACTTTTCAACATCATTTAAAGATATTTCAACCATTTTTTATTCTCCTTTCAAAAACAAACCTAGGCAAGAAAGTTTTTACCTAGGTTTGTTACAACAAAAAATGATTTGCCTATAATATGGTGTAAAGTATTAACAGTAACGTTTAACTTATAATCTCTACTTAAACATATAAATAAACCTAGGTAAGTAACGCTTTACCCAGGTTTATTGTCTTATACATATAACATAACTTGATCAGCGGTAAAATAATTACTTCCCTTTAGTCAACGTATTATTAAATTTAGACAGACTTATCCCTTGGTCTAAAGTATTGAATCCTACTATTGATCTAATATGGAATAATTTATCTAAATTTTTGTTAACTAAAGTTGCCATAATTTTTTTCACCACCTTTTATATTATATAAATTATATCATAAATATTGTAAATATTTCAATATTTAATTTGTATTACTTATTTTACCGTAGACTTGAATTTTATAATATTTTTTACTTTTTAAGTCTATTTAATTCTTTTAAAATTTCATTATATTGTTTATCCAATTCTTCTATGTCATCATACTTTGAAGGCATAGATAATTTTCCTATGACCTCTGAAAGACGATTTTTTAATACGATTATCTGTTTTTCAATCTTTTCTTTATTACTGTTTAAAGGTTTATTTTTTCTAGCTAAATACTCTTTGTAAGTTCCCTTAAACATTTTTATCTTATGTTCTTCTATTATCATTATGTGGTCTGCAACAGATTCTACAAATTTTCTATCGTGAGAAACAAAAAACAATGTTCTTTCATAATCTTTAAGTGTTTCTTCTATTACTTCTAGAGCGTCTATATCCATATAATTAGTAGGTTCATCTAATATTAACAAATTAATATCTTGTAGTACTATTTTGGCAAAGGAAACCTTTACCTTTTCCCCACCACTTAATACCTTTACTTTTTTATAAACATCTTCTCCTTTAAAAAGCAGTCTAGCTAATAGTACTCTAGCAAAGTTTTCAGGATATATACTACTTTCCATTATATTTTCTAAAATACTTAAATTATCATTTAAAATACTCATATCCTGACTAAAATAACCTATCTTTACTCCTTTAGAAGTGTTTATAGATTTATCATTATCCATTATCATCTTAATTAATGTACTTTTCCCACAGCCATTAGGCCCAATTAAAGCTATTTTAGCTCCATTATAAATATTAAAATTAGCATTTTTAAATATAACTTTATTATTATATGCTTTATTTATATTTTTTCCTTCTATAATCACTTTACTATGAAGCTTATTAGAATTTTGTATATCTAATTTAATTCCTGGCTGATCCCTAGGTTTTTCCTTACTCTCAAGATGCTCTATTCTTTTTTCAACACTTTTTACAGCTTTTTCAAGATTAGCCTTTGACTTTTGAGATCCCATTTTATGAAGTCTAGCTTCAGAATTTCCCATTCTCTTAGGAGTTTTTCTAATACTCTTTGCTTTCTGATTTGTATCGCTAATTACTCCTTCTAGTCGCTTTTTCTCTTTTATATATTCATCATACTCAAATTGTGCTCTTTTTATTTCGTCAAGTTTCTGATTCTTATAATCAGTATAGTTTCCATTATAAATTTTTATTTTACCGTTTTCTACTTCTAATATCTTGTTACATAACTTATTTAAAAAACTTCTATCATGGGATATAAGAACTAACGCTCCTTTGTACTCTACAAACATTTCTTCCAAGAGCTGTATGCCTTCCATATCTATATTACTAGTAGGCTCATCTGCAAGCATCATTGTACTATTAGAATCTAAAGCTTTAGCTAACTTAAACCTTGTCTTCTCTCCCCCACTCATATTATTATTCCAAATAGGTTCAATTCCAAATTTCGAAGCCATTTCACTACTTATATCTTTACTATGTGGATCTTCTAATTGTGATATATATGAATACCTTGCATATAACTTAACAAATCCTTCATCAGGATCTAACCTTTGGCTTAATATATTAACCAAAGTAGTCTTTCCTACTCCATTTCTACCTACTATTCCTATTCTATCTTCAGAATATATCTTTAGATTATCTATATCCAATATTAATCTGTCTTCAAAATATTTTTTTATTTTATTACTTTCAATTAATAGCATAAAAAAACCTCCCTTTGTTCAGAGAGGATAGTATTTTTTATATAATAACCTTAATATAATATAAAAATAATTTTAAATATTATATTAAAAATTTAACTACAATATATACTGTCTAATACAGAAATATAGTATTAGACCTAGCAATACATAGGAGATAAATTTAAAATTACTAAGATTAAAATTAATTATATAAGCAAGCCAATTACAGCTATGAAATACTATCCACTCTTTAATTTTAATAAAATGCACCATAATAAAACCTTTACCTTAACCTTATACCTAGGCTTTATTAAGTTCTCATTTTACATTAATTTTAAAAGTGAATTATAACTTCATATCTGAAAATACCTTGCCTTTCTTTAGATTTAGTTTCTTAATATTCAATTCAATTATATATGTTCTTTATTATGCTGTCAATTTTAGCATTATTTATTAGTGACATATCAATTTAAAATTCAATTTTTAGTATTTCATCTACTTATATGTTATTATTTTATATTGTCCACTGATTATGAATAATTCCTACTAACTTCCACTCGCCTTCATACTCTTCAAATACTAACCTTAAGCTTTTCCAATCCATTCCTTCGTATTCTTCTTTAAATCCTTCGAAATAGTATTCTGCCACAATAGGATTATCATAAACTTCAAATTGATTTTCAACCATATTTCCACTACTTAGTACTTCGTTATATCCTACTTCTTCAGCATCTGTAAAATCTTCACTATAGATAAACTCTTCGTAATACTCATTTGGAGTTAATGAGATTTTATCCCCTTTCCCATCGTAGCGTCCCCAAGTATAAACGGTTTCGTCTTTAAAGAATTCTTCCATCTCTTCCTTGCTAAAAACAACATCTTCTTCTGATACAGTAGTATATGGAGTAAATGTTACACCCTTTTCTGGATGAACATGCTCTGCAATTCTTTCTGAATCTTTATTTTCTATTGCATAAATTACAGTATTTGCAGTTTTTTGAATGATCTGTCTAGCAGATTCTGGAGTAATTATATCTTCATCGGTTAATTCATGGTCTTCTGTTTCATTATCTTTAATATTATCTTCTTCACCATTTAAATTTTCAGTATTATTTTCATCTTCAACATTAGTTTTATCATCTGGAACATATTTATTTGATTGATTTTGACTACATGCAGTAATACTAATAACCATTAGAACAGCTAATACTATTAAAATTAAATTTTTCTTCATATTTAACTCCTCCTTATATAAATATTATTATACCCAATATTTTTTTATTATATATAAGTTTATATACTTAATTAGATTTTCGCAATACAATTTACTATACTTTGGTAAAAATCCATAAAAAAACACTTTCAATTTATCTTGAAAGTATCTTTTAAAGTTTAACCTAAAAGCACAAAATATCCTATTACTATTACACCTAATACTATACGATACCAACCAAATGCTTTAAAATCATTATTTTTAATATATACAAGTAAAAATCGTATAGCTATTATAGAAACAATAAATGCTACAATCATTCCTGTTAATAGAGTTATAATCTCCATACTAGTAAAATTAAATCCAAATTTAACTAGCTTTAATGCACTTGCACCAAACATTACTGGAATAGATAGGAAAAATGAATACTCTGCCGCAATATAACGTGATGTACCAAGAATAATTGCACCAATAATAGTTGCACCTGAACGTGACGTTCCCGGAATTAAAGCCAATACTTGAAACATACCTATTAAAAAGGCTGTTCTATATGGTAATTGATTAAAATTATTTATTTTTGCCGATTTACCTTTATTACGATTCTCCACAATAATAAACAAAACTCCATAAACAATTAGCATAATAGCAACTGTCCAATAATTATAAAGGTGTTCATTTAACCAATCATCAAATAATAGACCTAAAACTGCTGCTGGTATAACTCCTATAATTACTTTATACCAGATTTTCATAGTATCTATTTTTTGTTTTTTAGATTTATCCGGTGAAAAAGGATTTAACTTGTGAAAATATAGAAGAACTACAGCCATAATAGCTCCCAATTGAATAACAACAAAAAACATTTCTTTAAATGCATCTGAAGTATTTAGTTTAATAAATTCGTCTACTAAAATCATATGACCAGTACTACTTATTGGTAACCACTCTGTAATTCCTTCAACAATCCCTAAAAATACTACTTTTAATAGTTCAATAATAACCATGCTATTTTGCCTCCACATTTTTAAGTATTAATTTTCTAAACCTTAGGATAAAAACTTTAAACATATTATACCATAAGCTTAACTATCCCAATAAAAAGATATCATTTTTTTATTAATATTGCAATGTAATCTTTTTTATTACAAAATTAATTAAAAGTAAAATAATAATATAAAAAAACTCCAAAGTAGATTTGTAATTTAATTAATTACAGTGTCTACTTTGGAAGTATAATATCACAATTAAATAGTGTTGTTAATTTAGTTATCCTTTATTGCATCTACTTTTGTCAGAACAACTACTACCACAACTACATTTATTATTTTTAGTATCACTTATAACTTTTTTTAGAGCAAATATAATAATGCCTGCAAATATTGCTCCTACTATGATATTCTGTGTCATTATGCTTCAACTCCTACTTCAGTAGGCATAGAGCCTCTTTTTTTAATAGTAATAACAAGATATACAGCTGTTAATAAAGTTATTATTATAGCTGGTATAAAACCTACTGCAGTTTCACCATACACTATAATAGTACCAATTTGGTTTATAAGCATAGCTAAAATATATCCAACTGAGAATTGGAAAGCTAAAGCCCTCATCAACCATTTTTTAGAACCTAATTCTGAGTTCATAGCTCCAATTGCAGCAAAGCAAGGTGGAGTAAATAAGTTAAATGCAAGGTAAGCAAAAGCTGTTACCGGTGTAAAGAATTGTGTTAAAACACCTCCTGGTAAATGTAATGCTTCTTCAGAAGCTGCAGCTAAAAGTACTGCAAATGTTGCTACAACATTCTCCTTAGCAATAAAACCTGTTATTGCTGCAGCTGCAAGTTGCCACCCTAAAAATCCTAATGGAATTAAGATAGGAGAAATTACAGTTCCTATAGATGCAAGTATACTTAAACTTTGATCTTCTACAGGATTAAGTCCCCAACTATACGCTTGTAAAAACCATACCAATGTATTAAATACTAATATAATCGTACTTGCTTTATAAATAAAAGCTTTTGCTTTGTTCATCATCTGACTAAAAGCATATTTAAAGCTAGGCATTTTATATTCAGGAAGCTCCATAATAAAACTTGAAGCATTTTCCCACTTGAAAATTCTTTTTAATAAAAGTCCTCCGATTATAATCATTGCAATAGCAATAACATACATACTAGGCCCAACCCAAGCATTGTTTGGGAAGAATACAGCTGTAAAAAGAGCTATTATCGGAAGTTTAGCTCCACAAGGTACAAATGGAGTAAGAATTGTAGTCATTCTTCTTTCATTTATATCTTCAATCGTTCTTGTAGCCATAACACCTGGAATAGCACAACCTGAACCAACTATCATTGGTATAATAGATTTACCAGATAATCCTATTTTTTTAAAGTATCTATCCATTATCAATGCTACTCTAGCCATATAGCCGCTATCTTCAAGTAATGATAAACAAAAGAATAATACCATGATTAAAGGTAAAAACCCTATAACAGCGCCTACACCACCAATTGCACCTTCTACAATAAGATCTTTTAACAACGGACTAATTCCTAATCCGTCAAAAAAATTATTTGCTGCATTTGGTAATATTTCACCAAACACTGTTTCATTAAAATACTCTGATAGATATCCTCCGAGTCCTTCTATTGAAAATGTAAATACTCCCCACATTATAACAAAAAATATAGGTATTCCCAACCATTTATGCGCTACAATCCTGTCAATTTTATCAGAAAAAGTAATTTTTGCAGAATCTGTCTTTTTAACTTGACATTTTTTAATTATTTCATTTACAAATTTTTGTCTTGCAGTATCAGAACTTTTATCATTTTTTCCCTCAAAGTTTGTTTTTGATTGAGTTGTATTACTTTTACCTGCTTTAACAACTTCATTTATTAAATTTGATAAACCTTGTTCTGAAGTTGCTGTAGTAGGAATTATTTTGCAATTTAATTCTTTGCTCAAAGCATCTACGTCTACAACATCTCCTCTTTTAGACACAATATCATTTTTATTAAGGGCAACAACAACTGGAATTCCTAGTTCTAGTAGCTGTGTTGTAAAAAATAAACTTCTACTAAGATTAGCCCCATCAACAATATTTATTATTACATCAGGATTTTCTTCTAGTATAAAATCCCTTGTAATAACTTCTTCACCAGTAAATGGTGAAATAGAATATGTACCTGGAAGATCCACAATTCTTACATCAGTTTGATTTACCTTGTACTTTTTCTTTAAATCGGCCTCCTTTTTGGCTATAGTAACACCAGGCCAATTTCCTACAACTTCTGTTTTACCTGTAATTGCATTAAAAAGTGTGGTTTTTCCTGAATTAGGATTACCTGCTAATGCTATTCTCATAATTACTCCTCCCTATACTAAAAAATATTTAGAAAATGATTTTCATTATCATTGATAATAGAAAAATATAAATGCTACTAAATATAGCATTTATAAATAATATCTATTTAGATATTATTTTGTTCTTTTATATTTAAACTTCAATAGATTTAGCCATTTTTTCATCTATAGCATATCTACCATCTTTTATGTTAACTATATAATTTCCTGCTAGTTTAGAAATAAGAGTAATTTCTTCCCCTTCAGAACAGCCTAAAGTAAATAAAAATTTCCTTACCTTTTCCTTGCCTGTTACATTTTTTATACTAAAAGTTTGACCAACTTTTGCTTTTGACAATAGCATAATAGTTTCACCTACTTTATTATTAAAAATTTAACAACTCATCTCTTGATAAAGAATATCATTATCACAGATGAAAGTCAATAGATTTTTAAAATCAAATAATATTATTATAATAAATCAACAAATCTAACAATTACTACTCTCTACTCTTTTCTTTTCTTGTGGTGTATCTCTAGTCCAAATATAAATAGATACAGTAGTAGCTATAATTAAAAGCATTAATCTTAAAAGCATTTTATCTAAAATGAATATTGCTGAAAAACCTATAGTGATCCATATTAAAGATATTGCTTTCTTTTTAACTTTAATTGGTATACCATTACCTGAAATATAATCTTCAACATAAGGAGCTAAATACTTATTTGAAAGTATAAAATTATAAAGTTTACTGCTACTTCTTATAAAACAAGCAAGAGATAGTAAAAGGAAAGGAGTAGTTGGAAGCACAGGTAATACAATACCAATAGCACCTAATCCTAAGCTAATACTTCCTATTATAAATAACAATATTTTTTTCATTTTTCTCCCACCTTTACTCCCTCTTATTATATTTCAAAATTACATAGGTATTATTTGTTAATATTCTAATATATTATATTATTTGTTCTAAGATAGCAAGCTTTGACTTCCTTCTAAAGAACGAATATTTAATAAAAAACACAAAAAAAGAACCTATACCTTACATTTACATATGCAAGATTAGGTCCTTTAATCCATGGATGAAACCGTAGTTGTGTGTTTTATTAAATATTGATATTTGATACCTATACTATTATCCTTGATAAAAAGCTTTATAAGCCTTGTAAGTCATATATAAATCTACTTTACTAACTAATTCAATAGGTGCATGCATACTTAACATGGGCGTACCACAATCTACAACTTCAGCTCCTTTATTAGCTAATATGTAAGCGATAGTACCACCACCACCTTGATCTACCTTTCCTAATTCTCCTACTTGCCAACTTACATCATTTTTATTAAATATTTGTCTAACTTCACCTAAAAACTCAGCATTTGCATCATTACAACCAGCTTTTCCTCTTGAACCAGTATATTTAGTAAGAGTAACACCTTTACCAATAAAAGAAGCATTTCGTTTGTCTAATACATCTGGGAAATTAGGATCAAATCCAGCTGTAACATCACCAGATAATACCTTTGTATTACTCATAGCTCTACGTAAACCTAAGTAACTAGTTATTCCTTGTAAATTTAATAGCTCTGCAACAACATTTTCAAAAAACATAGATTCCATTCCTGTATTACCCATGCTTCCAACTTCTTCTTTATCAACAAATAGACCAACAACTGTAGTTTTAGGTTTTTCAATTTCTAACACAGCTTTATGTGCAGCAAATGAGCAGACACGATCATCATGTCCATGAGCAGCTATCATACTTCTATCAAGACCTACATCTCTGGATTTTCCAGCTGGTACGATTTCAATTTCAGCAACTGTAAAGTCTTCTTCATGAATTCCATACTTTTCATTTAATAGATTTAATATGTTTAACTTTACTTTTTCATCTATCTCATCATCTTTATAAGGTATATTACCAATAAGTACATTAAGTCCTTCTCCAGTAATACCTTCTCCCATTTTTTTAGCCATTTGATCCTTTGCTAAATGAGGAAGTAAATCGGATATGTAAAGTACTGGATCTTTTTCATCTTCTCCAATAACAATAGAAATCTTTTCCCCATTTTTCTTAGTCATAACACCGTGCAATGCTAATGGTGTAGCTACCCATTGATATTTCTTTATTCCACCATAATAGTGAGTCTTTAAAAGTGCAAGACCACCATCTTCGTAAAGAGGCATAGCCTTTAAATCTAGTCTAGGAGCATCTAAGTGGCTTCCTACTATTCTCATACCTTTTTCTATATTTTCACTTCCTATTATAAATAAAGCAACGGCTTTGCCTTTATTCTCTGCATAGATCTTATCTCCTGCATTAACAGACCCTTTATCCATAACTTCATCTAAAGAAATAAAATCATTTTCTTTTGCTTGTTTAATAATCTCATCTACGCATTCTCTTTCTGTCTTTCCTTTATCCATAAAATCCTTGTAAGATTCACTAAATTCGAAAACTTGTTCTAGCTCTCCATCTTTTAATGCTTCCCAAGCATTATTAAATTTTTTGCTTAATTCTTCTTTTAACTTTTTACCACTTGTTTTTTCTGTCATAAAATTCACCTCTACATTATTAATTTAAATATCAGAAAATTTTTATATATTACTATAATGATATATCTACCCTTAACTAATGTCAATAAACAAAAGCTACTTTTAATAAAACTATAACTTAACTAAAAAATAAATATTTTGTTGATTTAATAAATCAGTAACCTATATATACTAAAAAGATTTTTATATTTACATTAGAATTGACAAGTGTATATACACATGTTATTATTATATAGAAATAATATTTAGGGGGTATTAAATATGAATACAAAAAAATTAGCTCTAACTGCATTACTTACAGCACTTGCAATCGTTATACCTTTCGCAGTATTTTTCAAAGTAATAATTCCACCATTTACAGCTACACTTGGTTCTCATGTACCTATGTTTATAGCTATGTTGCTAGGACCTAAGGTTGCTATTATGGCAGGCCTAGGTTCTGCCTTTGGATTTTTTTTAAATCTTGGGCCACTAATTGGAGCCAGAGCTTTTATGCATGTATTTGTTGGACTTGCAGGTGCTAAGCTTATAGAAAAAGGATTGTCTTTCGGAAAAGTTTCAGCTATTACAGCACCTCTACACGGACTACTTGAGGTACTTATAGTTATGCCATTTGTAGGACTAGATGTATATAATCTACTTATAATTACTGGAGTTGGTACTATGCTCCACCACGGTGCAGACGCTTTTATATCTTATGTATTAATAAATGTTCTGCAAAAATCGAAAGCTATTAATTTTACAAAACCAGCTAAATCCAGTGCTAACTAAAGGTTGTATATACTAAAATACATTAAAATTAAATTATAAAAATGTATTTTAGTATGAAAGAAAAAAGTAATTGCTTACCTTGATTCATTAAGGTAAGCAATTACTTTTTCAACCTATAATTCTTTTAATATATTTATGAATAATATTTATTGTACAAATTCTTTGTCCTTAAAAATTTTCTTAAACATAAAGGAAATAACGGAATTAATCTCATCATTAGAATCAATAAAAATGCATTTTTTGTATTTTTATTATAAAATATAACTATATCTCTTTTTATAATCCTTTTTACAACTTTTGTGCCTAATGTCCTTGAAATAGTAAATGCTATAACTCCCCCTAAAAGTGATCCTATACATGTAAGTACTGCTCCACCCCAAAGTCCAAATATCATACCTCCAGCAATAACTAAAACAGAGTCTGGAAATAATAATAATGGCAATAAAGTTAATATTACTACATATATAATTGGAGCCATTGATCCTTGCCCCTGAATATATTCTTTTATTTCGTTGGGTCCGTATCCTTTTATAAAGTTAAGTTTATTAATTAAAACTGCTAAAACTAATACTAATATGACTATTCCTATGATTTTAAGTGAATTTCTTTTATTATTCATGATTCACTTCCTTGCCTTCGGAACTAGAATTAACTTTAATATTCTTACTTTTATATCTATTTATCCACTTTTTTATTGTGGAATTGTTTTTTTGATTCATATTTTGAAATTGTTCATTGAATAGTAAATCAAGTATATGAAAAGAGTTTTTACCACCTTTTCTCATAGATTCTACACACTCTTGACAATATGTTATTATATAGTCTGTATTTGATTCGGTAGCTCTTCTTTCTGCATGTGCTCTTGCTATATCAGCTTGTGTTACAAATACCATACCTCCAGAGCCACAGCAAAGAGTATTCCCTCTATTATACTTCATTTCCTTAGATTTGATTTCTAACTGAGAAATAATATCTCTAACAGATTCATGGATCACATCTACATTTCTAGTAGGACATGGGTCGTGAATAGTAAATTCATGATCTAAATTTTTTCCTATGCCTTTTTTACTCTCTGGAATTCCAAAATATGATAATATTTCCCATAAAGATATAACTTCTACAGTTTCAGTAGTATCTAATATGGTCATAAAACAATTTTGACACCCAGTTATTACTCTTTTTACATTGTTAGTTTTAAATTCATTTTCTAATATTGAAAAATACTCTTTAAATTGCTTTTCTTTTCCCATAAAATTTGTAGGCTTGCCACAACATTTATTATATATTCCTATACCTGAGATTTTTTCTCTAAGATACTTATACGTATTTTCTACTATTTCTGTACTATAAGATAGTAACGCACATCCAGGGAAAAATATTGTATCAGACTGAAGGTTTTTAATATCAGATGTAAATAAATTTGAGAAACTGAGTTTCTGATGAAGCTCTACTGCAGATATATTAAGATCTTTCGATAGTTTCCCTTCACTTTGATCAATAATATCTTTTCTAAGCTCTAAAAATAGCTGTTTTAGGTCTACTCCCTTTGGACATACTTTAGTGCAGTATCCACAAAGCATACAAGAATAAGGAAGCTTGTAATCAAAAACTTCTTCTTCTAGCAAATCTTTAAGTAAATCCTTTGGAGAATCACAGAACTTATCTAGCATAGGACATCCTTTCATACAGGCATTACATCCGATACATTTCTGTTCTTCTTCTATTCTTTTTATAGTTTTATTACTTATTTTCATTCTAAGCACACTTTCTTTTTCTATCATTCATTATCTTTTTAATAAGGATTATTAGTATACTAAGTGAGAATAGTATTAGTAAACCTGTAACGAAAGTCTTAACTCCTCCAGTTAACATACCACCAACATACGAGTATACGATAGTTGCTGGAAGCTGACCAACTCCTGTAGCCCAAAAGAATGACCATAATCCCATTGAAGTAAGCCCAGCAGCATAACTAACAATATCAAAAGACATAAATGGTAATAATCTAGCTATTAAAATAGCATAATTACCGTATTTGTCAAAAAATTTATCTACTTCTTCTAAAGCAAATTTATTTGTCATTTTTTCAGCAGTATTTCTACCATAGATTTTTGATATATAAAAGCATATTACTGCTCCAGCCATAGCAGAAGTCCAAGAAAGAATAGCTCCCTTTACCCAACCAAATAAAGCTGCATTTGCAAATGTTATTAAAAATGCTGGTAATGGTGCAGCTAAAGATTGGAATATCATTAATAAAAACGATATTACTGGTGCCCATATACCAAAAGATAGTATATATGCTTTTATAGCTTCTACATCTAATGTGGCAAATACAGAGATTACTTCATCTATAGTATTTTTAATTGGAGTAATGAATAAATACATACAAATTATTGCTAAAATTACACCTGTTTTAATATAAGTTGATTTTTTTATATTTTTCAATTTATCATCTGCCTCCCATAGAAGCCCTTTTACATTATATATTTATAATAGACTCCTTGATTTATATTTTACATAAGTAGTGAAGCAACTAATCACAGATTGTACCTTACATGTAACAATTATATGGTTAACTATTTATACTGTCCAATAGATTGTTTTTATCATTCAAAAGTTAACTATCGATATAAACAATATCTAATGTATATAGCCAAACTGTAATGAGACGTATTTTTTACTAATTATATAAGTTAATATTCTACAGATTAATTATCAATTGGAAAAAACACTAAATTATTAAAGTTTATATTAACTCCTACCTTATCATCTATGTTGAATAATTCGTTAGGTTCTGATATACATTTTAGTTCTACACCATTAACTGAAATAGTGTAGTATATTCTATCTCCTGCGTATTTTTTCATTTTTATTATCCCTGTAATATCTGTATTACTCTGTAGCTCAAATACTTTTATATCTTCTGGGTTAATCATTGCCTTTACGGATAAATACTTGTTAAAATCAGTTTTTACATTGATTATATCTGATGTGAACATTTCATCCTTTATACACCCTTTAATATAATTTTTTTCACCAAAAAAATCAGCTACTTCTGATGAAATAGGGTTTTTATAAAGTTCTATAGGAGAACCAAACTGTTTTATTTTTCCATCAAGCATTATAGCTATTTTGTCCGATGTCATTAATGCTTCTTCTTTATCATGTGTAACTAAAATAGTAGTTATATTAAGTTCTCTTTGTATTTGAAGGATAAAATCTCTCATATTTTCTCTTAATCTACTGTCAAGATTTGAAAAAGGTTCATCTAATAAAAGGACTTTAGGCTCTATTGCTAATGCTCTTGCAAGTGCTACTCTTTGTTTTTGTCCTCCTGATAATTCTCTTGGATATTTATTTTCATATCCTTCTAATTGAACTAACTGAAGCATTTTTTTAACACGTTTGCGTCTTTTAAATTTATCTATTTTTGCCATTTTTAATCCAAACTCTATATTTTCAGCTGTATTTAAATGAGGAAACAAAAGGTAATCTTGAAATACTATTACTGCACCTCTTTTTTCAACAGGTATATTCAAAACCGAATCACCTTCAAATAATATATCACCATTATCTGGATTTAAAAGTCCTGCAATTATTTTAAGAGTTGTCGTTTTACCACAACCAGATGGACCTAAAAGAGACACCATCTCCCCTTTTTTTACTTCTAAATTAATATCATCTAATATCCTTTTACTATCAAAAAATTTCGTTATATTTTTTAATTTTATTTGTGACATAACCAACTTCTCCTAATCTAATTAATGTAAAAATAACCTTCTGTTTTATAATATTTTTTCGTGATTTTTTCCATAATGTACATACAAGCTAGTGTGGTAAATATGAATACAATACTGTAAACTGATGCCATCATCCTATCTCCACTTTGTACAAACGGAAACATAACCATAGGAAAAGTAACTACTCTTCCCCCACCTATAAGAAAAGTTAAAAAGTATTGACTGAAAGAAACTGTAAATACTAAGCTTCCTGCGGATACTAACCCTGGTGATATAATTGGTAAGGTGACATGTTTAAAAGTTTGAAGCTTACTGGCACCTAAAACTCTTGATTGCATTTCCATAGATTCACCTGTTATTTCAAACACATTTTTTAATATTTTTACACTATATGGAATGCAAGGTACTAAATGAACTAGTACTACTCCAATAAAGGTATTAGATAACCCTAATTTTATAAAAAACAAATGAATTCCCATAGCTACTGCTACAGGAGATACAATTAACGGAGCAATAATCAAAAGCTCAACTATTTTCTTTCCTTTAAAATTATATAAAGCTAATGCTTTAGCAGCAGGTATAGTTATAATTAAAGTAATTATAGTAACTATCATTGATAAATAAACACTATGTAAAAGAATAATAATTGACTTACTTGTAGGTTTAAAAAAATATTTCCAACCTCTCAGACCTATGGCATTAGGAAATATACTAGGCCATGGCCAACTTTTAGCAACACTCCATATTATTATAATAATAAGTGGAAGCACTAATAAGAAAATTATTATATACATAATAAGACTAAATAACTTACTTTGTTTTACTTTCATTTAATCACCTGTTATATTTAGAAATTAGTTCAAAAGATTTATTATATAACCAAACTAAAATTAGTGATACTATAGTTAATATCATATTTATAACCATAGCATAAGGTCTGTTAGCTAAGTTAGAATTTGTATACTCTACATACGCTTTAACTGGTAATGCTTTTGGACTAGTAGGTCCAAGTAAAAATGGAAGCTCATATGCTCCAAATGAAAATGCAAATATTATTATAAATGATGAAAATATGGATGGCATAATAAATGGAAGTAGTATATAAAAAAATACTTGTCTATTATTTGCTCCTAAGTTAAGTGCTACCTGGGATAACTTATTATTTATATTACTCAATATAGTGTATACAACCATAGCTACAAAAGGTATTCCTTTCCATATATAAGCTATTATTATTCCAATACCATTTTTATCATATAGTAAAGAAGGAAATTGAGATTGATCTTTAATAATTCCTATACTATATAAAACTCTAGGTACTACTCCACTTTGAGCTAATATATTATATGCAAGTAATGCTGCAACAATATGAGGTACAAATATAGGAATCTTATATACTGCTTCTTCTATACCTTTTCTATGTGTACTGCGAAGAATAGAATATGCTAAAATAACACCTAAAACAACTGCTATTACTGAAGATATTGTAGCTATATAAACACTAAAGCCAAGAGATGATAAAAACCCTTGGCTTGTCAGCACTTCCTTATAATATTTAAAAGTAATCTCTGTTAATCCTATTGCCTTAAAGTATCCTAGACTTTGTATAAATGCCATAATAAGTCCGTTAATGAATATACCTAGTATTACTATCATAACAGGTATAAGCATTACATAAGGTTTATATTTATTCTTCAATTTTATTCACCCTTTTTAGGTACATTTTCCATCCATATTTTTTCAATTATTGGTACTAAATCTGCTGGCATTTCAGGTAGTCTATTATTTAAGAGTACATCTTGTGAAATAGTTCCCTTTCCAATGTTTATATTATCAAACAAAGCTTTTTCTTCATGGTTTAATTTACTATTATCAAGTACTGGAAGGTCTCCCCATGTTTTAGGTACATATTTAGAAGCTTGAGCCTCAACACTTAGTATATAGTCTATAACTGCTAATGCCCCTGATTTATTTTCTGAATTATAAGGTATAGCTAAAAAATGCGTATTTCCTATACTCCCTTTATCAAAGACAAATGACCTTGATGTTTCATTAAATTCACCTGTTTCTATTTTACTAGAGACATGATTTGGATTATATGACATAGTCATTACTACTTCATTATCTGAGTACATATTATCCAATAGCCCACTTTCTGATGGGTATGTATTACCTTCTTTCCATAGATATGGCTTTAATTCTACAAAATAATCTATTGCAGGTTGAATAGCTTCTCTAACTATTTGTTCATCTGCTTCCATATCCATAAACTGTTCATAACCTACAATATCATATATTATATTTCTTATGAATGCACTTCCTGTAAAGTCAGGAGGAGCAGGATAAGTAAACTTACCAGGATTATTTTTTACAAACTGTAATAGTTCCTTATGATTTACAGGAATATTTTTTACTTTTTCACTGTCATATATCATTACAAATTGAGATTTTCCAAAAGGAGCCTCATATCCTTCTACCGGAAATCCAAAATCATAATTAACTTCAACGGAATTTTTATCTATATATTGGTTAAAGTTAGGAAGTTTATGTGTAAATGGGCCAAATAATAAGTCATTCTCTTTTGCTGTAAAGAAGTTTTCTCCATTTATCCATACCACATCTATATTTCCATTGTTTACATTAAGTTGCTTCTCATTTAATAACTTGTTTAGAATTTCATCTATATTCATTCCTACTCTGTTTATAGTTATATCATATTTTTCTTTTAACTCATTGGATAAATATGTATCAATCCAGTTGTTAGTTTTCTGATCTCCACCATACCCATAAAAGTTCACAGTAGTTCCTTTGGCTTCTTCTAGTACAACATTCCAGTCTTTTTCAGATAAATTGTACTGAGCAACCTTCTGTTGTGCACAAGCTGTAATTTCAATTATTAATGTAAGTGCTATAAAAATTAATACTGCTTTTCTCATTTATTACCCCTCCTAATATTATATATACTAGTCCATTCTTCTTAATTAAATATACATAAATTAAATCACTATATCAATTCTATTTTACCAAACTTTAATCAATTTTTATGAATATTAAATACTTTAAACTCTATAATGTGCTATTTAACTACATTTTTGAATAATATAGAATTTATCTATATTTAAGTGTAAAGTTATAGATTTATCCTATATAATATGGTGAATATTGCTAATTTTTATTTAATATTTATTTATGTAAACCTTGTTAAAATAAGTCTAAGTTATGTACTACAAATTTAATATTATAATGATATAATGTAGTATGAATATTAATACTAGGAGGCTAATTATGAGACCTTTAGCTGATAGAATAAGACCTACAGAATTAAATGAAATAATCGGTCAAAAGCATATTATAGGTGATAGAAAATTATTAAATAGAATAACTGAATCTAAAATAATTCCTAATATGATTTTTTATGGACCATCTGGTACAGGTAAAACTACAGTAGCAAATATAATAGCTAAAAGTTCTAATAAAGAATTTTATAAAATTAACGGTACTAATGCTAAAATAGACGATATAAAACATGTTATAGCGCAAATAGGAACACTGCATACTATGAACGGTATATTACTATACATAGATGAGATTCATTATTTAAATAAAAAGCAACAACAATCGATATTGGAATACATAGAAAACGGAGATATAACTCTAATTGGAAGTACTACTGAAAATGTTAATTTTTCTATATTTAACGCTCTTTTAAGCAGATGTACTACTATTGAATTTAAGCAATTAGAGATTAATGATTTAATACATGGCTTAAAAAAAGCTATGGATTCTGAAGAAAAACGATTAAATATTAAAATCAAATATGAAAATAAAGCTTTAAAATACATTGCAGAGGTATCTTCTGGAGATTTAAGGCGAGGTCTAAATACATTAGAGTTAATAATAAATACATACTCTATATACAATCCGGATGAAATTATTGTAAATATAGAAAATGCTGTGGAATGTTCTCAAAGTAAGATTACTAATTATGATAGAGATGGAGATGCTCATTACAATGTTCTTAGTTTATTCCAGAAAAGCATAAGGGGCTCTGACCAACAAGCTAGTATACATGCTCTTGCAAGATTAATTAAAGGTGGGGATTTAACCTCTATTTGTAGAAGACTTTTAGTTATTGCATCTGAAGATATAGGACTAGCTTATCCACAGGCTATCTCAATAGTAAAATCCTGTACAGATGCAGCGCTGCAATTAGGTTTTCCAGAAGCAAGAATACCCTTAGCACAATCTACTATTCTTCTTGCCTCTTTACCAAAATCAAACTCTGCATACAAAGCCATTAATGCTGCACTAGAAGACTTAGATAAAATAGATATAGGTGAAATACCTGCCTATTTATGTGATAGTCATTCAAATTTATCTATAAATAATAAAGATATGTATTTATACCCTCATGATTACCCTAATAGTTATGTGGATCAAGAATATATGCCAGAAAAGATAAAAAATAAAATTTATTATAAATACGGTAATAATAAATTTGAAAATTCTATGAAATCTTATTGGGATAAAATAAAAAAACTTTAAAAACAAAATGAAAGATTACCTATTCAATTGTATAAGGTTAATCTTTCATTTATATTAATTATATTTTAATATGTACACTTTTTTATAATATTACAAACATTATCATTAATGCATAAAGTAATTGAGTATGCTCTTTTTGAGTAGATAGCTCTTTTACTAATTTGCTATTTTGTTCCTGTAACTTAATATTTTCCTCTTCTAATTTTGTTAAATCCTCATTTAATGTTTTAGTTTCATTAAATTCATTTTTATTTGCTTTATCTTTAAGTTCTTTAATTTCATCTTCTAATGCAACTATAACATTATTATATGAGTGAATTTCTTGAGATCTAGACTTTAAAACTTTCTCTAAATCATTTACTTCATCTTCATATTTTTTTATCTTATTTTCATACTCTTCAATTTTTAATGATAGTTCTTCGTTTTTTTCATCTGTAAAATCCCAACCATCTTCTAAAGTAATATTATTTTTTATGATATCTTTAGTAGAATTATTCTTAGGTATAAATGTACTATTTACTTGTTGATATTTCATCATTAGTTTCACCTCCAAATCCTAAAAATTGTATATCTGGGTATAAACTCCCAAATATAAAATCGCATGATATATCATTTTCTTCAATATTATAATTTGATATATATCTATATCGCTTAAAGTCTAGATTTCTAGTATTTTCATGGATAAAAGGTGAAGACCAATTTTTCCCCATATTAGTTGAATAACATGATGCTACTTTGTTTACTTCTGCCCACATAACCCATAAAATATCTTTAAAATAGCATAATGTTGGGAATGAACAACTCGATTTTTCTGATAAAGATATTGGATTTAAATTTCCTATTTCTTTATTAAATTTATCAATATTAAAATTTAAATATTTAACTACTAAATATTCATCATCATATTTACTCCAAGTAATATGAAGATTATTTTTATTATCTAATAGTCCGTTTATGTATATTTTTTTGTCATCAGACTTTGTTATAGCAATAGGTTCATGCCATTTCTTATCTGATGTATTAAATTTAGTTATAAATATTTGATCAAATTTATCTAATACTGACGTATAAAGTAATATAATTTCTTCATTATTAATAAAGATTTTAAATGGATTTATATAAGAATGAGAATATACTGTAGTAACATGACTAGTGTCATAATCTTCATTATTAAAATTTATATGTAATAAATAGGATTTGTCTTTTTCTTTGTTTTGTTTTAAATAATAAAATATATGAATCTTATTATTTACATACTTTATTACTGGATAAAAAATTTTCTGTTCCTCAACAGGATATTTAACAATTAAATTATTTACCCATTTTTCATCATTAAAATTATAATAGCTATAATATAATTTCCCACCATTATGATAGCTAATAATATGAAAATTATCCTTATTATCAATTTCCACATAAAAGTTTTCTGTTTCTTCAGGAATAACTATGTTTTTTTCTTTCCATTTACCATTTTTATTAGAGACTATATATTCAATATGCTGTTTTTCATTTAAGTAAAAATTATAAACCACTCCAGACTTATTTTTTATTACAAATTCGTACTTAGGTATAAAAGCCATTATATCACTTCCCATCTCAAATTATAATTAATATAAAAAAATATCCTACTATTAATTAAATTACTTTTTAATTTAAATATATGCTAATTTTCAATAAAAATTACTAATTACTATCACCGAAATATTACTTTATACATATTCTAAAGTAAGAATATAAAAATTCTTCTATTATTATTGTAAGTAAAAAATAAAAGGAGTGAATATAATGGAAAACAATAAAGACTTAAATAATGTTGAGCCTTTACAAATTGATGAACCTTGCTGCATAGCTAATACTGGTTGTATTTTCGATGGTTGTTTAGATGATGTAGTTGGCGAATGTATATTTGTGGATAAAGTATATGATGCAGCAACATTTAATTTACAAGGACTACAAGGTGGAAACAATATATCAATGGGATCATTACCATGTGGATCTAGAATTAAAAGAATAAGAAATATTAGAGCTAGAAAATTTTTCAATCCTTCTAATATTAATGATAAAAGAAATTTAACAGTTACTCCTAGTACTACATTATCAGGAGCTCAGTTTGTAACTGATGCACAAGGAAATCCTGTTACTGTTCCAGGACCTGCTGGATTATTGCAATATTTAATCTATACAGATACAACAGAATGTGACAGTGAAAATAGAGGTACTCCTATATTTGGATCTCAAGAAATTGAAATAACTGGTTGTATTTTAATAGAAATGGATGTTGTTTATGTAGATGGGGATGGAGATCGTCAAAGAACAACTCTTAGAGGAAAAATGCCTGTAAATCAAACAGTTACTAACTTCTTTGAATTATGTATGCCTTCAGTATATGATTCAGCATTCTTACCACAATTTACAGAGTTTTGTAATATTGCATTTACACCTAGATTAGCTACTCAAAACATTAATAGAGATATTAGAGTTAATTCAGAAGGAGAAGTAACAGCTAACTTTATAGTTGCTTTATGTATTACTTGCGAAAAGAAAATTAAAGTTCCAGTTCAATTATGTGTATTAAGCACAGGCTTCTGTGAGCAACAAGTAAGTCCTAGAGAGATTTGTCCAGAATATCCACCATTATTCCCACCACAAGTAAGTATACCTTTCATCGATCCAGATGAAGATTAATTAAATAAAATAAGATTAGATAAAAAAGCAAAGGATATTGAAAACTTTCAATATCCTTTGCTTCTTCTTTTATAAGCATATTTTTATAATAAATTTATATCAGTTTATTTTATTTTTTCTTAGTCTGATATCTGAATATAATATTTTTTCTTCACTATAATAATGAATATTTTTAGAAAGGTATCTCGGTATAGAAACTATAGGGTAAATAGTATTAACGTTTTCTTTATATATAAGATAATTTAAGATGTTAAAAGCTTGAACTATATAATCATCATCATACAAATAATCAGATTTTACAAGTATAGTATATCTATCATACTTATTACTATTTATCCTTTCTTTTTGTTCTACATACACAAATTCTATTTTATTATTTTCAAAGTTATACAAAACTTTATAAGCTTTTAATATATGTTTTTTTGGTTTAATATCTTTAATGTTCTTTACACTTTCTTCATCCTGCCATTTATTATATAAACATTTTAAAGGCTCTGCCCTACAAATAGGTTTAAATTCCATTAAATCTTGAATACATATTTGCTCTTTTTTTATAAAATCAGAACCTATTTCATTTTTTTCTTCATGAATTTTAATTATGTCTTCTTCTATAAAATCTAAAAAACCTAAATTTTTTAATTTACTTTCAGTAATGTTACAGTTTTTAGATAAAACATCCATACTATAACACTTAAATTTTCTAGCAATAGATTGGATAAAGCTTACAATATACTTTAAGTTCCTTATATTTTGATAATCCTTATATAAATTTAAAGCGTAAATAAATACATATTTACCGTAAGGAGGGTCTTCTTCGAAAATATTTAAACCTAAATATCCTAAAACCCGTTTTTTATCTGTAACCAGATAAAAAGTTGAATCATCATACCAATTTTTATTTTTATAATAATTTATAACATCATTTAACTTTTGTGGTAAAGATTTATTGTATTCTTTTAATGGAATGAATTTTAAATTAATATTATTAGAATTAGAATTACTAGATTTAATTTTATTGTTATTATCATCATTGCTTAAAATTTTCAAATTAGAAAGTATATCATTAAGTGGTTTCTTTACTTTTTCTTCTATATATTTTTTTGAATAAATACCATCATTATATACTTCAAGTATTTTGCATATATAGCTTTCTATATCTAAGTTCCTTTTAGCTGCTTTTTCTTCTAATTTATTGTAAACTTCTTCTTTTATTTTAAGATTTATATTTTTCATGAAAATATCCCTCCCTATTTTAAATTACTATTTTGGAAAGGATATTTTTATTACATAAAAGTGCATCCATATTAACGTAACTATTATATTACTCTGTAACATATTTCATAATACGAATAAATCTAATAATTCCAGTAAATATAATTAAAATGCTAAATACAGTTAAAATATAAAATGAGTAATCTTTGATAAAAAGCATCATTGAAAATACTATAAAAGTCTCGGTTCTTTCAATTAAACCTATATCATAGTGCATACTTTTTGCTCCTGCATTTTTAAACAATGAACCTGCAACCATAAAAGTAGAAAAATTAAAAATTACAGATATTAAAAATAAAATATATGATAAATAACCTTCTGGCATTAAAAAAGTAAATCCTAGTATAAATGTAGCCTCCACCATTCTATCAAATATTAAATCCATAAAAGCACCTTTCTGTGATGAATTGTTCGAAAGTCTAGCTACAGTTCCATCAATTACGTCTAATAACCCCGAAATCCATAAAGCTATAAAAGCTAAAAATCTCATATCAAAACTTGTAAATAATCCTGATAAAATTCCGATTACAAATCCAATTAAAGTAATTACATTTGGTTTTAATCCACATTTTAAAAACACATATCCTATATTATTAAAATATGGTTGCATTGCTCCTCTTAATTTAGTATCAATCATACGAACCTAGTCTCCTTTTTAAGTCTATTTACTATAACAAGAAGACAACCTAGTATTTAAACTAATGTTGCCTTCTTTATTTTAACATTATTAATATAATTATGTAATTTGTTCATTTCTATCTAAATTATAATTATGCTTAGCACAACTTAGCATAATTATTATAGTGTACAAACTTTCTTTTATCAAATTAAATTTTTCAATACAAATATCATCTTGTATAAATTATTTATATATAAAAAAAGAGTTAGAGAATTCTCTAACTCTTTTACGGCATATAGATAAAACTAACTACATATAATTACTTTCTATATTAAAATTTAATGAGTTATATTTTTATAAATATACTCACTTGTCATTAGAGATAAAAGCGAACCATATGCAATATTAAAAGTTATTTCATCTCCAACTTTATAATCACTGTCACATTTAGTAATATCAATAATTAAATGGTCACTACTTGCACCTATAATCTCAATACTTTCTTCTACTGGTTTTATGTCGTTATCTCCAAAATCCTGTCTACCTACTGCTAAAATAGCTCTTTTTCTTATACCTTTATCTTCAAATTCTGGTGTATTACCGAAGGCATCCATACCTATTTCACCTATTGGAACTGTAGGTTTGTGTTTAACCTCTATAACTTCAGCTACTAATTGGAATACATCTCCAAAAGTGTTTTTTATATGTTTTCCATAAGCAGACTCTCTACCTAACAATATTGATTCACCTAAACGCAGATTATTGATTTTTTGTGGCATTCTATTTTCTTCTAATAAATAAATACTACTCGAATTACCTCCACTAATTATTTCAAGTTTAGTATTTAATATATTTTCTATAGTTTCACTATACTGTACTAATTTTCCTAAGTTAGCTTCACTTGGAATAACCCCGCCATAACATGTAAGGTTAGATCCTACACCTACAATTTTTATATTTTTAAGTTTTTTTAGCTTTGATAAAGCTTCTTTTAAGTTCTTATTATCAAAAAAACCTTCTCTTAAATCTCCTAAATCTATCATTATAATAACTTTATGTATCTTATCAAGAGATTTAGCAGCATCATTTAAAGCTATTATAGTTTCTATTTCTGAATTTAAGCTAATATCTGCATATCTAACTACTTCCTTTGCATTGCTTATCATAGGTAATCTTAATAGCATTTTTTCTGTAGGTAAACTATTTAACTTTTTCAAATTTTCAATTCTAGAATCTGCCAAATATGTTACACCACAATCTATATAAGCTTTAGCAATATCTGGATTCCCACAAAAAGCTTTAGTTACAGCTGCAATTTGTATTCCATTTTCTTTGCACTTATCACATAATAGTTTTGTATTATGCTTAAGCTTATTTAAATCTATATTTATTCTTGGGTTCATGTAATCACCTCTATTAAATATCTAGACTTTGTTTCATTAAATAAAGTGCTGCCTTAGGATATCGTTTTGAAAGCACACCTAAAGATGCCATAATATAATCCTTATCTATTAGTATTTTTACTTCTTCTTTAGGTAATAAAAGCTGAGAACTATTTCTTTTAATAGCTTCATTTAAAATATTTACATTGTTTGGAAGACGTGTTAGGGCTCCACCAGTACCTATAACATATTTTACGTTAGATAGATCCTTACCTTCTGCAACAGTAGTTTTACCGCCTGGCCCATATAGATTTCTTATTTTTCCTACATGTCTTTGTAAGGCAACTAATACTGCTTCTAAGGTTAATCTTTCTACAAATTTTACTTCTTCTTTAGTTTGTGGTATAGGCTTTTTATTTTTTAGTAGCTTTTCTACATCTAATTTTAATTCTTTATTTAGATTATCTACACCTGCTATTTGGGTTACATTTTCCATATTGACATAAAGTCCTAAATCTCCTTCAACTGTTCGCTTAGCTATTGGCTCTGGACTTATTAAAATACGATTTATTTCCTCACTACCTTCTGTTACTGAATGTAGATCTGTAGTAGCTCCTCCCACATCTAAAGTTATAGAGTCCTCAAAATTTTCCTTAAAAAGCATAGAGGCTTCCATTACAGCACCAGGTGTTGGAATTATTGGGCCTGTTACTATTTCCTTTACCTTTTGCATTCCTGGAGCATGTATAATATGCTCTTCAAAAACATTTTGTATTGCTTTTCTCGTAGGTTCTATATTTAACACATCAATCTTAGGATATACATTTTCAACTATAAATAACCTATTTTTTTTATGAGCAAAAATTTCTTTTATTTCCTCTACATTTTCTATATTTCCAGCATAAATTATAGGTACATCTAAATCTAAGTCTGCAATTAATTCTGCATTATATATAGCTGT
Organism: Alkaliphilus sp. NP8; assembly: GCA_015978205.1. Lineage (GTDB taxonomy): Bacteria > Bacillota > Clostridia > Peptostreptococcales > Natronincolaceae > Alkaliphilus_B. The sequence continues at coordinate 33,843 of JADWMM010000027.1, read as the reverse complement.
ATCTCTTTCTCCATAATCTACTCCTCCAGCTATTAAAATAATATTTGGATTTACTTCTTTTATCTTCTTAATGTCCGTTCTTCTTAACTTTCCCCCTGTAACCAAATGGATATTAGCTCCTGCACCTAAAGCAGCCTCTTTTGCCGCTCTTACTGTCATATCGTAGACAAGACCATGGACCGTCATTTTTAGTCCACCTGCTGCACTACTAGTAGCTAACATTTCATCATACTCTATATTATCTACATCCAAATTCTTTCTTAAATCTTCAATAGCTTCTTGGAGACCTATATTTACATCTCCTTCTAAAACTGAAGTAGGAGCTTGACCCTGCCCAACAAATTTTGGGCAGGATGTGTTAATGTCTTTAAAACCATTAACAACAGTAGTTGTGCTCCCTATTTCTGCTACTAACACATTAATCTTCATTTTTCATCTCTTCTCTTTTATTTACTAAAAATGTAGCAACATGAATACCCTTTGTTCCTCTTCCAAACCCTGCATCAATACCTTGTTTAACTGCGATTTCTGGAGTAACCTGAGTACCACCGCATAAAATCATCACCTTATCACGAATACCTTTTTCTATACATAGCTCATGAAGTCGTTTCATGTTTTTATAATGAATTTCATCGTGACTAATTATAGTAGAAGCTAAAATAGCATCTGCATTTGTTTCTATAGCAGCATCTACTAATTTTTCAAGTGGTACAGAAGTTCCAAGATACTCACAATCAATACCATATTTTTCTATACCGCCATGTTTAATATCTATTATTTCTCTTAGTCCTACAGAATGCTCATCTTCTCCTACAGTTCCAGCAACAACCTTCATAGACTTTTCTTCTATAGCTTCTCTTACTTCATCCTCCGACATAATTTCTGGCTCTGGAGGAATAACTAATGAGTCTGTATCTATACTAAATGGAACCTTACCTTTTAGCTCTATTCTAGTTCCTTCAGCTGGATGCATAATTTCTTTATGAATAACTTCTACATCTTCTAGACCCATCTTTTTAGCCATTTCAATAGCAGCAAACTCTGCTACTCTTTTAGTAGTAGGCATAAATAAATTCATCATAATATATCCATCTCCTGCCCACTCTACTTCTGGCTTAATATTACTTGTTTCTCTTACTTCTTTAGTTTCATCTAATCTAACATTAACATTATCAGTTTCATCTAATTCATCTATAAAAATTATTTTTTCTGGTTTTTCTAATGTACTTCCATCTATTAAATTAGCTGGATCTACAGTATCTTTACTGTATTGCTCAATATTGTTATATCCAAAGTGACCTGTAACTGGTGCAAAATAATCTTCATCTCTTTCAAATACTGTACCAGCACCAATGCCACCATCAACCTTTCTAGCTATTCCATCTCCATTTCTTTCAGGGTAGTGACCTGAATCTACGAAAAAACCTTCTTCAACTGCTTTGAAGTATCCTCCTACTTCTAATACTTCTTCCATGAATAACACTGCTCTTTCTTTTAATTCTCTAGATTTGTCTCTTAAATATCCTTCATTTTTTAATTCAATCATATCCATTAGTCCATCCATACCAACTAATGCTTGTTTAGCAGTGTCTACTGCCTCAATATTATAAATATGCCATGGCACATTTCTACCTTCATCAGGAGTAATAGTCGATTGAATTTCAGCTCTTGTAAGTCTTGAAACAAGAAGATTTAATACATGGGTTACTGTAGCCTCTCTAGTAGAAGACTCTATATACTTAGTATTCATTTGAGCTCGCATTTTATACTCGTTAAATACCTCTCTAAGAGCAACTGCATATGGTAAATCTAATTTCATAGAAGATGCTGGAGGCGCAGTAGGAGGTACTGTGGATAAACATATATTCTCCTTCTTCATTCCTACCTTTGCAGAATAAATAGAGTTTAGTGCATGTTGTACCATTAACTCTGGCATAACCTTCCATGCTTCTCTAGCAGTAGCATTAGCATTATGAGCTCCATCTATCTGTGCAATATCGGCCCAAACCATTAATTGTTTTGCTTCTGCTGCATCTACAAATGAACGGACCATATTAACATTTCTATATAATACATTATACTGTGGATCCTGATGAGCTCCATTTACTCCTTCTTCAGCAAACATAACTGCGATTTCAGGACCTGCAACACCACTAATATATGAGTGGTAATTAATAGGTCTTCCTACTTCTTCTTCAATGTAATCTAAGGCTTTTCTTTGAGCTCTAACCTGCTTTCTAGTAATTGGAATCCCACCAATACCTTGTGGAGTTCCTTCAATTAGTCCATCAAAATGACTTTGACCTGCAGTTCTTATTACCATAATATGATCTGCACCATGCCAAGCCGCCATTCTCATTCTTCTAATATCATCTTCAAACCTTCCAGAAGCAATTTCTGTAGTTATAGTATTATTTGGCTGAGGATCTATATCTTCAAAGTATTTTGCAGAAGGAAGTGGAACACTATTTTCTAATGGAGTAGATGCATCTTTATATTCAAAAGGTCCCATTTTCAAATTCTCTTCTGCATTTCTCCAAACCCATCCACGTCTTTTAGGTCTATACTTATCTAAATCCTGTAATAGATTTTTTATATCTAATTTCTCATTATGTTTTAATTCCATTACTTAGGACCTCCTTTAAAAGCATTAACTGCATCTTGCCAGTACTTACCTTCCATTAAAGCCAGACCAGCTTCTCTTATACCCATATTTTTTTCTTTTGCAACTTTATATACAACATGGCCTGCACCTTTACCCATTAAACCTCTATCCATAACTCCTTCAACTATAGCTTTTGCTTCTAAACTAGAAAATCCCATTCTAAGTAATACTGATCTTTCAATGGATGGAGTTGTATTATTTCTAGCAAGATTTATTAAAGGGTCTACTATCTGTTCTGATAACTGCCAAAATTTTTGCTCTAAATCTTTATCACTTAAATTTTCTAAATGTTTTCTGCGCACTTCAAAATCATCGCTTCTTTTCATATCTGAACCTCCAAATTTAATTATTTAATATTTATATTAAGGTTTTCTAATGTGTTTTTCACAAATTCATTTGAAGATTTGGTTTCTTTTATTAAAAATTCAATATCTTCTATGGTTGCTTCTTTTGCCCCAGTATTTTTTATACAATTTTTTATATACGAGGCTTTAAGTTTATTTAAATCTGTATCTACAGCTTTAATCTGAGATGGATGAGATGGCAAAACTATATTTTCTCCTTGTATTTCTTCTTTTGGATCTCCAAATAAAATTTCTATTCCGTTTTCTCTAGCAAATGATAATTGTGGCTGAATATGCTTTCCTGCACCTGTATATTCAGTTTCTTGGACAACTATTATCTCATCTTCTTTAAGTTCTTGAGCTATACTAAATGCTGCAGCTAATGATGTATTACCTGCTGGTCCTCTTTCAAGACCTTCTAACTGTGCTAAAGCTTCTGTCATATAAAATACTTCTCCTTGATTCACTAGAACATATCTATCCATATATCTTAAAGCTCTTGCAGCAGACCGTGGAACATCAGAACGATCTGGCCATGTTGAAAATGGTATTCCAAATCCTGTATGTCCAGTTGTAAATGATTTTTTATTAAATAACTTATCACTAGCCATATGAAGTCCCTTTAAATTAACACTAGCTCCAATTATGTTTGTATATTTAGCTCCTGCTTTTATTATTCCTCTTGCAGTACCAGTTAAGTTCCCACCTCCTGCATTAGTACAAACTACGACATCAGGGTGGCGGCCTTCTCTTTCTCTTATTTGCTCTACAAGCTCATATCCTAAGGTTTCAACTCCTGCAATTCCAAATGGAGTATATAGAGATGCATTAAAATAACCTGTCTCTTCAAGTAATTTTAAAAATGTATAAAAAAGCTCTGGACCTACTGTAAGCTGAATTACCTCTGCTCCATAAGCTTCACATTTTCTAGCTTTTTCAATAATTTCAGGCTGTCCTTTTCCAGTACTATCATAGCACTCTTGTACGATAATACATTTTAAGCCTTGCATTGCAGCTTGACTTGCAACTGCTGCTCCATAATTACCACTAGTTGCTGCAATTACTCCTTTATATCCTAGCTTTTTGGCATGATACACAGCATTAGCCGCTCTTCTAGCCTTAAAGCTGCCAGATGGATTAGAAGCCTCATCTTTAATAAATATTCTAGCTCCATTTCCTTTGGATGCAAATTTCCTTGCAAGGGCCGTTAAGTTCTTAAGTTCTATTAAAGGGGTATTACCTACTCCAGTACTACCTTGAATTTCTCTTATTTCATCTAGAGTATATCCTGTTTCATTCATCATTCTTTCATAATCGAACCCCATACCTTCATATTCGAAATCATTATAATCTATTCCTACAGATTTTTTCATAATTTCACTACGTCTGTCCATAACTGCATCATAGCTCATATTCTTATTCATTAGCTTCACCTCCCCAGAGTATGTGTTTTAGCCTAATTCCTATTTCTAATATTTCTGGTACAAACTTACCAAAATTATGGTCATATGATGGGTTAACTTCTAGTAAAGTACCTTTAACTAAACGATCTGTTATGGTTTTAATTTCTACTATATCTCCCATTTGTCCATCTTCTAATAAAAACCCTTTAGCCCACATTTCTAATGGAACTTTTTTAGTATCTTCTGGTAAGTTTGTGCTTCGTTCATTAGCTTCAAGAACAATATCGTGAACCATTACCCAACTTCCTTTTTTAACCACTATTAAAACCTCCTATCTATATATACATTTTCATTTGAAGTTAAAGTTTATATAAACTGACTCTTTGCTTATTTTTCTATAAGATTTCTCATATCTCCCATTATAGCTCTTGGAACAGGTAAATCTATCATAGTTTTAAGTCCTTCTTTTGCATTAATTACATGAGGAATCATATTTACACACATAGCTATTGTTCCTAAACCACCTTCAACTTCTGGAGTAATAGCCATATTTACTTCTGGAGTACCTTTTATTGTTATATAATCACCTGTAGACGTACCTTCCATTTCTGGCTCAATCTGTTGTGGGTGAATCATATCGATTTTTACTTTATTATCTACATAGCCTTGACCAGTCATATTTACTCCTGCTACGTTACCAGCTGCTGCAAATCCATAAGGTGATTTTCTATCCACAGTAGTAACGATAGGTTTCATTTGGGTGTCAATTTTTTCAACTGGCCAACCAATTGCATCTCCAATCATTCTGATTGATTCTTGGAACCCAACATGTCCTGCTAAACTTCCACTTTTTACACCTTTTTCAAACTCTTTAACAGTTATACCAACACCTTGTTCTTCCATAACTGCTTTACCAAATGGAGAAAGTGAATTAACTCTTTTAGCTTCAACATGCTCTACATCTAGCATACAACCTGTTAATGCCACTACTAATAAATCCATAATTAAACCTGGATTAATGCCTGTTCCTAAAACTGACACTCCATTCTCTTTAGCAATTTTATCTAGTTCTTTTGCAAGCTCTGGTTCCTGCGCTTTAGGATAAGCCATTTCCTCGGCTGTAGATATTACATTAATTTTGTTCTCTAGCATAAGTTTAATTTTATCAAAAGCACCTTTTGTAAAAGAGTCTGTAGCAAGTAAAGCTATATCTGCATTAGTATTTTTAATAATTTTTTCCATATTTTTATTTATTATTACTGGTTTTCTACCTTCACTTTCAACACCTAAAATATCATACATATTTTTTCCAACTCTTTCTTCCGATAAATCACATATACCTACAATTTCTACACCTTTTTTATTTAACAGCATTTTTGCCATTCCACTTCCCATTGCACCAAATCCCCATATTATAACCTTTATATTTTCCATAACAATCCCTCCATTTTTAAAATTTATAATAATATTAACCATATACAATACATGCAAAGCATATGCCAATTTTAATATTAGATAAGCAAAGCGCATTTCTTAAGGTTTGACCATATATATACTTATGACATTAATTATTTAGTATAAAAAAAGCGCAAAAATATTTGCGTTAAAGCAAAAATATTTGCGCATTTCTATGTAAAATCTATTGTTTTATTTACTAGTATAGCTTAAATTTTGAACATAAATCTTTTACCATCTTAGACACTTCCTGAATTTTTTCAGGATTATCTATAATCGTGCTCATGATTTCAGCTATAGTTACCATATCTTCTTCTTTCATCCCTCTTGTAGTAACAGCAGGAGTACCTATACGAACACCACTAGTTACAAATGGACTTTCAGGATCTTGTGGTATAGTATTTTTATTAACTGTAACGCCTACTTTATCTAATAATTTTTCAGCATCTTTACCTGTAATATTTTTATTTCTTAAGTCTAGTAATAATAAGTGATTATCTGTTCCTCCAGATACTAAATTGAAATCTCTATTTTTTAATTCTTCTCCAAGCTTATTAGCATTTTTTATAACCTGCTTTTGATATTCTTTAAACTCTGGTTCTAAAGCTTCTTTAAATGCAACTGCTTTAGCTGCTATAATATGCATTAAAGGTCCACCTTGGAAACCTGGGAAAATTGACTTATCTATTAGTTTTGCATATTTTTCTTTACATAGAATAGCTCCACCTCTTGGCCCTCTTAAGGTTTTATGTGTAGTTGTAGTTACAAAATCTGCATATTCACAAGGATTTTCATGTAACCCTGCAGCAACTAAACCTGCAATATGAGCCATATCTACCATTAAATAAGCTCCAACTTCATCTGCTATTTCTCTAAACTTTTTAAAGTCTATTTTTCTAGGATATGCACTTGCACCAGCTACTATAAGCTTTGGATTAGTTTCCTTAGCAACTTTTCTTACTTCTTCATAATCTATTAAGTGGTTTTTTTCATCAACTCCATAATCCACAAAGTTATAATATTTACCAGATATATTAACAGGACTACCATGAGTTAAATGCCCACCATGAGAAAGATTCATACCTAAAACAGTATCTCCTGGCTCTAATACTGCAAAATACACTCCAATATTAGCGTTAGCTCCAGAATGTGGTTGTACATTAGCATGATCAGCATTAAATAGTTTTTTCAGTCTATCTCTAGCTAAGTCTTCTGCAACATCTACTTCTTCGCAGCCTCCATAATATCTTTTTCCTGGATATCCTTCAGCATATTTATTTGTTAATTGACTACCCATTGCTTCCATTACTGCTTCTGTAACAAAGTTTTCTGATGCTATTAGCTCTATTCCATTTCTCTGTCTTTCTGTTTCTTTTTGAATCACTTCATAGATTTCTGGATCATTAACCTTTAACATATCAAAATTCATTAGTTAGTCCCCTTCCCTTTTTTAATTTTCTTAATTTACTTAATTTACTTATTATCATTATAAGTTTTTTACATATATTTTACAATAGGTTATCATAATTAATATATAACGAAATATTAATATATGCCTGAGATTCTATAAATCCGTAATTGTACTTTAAAACAAATAAAATCATATTAAACATATTTTAATTTATAAAAATTACTCTTACATTTACTATTACAATCTGTTATAATATTGCTCTTGGAGGTGAGATTATGATTTCTACGAATCGCAAAAAAACTTTAATTATGGCTTTATATGCAGGAGAGATAATGCTGAAAAACGGTGCCGAAACTTACAGAGTAGAAGATACAATAATAAGATTGTGTAAATCTAGAAATTATCAATATGTTGAACCTTATGTAACACCTACTGGGATTTTCGTTTCTGTAGATACTAAAGGAGAATCTCAAGATGAAATTGTAACTTATATTAAACGTATAAAATCTAGAAGGATTAATTTAAATAAAGTTGCTGAAGTAAATAATTTTTCAAGAAATTTTGTTGAAAGCAATATGGATTTAAAAGAAGCTATGACAATGCTAAAAGATATTGACAAACTAAAATCTTTTTCTAAACATATAGATGCTTTTTTAGGTGGAGGAGTAGCTAGTGGATTCTTTGCTCTTCTTTTTGGAGGAGATATGCCTGCTTTTTTAGGCGCATTTATTATTGGAAGTATTATTAGCTATATTCTTACCTACTTGAATAGTATGGAATTCCCACCATTTTTGTCTAATATTTGTGGTGGTGCTGTTGCAGCTGGATTAGCTATTTTGATATCTTATGTTACCCCTTTAATAAATATAACATTAGATGTTGATAAAGTAATCACTGGTTCTATAATGGTTATGGTTCCTGGAGTTGCTATTACAAATGCTGTACGAGACTCAATTGCAGGTGATCTTGTAGCGGGTCTTGCTAGAGCAGTAGAAGCAATAATTATAGCCACTTCAATTGCCGTTGGCGTTGGTTTTATATTAACATTATGGCAAATTATGCTTGGAGGTAGTTTATCATGATAGAATATATAACAAACTTTTTCTATGCTTATCTTTCAACTATAGGTTTTGCTGTATTATTTAATGCTCCAGTTTCAACATTTATTAAATCTGGATTTGCTGGTGGTTTAGGCTGGGTTATATATGTATTTAGTAATGGAATATTTGAATCTGTATTAGTTTCTGCGTTTATAGCTTCTTTAGTAATAGCTATTATAGGTGAATTTTTTGCTATTGTAGATAAAAATCCTATTACAGTTTATATAATTCCTGGTATTATTCCTTTAGTTCCTGGTTTTGGCCTATATTATACAATGTTATCTCTTGTTGAACGTAATTTTGGTATGGCAGCTAATTATGGTACAGAAGTTCTTTTAATATCTATTGCAATTTCTGGTGCCCTGGTAATAGTTCTTTCCTTAAACTCTTACAGAAGACAGATACAGAAAAAAAGGAGAGAGATGAGAAACAAATAGCTATATTATTATATTAAAAAATTAAGGAGGACTTAAAGTTAATTAAGTTCCTCCTTTTTTAATAAGAATAATATTTATAAATATTAATTTTAATTATTTGAAATTTCACGGATTATTGGTATATAGTTTTTATTTTTTTCTAATACTTTTTCTCTAGATTTAATAACAAGATAGCTCATTCCAGTTAATAGTAGTCCAAATAGTCCGGAACCTATTTCTTTATATTTATCTAATCCTATTGACTCTAAAAGCATACTCCCAATAATAACTCCACCAATTAAGGTAATTAATGGTATAACATATGCTATAAATGCTGCTTTTAGAACATCTTGATGTTCCATATCTATTTGAACACTATCTCCTTCTTTAGCATTAACTGCATTAACCGCTTCGAGTTCCATGCTCATATCATCATCGCCCCATCTACAGCCTTTACAGTCACCACAAGCAGATTGTCTTTGTAATAATACTTTAGCTTTGTCTTTATCTGTAGATATTACAGTACCACATTGTCTCATGAAAAGTCCTCCTTTCAACTACTATTATATTATATTTACCACAAAAATAAATATATAAAATCTATTTTATAATATCTTTAACTATTTGAGATGCTATAATCAGCCCAGAAACTGACGGTACAAAAGATACACTGCCTGGAATCTGGTGTCTTACAGCACATGTTCTATCTTTATTAGGGCAGATACAGTTCGATTTACAGCTGCTACTTTCAATATCTAATGGAGTTATAGGTGCTTCCTTTGAGTATATAACCTTCAAATCTTTAACTCCTCTTTTTCTAAGTTCTTTACGCATAACTCTAGCCAACGGACAAATAGATGTTTCATAAATATCTGCCACTTCTAATTGTGTAGGATCAAGTTTATTGCCTGCTCCCATAGCGCTAATCATTGGAATATTATTTTTTTTACATCTTTCTATTAAATCTAATTTTGCTGATACCATATCAATAGCATCTACTACATAGTCATATTCATATGATAATAATCTTTCTGCACTTTCACTATTGTAAAGTTCTTGATAAGTAGTCACTTTTGCCTTTGGATTAATATCTAAAATACGAGACTTCATTGTTTCTACTTTAGATTTACCTACTGTACTCCGAAGAGCATGAATCTGTCTATTTACATTGGTTAAACATATATCATCATCATCTATTAGTATCAGGTGTCCTACACCACTTCTTGCTAATGCTTCTGCAGTAAATGAACCTACTCCACCTACACCAAATATAGCTACTTTAGTATTTTCTAATTTTTTTAGTCCTTCACTTCCGATTAATAATTCTGTTCTAGAAAAAGAATGTAATGCCATGTTATACCTCCTACATTTTTACCTAAATTTAATATTAACTATTTTTTAGATTTATGTCAACTTATTTAATTGCTTAGAACTCTCTATAAAGTATATATTCCATGATAAATTAAAAACTATCATATCTCTATAAAAAATAAGACAGATCACAGAACTTATACAAAGTATAATTTGCTAGAATCATACTTTATATAAATCATGTTAAATGCCTTATGATTATATAACAAATTTATTAAATTTAAAAATTTACATAAAATTTCCCCACCATGCCGTAGTTGACAGTTTTGAAACCCGCTCTCGCAGGTGGGTATTCTGCTACTTATCTTGTAAGTCCTTTATAAAAGGCATTTACTTAATAAGCAAACTACGAATTCCCAATGTCATTGTGTTGGCTCAAAACTACCTAACTTTACGCACATAGTAGGGTGTTAACATTATAATACCATATTTTTTTGAATGTTTCCACTATTTTTTGAACTTTAATTTAATTTACATAAATTACAATCTTTACAGTTATTTAGCCTTTTTACTAAGTCACTACAGGCTCTTCTTGAAAAAACACATGGAATTTCATTTTGCTTAGCTTTTGATTTTATTATATCTGTTATATTATGTTCAATAAAATCATAAAAAACTATTACCATATCAACTTCTCCTGGAATTTCTAATTTTCTCATACCCTTTTTTCTACCATCCCAGTGTATATAATCTTTTATTCCATATGTATTTAACGTTTCAGGTATATTACCTAATCTATCCGCTCCAACTAATAATGCTGTCATATTCTCTCTCCTCCTTATGTTGATAACGATTATCATTTGTTTCATTATAGTATACCCTAGTATTCATGTCAAGTATTATATTTTATTTTTAAATAAATTGTATTTTTGAATTAAATCATCTTATAAATGTTAAATATACAAAACGAATACTTTACCTTCATAATAAAAACTGCCGATTACATGTAATCAGCAGTTTTTATTTATAGATAAACAATTCTAATATTTAACAACTATATATTATCTTTAAAATATTATACTTGATTTTTTTATTGTTCCTTAATATCAACTTTCACATTTAACTCTTCTAGCTGTTTTTCATCTGCAAAGCTAGGAGCATTTGTTAATGGTGAAGTAGCATTTTGAGTTTTAGGGAATGCTATCACCTGTCTAATATTATCTTCTTTAGCTAAAATCATTACTAGTCTGTCTAACCCAAAAGCAATTCCTCCATGAGGTGGTGTTCCATATTTAAATGCATCTAGAAGGAATCCGAATTTTTCTTTAGCTTCTTCTTCACTAAATCCTAATGCCTTAAACATTTTTGCTTGAAGATCTGATGAATAAATTCTTAAACTACCTCCACCTATTTCGTATCCATTTAATACTATATCATAAGCCTTAGCTCTAGCTTTTTCTGGATTAGTTTCAAGTAATTCAATATCTTCATCTACTGGTGAAGTAAATGGATGGTGCATAGCTACATAACGATCTTCTTCTTCATCATATTCAAATAATGGGAATTCTGTAACCCAAACAAGTTTAAACTCATCTTTATCAAGTAAATTTAATCTTTTAGCAACTTCAAGTCTTAAATGACCTAAAGAGTCATAGACTACTTTTAGTTTATCAGCAACAAATAATAATAAATCTCCTGCGCTTGCATCTGTAGCATTTAATATCTCATTGATCTGTTCTTCATCGAAGAATTTAGCTATTGGAGAAGTAACACCTTCTTCTGTAACTTTAATCCATGCTAAACCTTTAGCTCCATATGTTTTTACATAGTCTTCTAATTTAGTAATATCTTTTCTGCTAAAGTCATCTGCATGACCTTTAATGTTAATAGCTCTAACAGATCCACCGTTTTCGATAGTAGAAGTAAATACTTTAAATCCAGAGTTCTTTACTACTTCACTTAAATCAACTAATTCAAAACCGAATCTAATATCTGGCTTATCAGAACCGTATCTATCCATAGCTTCTTTATAAGTCATTCTAGGAATAGGTAAAGATATGTCTACATTTAATGCCTCTTTGAATACTTTTTGTAATAATCTTTCATTAGTTCCTATTATATCTTCCATGTCTACAAAAGACATTTCACAGTCTATTTGTGTAAATTCAGGCTGTCTGTCTGCTCTTAAGTCTTCATCTCTAAAGCATTTTACTATTTGGAAGTATCTTTCCATACCTGATACCATTAAAAGTTGCTTAAATATTTGTGGAGATTGAGGCAGGGCATAGAATTTACCTGGGTTTACTCTACTTGGTACTAGATAATCTCTTGCTCCTTCTGGAGTCGTTTTTGTAAGCATAGGTGTTTCTATTTCTAAGAACCCTTCATTACTTAAAAAGTTTCTTACAATCTGAGCTACCTTATGTCTAAGAATTATATTGTTTTGCATTGAAGACTTTCTTAAATCTAAATATCTATATTTAAGTCTAAGATTTTCAGAAACATCATCATCATCTTTAATGTAAATTGGTGGTGTTTCAGATTCATTTAATATTTCCATTTCTTCTACAAATAATTCTATATCACCTGTTGGCATATTAGGATTCTTGGATTCTCTTTCATGTATCTTTCCTTTTACAGTAATTACATATTCTGATCCTAACCCTTCAGCATTTTTAAAGGCTTCTTCTGATACATCGTTATCAAATACAACTTGCATAATTCCTGATCTATCTCTTAAATCAACGAATATTAATCCACCTAAATTTCTTCTTTTCTGTATCCAACCTGATAATGTTATTACTTCTCCAATATTATCTTTATTTAATGTTCCACACATATTAGTTCTTTTTAGTTCCATAATAGTTCCCTCCGACTTAATTTCTATTTATTTTGAAGTATATTTACTACATCATTTAAAGCAATTTCTTTTTCTTCTCCATCAACCATATTCTTTAGCTTTACTATACCTTTAGATAACTCATCTTCACCTATTACAATAGTATAATTTGCATTAACTTTATTAGCATACTTAAACTGCGCCTTAACACTACGATTCAAGTGATCTTTATCTGCAATCAAACCTGCTTTTCTTAGCTCATTAACTAATCTAAACCCTTCATAAGATGCTTTATCTCCCATAGTAACAATAAATACATCTAATCCTTTAGGTTGTGGTATTTCTACTTCTTGGTTTTCAAGTGCTAATATAGCTCTCTCTAATCCCATTCCAAATCCTACACCTGGAGTAGCTGGCCCACCACAATCCTCTACAAGCTTGTCATATCTTCCTCCACCACATACAGTTCCTTTTTTGCCTGCTTCATCTGTTATAATTTCAAAAGCAGTTTTAGTATAATAATCTAAACCACGTACAATTTTAGGATCTACTATATAGTTAAGTCCTGACGCTTCTAAATATTTCTTTAAAGTTTCAAAGTGATCTTTACATTCATCACATATGTGATCTAACATAAGTGGAACTTCTGTTAATTCTGCTTGACAAGAATCATTTTTACAGTCGATAATTCTAAGAGGATTTCTGTCGAACCTTCCTTGACAAGTTTTACACAACTTATCTAATCTGCTTTCTAAGTATTTTTTAAGTATTTCATGATATTCAGCTCTACATTTAGGACATCCTATACTATTTATTCTAAGTTCTAGCTTTTCAATTCCTAAATTTTCATAAATTGTCATAGCTAAGTTAATAACTTCTGCATCTACTGAAGGATTAGATGATCCGAAAAGCTCTACACCAAACTGATGATGCTCTCTAAATCTTCCAGCCTGTGGTCTTTCATATCTAAAAACTGGAGTAATATAAAATAATTTTGTAGTTTGAGCATATGCATAAAGCTTATTTTCTATAAACGATCTTGCTACTGAAGCTGTACCTTCTGGCTTTAATGTAATACTTCTTTTTCCTCGATCTTCAAAAGTATACATTTCTTTTTCAACTACATCTGTAGTATCTCCTACTCCTCTTTCAAACAACTCTGTATGTTCAAAAGTTGGTGTTCTTATTTCTTCAAAACCGAATCGTTTTGCTACATCCTTTACTATACCTTCTACATAATGCCATTTATAGGCATCGCTAGGTAATACGTCTTTTGTACCTCTAGGTCCTTTTGTTAACAATTTAATTCCTCCATTCTATGTTATTTAATACGTTATTTGATGAAAAATACTAAACTATTTATATGTAGCATTTTTATGAAATACAATTTGGATATAAAAAAACCTCAGCATCCCTAAATACAACACTTAGTATTAAGGGACGAGAGGTTATTAACTTCCCGCGGTACCACCCTAGTTGGATTAATCCCACCTTACCTTTAACGCAGGTTCACGGATTTCCCTACTAAATTTCAGAAAATCTGCTCATAGGTGTCTTCGTTAAGTTCTATTGTATCGAGCTTACACCACCCTCGACTCGCTAAAACATGAGACTTAACTACTATTCCTAATCAAAGCAATATCTTTATTTATTACTTTTTAAAATTATATATTTTTATCTATATATTGTCAATGCATAAATAATTTAAGCAAATAAAATTTTGATTTTGTAACTATATTTTAAATTATATCGAAAAAAATGATTTTTTATACAATTAAAAACTTTCTTTTTCTTTGAACCATTTCATCTACTCGATTAATATAATGTTCTAAATTTTTCACATTTGGAACACGTTCTAATCTATTTTCAGCTGGGTATGTAAATTTAGATGCACCTCCAGCTCCTAAAGCTATAATAGTTTGCTTCTCTTCCATAATTTGTATATTATATATACACTCATACCCTGGTTTAGCATAGCCTATATTCTCAAGGTTTCCTACCATATGCTTTTGTCTATACATATAATATGGTTTAAATCCCATAGTTTCTGCATAATTTTTAGTTATATTAAGCATATCTATTACTTTATTTGCTTCTGTTAATGAATATTCTTTTTCCTTTTCTTTCAACCTAGAAGCTCTTTTAATAGCTAAAGTGTGTACTGTTAAATTAGTTGGAGAAAGCTTATCTATTTCATTCATAGTATACTCTACCATTTTAGAGTCTTCACCTGGAAGTCCAATTATTATATCCATATTAATATTTACAAACCCTACTTCAGTTGCAATTTTATAGCTTTCTATTAAATCTTTAACAGTGTGCTCTCTTCCTATTTCCTTTAATGTGCAGTCATTCATTGTTTGAGGATTAATACTTAATCGAGTAATATTAGATTCTTTTAAGAATTTAAGTTTCTCATAATCTATTGTATCTGGCCTTCCTGCCTCAACTGTAAATTCTTCTAGATTACATAAATCAATATTTGCATTTATAGCATTAAATATTTTTTCAAATTGTTTAACCGAAAGTGTAGTAGGAGTTCCTCCTCCTATGTAAATAGTTTGAACCGTTTTACCTGATTCTTTAATCAATTTTGCTACTTCCTTAATCTCTATACATAAAGCTTGTACGTAATCATCTACTAAATGTGAAGCTTGTTTTAACGGATTAGACGGAAATGAGCAATATAAACATCTTGTAGGACAAAAAGGTATGCTAATATAAATACTAACCTTAGATTCATCAATAGGATATACAAATTTATGCTCTATTTTTGCAACATCCATCAACAGTTGTGCTTTACTATTATTTATACAGTATTCATTCTTTAGAATAGAAAATATATTTTCTTCACTAATACCTTTTTCTAATAATTCATGTACTATTTTAGTAGGTCTAATCCCTGTTAAAATACCCCAAGGTACTTTTATATTTTGACTTTTCGTAAGAAGCTTAAAAATACTTCTTTTAATAAGTCTTTTACTTATCTTCTTTATCTCTAGATGACTTTTATTGTCTATCTTTTCTTCCATTACTTGTTCTGTTACTTCTTTTCCACTATTTAGCTTAGAAGTAACAATCATGTTATTTACATTAATTTCTAATATGCTGATTAATGTAGTTTCTTCAGCATTATAAATATTAGATTCTTTATCAATATATTCTTCATAGTTAATAGAACTAATTTCTATTTTATTTGGTTTATAAAAGTTCTTTAGTAACTCTTTTATTTCGTATTCATAATCATGTCCTATACATATAACTTTTATCATAATTTTTCACTTTACCTTATATATGGATTTGTAGCTTTTTCAATTCTAAGAGTAGATGCTGGCCCATGTCCTGGGAAAACAGTTAGCTCTTCATTTAACACAAATAACTTATTTTTTATAGAGTCTATTAACTCTTCTTGGTTCCCACCTTCTAAATCAGTTCTTCCAATAGAGTTAGCAAACAAAGTATCTCCAGTGAATAGTGCGTTTTCAACTTCAATGCACATTCCGCCTTTAGTATGTCCTGGCGTATGAATAAAATTAAGCTTTAGTTCTCCTAAATCTAAAGCTTCTCCATCTTCTAGTAAGTGATCTGGTTCTATTTCTACTTTAGAACCTACAATTGCAGTAGAATGATTAATATTAGCATCCCTTAACATATATGCATCATCTTTATGAATATATATTGGAGCTTGAGTTTTGTCTCGTAGTTCTTCTACTCCACCTATATGATCTCCATGACCATGTGTTAATATAATATAATTTAATTTTAAGTCATTATTTTCTAATACTTCAATAATTTTATCTACATCGCCACCTGGATCTACCACAACAGCTTTATTAGTTTTATCATCTGCAAAAATGTAACAATTTACTGCATATACTCCCGCTGGAATTCTTTCTATAAACATGAAAATACCTCCTTAAAACGTCTTTTTACTATCAATTAGCATAGTTACTGGACCATCATTAACAGAATGGACCATCATATGTGCTTGGAATACACCAGTTTCCACCTGAATTCCTAGATCTTTACATTTATTTATAAATGCTTCATACAGCTCATTAGCCATATCTGGTTTAGCAGCTTCTATAAAATTTGGTCGTCTGCCTTTTCTACAATCACCTAAAAGTGTAAATTGAGAAACAGCTAAAATTTTTCCTTCTATATCTTTAACTGATAAATTTAATTTTTCATTTTCATCTTCAAATATTCTTAAATTCACAATTTTTTCAGCCATATAGTTAACATCTTGAGTTGTATCTTCATTTGTTACTCCTAAAAAAACTAATAACCCTTTATTTATAGCACCAGTAGTTTTTTCACCGATAACAACTTTCCCTTCAGATATTCTCTGTACTACAGCTCTCATACTAACTACCCCCTATTTAAGTTATTACTCTAAATACATCTCTAACACCTTTTAAATTATTAAGCTTTTTCATTACTTTATCTAAATGTTCAATATCTGTTATTTCTAAAACTAAATTAAAAATAGCACTACTCTCTTTATTTTTACGGGCATTTAAAGCATTAATAGGAATTTTAGCTTCTCCTAATAAAAAGGTTAATTCAGATAAAAGCCCTTTTCTATCCGAAGCTTTAATCTGTATTTCCACTTCAAATGAAATAGCTTTATCCGTATCCCATTCAACTTCTATAAACCTATCTTTAATTTCTGTATTATTAATTATATTAGGACAATCACCACGATGAACAGAAACTCCACGCCCTTTAGTAATATACCCTACTATATTATCTCCTGGAACTGGGTTACAACATTTAGCAAAACGAAGCATTATATTGTCTATGCCTTTTACCCTAACTCCCTGGCTAGGACTGTGTTTCTTTCTATTATTACTTTCTTTAGGAACAGATTGTATTTCTTTTGGTTGTACCTTATAATCAGTTTCTTTTCTTGCTGCCTCTTTAATTTTAGGCATCACTTGCGGTAAACTTATTCCACCATATCCTATTGCAGCATATAAATCTTCTTCATTAGAAAAACCTAATTTTCTCGAAAGACTTTCCAATAGTTTTATTAAGACTGAAGGGGCGATTACTAAGCCTAATCGTTTTATTTCCTTATCTATTATTTCTTCTCCCTTTTCTATGTTCTCTTCTTTACGCTCTTTTTTAAACCATTGCTTAATCTTAGTTTTAGCTTGGGAGCTTTTAACAATCTTTAGCCAATCTCTACTAGGACCTACACTGTTAGAAGAAGTTAATATTTGTACTATGTTTCCATTTTTCAATTTATAATCTAATGGAACTATACGACCATCTACTTTAGCTCCAACACATGAATTTCCTACACCTGAATGGATTTTGTATGCAAAATCAACTGGAGTTGACCCTGTAGGAAGATTAACAACTTCTCCTTTAGGAGTAAATACGAAAACCTCATTAGTAAATAAATCTATTTTTAATGATTCCATAAATTCTTTAGGATCTTTTACATCTTTTTCCCACTCTAGCATTTGTCTTAACCAAGTTAGTTTCATGTCCATATTCTGATTAATATTATCAGTTTTTCCTTCTTTATATTTCCAGTGGGCAGCAATACCATATTCAGCAATTTGATGCATTTTTACAGTTCTAATTTGAATTTCGAAAGGTTCTCCCTTAGGACCAATAACAGTAGTATGCAAAGACTGATACATATTAGGCTTTGGCATAGCAATATAATCTTTAAATCTTCCAGGAATCGGTTTCCATATTGTATGCACAACGCCTAACACTCCATAACAATCCTTTATATTATCTACTATTACTCTTACTGCTAAAAAGTCAAAGATTTCATCAAAGGATTTATTTTGATACTGCATTTTTTTATATATACTATAGAAATGTTTAGGTCTACCTGTAATTTCATTTTCAATATTTACTTCTTGTAATTTATCTTCTAAAACATCTATTACTTTTTCTATAACTTGTTCCCGATCACGTCTTTTACTTGCTACTTTTTCTACTAATTCATAATATCCGTCTTCATCAATATATCTTAAGCATATATCTTCTAGTTCCCATTTAATTCTAGAAATACCTAATCTATGAGCAATAGGTGCAAATATTTCTAAAGTTTCTATAGCTTTTTCCCTACGCTTTGCTTCTTTATGATATTTTAAAGTTCTCATATTATGTAGTCTATCTGCCAGTTTTATTAAAATAACCCTTATATCTTTAGCCATAGCTAATACCATTTTTCTAAGGTTCTCCGCTTGTCTTTCTTCCTTAGAGTTAAAAGATAGACGAGTTAATTTAGTTACACCATCTACTAATTCTACTATTTCTTGTCCAAATTCCTTTTGAACTTTTTCATATCCGTATGCAGTATCTTCAATAACATCATGTAACAGAGCAGCAGCAATAGTACTACTATCCATTCGCAATTCTATTAAAATCTTAGCTACTTCTACAGGATGAATAAAATACTTTTCGCCTGATTTCCTGTATTGGCCTTGATGTGCATTTTCTGCAAAGTTATAAGCTTTAATAATAAGTTCGACATCACAATGCGGATTATATTCTTCTATTTTACTTATCAAGTTTTGTAGCATAATATAAAATCACCCTCTTCAGTAGCATCTAATAGCACAATATATAGTATAATAATAAGCATCAATTTGTTTAGATGCTTATTATTATATGTCTATTTTTAAAATTCGTATTTAACTAACGACTGTACATCATATTTTTTTAATATCTCTCTTCCTTTAAGACCAGTTAATTCAATTAAAAAATTAACTGAAACTACTTCTCCACCGAGTTCTTCAATAAGCTTAGTAGTAGCTAATACTGTTCCACCAGTAGCTAAAAGATCATCTAGTATAGCTACTCTTTGTCCTGGCTTTATTGCATCTTTATGTATTTGTAAAGAGTCTGTTCCATATTCAAGGTCATATTCATAAGTCAAAGTTTCAGCAGGTAGCTTCCCAGGTTTTCTTATAGGTACAAACCCAATTCCTAAATTATAAGCAACTGGTGTTCCAACTAAAAAACCTCTAGCCTCTGGGCCTACTATTATATCTACATTTAAATCTTTCAATTGATTTGATAGTTCATCTACAACCTGTCTTAAATATTCTCCATCTTTAAGAATAGTAGTAATATCCTTAAAACTTATACCTTCCTTAGGAAAATTTTCAATAACTCTTATTTTGCTTTTAAAATCCATTAATTTTATCCTCCCTGTAGCAATTATAACCATATATATATTTAAAATAATTATATTGGTATTTTTTATTTTTTAATACTATTATATCTTTTATATATAATTTTATCAACAAGCTTAAACAATAATATATAAATTTTATCTAAAATTTTGAATAGTTATTTGAATATTACTATTCCCATTATATTTATTAATATTGGGATAAAAAGCTATATCTAAACTTATATCAGTATTTATACCATTATATAAGTTATTTAACTCATCAGATCCATATTTTTTATTTACTGCTTCTTCAAACTCTTCTATAGGACCAAAATATATTCCTTCTTTTAATTTACCATTACTAGATAATAGCTTTAACTTCAATACATTCTTATTTTTACCTATTAGATTTCCTTTTACAATTTTAGTATTTTTTTCTCCAAATAAAGGCTTTCTATTGCCTTTTCCAAAAGGTTCTAGTTTCTCTAAATCATTTATAAAATTATGATTAATATAATCTAAAGGTAATCTCATATCAAGATTAACAGTAGGAATTAAATCATCATCTGTTAACTCTGTAACTTCATTAAGTTTTTCTCTAAGTAAGTCAATATTGTTTTCTTCTAAAGATAATCCTGCAGCCATAGGGTGACCACCAAATTTAGTTAATATATCCTTACATTTTAATAGTTCTTCAAACATGTTATAACACTCTATCGATCTTCCTGAGCCTTTAACACCTTCTTCGGATTTTGTCAGTATAATAGTTGGAACATTATATTTTTCTCTTATTCTTCCTGCTATAATACCAGCTAAACTTTCATGTATTTCTGGAATATAAATCACAAATATTTTATGATTTTTTATATCTGTATTTTCAACTAGTTCGATAGCTTTATCTACACCTTCATATGTCATTTCTTTTCTTTCTACATTTAAGTCATAGAGTTCCTTTGCTAAAACAGTAGCTTTTTCTAAATCATGTGCAAGTAAAAGCTTAAGACCTTTTTTTGCAGTATCTAACCTACCAGAAGCATTTATACAAGGTCCTATTACAAAACCTAAATGATAAGTTGATATTTTTTTGTTTTCTATTCCAGTTTCTTTAATTAAAGATTTCAAACCTAAATTATCTGTATTATTAATAGATTCTAACCCATATTTTACAATTATTCTATTTTCATCTATTAAATCAACTACATCACAAACCGTCGCAATAGCTACAAATTCTATTAAATCATAGCTTTCTTCAATATCAATCTCTAGTTCTTCATATAGCACTTGTATAAATTTAAAAGCTACACCTGCTCCACATAAGTTTTCAAATTTATAGTTACACTCTATTTGCTTAGGATTTATTATAGCATCTGCTTTAGAGCTTACATACGTTCTGTTTCCTTCTTCATCTTCTACAAATGGTATATCGTGATGATCTGTTACTATAACTGTCATTCCTAGGTCTTTGGCATAATTTATAGGTTCTATTGCAGATATTCCATTGTCACAAGTAATAATAGTATCTATATTATCTTCTTTCGCTTTATCTATAATATCTATGTTTATTCCATACCCATCTTTTATTCTATCTGGAATTTCATAATCTACATCTGCTCCACATCTTCTTAATGCTTTTACAAGTATAAAGCTACTTATAACACCATCTACATCGTAATCACCTATAATTCTTATTTTAGTTTTGCTTTTAATTTTTCTTTTAGTTATTTCTACAGCTTTTTCTAAATCTTTTAGTTCTTTAGGATCATGCAGATTTTGTAAACTAGGGTTAATAAAAGCATTAACTAAATTATCTTCTGTTATATCTCTATTAACAAGTAACTTAGTAATAACTGGATTTATTTTATATTTATTAGCCATTGTTTCATAATCAAATTTCTTATTCTTAATTAACCATTTTCTCAAAAAATTAATCTCCCTTCCTTTAGAACTTAGTTCAAAAAAATCTATGCATTATATAGTATTAATTTTGCCTTTTATTTTTAAATTAATAAAGACAGCTATCGCTGTCTTTATATTTTATATTAAATAAATCTTTATATATTTTAGACATTATCTATGCTTTAATTTCTTTTTATTTTTAAACATAACCCATATAGGACTTGCTATGAAAATAGAAGAATATGTTCCTGTCATAACACCTGCTAATAGCGGTAATGCAAATTCTCTAATTAATTCTACACCGAAAATGTATAAAGCGCCAACAGTAAGAAGCGTTGTTATTGATGTATTTATAGAACGAGTAATTGTTTGCGAAATAGTATTATTAGATACATCAACATAATCTACTTTCTTAGCAAATTTAAGATTTTCCCTAATTCTATCAAATATTACAATAGTATCGTTTATAGAGTAACCTACAACAGCTAAAATCGCAGCTACAAAAGAGTTATTTACAGGTATATTAAATATAGAGTAAATAGATAATACTACTAAAACATCGTGAACCAAAGCAATAATAGCCGAAACAGCAAAGCTTAACTCAAATCTAAATGTAATATATATTAACATTCCTATAGAAGCCAAGATTATTGAAATTATGGCTTTTCTTTGAGTTTCTTTGCCTATTGAAGGTCCAAACTGATCTGCTCTTAGAAAATCTTCATCTGCCAGATCATATTTTTCCTTAAAATCTTCAAATATTTCTGCACGTTCATTAGTATTAAAATCTTCATTCATTCTAATTTGAATCGTTGTTTTTTCAGTTCCTAACATATTAATACTAGCACTTTCATCATATTCATTAACAATTTCTCTTATTTCTTCTGTAGGTATATATTCATGAAGTTCTATTTCCATTAAAGTTCCACCAGTAAAGTCTATTCCAAAATTAAGGCCTCTTACAAGACCTAGAACTAATCCTAATATTATAATTGCCCCGGAAATAGAAAACCATATTTTTTGTTTTTGTACAATATTCATACTTGTCCCCCCTCTATGCTCCGTATAGCTTGCTGTTTTTAGCTAGGTCCATTCCTACAAATAGTTTTAATAAGAATTTTGTAACTATAACAGCAGTAAACATACTTGCAACAATACCAATTATTAATGTAATCGCAAAACCTCTAACAGGGCCTGTACCAAATTGATACAATACCGCTCCAGATATAAGGGTAGTTATATTAGCATCTAAAATAGAGGACATCGCTCGCTTAAATCCTGAATCTATTGCTACTCTTACTGTTTTTCCTACTCTAATTTCTTCCTTAATTCTTTCGAAAATAATAACATTAGCATCTACTGCCATACCTATAGAAAGAATTAAAGCAGCTATTCCTGGTAATGTAAACGTTGCATTTAATAAAATCATAATTCCTAGCACAAGTAATATATATATTGAAAGTGCAATACTTGATACTAAACCTGGTATTTTATAAAAAATAATCATAAATAAGAATACAAGAATAATTCCTATCATTGCAGCTTGTACACTTTTATTTAACGCATTTTCTCCTAAAGTAGCTGTTGTTGTTGAAGTTCGAACTTCTTTTAAATCTACTGGTAGAGAACCTGCTCTAATTAACGTAGCTAGTTCTGAAGCACTTTCTATAGTAAAGTTGCCAGAAATAGAAGCTTCTCCATCAGGAATTTCATCATTAACTACTGGAGTGGAAATTACTTCACCATCTAATATAATAGATATTATTTTATCCATATCGTTATTCAACTTTGCTAACTCTCCAGTTACTTCTGCGAATTTCTCTGCTCCCTCTTTATCAAGTTGTAAACTTACCTGAGGTCTTTCACCAGGCCCAAGTGTCGCCTGCGCTTTGACCACATTGCTTCCTGTAACTACAACTTCATTATCTGTAGTAACAAATTTAAGTTGTGCAGTCTTACCAATTGTGTTAATAGCATCTTGAGCATCTTCTACTCCTGGTAGTTCAACACGAATTCTTTTTTCTCCTTCTCTCATAATTGAAGGTTCTGTAAGTCCCATACCATCTACACGTCTACTGAACACTTCTACGACCTGTTCTATTAATTGATCCAATTCAGCACCTGTTTTATCTGTTTGTGCTTCATAAACAACATAAACCCCACCTTTTAAATCCAGTCCTTGCTTAACTGAGTCTTTTACAGGATTTATTTTAAATTCTCCAATTTCTAAGCCATTAAAAGCCGTAAATATGGATAATCCTAAAACAGCAATAATTATTAAAAATATAATACCGCTTTTTGTTTTCATATTATTTTCTCCTCCTTATCTATAACCCAATAAGTTTTATTATATATATATAATAAATAATCGTCAATAACAGTTAATTCCGATGAAGTTTTATAGCATTCATCGGAATAGTTACAATTTTTTAATTTTAATATATTATTTTTTGCATATTTCACTATCTTTATGATCTTTACCTAATTCCACATAATGATCTGCAGAATCTCTTAGTCCTTGTTTTTCTTCTTCTGTTAACTCTCTAATTACTTTAGCTGGTGAACCTAATACTAAAACTCCTGACGGAATTTTCTTCCCTCCTGTAACTAAAGAACCAGCACCTACAATAGTCTCTTCTCCTATTTCTGCTCCATCTAATACTATAGCACCCATCCCTATTAAAGTATTATTTCCAATACTACAAGCATGGATAATAGCATTATGTCCTACGGTTACATTATCGCCTATTATTGTAGGAATTCCTTCACTATTATGAACAACAGAGTTATCCTGAATATTACTATTCTTACCAATTTTAATCGCATCTACATCTGCACGAAGAACTGCATTGTACCAAATGTTTGCTCCAGACTCTATAGTAATATCTCCAACTACATCTGCACTTTCTGCAATAAAACAACTTTCATGAATAACTGGTTTTTTGTCTTTATAGCATTTAATCATTTTTATTCCTCCTCTGCTAATTTTGCTTGAATAGTTAAAGCACATTCTATTCTTTTCTTCTCCATTTCACATCCAATATCATAAGGTTCATAAATATTGTTATTAAAATTATAGGCATTAGCATGACATCCACCACTACAATAGAACTTTGCCCAGCATTTTGTACATTTATCCTTATTATAAATGTGAGCATTGCTAAATTCATTGTATAATGAAGTACTCAGTGCATTATTCATAATACTACCAATTTTAAAGTCTTCGTTTCCAACAAATTGGTGACACGGATAAATATCTCCTTCTGGAGTAATTGCTAAGTATTCAGCTCCAGCTCCACAACCAGAAACTCGTTTAATTACACATGGACCTTGATTTAAATCTATCATAAAATGGAAAAAATCAAAACCTTTACCTTCTTTAATTCTTTTAACATATTCTTTAGCTAAAAGTTCATACTGCTGGTATACAGTAGATAAATCTTCTTCTTTAATAGCATATTCATGGTGCTCTTCAGCTACTACTGGTTCCATAGAAGTGCTTTTAAAACCTAAGTCTGCAAGATGCAGTACATCTTTTGCAAAGTCTAAATTTTCTCTAGTAAAGGTTCCTCTAACATAATAATTCTTTTGTTCTCTCATTTCCGCCATTTTTAAAAGCTTAGGTACTATAATATCATAAGTACCTTGTCCATTAATAGAATATCTCATATTATCATTTACTTCTTTTCTTCCATCAATACTTAAAACTACATTGTACATATTTTCATTAATGTATTTCATATTTTCATCATTAAGCAGAACCCCATTAGTTGTCATTGTAAACCTAATATTTTTGTTATGTTTTTTTTCTTCTTTTCTACCATAATCAACGATTTCTTTAACTGTTTCAAAGTTCATTAATGGTTCTCCACCAAAAAAGTCTACCTCTAAGTTTTTACGATTACTAGAGTTTTGAATTAAAAAATCTATAGCTTTTTTACCAACTTCAGCACTCATTAAACTTCTATCGCCCTTAAAATCACCTTGAGAAGCAAAGCAGTATTTGCATCTTATATTACAATCGTGAGCTATATGTAGACATAAAGCTTTCACAACAGGCTTTTTCTCCTTAAAACCTTTGTGGTTTAAGTATCTATCATCAGAAAATAGTAACCCTTCTTTCGTTAAAAAATCTAACTCTTTTATAGCTTCTTCTATTTCATTAGCAGAATATTTATTTTTAAGCAATTCTATAGTTTCCTCTGCTTTTTTTTCAGGATAAAAATCTAATACATCATAAGCTAATTCATCAATAACGTGAATTGCCCCACTATTAACATCCATAACCATATATGTATAATCTTGATAAAATTTATGTATCATTAAGTAAGTCCCCTTTCATTATAAATGCCACTTCAGAATGGCATAAGCTTATTGTATAAAATATAGCAAAAATATTCAAGAAAAAAGCTGTATAATTACAAATACATATTCAAGTAATTTAATAAGAAATACACAGAAAAACAGCAGTGTTTTTACACTGCTGCCTAACTTTATGTATTGTTATTTATTTTCGCACTCTTGGTTTGCTACTGTACAAGAAGTTTTACAAGCTGATTGGCAAGAAGTTTGGCACTCACCACATCCACCTTTAATAGCACTTTTCACTAAAGTTGCGCCACTTAATGTTTTAATGTGTTTCATTTGAAAGCTCCTTTCTTATTGTATCTGTTTATAATAAATTATAACACAAAAGAAAAGGGAATAAAAGTTGTTATTTCAGGTTTATGCCTAACATTCCACCTATTACACCAGCTCCTGTACCTAAAATTACTTTAGGTAGAGCCATACTATTAAAACTGTAGCCTTCAACCACAAAAATACTTAAAAGCATTAATATTAAAACATATACAATCCCTATGATTCCACCATGAAGCCAACCTTTACTTCTTATATGTATTGCACAATATATAGATGAGTATACAATTCCTATTGTCATAATAATCGATGTAGCTAGAGGAATAAAATTTTCACTTATACTTGTATAAGTTATTAAAGCAGCTACTATAAGAAAAAGTAATATTAAAATAAGATATCCCCTAATTAATCCTCTCCCATAAATTTTTATATTAAAAGGACCTGGTTTTAATGTTTTTTTCTTTACACCTTTCATGGTTACACCTCCACTATGCTTTTTATTAATCATATGATTAATAATGTTATAATTATTACTAATTCTTAACTTTTTATTATATGCTTTTTTATACAATAAAAAATGTTCACCTTTTTAGTTAACAGCATAGTTTAACATAAAAGATGAACATTATTATTTTTTTATTTATCTATATTTTTTTCTGAATTATTCACACTTCCAACAGACCATCTAGTCATTGTTAGCTTTACTTTATCTGCGCCAACTTCAACAGTAATATTATCTTCTTTTATTTTAATAATCTTACCATTAATACCACCTATAGTTGTTATTGTATCTCCAACTTTTAGGTTGCTTCTCATTGTTCTAATTTTCTTCTCTTTTTTTTGCTGTGGTCTTATTAGTAGAAAGTAAAAAACTACAAATATACCTATAGGCACTATTAAACTTGCAATTTGTGGTCCCACCTATATACTCCTCCTTTATATTGTTTAAATTTATATTCTATATACTATTTCAACAAAGAAGCTGAATTACCTTCAATAATATATATTTTTTATAAATTAATTTTTCAATATAAATACATTCAATATATTGAAAAATATTACAGCTAATCCAAAATTTTATAATTCATATCCATATTTCAAGAAAAACTCTTTTCTGTAATCTAATAGGCGATCATCCATAATTGCTTGTCTTACTTCTTTCATTAAATTAAGAAGGAAATACAGGTTATGGTTTGTCAGAAGTCTTAACCCTAAAATTTCATTAGCCTTAAATAAATGACGTAAATAAGATCTTGAATAGTTTTTACAAGTATAACAGTCACATTCAGGATCTAAAGGTTCGAAGCTTTCTTTGTGCTTAGCATTTTTTATTACAACTTTACCTTGACTAGTCATAGCTGTACCATTTCTACCAATTCTTGAAGGGAGTACACAGTCAAACATGTCTATCCCTCTAATAACACCTTCTATTAAATCATCTGGACTACCTACTCCCATTAAGTATCTTGGCTTATCTTTAGGCATTAAAGGAGTGGTATACTCTAACACTTCATACATTAAGTCTTTAGGTTCACCTACACTTAATCCTCCTACTGAATATCCTGGAAAATCTAAATCTATTATTTCTTTAGCACTTTGTTCTCTTAAGTCTTTATACATTCCACCTTGAATTATTCCAAATAAAGCTTGTTTATCTGTATTTTCATGAGCATCTTTACATCTTTTAGCCCATCTTGTAGTTCTTTCAAGAGATTTTTTTACATAATCATGATCTGCTGGATAAGGAGCACATTCGTCGAATGCCATCATAATATCAGATCCTAATGAATTTTGAATTTCAACAGCCTTTTCTGGACTTATAAAGTGTTTTGATCCATCTAAATGAGATCTAAATTCTACTCCTTCTTCACTTATTTTTCTAAGTGGCCCTAAACTAAACACTTGAAATCCACCACTATCAGTTAAAATTGGTTTATCCCAATTCATAAATTTA
Organism: Alkaliphilus sp. NP8; assembly: GCA_015978205.1. GTDB lineage: Bacteria > Bacillota > Clostridia > Peptostreptococcales > Natronincolaceae > Alkaliphilus_B. Next base: position 5,261 of record JADWMM010000027.1, on the reverse strand, counting down.
TGTAGACCACCTGCTTTTTCAATTAATTTATGTCCCGGTCTTAAATATAAGTGGTATGTATTACTTAAAATTATTTGAGAATTTATATCTTTTAATTCTTCTGGAGTCATAGATTTTACTGTAGCCTGAGTCCCTACAGGCATAAAAATAGGAGTCTCTATTACGCCATGAGGTGTATGTAATCTTCCTAATCTTGCTCCACTTTGTTTACACGTTTTAATTAGTTCATACTTAATTGCCATTATAATATTTCACCTTCCTTAGTTAATAAACATTGCATCTCCAAAACTAAAAAATCTATATTTTTCTTTTACTGCTGTTTCATAAGCATTTAAGGTTTTTTCTTTACCTAATAACGCACTTACAAGCATTATCAATGTAGATTCTGGTAAATGAAAATTAGTAATTAAGCTATCTACCATTTTAAACTTATACCCTGGATAAATAAATATATCTGTCCATCCACTATCAGCTTTTATATTACCATTTTCATATGCTGCTGATTCTAAAGTTCTACAACTAGTAGTTCCTACAGCAATAACTCTGTTGCCCTTTTGTTTTGTTTCATTAATAATGCTAGCTGTATCCTCGTCAATTATATAAAATTCCGAATGCATTTTGTGTTCTTCTATTTTTTCTGCTTTAACAGGTCGGAATGTTCCCAAACCAACATGCAAAGTAATATATGCTATTTTAATTCCTTTTTTTTCTATTTTCTGCAATAACTCTTCAGTAAAGTGTAATCCAGCAGTAGGTGCTGCAGCTGAACCATCATTCTTAGAATATACAGTTTGATATCTTTCTCTATCCTCTAATTTTTCTGTAATATATGGAGGTAATGGCATTTGTCCTAACCTATCTAATATTTCTTCAAAAACTCCTTCATATTCAAACTTTACTATTCTCGACCCTTCTTCTCCAATATCTATAACTTCTGCAATTAATAGTCCTTGTCCAAATACAAATCTGCTACCTATTTTAGCTTTTTTTCCTGGCTTAACTAATGTTTCCCAAGTATTTAATTCAACTCTTTTTAATAATAAAAATTCTATTTTGCCGCCAGTTCCTTCCTTCTCTCCTATTAATCTAGCAGGTAAAACTCGTGTATCGTTTAAAACTAAACAGTCTCCTGGATTTAAATAATCTATTATATTATGAAAAGATTTATGTTCTATATTTTCATTTTCTTTATTTAAAATCATTAATTTAGAGCTATCTCTATTTTCTAAAGGAGTTTGAGCTATTAGCTCCTCTGGTAAATAGTAATCAAAATCTTTAGTTTCCATTTCTTATTCCACCTCTACGTCTGTATAATAATGCTTCAATATTTCATCATATTTATAGCCTAATTGTGCCATTTTTTTTGCTCCGTACTGACTCATTCCTAAACCATGACCATATCCTTTTCCGTTTATTATGAATGTATCTGCAGGAAGATTTGCTGATTCTTCTTTTATAGTTTTATATTCCTCTCCATTGAATATTGAAATTTCATTAGAACTCTCAATTTCATACATTCCATCAGCTGTAATTATATATTTGTCTTTTAAATTAATACTTTTAACTTCATATGAATTTCCACTAACAGCTGATATTTCAGAATCATTGTTGCTATTATTAGCGTTGTTAGAATCAACAGAAAAATAATTACTTTTCAGACCTAAAACTGTTCTGCTTTTTTGTTTTTCTAAAACTTCTTCACCTTTAGTTCCGTACATGGTTAATGATAATACTCGTCCATTATTAGAAAGTGAAGTAACTTCTATGCCTAAAACATCACCTATATCTATATTATGCTTCTCTAAGGCGCTTTTTATTTCATCAGCAGTAAAAACTACAGACCAGGTACTATGTGGTGAATCTAAAGAAAATTCATCAGTTACACCTTTAATATATGGTAAAGGTGTTGACCAAACGTTCTCACTATTTTCAGTTTGTCCGCCACTATTTGAATGATAATAATGCTCTATTATTTTTCCTCTATATGTAACAACTTTACCTTTAGTTTCATCTACTGCTCTGTTACTATTAGACTTCTCTACTGAATAACCTTTGTAAACCTGTGAGTTAACAGTATTACATAAATTGAAATCAAACTCCTCATATTTGTTAAAGTTAGAAAGTGCAAAACCTCTTGCTGCTACAGCCTGTGCTTTTAAAGCTTCTATTGGCCAAGACACTGGCATTTCTCCTGGAATAACACCATATAAATATTCTTCTAAAGGCAATGTATTAATCACTGTCATATCGCTATTAGATAATCTTTTTGCAGTAATACCTCCTCTATAATACGTTCCTTCTACATTTACTACTGAAACTTCTTCTTTAGTATCTTGTCCACTAAAGTATACTTCATTATTTGAATTGTACATAAAAATAATGTTTCCTTTTTCATTTAAAACATGAACACCATTATCATATTCATCTACTACTTTAGTTTTATAGTCAGAATCTGAGTTTATTTCCTCAGATTCTTTGTTTGCATTCAACTCACTTAAAAAAGGCCCTACGAAAACTTTCCAATTGTCATCAAAAGATAAATAACCATTTATATTATGTCTATCCAGCTTACGCAAGAAGTCATCAGCCTGTGAATAATCTGCCAAATCTGATCCAATTTGAATGTAATAGGAATCAGATTTATTTTTTTCTAATGATATTTTGTTTTGATCTAAATCAAACATTTCATTAAATTTATCTTTATAAAAAGTGCTAACTTTGAATCCTGTTTTACTTTCTAAGCTTAATGTAGATTTTGCAGTTTTATCAAAAAATAAACCAATTTTTATATTATTTGGTAGTTCTAATTTCTCATATGAAAATATACTACTGGTGCTCATAATAACAGTAAACATAATAAGTGTTATAGTGACAATAGATTTAGTATTTTGCATTTAATATTCCTCCTAGGTAAAATAGATCTTTTTATAATTCGACAAAATGTTAATAATTCCTTCATTTTTCATTTATATATTTGATCTATTCTTGAAATGGAATATTGAAATGCTCATAAGCTTTCTTTGTTACTATTCTCCCACGAGGAGTACGATTAATAAAACCTATTTGTAGTAAATAAGGTTCATAAACATCTTCTATTGTATTTCTTTCTTCACCAGTAGATGCTGCTAATGTGTCTAAGCCTACAGGACCACCGCCAAAATTATTAATCATAGTTGTTATCATTCTTTTATCTGTACTATCTAAGCCTAATAAGTCTACCTCTAATAATGTTAACGCATCTATAGCTACTTTACTGGTAATTCTACCATCACTTCTAACTTGTGCAAAGTCTCTAACTCTTTTTAAAAGTCTATTAGCTATACGTGGAGTTCCTCTGGATCTAGAAGCAATTTCTCCTGCTCCATCGTCATCGATATATACATTTAAAATATTTGCAGAACGCTTTACAATTTCTTTTAACTGCACATTATTGTATAGCTCTAGTTTTGCAATTACTCCAAATCTATCTCTTAGTGGAGATGTTAAAAGCCCTGCTCTTGTAGTTGCTCCTATTAATGTAAACTTTGATAAATCTAATCTTATAGATCTAGCACTAGGACCTTTTCCTATAATAATATCTAATGCAAAGTCTTCCATAGCAGGATAAAGTATTTCTTCTACAGTTCTATTAATTCTATGAATTTCATCTATAAACAAAACATCGTTTTCTGATAAATTTGTTAAAATAGCTGCTAAATCTCCCGGTCTTTCTATTGCTGGTCCAGAAGTGACTTTAATATTTACATTCATTTCATTAGCAATAATATTAGATAATGTTGTTTTACCTAATCCTGGAGGTCCATAAAGCAAAACATGGTCTAAAGCTTCTTGTCTATTTTGAGCAGCTTCTATAAATATTTTCAACTTTTCCTTTACTTTGTCTTGACCTATGTAATCACCTAAAAATTTAGGCCTTAGTCCTCCTTCAATTTCCTGGTCTTCAGATTTTATTTCATTAGATATTATTCTATCTTCAAATTCAGACATTATATTATTCACCTACCTACTTTACTTCATTAACCACTTAAGCGCATTTTTTATTATATCCTCTGTTTCTAAACTATTATCTTTAACTGCATTGACTGCTTTTTCACTTTCCATCTTAGTATATCCTAAAGCTATAAGAGCCTCAACAGCTTCATTATCATCTTTATTCTCATCATTAAACAATGTGTAATCATATTCTACAGTAGTTTTATCAACTTTATCTTTTAGTTCTAATACTATTCTCTCGGCTGTTTTTTTCCCTACCCCTGGAGATTTGGAAAGTGAGGCTATATCGTTACTTAATATGTAAGCTCCAACTTTACCTGGACTGTAGGTTGATAATATTCCACTTGCAACTTTTGGCCCTATTTTTGAAACAGATGTTAAGTGTTGAAACATTTTTAGCTCTTCATGTGATGTAAACCCATATAAATTTACTTCATCTTCCCGAACTACCATACGAGTATATATAGTTGCCATGTCTCCTTTTTTAACATTAGCAGCACTGTTCATAGTGCTATTAACTCTATATCCTATACCATTTACCTCTATTATTATTTTATCTAAAATTATATCAGTAACTATTCCTTTTAAATATTCAAACATATTTATTACCTCCGAAAGTTATTTAACTTTAAACATATTTTTGAAATTACCTGAATGTGCTTGACAAATAGCTACTGCTAAAGCATCTGCAACATCATCTGGCTTAGGAATCTTAGGAAGATTAAGTAGCATTTTTACCATTTGTTGCACTTGTTTCTTATCTGCTCTACCATATCCAACAACTCCCTGTTTAACCTGTAAAGGAGTATATTCAAATATTTCTTTATTTTTATTAGCGGCAGATAAAACTGCTATGCCTCTAGCATGTCCTACTAATAAAGCTGTCTTTGCATTATTGTTAAAAAATAATTCTTCAATAGCTACAACGTCTGGATCATACTTTTCTATGACTTCATTTAGCTCTCTATAGATTTTTTTTAATCTTAATGGTGTTTCCATAGTGCTAGGAGTTGTTATAGCACCATAATCTATAGTTTTAAATTTATTTCCTTCATATGATATTATACCATATCCCATTATTGCAAATCCTGGATCTATACCTAATATAATCATTCAAAACCCACCTACCAATTTCTTATAATTGCAAATACTAAGTTCAAACAAGGTTTTAACTTGTCTAAATAACTATTTTTAAGTTTAGCATAATCTTCTTAAAAAAACCAATGTAATAATCGAGTAGAAGGAAAATAATCATTTTATTTTCCGTC
>JADWMM010000053.1 GCA_015978205.1 Alkaliphilus sp. NP8 | reverse complement strand
CTATATATTTTTATTTTTTATAAAAGGTTATTATAATATATAAAAGGAGTCTGGATTAAATTAAATAATATGTGAAATTTTTAAAAAGGTAGGAATTTAACAATAAATGTAGAAATAAGTATATAATTGAAATGAAAGGGGGCTAAAAGACATGCCTAATTACAAAATTCTCATACTTGACTTTGGCGAAATTCAGTCTGATGATATTAAATTTTTACTTAGAAAATGCGGATACGAGGTAGTTCAGAGAGTTGTAAAGGATAATTTTATAGAAGTAGTTATAAAAGAAATGCCCCACGTTGTTTTAATTAATTGTATAGAAGAGAACTATATGAAATTAGAAGTGTGTAGGAAATTAAAAGAAAATAACACTATAAAAAATATACCTATTATCGTAGCATTAAATTTAGTTAATAGTGAAGTGAAGAAAAAGTATATTTTAGCAGGTATAGATGATTATATAAGTTATCCACTAGAAAAAGAAGAACTTATTTTAAAAATAAGAAATCATGGCAAATCAAAACAGCTTGAAAATAAATTAAATAAATGTGAAATGGCCTTAGCAGAAAACATTGAAACTATAAAAAAGCAAAGAAATGAATTAGATAGAAATTTAAGTTTGGCTTCTAATATACAAGATGCTCTTATTCCTAAGTCAGTAGGCGATATACCGAACTGTTCATTTTCTTGGATATATCAACCGTCTGGAAAGGTTGGAGGAGATATATTTGACATATTTATGCTCGATGATGAACATCTTGGTTTATATATGATTGATGTTATGGGGCATGGAGTAGCTTCATCAATGTTAGCTGTTATTTTATCTGAAACTTTGACATTAAATGTAGATAAAGGGTCACCATTAAAACGAAAGACATATTCTCCGCCATATTATGAAATTGTTCCCCCAGTTGAAGTAATTAACTATTTAAATAAAAGGTTTCCTTTTGTAAAATACGAACATTATTTTACTATATTTTATGCTATTTTAAATATAAAAACAGGTGTTATGAAGTATGTAAGAGGAGGACATCCTAATCCTTTAATAGTAAAAGATACGGGAAATATAATTGAGTTAGATGCTTATGGTACACCTGTAGGATTTGAATTTACCGAAGAGTATGAAGAGGAAACTGTTTATTTAGATTCCGGGGACCATTTAATTATATATACAGATGGACTAATGGAGCTAGAAGATGAAGATGGAAATCCGATAGAATCTGAAGGAATCATTGATTATATACACAAAGAATCAAATTCTGTTAATGACTATTTAACTAGAGGTCTAAATAAATTAATAAGAGAGCAGCCTATTTTAAAAGATGATTTATCAGTATTAGAAATGAGATGGATAAAGTTTGTTTAAATTAATAGTAAATATGTTTTAGTATATTTATTGTTAAAGAAGAGTATTTTTTCATTAAATTGTATAAATATATATTTACAATTTCATACTATTAATATATAATTAAATTTAAAATTTTAATAAAACAAATATTTGGTGGGACTCTAGTTTTATTAGTTGGAGGTGTAATAATGGAAAATACAATTGAAAATTTGTTGACGGAACCTATGCTACATTGTCTACCACCGTGGACACATAATAGAGAAAATCTTGTTAAGTTATTAAAGGCTTACCCTGAAATTCAGTTTGTTTCTTTAGTGGCTGTTGATTTAGGTGGGAATGATACAGATGAAAAAATTCCTATTTCATTATTTATAGATGAAATGGAAAGATTTTTTAAAGTAGGAGTTCAAACTGATGGATCTAGTGTTGTTTTACATGGTATAGCAACTTTAAATAATGCTAAGGTAGATTTAGTTCCTGACCTTTCAGTGAATTGGTTTGTTGACTATAATTATGATCATATATATATAGATAGAAACTTACCAGTTGGAACTTTAAGGATACCTGCATTTCTAGTACACGATTCTAAAAGAGTAGACTCTCGTTCTATATTAAAAAGAGCTATAGATAACTTTACTATGGAGATTAATAGATTATTTAATGAATATCCTCATATTAAAGAAGATTTTGGTATTGATATGAGTGAAAAAATTAATGAAGTAATATTAACTTCAGCTACAGAATTAGAATTTTGGGTAAAGACTCCTGAAGATTCTGCAGATGAGGAAAAACTATCTACTTCTCAAATGTTAAAAGAGCAGTACTGGAAGAGAACCAAGGGAAGCGTAAGAACTGCCTTAGAAGAGACTATACTTTTACTTAATAAGTATGGAGTCAAACCTGAAATAGGACATAAAGAGGTAGGGGGAGTTAGTGCTAAAATAGGGGTAAATGGAAAGTTGAATCATGTAATGGAGCAACTTGAAATAGTTTGGAAATATAGTACGTCTATTCAAGCTGCAGATAATGAACTTTTTATAAGAGAATTAATAGAGGAAACATTTAAAGGACATGGTTTAGAAGTAACGTTTGGAGCAAAACCAATTGAAGGAGTTGCTGGTAGTGGTAAGCACATACACGTAGGGGCAGCAGTTACTTTCAATAACGGTAAATATATTAATCTGTTTACACCTAAGAATAGAACTTATAATTATACCACCACTTTAGGTTGGGGTGGACTTTTGGGAATATTGAAAAATTATGAAGTTGTAAATCCATTTATAACTGGGACTAACGATGCTTTTAACAGATTAAAACCAGGTTTCGAAGCTCCAGTGTGTACAGTTAGTTCTATAGGTCACAATGTAGAAACTCCTTCTAGAAATAGGACTGTGCTTGTAGGTTTAATTAGAGACATGAACAATCCAAAAGCAACAAGATTTGAGGTAAGATCTCCAAATCCAACAACCAATACTTATTTAGCATTAGCATCACTTTATCAAACTATGCTAGATGGAATTAAAGCTGCAGTGGAATCTGGTATGTCAGCAAAAGAATTAGAATTGGAGTTTTCTAAAGGTTATGGAGAAGATAAGTTCTATCTTGAAAAAAATAGAATGTACAGAAGTGAAAATGATGTGTTTGAGCATTACACAGAAGATGAAAGAAATAAATTCTTTGGAAATCCACCAGCAACAGTATGGGAAAATATTCAAAGCTTTAATTTAGAGTCTGATAAAAAAGAAATTTTATATAGTGGAAATGTTTTTAGCCATGCAATTGTAGATTCTTATTACGAGGCTAGTATAGATCAATGGGTTACCGAATTATCTGGTAGAATTATTCAAAATAATATAGATTTAGTAAGAAGCTGTAAAAAAGTTCATACTAAAGAAAATGGAACGGACATAGATAAATCTAATTGGGATGAAATTGAGAAGTTAAGATTTTATTTAATGAAAGATTCATTAGAAAGAAAGTCCTTATTTACTAAAATGAAAGAAGGAATTGAGGCAAAGGATTATGCCGTGGTATCAGAATTACAGTTAGAAATGAATGAGAAAATAACACTATTAAAACATTTATATTTAGATTATCGTAGAAATTTATTTAATGAATGTAAATTTTATTGGAATTAATTTTTAAAGGGTTAAAATACTAATAAACTTAATCTAATATTAGATCTGTGTATGTAAGTTAAGTTCATTTAATAAAAATAAGATCTATTTTTCATATTATGTGGAAATTAGATCTTATTTTATTAAATATAGAAGGAAAATTGCAATTAAATATAGAATAGTGTATAACAATACAATAGAAGAAATAAATGTTATGATATGTAAACATTGGGTATTAAGGTAAATGGATACATTTTATAAAAAACTTAAATAAAAGTATAAGAAAGGTGGATAATTATGGATATTCAAATAAGTTTGGGACAATTACTGAATGTCATTTTAATTTTAGGAGGAATAGGTGTATTAGTATTTTTATTTAAAGTACTTAAAAATCTTAATCAAATTTTATTTAATATAAATAACATTGTAAAGAGTAACGAAAATAATATAAATAGTATATTAAATAGTTTGCCTAATATTGTTAATAATGCTGAAGAAATTACTGTAAATGTAAACGAAGAAATGAAGCACGTTTCAGGAGCAGTTAGAGCAGTAGAGGAAACTGTAGAATATACAGCATCTGCTGCACAAGTTATTAATGAAGATATTATAATACCTACAAGAGATCTATTAAAAATGTTAGTATTAGTAAAAAAAGTTTTTGTAAGAAATAATGAAAAAAAATAGCATTATAAATATATAGAAAGAGATGTTAAAATGGGCGTATTAAAAAAAATTAAAATCGAAGCGTTTTTTAAATTTATAAGTTTAGTAGTTATAACAGTATTTATAGCTTTTGGTATAGTAAGTTTTAACATTATAAAACAAGTTAACAACAATGCTATTATAAGCAGTGAAATGTTTAATAGTTATGTTTTATTCATAACAAGTGTATTTCTAGTATTGTTTTTATTGTTTTTATGTACATTAGCTTTTATTAGAAGAATTACATATACAGATATTCCTTATATGATTAAATGGTTAAAAAGATTAAGTGATTTTCGTTATAATGAATATGATTCAATGAATTATAAACCTTATTTTAAAGAGGAAAAAGAACTAGAAAAATTCATAAAAAATATGTCGAAAGAACAAGTGTTTTTAGATGAAATTAAAAATATAGCTTCTAAAGAATATGTTTTAGACGATGTATTAGAGAAAGTTTTTGAAAAGTTAAATGATTTTATTTCTGTAGATAGAATAGGTGTAGCATTTATAGATTATGATAATAAACAAATAATTGCTGAAACGGGAAAAATGAATTATGGAGATATATTATTAGGTCCTGGTTTTAAAGTAGATATGGAGAAAACATCTTTAACTGAAATTATAAAGACCAAAAAACCTATATTTATAAATGATATTTCCAAAGAATTAAAGACTAAAAAGCATAAAAATAAGTCGTTAGAATTAATTTCAAAAGAAAAAATTAATTCTAATATGATACTGCCTTTAATTTTAGAAGATAAGGTTTTTGGCTTTTTATTTTTTAGTTCGTTTGGAAAAGGAGCATACAATAAAAGAACTCTTAAAATAGGTGAAAAAATTGCTACAGAAATAGCTGCAATAATAGATAAAACTTATTTAACTAAAAATATTTTGAACAATGTTACTTTATCATTTGCGGAGTTAGTTGAGCAAAAAGATAATAATACAGGAAATCATATTAATAGAATGACAAAATATTCAAAAGTTATAGCAAAGGAATTAATTAATTATGAAAAAAAAGATTATAATGTAAATAATTCATTTGTACGTGAAGTAGAGCTATACGCACCACTTCATGATATCGGAAAAATAGGAGTACCAGACAATATTTTATGTAAACCTGGAAAATTAACTTCTGACGAGTGGCTAATTATGAAAGAACATACAAATATAGGTGGAGATATATTAAATAATCTAAGTAATAGATTAAAAGTTTTTAGAAAAGATTTTTACAAAATAGCTATTAATATTACAAAGCATCATCATGAAAAATGGGATGGAACCGGATATCCTTGTGGTTTAAAAGGAAAAGAAATTCCTCTGGAAGCTCGTATTGTAGCTATAGCAGATGTATTCGATGCACTTTCATCTAAAAGACCATATAAAGAACCTATGCCTTTTAATAAAGTAGTTGAAATTATTAAAGATGGAAGTGGAAAGCATTTTGATCCAGAATTAGTTTCTGTTTTCTTAAATAATATTGATAAAATAAAAAAAATATACAATAAAGACTTTAAAGATAATAAAACTAAAGCTGGACAAGCAGTATTTTAGAAAAGAAATTATCTAAACTTATACTAAAAAGTAATATAAATAATAAAATCAGCACTTTTAGTGCTGATTTTATTATTGTCTCCATTTTAAAAATCTATCTTCTAACCAAGATATTAGTTGATACATTATACCAGTAGCAATAGATAATACAATAACACCAGCCATTACTATGTCTAATCTAAATACTTGCCCCCCATATACAATTAAATATCCAAGCCCAGCTTTAGATACAAGGAATTCACCTACTATTACACCTACCCAAGTCATGCCTATATTTATTTTAAAAGCATTAATGATAGTAGGGATGCTAGCGGGAAAAACTACTTTTTGTAGTATTTGAAATTTAGTTGCTCCGAAGGTAGTTAGCATTTTAATTTTTTCAGAATCTACCTCTTTAAATCCATTATAAGTAGCTAAAATTGTTACAATAAGAGAGATTGCTAAAGCAGTTACAATAATACCACTCATGCCTGCTCCAGCCCATATTATTATTATAGGACCTAGTGCAATTTTAGGTAGAGCATTTAATACTACTAAATAAGGATCTAAAACTCTAGCAGCAAAATCTGACCACCATAATAAAATTGCTACTAAAGTTCCTAATACAGTTCCAAGTCCAAGAGCAATTACTGTTTCTGTAATAGACACAAGTGTATGCTTAAAGAGAGAACCATCTGCTGCTAAAGTTCCTATTAATGTAACAATATCAGAAGGTTTACTTGTAAAAAATGGATCTATCCAATTAACTCTTGCAGCAATTTCCCATAATGCTACAAATGCTACTAGCACACCAATTTGCCAAAAAAGAATCTTTTTATTATAAGAGCTAACATAATTAAGATATTCTAGATGCTTATCTGAATATTTTTGAGATTTTTCTATATTGCTATTTAACATATACATCCAGCTCCTTCCATATCTTATTGAAATAGTGTCTAAATTCTGGCGCTTCACGACATTTAATAGGCGATGATTCACCATCACAGCTTAATTTAATATTGTGGATGTTTTTTATGGTAGCAGGACGATTGGAAAGAACTATAACTTTATCGGCCATGGATATAGCTTCTGCTATTTCTACATAAAAGCAAAGTATTCCATATAACTAAAAACTATATAACAGTATGTCTAATTTACTTCTTATCTGAATTTCTAACTTCATCAAATATATTTGGAACATTTGCAGTGTTAGGTTTAATTTGTTCTTGGAAAATTTGAGACAAAATTTGATTCATATCAGCTACAGTTACTGGTTTAGCATGAGGCATTAATTCATACCCTAATTGTCCATTGGGCTCTAAGGTAGCAGTTTTTACATCTGATATACTAGAGATTCCCTGTTGTCGGAGTCGCATTTCTAATTGATCTGCCGTAAATCTTAACTTTCTTAAATTATCTACAATAATTTTTCCATCTTGGATTACTATTTTAGCTTTGCCAGTTATGAGATTTTCTATAAAATTAAATTTAATTTGTAAATATTCGGATAATATCATAAATACTATAAATACTGTAGAAGCAATAACCGTTCTTGTAATACTATCTTCAATAATAGGTTGAATAATAATTGAACCTATGGAAATCATAACAACTGTTTGAGCAACAGTCATTTGAGAAATAGATTTACGACCAGATATTCTTAATATCATGGTACCAAAAGCTATAAGAATTAGGGAATTTATTATTAACTTTATTTCCATATGTATTTCCTCCTAATAACATAATTTAGTTTAGTTTAAACAACATTAGAAGGGAATATGTAATATATATTAAACTGTAGACTTGTTATTAATATTAGAATACATATAGTACTTATTAAAATGGAAATAATATATACACTGGAATTATAGTAATAAAAAAACCCTGAACATACATGTTCAGGATTTTCTTATTACTAAAATAACCTTTTGCTATTACCACTTTTTTGCACTTTATTTTTTGCATTTTGTAACTCTTCAGATCCTACAGAGGTAGAACTATTTGAACTATTCAAGTTTGGCATTGAATCTGATGTTATTCCACCACTTGCTGTGTCTGAAGTATTTGGAGTTAGTTTAGCTCCTAAAATCATGTTTTGACCTGTAGAAGAGTTCATATTTTGCTTAGCATTTTGAATTTCTGATTTGCCTACTGATTTTGAATCTTTAAGATTTGGAATATTTCCATTTATATTTGGCATATTATTACCTCCATTAATATTATTGTTATATTTGTAAGTCTGGCTTACATGAATTAGTATCTGCAAAAAAAGTATATGTATTCTAGTAGTATATTTTAGAAAGACTATCAAATTTTACATAAACAACAATGACATTGTATATATTATTAAACAAATAATTATGTAAATATGAAGTATTTGCTAATTAATAGACTAAAGGTATACAATACAGAAAAAATCTCTTTATTATAATTTTTCACCAAAAAATCAAGTAGTACAACATAATTATAATAAATTAGTAGTTTTATATAGAAATTAATGTTAAGATTATTATTTGTAGGAGGGACTTACATGCAAAAATTAAATAATATTGAACAAATAAATAGTTATATAAAAGAAAATGAATTTACAATGCTTTATTTTTCTGGACATAATTGTGGTGTATGTGTAGATCTTTTACCTAAGGTAAAAAAACTTTTGGAAGATTACCCTAAAATTAGTTTTGCAGAAATAGAAGTTAGCAATTCTCCAGAAATAGCAGGAGCTTTTAATATTTTCACTTTACCTGGAATACTTGTTTATGTAAATGGAAAAGAGACTATACGAGAAGCTAGGTTTATAAGTATTCGTATATTAGAAGATAAAATTAACAGATATTATTCAATGTTGTTTTAACAGATAGATTATATAAAATAAAAAGGTAATATTTTATATGAAATACTACCTTTTTATTGAAGTTTTTATAATTACAAACTAAACATATAATCAGTTCAGCATAAATTTGTAATTGCTAAAAATAATGCTACATAATAACTGCCACATTTGTTTAATATATAATTAGAATTTTGATTAATAAAATCATAATATATTTATATTTTTTAACGATTAGAAGGTGATATTAGTGTCATTTCGTGGAGATGCTCATAAATTATATCTAAAGCTTAGAAGCATCTACAAAAAAGATAAATCATTAAAACATATTAAAGAATTAAATGAAATTCAGGAAATTCGGATATTCTACAAATCCATTGATACATATACCTTGAAATTAATTTATTATCGAATGTTAAAAGAAAAAAACGGTTCAGGAATTGTACCAATATTTGTAACTGCAATACCTTGGTTTCTTTTTTTATTTACTCAGCAATTACAAGATTTTCTTTTTCAAAATGGAAGTTTGCTTTGGATTATCTTTAGTATATTATATGTACTTGCTCTTACTATAAGTGTAATTATTCATCTTAGAGAAAAAGCATGGGCGGCTTTACATATACAAATTATTCAAGATATTATAATAGAAAGAAATAGACAAATTTTTTTTGATATGTAATTTAAAGTATCATATATTAATTTTCAATTTTTCACCGTCCCACATAATATTATTAATAATTCTATTTAACATAGTTTTTTTTTCATCGAAATTTAATTTATCTATATTATCTGGAAAATTATTTATAAGTTTTAATAAAGAAGTAATATTTAGCTGTTTATTCTTAGTAGTTTCTTCATTAATTTTTATTTCTTCAATTTTAGATTCTATTTGTTTAATTATATTATCTATAATTTTAATTTCTATAGATATATGTTTTTCAACAGTACTATCCATTGGTTTAGATAATTTAAATATTAAATTACTTATAGCTTCTTTATGTTCCTTCAATTCCTTTTGTAGTTCTAATTTTGCACAATAATTAAAAGAGGCTAGATGATTGATATTATTTTTTAGTTTATTAATATAATCCCAAATATCATCTTTTTCATAGCTTATATTTTTAATTTTATCAATAACGTATTTATCTGCTTGTTTTCCATTAAGATTCTTTACAGTACACTTATTTCCTCTGGATTTTTCTTTTAATAAGCAGCGGTAATAATAATATGTACTACCTTTTCTTCTATAAACAGCAACTCTCATCTTAGACCCACAATTTTTACAACGTAAAAGTTCAGTTAATAACCCAATTTTGCCGGTACCATCTCTAGGTGCTTTTTTACTATTAACTTCTAAAATGTTTTGTGTTTTAATCCAGTCATTAGAAGTAACAACACCTGGGTGATTACCTATTGCAACGATCCATTCACAAATGTCTTTTTTTATTACTTTATTATTTTTTTCATTATGTTTGTTAAACACCATTAAACCATACTTTCCATTAAATTCGTTTATAGAATTTCCAATATTTGCATTTTGTTTTCTGAAATATTCGTATATTCTTTTATCTGCTGTAGCATAAACAGGGTTAGTAAGAATAACTTTAAGTATGCTTTTATCAAAGTTTTTATTGTTTTTAGTTTTTATATTATTCTCTATAGCCCAACTTTCCAATTGAGTTAGAGAAGATAATTGAATGTACTTATTATAGATTTCTCTTACAATCCCTAATTGACTTGGAATAGGTGAAAGTTTATACATTTTTTTTGAATTACCTTCTTTATCATGATAAGAAATAGGTTTGCTTTCATATCCCATGGGAGTGTTACCCCCTAGCCATCTACCTGTTCTTGCTAGCTGATACATATTATCTTTAATTCGTTCAGCAATAGTTTCTCTTTCCAAATGGGAAAAAACTGAAGTAATATACATCATTGCTCTGCCCATAGGTGTTGATGTGTCAAACTGTTCACGTATAGAAACAAAATCCACATTATACTTTTCGAGAAGTTCTATAAGTGCTGAAAAATCTGATATATTTCTACTAATACGATCAAGTCGATAACAGATTAAAGCTTTTATTTTATGATTTTTAATATCGTCTAAAAGTTTTTGGAACATTGGACGATTAATATTACTTCCTGTATAACCTTCGTCTTCATATATTGTAAAATTTTTAGTGTTAAAATGTTTTTCTGCATATTCCTTACAAAGTTCTATTTGGTTTTGGATGGATTCCCCTTTATCAGTGAATTTAGATTTACGTGAATATATAGCTATACTATACAATAGTTTCACTCCCTTAAGATTCATTTCATATTCATAACATAGAAATATAAGTAAAGTTATAATAGAAAAATCCTATATAATTACAAATTAGTGATTATTATATTTAATTCAAACAAACTTTGTAATATTACTAAAAATATATTTATATGTTTTGATAAAGCTTGAGTTTAATAATTTATATATATAATTTTAAGTAATTGGACAATTTATTGTATTAATATAGTTTATATGAGGGGGAAGCAAAAATGTCTAACAAAAATATAGAAGTAGTTTTGAATATCTTTGACATTAAACGTGCAGAAAAGCTAATGGGAGAAGCAATAGGAGAATTAACAGAAAAAAAGATAAATGAATTACCTATAAAATATAGACGAGAAGTATGTGAAGAAATGTTACAAATAAAAAACAACAAAAAAAATATCCCAAAGTAAGTTTACTTTGGGATATTTTGGTGCAATTTAATTAGTTATTTAAACTTTACAGCAGTACCATAAACTAAAATTTCTGCAGCTCCATCTACAATTGCACTAGTTGTATATCTAATATTAATAATAGCATCCGCATTTAATTTTTTAGCTTCTGCTATCATTCGTTCTGTTGCTATTTCTCTAGCCTCGTTCATCATTTGAGAATAAGACGTTAATTCTCCACCTACCATATGTTTTAATCCATTAAAAAGATCTTTTCCAATATGCTTAGCTCTAACAGTAGAACCTTCTACCATTGAAATCATTTCAAGTTCTTTTCCATTAATATAATCTGTATTAACTAAAATCATTTATATACGCCTCTTTTCACATTAAATTTCAATTACTTATATTAACATAAGTATACACTATAATCGATGTGAATTCACTATATAGGATAAAATTACATATATATATATTCATGTGTATTTGTGATTAAAATGTTGATGAATTCTGAAAAATATATTAAAATAGGAAAGGTTATCCACAAAATAGAAGACTATATATTATAGTTAGAACTAATATAAAATTATAAATATAATCATAATTGTTTATAATTAATATATTTTAAAACAGCTTGCTAATTGCATATATACTTGCTATAATGAATTTTCGTGTGACTCGTGTTAATAATAATATTAACCCTCCCTGTTAAGTACACAGGGATTTTTTTATGACTAATATAAATGAGACAGAAAAGAAGGAGTTGAATTCATGGTTAATATTTTTAAGAAAAAATCTAAGGTTTCTTTATTTAACCTGATTAGAAAAAACAAAACGATTATTAAAAATGATGTTTTATCTGGATTAACAGTAGCTCTTGCACTGATTCCTGAATCAGTAGCATTTGCTTTCGTTGCGGGTGTTAGTCCAATTCTAAGTTTACAAACTGCGGTTATGATAGGACTTGTAGCGGCTATTTTTACTGGTAGGCCAGGAATGATAAGCTCATCTACAGCTGCAATTTCAGTTGTGTTTGCTTCATTAATAGCTACATATGGCTTAGATTACTTATTTGTTGCTGTAATTCTAATGGGAATTATTCAAATAATAATAGGCGTTTTACGGCTAGGAAAGTATGCAAGAATAATCCCTTATCCAGTTATGTTAGGTTTTCTTAATGGACTTTCTATAGTTATGTTTATAGCTCAATGGGCGCAGTTTAAAGTAGATGAAATAGTCATTGTAAATGGTGTTAAAACAGTACAACAAGTTTGGTTACCACCTAATGATATGATGATAATGTTTTTATTTGTAGCATTTACTATGGCAATTATTCATTTTGTTCCTAAATTTACAAAAGCAGTTCCATCAAGCTTAGTAGCAATAATTGTAATGACGATTATTGCAGTTATTTTAGATAAAAGTGGATACCATTTAAGAACTGTTCAAGACTTTGCAGGTATGGAACTGAAAGGTGGATTACCTCAGTTTTATATACCCCAAGTTAAGATAAGTATGGATATGCTAAAGATTATTTTCCCATATTCATTAATAGGTGCACTAGTAGGATTAACAGAAGCAGTGCTTACTCTTAGAGTAATAGATGAAATGACAGATACTAGAGGTAAAACTAATAAAGAATGTGTTGCACAAGGTATTGCTAATACTATTAATGGTTTTTTTGGTGGAATGGGCGGAGATGCTATGATAGGCCAATCTATTATTAATATAAAATCGGGTGGGAGAACAAGACTATCGTCAATAGTAGCTCCTATAGCATTATTAATATTTATAATGTTTGGTTCAAGTTTAATAAATGCTATTCCACTTGCTGCTTTAGTAGGAGTAATGTTTATGGTTGTAGTAGGAACATTTGAATGGGAAAGTTTAAAATATGGTAAGAAGGTGCCAAAACAAGACTTTGTAGTTATAGCTGTAGTTACTTTAGTTACAGTATTTATAGATTTAGCAACAGCTGTAATTATAGGGGTAGTACTTTCTGCCTTAATGTTTGCTTGGGAGAAAGGAAAAGTTATATATGTAAATGTTGAAAATGATGATAAAGGAACTAAAACATATAAAATTAATGGATCGATATTTTTTGCTTCTGTACTAAATTTTAAAGAATTATTTGATGTTAAAAATGACCCAGATAATATTATAATTGACTTTAAATATGCTAGGGTAATGGATCACTCAGCAATTGAAGCAATTAATTCTATTACACAGAAATATAATGATTTAGGTAAAGAAGTAACTCTAATACGCCTTAGTCAAGATTGTCAGGTACTATTCAAAAATGCTGAAACAATTACTACTGTAAATATAGATAATTCCATTAATAGTACATGTAAGTACCGATATGTATAATTTGAGTTATTAAATAATTTAATCAAAGCACTTATTTACTTATGTAGATAAGTGTTTTTATGCTTTTATGCAAATACCTGATTAAATTTTAATAAGTTGGTCATTATGTATACATAGCTTCTGATATATCATGTGTCACCATTATTGCTGTCTTTTTTTCTTGTCGTAAAATTCTAGTAATATCATCACTAACAGCAAGCCTATTTTGATAATCTAAAGCAGAGAATGGTTCATCTAATAGTAAAAGTGCAGGCTCAATGGCTAATGTTCTAATTAATGCAACTCTTTGTCTCATTCCACCAGATAGTTGATTTGGATAATGATTTTTAAAATCACTTAATCCATAAGTATTAAGTAAAGATGTTACATTTTTTATCGATTCATTAGTTACTTTATTTTGTATTTCAAGTCCAATCAATACATTTTGAAGAATTGTTCTCCAAGGAAAAAGGTGATCATTTTGAAACATATAACCTATATTTTTATTAGTACTATTTGTTTTATTACCATTAATAAAAACTTCACCTGAACTAGGTTTTACTAATCCTGCAATTATAGATAAAATAGTAGATTTACCACAACCACTTGGACCTACAATAACAATTATTTCTCCTTTGTTAGCATCAAAAGAAAGGTTATTTAATGCTTTGGTTTCTCCATCTAAAGAATGATAAATTTTTGATATATTTTTTACTTCAACAAATTTTGCGTCACTCATATTGGTACCTCCTATTGATATATTGACAATATCAAGCCATTTTAAATATATAAATATAATATGAAGTATATTATGTTATGTTACTGTGAATCAAATTAAAATCTATTAATATATGTATCTGTAAAAAAATTACAAAGGAATATATAAGTAAGTGTAGAATATTTAAGTTAAAGATAACTTATTTGAATAAGCATATTTTTTCTATATGTATTTATTATATAGAAAAAAAATATTTTTTTGGGAGGTTACCATGAAAGCTATAGGGGGACAGAGTGATTGCTGTAAAAACATAAAAAGTCCTGAGTATGATACAGCTACTGTATTAGGAACATGTCCTAATATAAAAAAAAATGAAGTGTATAATTGCAATCTTAATAATAATGACTTAATCATGGTTATATCAGATGCATCTACTGGAAAGATTGTTAATGTTAATGATGCAGCTTGTAAATTTTATGGGTATAATAGAGCAGAACTTTTATCTAAGTATATAAATGATATTAATAATTTAACACATGAAGAAATTCAGGATCAATTCCCTAAAATAAAAGATAATAAAGAAATAAGATATAGTGCGAAATTTAAAACAAAAAATAATGAAATTAAATATTTAGAAGTTTATATTAGCAATCTTAGTATAGAAAATAGGGAGCTAATTAATTTTATTATTTTTGATATTACTGATAAAGTAGAACGAGCAAAAGAGTTAGAAGAGAGTAAAGACAGATATAAAAAATTAGTACAATTATCTCCTCATGCGCTTTTTGTACATACAGGTGAAAAATTTATTTTTGTTAATAAGCAAGGTGCTAAGCTTTTAGAAGTGCCCCATAGAAAAGAGCTAATAGGAAAATCTACACAAAAATTTGCTCATGAAAACTATAAAAAAGATATGTTTGAGAAATTTGATAGGATAAAAAAAACTAATAAAAAAATTGTAGCAAAAGATATGAAAATAGTAACTGCTAATGGGAAAGTAGTAGATGTTAGCATGAGTTCAAGTGTTGTAGGGTACGATGGGGAAGAAGCAATACTCACTATATTAACTGATATAAGTGAAAGAAAAGAAAAAGAAAAACTTTTAAAAAAAGCTGAAGAAAATAAAAGAAAAATGAATGAAATGATTCAATATGATAAATTAAAAACAGAATTTTTTGCCAATATATCTCATGAACTTAGGACTCCTATTAATGTTATTTTAGGATCTTTACAGTTATTAGATAAATATAATAATGATTATATTTCAAATCCAGATAAATTAAATGATACTATAAAAACAACTAAACAAAACTGTTTTAGACTTTTGAGATTAATAAATAATTTAATTGATATAACAAAAATAGATTCTGGATTTTTTAATTTAAATTTACAAAATAATAATATAATTGAAGTTATAGAAAATATAGTTTTATCTGTTTCAAATTACTGTAAAGGAAGTAAAAAAATTAACTTGATTTTTGATACAACTACAGAAGAAAAAATAATGGCTTTTGATCCAGATAAATTAGAGAGAATCATATTAAATCTTTTATCTAATGCTATAAAATTTACTGGATGTGATGATCATATAAAGGTTTCTGTAATTGATAAAGGAGATAAAATTAATATTTCTGTTAAGGATACAGGAATTGGAATTCAAAAAGATCAGTTAAATATAATCTTTGATAGGTTTAGACAAGTTAATAAATCTTTAACGCGAGATCATGAGGGTAGTGGAATAGGATTATCATTAGTTAAAACTTTTGTAGAGATGCATGACGGTAAAATAACTGTTGATAGTGAGTATGGTAAAGGTACTGAATTTATTATGGAATTTCCTTGTAAGAAGATTAATCCAACAAGTGTAAAAGAAAGTGGAGTAGATTTATTTAATAAAGACATTAAAAATATTAATAATTATGTAGAAAGGATAAGTATTGAGTTTTCGGATATTTATTCATAAATATAATTTGTTAAAATATAATAATATGGTTTTAGCGTAAAGGAAGAGTCTTAGTTTAGGCTCTTTTTTTATGGAAAATCCTATGTTATGAATATATATTATAATCTGAATTTGTGATGTAAGCTCTAGTGCTTTTTCTTTTAAGGAAGTTTCAGTAAAATATTATAGGGTAAATAATAAAACAAATGAATTCTATTGAATAAAGAATACTTGTTAATATAATAAATATCCATTTAATAATAAATATACAAAGGAGAGTGGGTATTATGTATAAAGAAAAGAAAGATAAATTAACATTAGACATGCTTAAGGCTAAATTACAAAAAATGTTAGAAAGTAATGATGGAGTAGTTACAGAAGAAATTATTGCAATTAGTCAGATTTTAGATGAATTTATTTTAGAGGAAATGGAGAATAATAATTATAATAAAAAATAATACCCCTTTTAAAAGAGGTATTACTTAGAGTTTTAATTTTTAATTTGATTTTATAACTTTTTTTCCGTTTATTTCACCAGCTTGCTGAATAGCATATTTAGCTAGTACTGGACCTACAACTTCGTAAAATAATACACCACCAAGAACTATAGTTGCAAGGGTATCACCTATCTCAGGTAATTCTTGCTTTACTATCATAGATAAACCAATAGCCACACCAGCTTGTGGTAAAAGACCAAGGCCTAAATATTTTACAACGTTGTTGTCACATCCTGTAGCTTTAGCAGCTAATCCAGATCCTAACATTTTACCAATAGATCTAGCTAAAACATAGCCTACTCCCAACATTCCAACTTGTGTTAGAACATTTAAATGCAAACTAGCTCCTGCTAAAGTAAAGAAAAATAAATATATCGGAGGAGTGAAGTCATTAATAACAGAAAATACACGCTTTGAATTATTCATCAAGTTTACAATAGTTGCTCCTATCATCATGCATACTAGTAAAGATGATAGATGAAATACACTAGCTAACCCAGCACCAGCAACAATAGATGCTAAAACCAATGCTAATAGTTCCTCTTGATTACTAGCTTTATTAGCTAAGAAAGTTAGTAGCATTCCTATAATAAAGCCAACAATAATAGAACCAAAAATTTCTATAAATGGCTGTGAAATCATTTCTAAAAGTGATACATTAGATGCGCCAGAGGATAACTTAGCAACGGCCATTGCAATTCCGAATGACATAACACAAACTGCATCGTCAATAGCAACTACTGGTAATAAGGTTTTAGTTAAAGGACCATCTGCTTTATACTGTTTAATAACCATCATTGTTGCAGCAGGTGCAGTAGCAGATGCTATAGATGCTAATATAATACTAAAAGCAAAGGATTGTCCAGCTATATAATAAGTTGTTAAAAATACTAATACCATTGCACTAAAAGCCTCTGCTAATGTTATAATAAAAATCTTTCTACCTACTTTCAATAAATCTTTTGCTTTGAATTCACTACCTATGCTAAATGCAATTGCAGCTAAAGCAAATTCATTTATTATTGCAAATTTTTCTATATCCACCTCAGAAACTAGCCTTAAAATAGAAGGTCCTATTAGTAAACCTCCAATTAAGTAACCAGTAACATAAGGTAGGTGAATACGTTTAGCTAGTCTACCTCCTAATACCCCAATTAGTAGTACGATACTAATCTTTAATAACAGTTCCAATTATAATGCGCCTCCATATTTTATATTATTTATTTGTTTTTTTAGGTAACCCACATACATTTGTAATGGGAATAGAAAACATGAGACCTACACCTGGCTTACAAATATCGCCGACAATCTCATTAACAGTATTAGCAGCTTTGTTTAAAAGTTCTTCATTTTCAATAACTGAAAAAACTGTTTTGTTGTAAGGTTTTGAACTGTTTAACACGCTTCTTAAAGACCCAAATATAGGGATGTCACTATTATTTGAAAGGGCATGTCCCATACCTTGACTATCTAAAATAGTAGCACCTTTTATTCCAATCTCAAGAAACTCAGCTAAAATATCATCTAAATATTCTGTTTCATTCAGAACTAAAAATAATAAATGCAATTTGAACACCTTCTTTCTAAAATAAGCCTTCTTCTATTATTGTATACAATATATAGTTTAAATTCAATACCTAAATAAGGAATTTACAACATTTTGAATTATAAAATTATATGTCCACATAAAATTAGAAATTAAATTTAAAATTGCAAAAAAACTAGAAAATGAAATTTGAATTTCATTTTCTAGTTTCTCTAGTTTTTAAGTTTTACTCTCCAGTAGGAGGAGTAAAAGTTCTTTGAGATAATTTTTCATCTAACATATAAAGACCTTGTGGGTTATCTTTTACTCTTTCAATTTTAGCAATTAATGCAGAGAAAGAAGCTTCTTCTTCTACTTGCTCATCTATGAACCAATTTAAGAAGTTAACTGCTGCGTAGTTTTTCTCTTCCATTGCAATGCTCATAAGGTTATTGATTTGACCTGTAACCTTTTTTTCATGATCTAATGCAGATTGAAATGCATCTAATACTGAATCATATGAATTGTTTGGATCTTCAAGTCCAGATACAACAACTCTTTCCCCAATTTCATCTATAAAATTAAAGAATTTCATAGCGTGAAATCTTTCTTCTTCAGCTTGTACCATAAAGAAATTAGCAAAACCATCTAGATCTTCTGAATTGCAATAAGCTGCCATAGCTAAATATATATTAGCTGCATCAAACTCATGTTTTAATTGATCATTGAAACCTTTTAGTAATTTTTCTGACATCATAATATAACCTCCTCTTAGTAATTTAAATATGTAAGTTGTTACCATTATAACATATAAGTTATAATAATACCAATTAGGTATTCGTACATGCACAATCTATATTATAATAATTACACAGAAAGCATATAAATAAACATATATTTAATTAGTAAATATGGATATTATAATATATGGTTTGGTGTTTTATATTTAAAAAGTTATAATATATGTAAGTAAAAATTTAATTACTATATAGTTTTTACTTTGAAAACTTTTATTTATCTATTAAGATATAAGAATTTCAGAGGAGGCAAAAATGAGCATAGAATATAAATTTTTTGCAACAGATATGGATGGAACTTTATTAAACAATAAAAAAGAAATATCTACAGCTAATTTAAAAGCTATGCAAGATTTGTTTAATAAAAATATAGAAATTGCTATATGTACAGGTAGGCCGTATTCTACTGTTAAACCGTATTTAGATTTATTAGGTTTTCCATGTTGGCTTATTAGTAATAATGGTTCTGTTATTAGAAATAAGGATAGAAAAGTAATTTCAACTACTTATATACAGAAAGCAGCTTTACAAAAAGCTATTAATATATTAGAAGAAGAAAATATGTATTTTCATGCTAGTGATGAGGAATATACATATATTAATAGTATTAGGAATCGAATTGTGAAAATACATGAGTATATGTCTAGAGTTGAAAAATCTAAAATTAAATCAATTTGGAATCCTATTTATACAGTTTTACTATCAAATACACATAAAAAAGTTAATTTTAATTCTTTTATTCAAAATAATGGAAACATAAGTAGTATATTTATAGCAAATAGAGATAAAAAAAAGCTAGATAGAGTTAAAGAAAAATTATCACATATAAAAGGGATTGATATATCCAGTTCAGGTAAATATAATATAGAAATTTTAGATGCAGAAGCCACTAAAGCCCACGGTATTATGAAGCTGTTAGCAGAATTAAATATAGCTTCTAATGAAATAGTAGCAGTAGGAGATAATTTAAATGATCTTACTATGATAAAGTATGCAGGATTAGGTGTGGCAATGGGAAATAGTGAAAATATAATAAAAGAAAATGCAGTTTTTACTACTAAAACTAATGAAGAAAATGGAATAGCTCATTTAATATATGAAAAAATAATATGTGAAAAACAAACTATAAAGAAAACTTAAAGGATTTTTTGACTTTATATTTAATATATATTTATAAAGAAGGGAGTGTGTTTATGTTAGATAAAAAATTAATTGAAGACATAATCATGGCGGCATTATCTAGTGGGGGAGATTTTGCAGAAGTATTTGTTGAAGATAAATATAATACAGGAATTACAATGATAGGTGGTAAGGTAGATCGTAGTATTTCAGGTAGGGATTTTGGTGTTGGAATTAGAATCTTTAAAGGATTAAATAGTGTCTATGCTTATACAAATCAGCATAGTAGAGAAGCATTAATAGATACAGCTGTTAATGCAAGCAAAGCAATACAAGGAGCAGGAAGAGACATAATATTAAACTTTACAAAATACGATTATAAAAATATTAATCCTATAAAATATTTCCCTAATAAAGTCACCAAAAATAAAAAAGTAGATGTTATGAGAGAAGCTAATGAAGCTGCTAATAACTATCATGACAGTATTTCTCAAGTTACTATAGGATATTTAGATGAAGACCAAAAAATATTAGTTGCTAATTCAGATGGAAGATTTGCAGAAGATAAAAGAGTAAGGTCGAGAATTTCAATTCAGTCTATAGCTTCTAAGGGAAGTGAAATGCAAACAGGAACATATAATCCGGGAGCTCATATGGGCTTTGAGTTCTTTAATAAGATAGATGTAAAGGAATACGCAAAGGAATCATCTAGAATAGCAACTACAATGTTAGATGCCAAACCTTGTCCAAGTGGTAAATTTCCAGTCATAATAGATAATGAGTTTGGTGGAGTTATTTTTCATGAAGCTTGTGGACATGGCCTAGAAGCTACTTCAGTTGCTAAAGGAAATTCTGTCTTTGCAGATAAAATTGGAGAAAAAGTGGCTTCATATGTTGTTACAGCTATAGATGATGGAACTATACCAAATGCATGGGGTTCCTCTAATATAGATGATGAAGGAGAACCTACTAAGAAAAATGTATTGATAGAGAACGGTATTTTAAAAGGATATATGATTGATAAATTAAATTCTAGAAGAATGAAAATGGATGTAACAGGGTCAGCCAGAAGACAATCTTATAAATTTGCTCCAACCTCTAGAATGACTAATACATACATTGCCGCAGGAAAATCTACACCAGAAGAGATAATTTCTAATACTGAATTTGGTATTTATGCAAAGTATATGGGTGGTGGATCTGTTGATCCTAGTACTGGAGACTTTAACTTTGCTGTTATGGAAGGATATTTAGTTAAAAACGGAAAAATAGATAAACCTTTAAGAGGAGCAACTTTAATAGGGAATGGACCTAGCATACTTCATAAAATTGATATGGTAGGGAATAACTTAGATCATGGACAGGGGATGTGTGGATCTGTAAGTGGTGCAATACCTGCAAATGTAGGTCAACCAATGATTAGAGTAAATGAGATTACTGTTGGTGGTAGAAATGGAGATGAGTGATATGGATATAGCTGAATTAAAAGAACTAATTTTTGATGAAGGTAAAAATCAAGGATTTACTGATATGGAAGTATATTATCAGAGTAATAGTGAATTTAGCTGTAAGGTCTACAAAGGAGAAATAGACGATTACTCTATGTCCCAAGAAGGTGGAATATCTTTTAGAGGCATATATAATGGAAATATGGGATATGCCTATACGGAAAAAATTGATGAAAGTGCTGTAGAAATTTTAATATCAATAGCTAAAGAAAATGCAGAAATTATAGAAAGTGACGATAAAGAGTTTATATTTAAAGGATCCAATAATTATAATAAAGTTGACTTATATTCTACTGATTTATCTACTGTTTCACAGGAAGATAAAATTCAATTTATAAAAGAGTTGGAGGATACAGTTTATAAACTTGATGATAGAGTTAAAAGTGTAAATTTTTGTACTTATCAAGACCATGAAAATGAAAGGAAATTATACAATACTAAAGGACTTAATACAAGTGAAAAGTCAAATATTGCAATAGTGTACCTTGAAGTAATTGTTACCGATAATAAAGAAATACAAAATTCATTTTCGTTTGAAATAGGACATAATTTTAAAGAGCTTGATCCAAAACTTTTAGCAAAAAAAGCAGTAGATAAAGCTATTTCTTATTTAGGTGCTAAGCCTATTAAAAGTAAAAATTATACAGTACTATTGCAAAATATGGCAGCAGCTGATTTATTACAAACATTTACGTGTATTTTTTCTGGGGAAAATGTTCAAAAAGGTAGATCCCTATTAAAAGATAAGCTTGGAGAAACTATTGGTAGTTTACCAATTACTATTGTAGATGATCCACTTATGAATAATGGAGTAGCAAGTCGTTCTTTTGACAGTGAAGGTGTGGCTAGTGAAAGAATAACAGTAATAGAAGAAGGAATATTGCGTAGTTTATTACATAACTTAAAAACTGCACAAAAAGATGGAGTAGAACCTACAGGGCATGGATATAAATCTTCATATAAAGGAACAATTAAAGTAGCACCTTCTAATTTTTATATACAACCTGGACTTAACAAATATGATGATTTAGTAAGCTCTATGGAGGAAGGTTTAATTATTACAGAGTTAGAAGGACTTCATTCTGGAGCAAATCCTGTTTCGGGTGATTTTTCATTAGCTGCTAAAGGATATTATGTTAAAGAAGGGAAAGTAGAAAGACCAGTAAATCAAATTACAATTGCTAGTAATTTTTATGAAATATTACAAAATATTGAAAGTGTAGGGAATGACTTAGCTTTCACAACACCTAGTGGAGCATATATAGGCTCACCAACATTAAAAATAAAAGATATTTCTGTGGCAGGAGAATAAGAATAAATAAACAAAGGCTAATGTTTGAGGGAGAAACATTAGCCTTTATTGTATAAATCAATTATTAAATTAGGAATAAAACTAATAGTATTAGGT
>JADWMM010000051.1 GCA_015978205.1 Alkaliphilus sp. NP8 | reverse complement strand
GATAAATTATTTTTGTATCTTTCTAATCTTGTAGTATCTCCGGTTTCAATTACTATTAAATCTGTATTTGAATATATTTCATCAAACTTATTTAATAAAAAGTTATAATTAGTTTTTATTCCAAATGGTCTTGTAGTATCCTCCTTAGTACAGTTAGTACCTATATCTCCGAAATCTATATAACCATTAAAGTCCATAGCTATTAAACCTGCACTATTTAACTTAGAATCATCAGTATCACTATTACCTAATATGGCAGTTTTATATCCATTCTGTCTTAATACTGAGCCTAATTCTCCAGGTACCGCACCATATTCACCATTTTGATTTTGAACAATTAGTCTATTAATATCTAAGTTGATAAGTCCATTTTTTAGCAAACCATTTCCAGTACGCCTTTTATAAATTTCTTTGTTTTCTTCATTTATATTATAAAATAAAGAGGTAGTATGAGAGGCCTCAGCTCTTCCCCCCCATCCTATAGTAGCATAAGCCTTAAATTCACTATTTGATCCTGAAACTCTAGTATTCATCAGTGCAATAGAGCTCCTATCCACTAAACCCTTTGTATAATGCATATTTTCAAGATCATTAAAGTCAATTCGATTAATTATAAGCATGACCACTTTTACATCACCATTATCAGGTATATCATTTTTTATTCCATAGGATATACCTGTTAAAGATATTATTATCAGTAACAATATAGTAATTAAACGAATTGATTTTGTGTTCAAATTTAAGTCACCTACTTCTTATTTAAATATGTATTTAACAACTCTTCTAACAGCTCATCTCTTTCTATTTCTCTTATTAAACTTCTAGCATTGTTGTGGCTTGTAATATATGTTGGATCTCCAGATAAAATATACCCAACAAACTGATTAGTAGGGTTATATCCTTTCTCCTCTAAAGCCTTATATACAGTAAAAATTATATCCTTTACTTTCACTTCTTTTTCATTTTCTAAGTCAAACTGCATAGTATAATTTAGTTTATCAGACATACCAATTCCCCTTTCTTATTAATATTATTTTAACATATTATACCCTTATATAGTAATTAATATCAAAGGTTATTCATTTTCTATATTAAAATTTAATTAACATACTAGTGTTTAATTCGGATTCTCCCAATTTCCAGAGAGTATATTGAAAATACAAAGAGCATGGCTGGCCACACTCCTTGTACTTGCATTATATAACTACTTATCTAATTGAGTTTTCAATACATCTTTTACAGCACCTAAAGCTTCTTCTATTTTTTCAGGATTCTTTCCACCTGCCTGTGCCATATCTGGTCTTCCACCACCGCCGCCACCGGTTACTTTAGCAGCTTCTCTAACTATGTTTCCACAGTGTACTCCTTTTGAAACTATGTCCTTAGTAGCCATAGCTACAAAATTAACTTTACCATTGTTGCTAGCTGCTAATACTATTATTCCAGAATCTATCTTTTCTTTTAATGCGTCTCCCACTTTTCTTAAGTCGTCCATTCCTTCAGCTTCTATAGCTGATACAATAGTTTTTACTTCATTAATAGTTTCTGCATTATTTAAAAGATCACCTGTAGAATTATTTGCTAACTGACTTTTTAATTTATTTATTTCTTTATCTTTATCTTTTAGTTCATCTGATAAATCATTTACACGTTCAATTACATTTTGAGTTTGTGTTTTTAAAGTTTCAGCTATTTTATTTATTGTTTCTACAGTTTTATTTACATATTTATGTGCTTCTACACCAGTAACAGCTTCTATTCTTCTTACTCCAGCAGCTACTCCACTTTCGCTTAATATCTTTAAAAGTCCTATTTGACCACTGTTAGTTACGTGAGTTCCTCCACAAAGCTCTGTACTGTAATTTCCTACTTTTACTACTCTAACTACATCTCCATATTTTTCACCAAATAAAGCTTCTGCTCCTAAGTTTTTGGCTTCGTCTATAGATGTTTCGAAGGTTTCTACATTTGATCCATTTAATATTTGAGTATTGACATTTTCTTCAATTTTATCTATCTGCTCTTTAGTTAAAGACTCAAAGTGAGTGAAGTCAAATCTTAACTTATCAGGAGTTACTAGAGAGCCTGCTTGGTTAACATGATCTCCTACTACTTCTTTTAAAGCTTTATGCAATAAGTGAGTTGCAGTGTGATTACGAGCTGAACCCATTCTAGTATTAATATCTATCTTCGCTTTAACAGTATCTCCTACATTAATAGATCCTTCTTCTATTTTAACAATATGGTGAACTTGATTATTAGGTCCTTTTTTAGTATCTAATACAGTAAGTTTTGTAGTTTCGTTATATAAAGTACCTACATCTCCTACTTGTCCACCACCCTCTCCATAAAAAACAGTTTCATCTAATATAACAGTAGCTTCATTTTCTGTAGCAGCTTCTTTAACAACTTCTCCGTCTTTAACGATAACTAAAACCTTTCCTTCTAGCTCAAAACTATTATATCCTTTAAAGTCTGTATTTATTTCCTTATCTAATCCTGCAAACACATCTTCTTTCCAACCTTCAGTATCTGCTCCAACTCTAGCTTCACGAGCTCTATTTCTTTGCTTTTCCATTTCGTCTTCAAAGTTCTTTTCATCTAAAGATAAACCTTTTTCTTCTAATATTTCTTTAGTTAGATCTAGTGGGAATCCATAAGTATCGTATAACTTAAATGCATTTTCTCCACTTAATACTTTTTCATTTTTAGATTCTAATTCTTCTATATAGCTATTTAAAATTTCAATACCTTGGTCTATAGTTTCCATAAATCTTTCTTCTTCAACCTTAATTACTTTCTTTATATAAGCATTCTTTTCAACTAATTCTTCATAAGTTTTTCCATACTCTTTAGCTACTCTATCTACTAATTCATATAGAAATGGTTTGTTAACTCCTAATAACTTTCCATGGCGTGCAGCCCTTCTTAATAATCTTCTTAAAATATATCCTCTTCCTTCATTACTTGGAAGAACACCATCACCAATCAGAAATGCTACTGAACGAATATGATCAGTTATAATCCTAATAGACACATTTGTTTTTTCGTCTTTATTGTATTCTGCACTTGTAATTTGGCATACACCGTTTAATATATGCTGCATAGTATCTATATCGAATATAGAATCTACATCTTGCATAATACAAGCTATTCTTTCTAACCCCATACCTGTATCTATATTTGGATTTGGAAGTGGATTATAGTTTCCTTCTTCATCTTTGTCATACTGTGTAAATACATAATTCCAAAATTCTACATATCTATCACATTCACAACCTGGTTTACAATCTTCGCTACCACAACTGTATTTTTCGCCTCTATCAAAATAAAGCTCCGAACAAGGTCCACATGGTCCTAGTCCTATTTCCCAAAAGTTATCTGCTTTACCTAATCTTACAATTCTATCTTCTGGCATATTAATTTCTTTTCTCCAGATTTCGTAAGCTTCATCGTCTTCTTCATATACACTTGCCCATATCTTATCTTCTGGTAATTCTAACTGCTTAGTTACAAATTCCCAGCCCCAAACTATAGCTTCTTTTTTGAAATAATCTCCAAATGAAAAGTTACCTAACATTTCAAAGAAAGTAGCATGTCTTGCTGTTTTTCCTACGTTTTCAATATCTCCTGTACGAATACATTTTTGACATGTAGCCATTCGATTTCCTGGAGGCTCCTCTATTCCTGCAAAGTAAGGTTTTAATGGAGCCATGCCTGCATTTATTAATAATAAACTTCTATCTTTTTGAGGAACTAAAGGAAAGCTTGGATGCACAATATGCCCTTTGCTTTCAAAAAAATCTAAAAATCTTTTTCTAATCTCATTTACACCTAATTGCTTCATATAATTAATCCTCCTTGGAAATTTATTCTTTAGTTTATAAAATAAAAAATTATAAAATAAAAAAACTCTCATCCATACATAAATAAACATGTAGGGACGAAAGTATATTCTCGCGGTACCACCCTATTTATCGTTATTATAACGATCTCTCTAGGAAATAAAGTATAACGGCTTCTGCCGGTAATCTCTACTTAATTTCAAGATTACTGCTTAGAGACTGCTTCATATAATCTATCTAGAAGTCTCTCAGCCTAGGACTTCCTCTCTGCAAGAATCAATATATATTACTACTTCTCTTCATCACTTTTAACAATATTTTAATTTAATTGAATTATATATAACATACTATATTTTGTCAATACATAACTATAACTTTGCAGCACAATTTCAAATATGTATTATTAAAATGTGCAATTCTAATCAAATTTATTGCAATATATTATTATTTATATTATAACCCTTTTTTATCTAACATATTTGGGCCTACCTATAATTCTATATAAAAAAAGGTAGAGCCTAGCCCTACCATATTGTTTCTATATTTTGAAATTATAAACCTAACATTTGCATCCACAGTGACTCTTGTTTCCAAACACAAGACAAAGTATAACGATCAGAATAATAATAGAGGATAGATCATTTCCACATCCTCCAAAGCATCCTTTATTTTCTGCATATCCACTCATATATTACACCTACCTTTTTTATATTTAGAGTATTAAATCACATACAACTTTTTCTTGTATAAAACTAATAATTATTGTTTTAATATATATTATGAAATTAAATATAAATCGTTCTAAATTATTCTACAAAATAAAAGAGCCAATTGACATAGGTCAGTTCAATTAGCTCTTAATTTATAAATATAATATTTGAGACTTTCTTTCCATTTTTTAATGTTTTAGTAACATTATCAAAACTTTGCAACGTAATTTATTAAATGTTTTCCAAGTACTTTAATTACTGCTGCTGTAGGTACTGCAATTAAAAGTCCAAATATACCAAAAAATTTTCCTGCAATTATAAGAGATAATATAACTACTGTAGGATGAACACCTACTTTATCAGAAATAATCTTTGGAGATATAATTCCACTTTCAATCTGTTGTATACCTACAAACCCAATTACAGTCCATATTACTTTATTAAGTCCATCTAAAGATGCAAATATTATTGCTGGTATTGCTCCAGCTACTGGACCAAAATATGGTATTATATTCAATATACCTGATGTTATACCTATTAACACAGCAAATTTAACTTTTAGTAGTAGCATAACTATTGTGGTTAAAATTCCCACTATTACTGCAACTGTTAACTGACCTCTTATAAAGCCTCCTAAAACTTTATCTATATCTTTAGCAACCTCTATTATATTTTTTCTAATATGCTTAGGTATACTTAAAATGAGCATATTTTTAAACTTAGCTGTATCTTTCAAAAAATAAAAAGTCAAAATAGGAGTTAATATTATACCTACTATCTTTGAAAACATTGAAACCATTGTATTTGTAGCTGAGTTTAAAACTTTAAATATAATGTTTTCTGACTTATCTGCATCAAGTTTAAGGTACTCTTTTATTTCATTAAAATCAAATGGTAAATTTTCTATGTTTTTATTGTATTTTATATATTTATCATACATACTATTATAACCATCATTAGCTAATTTAGGTAAAACTTCCAGTAAATTTTTAATTTCTGTAATTATAACAGGCAATAAAGTCATTGAAAATATAAATATAACTCCTGCTACTATAAAATATATTATAAATACTGCCCAAATTCTTTCTACTCCTTTTTTCTGTATATAGGTAACAAAAGGATTAAGAACATATGCAAGTATAATTGCGAATAAAAAAGGCGAAAGTATATCATACATTAAGGTACCTGACCGAAATAAAATTATAATAAAAATTAGAAATATAAATACCAATATAAAATATATTATATTTTTCTTCCCTATGTCTATTCTTTTTTTGTCATCTATATACCTATTACAAACATTAACTAAAAAATAAATAACAAAAAATAATAGAATTACGATTAAAAATTGCATAAGAAATTCTAGTATATTTGAAAAATTATTATTTTCAGTTAAAGACTTAAAACTTTTTGAAATAGCTTGAACAGTACTATTACTTTCCATTTTTTTACCCCTTTTACTTAATATATTTATATAAAAAAATTACTATGGGCGAAACCGTAGTTGTGTGTTTTTTTTATTAAATATTGAATCATTTATCTATAATTATGTTTAATATTAAATTAAAATACTTAATTTAGTAAAGTCCCTACTCTCTTAAAGAGTAGAGACTTTGTTTTAATATTTGGGTTTCTATTGAAGCAGATTAATTCCTTTCATAACACTCATAGCTCCTAAAGCTCGCTTTCCTCTTTTCATCATTCTTCTTCTGCTTTTAGAGTTCATAGTAGCTATTTTATACATACCTAAGCCTGCTCCTATAACACCTGCTACAATAAGACCTTTATTCATATTTCTAGGCATATCCATATTTGTTGGCATATTCATATATTTCACTCCTTCCATTCATAGTAATAATATTTTTTGTTAATTTTCTTTATATATACCAAGTATTTTTTTCAATCCACCTTGCTGAGATAAAATTTTTAATTCTTCTTTATCTGTTAGCATTATTTTGTATTCTTCAAAATTAAAATCTTTTACTAAAGGTAAAAATGAATATCCATTTATTAAATCATCAAATATACCTTCGCTTATAATTAACCCTAAAACTTTTCCATTTTGTATTCGTATTAAAGGATCTCTTACTATTCCTATTATTTCATTTTTTTCTGAATATATTTCATAACCTATCATAGGTTTATAATTATCTATAGCATGTTTTATTTCTAAATTAGCTTCTATATTTACTATATCGTATAATGAGTTTATTATAATGCCTTCTTCTGTAATATTTTTTATCTTGAAATATGGAATAATTTTTTTCCTTTTAGTTGAATCTATATTCTGTAGGTACAGTCCTAACACTTTAAACTCTTTAA
The DNA here is from genome assembly GCA_015978205.1 of Alkaliphilus sp. NP8. Taxonomy (GTDB): domain Bacteria; phylum Bacillota; class Clostridia; order Peptostreptococcales; family Natronincolaceae; genus Alkaliphilus_B. The sequence continues at coordinate 22,286 of JADWMM010000051.1, read as the reverse complement.
AGCAATAAACTATATCTTCAACTTTGTAATTAAGCACTTCATAATCTTTATTTAAAATAGGAAGTTTAGTTAATATTGTTTCTTTAATCATTTCACCCCTCTTTTCTTATATACTTATTTTTTACTACAAAAATAAAAAAATGCAGGTAATACCTGCATTTTAAAAATATATATTTAGTTAAGTTTTTTATTCTTCTTCATGACCATGGTCATGTCCATCTTCAGTTGGATCGAATCCTTCTAGTTCTTCATAATATAAATCTCTTTCTTTTGCATAGTTAAATATTGCTGCCTTTACTGCTTGCTCTGCTAATACAGAACAATGCATTTTAACTGGTGGCAGTCCATCTAAAGCTTCTGCTACAGCTTTATTAGATAATTTTAGAGCTTCTTTTACAGTCTTTCCTTTTATCATTTCTGTAGCCATACTTGATGTTGCAATTGCAGATCCGCATCCAAATGTTTTAAATTTTACATCTGTAATTACATCATTTTCATCTATTTGTAAATACATTTTCATAATATCTCCACATTTTGCGTTACCAACTTCTCCAACTGCTTCAGCACTTTCTATCTCGCCAACATTTCTAGGGTTCATAAAATGGTCCATTACTTTTTCACTATACATTATTTATTTCCTCCCTTTACCTTTTCATACAAAGGTGACATTTGTCTTAATCTATCCACAATAGGTGGTAATTTTTCAATAACATAATCTATATCTTCTTCTGTAGTGAAGTCACCTAAAGTCAATCTTAATGATCCATGTGCTGTTTCATGATCTAATCCAATAGCCATTAGTACATGAGATGGATCTAAAGAACCTGATGTACAAGCGGAGCCACTTGATCCTGCAATTCCTACCATATCTAAACTTAATAACAGTGATTCACCTTCTATAAAGTTAAAGGAAATATTTACATTTCCAGGTAATCTTTTTGTAGGATGTCCGTTTAATCTTGTGTATGATATTTTTTCTAAAAGTTCTTTAGTTAATTTATCTCTTAAGTTAATCAATTTTTTATTATGTGCTTCTAAATTTTCATAAGCCATTTCTGCAGCTTTTCCAAATCCTACAATTCCAGGTATATTTTCAGTACCTGCTCTTCTTCTTTTTTCTTGAGCTCCTCCAAGAATAAGTTGCTTTGTTTTAGTACCTTTTCTTATATATAAAGCTCCTACACCTTTTGGTCCGTAGATTTTATGTGCAGAAATTGATAGTAAATCAACACCAAGATCATTTACATCAAGAGTTAAATTTCCATAAGCTTGTACAGCATCTGTATGGAATATAATACCCTTCTCTTTAGCTATTGTTGCAGCTTCTTTTGTTGGCTGTATAGTTCCAATTTCATTGTTTGCATACATAATAGTAATTAAAATAGTATTATCTTTAATAGCATTTTTTAGATCATCTAAGTTAATCATTCCATATTCATCTACATCTAAGTAAGTTACTTCAAAACCTTCTTTTTCTAAAGCTTGACAAGTATAAAGCACAGCATGATGCTCTATTTTAGTAGTTATAATATGGTTACCTTTATTTTTATTTGCATACGCAACTCCCTTTATTGCCCAGTTATCAGATTCAGTTCCTCCAGCTGTAAAGAAAATTTCATCAGATTTTGCATTTAAGGTTTTTGCTATTTTATCTCTTGCACTATCTAATCCTGTTTTTCCATGTCTTCCGAATCCATGAACACTGGATGGATTACCGAATTCAGTATTAAAATATGGCATCATTTCTTCTAATACTTCTTTTTTCATAGGTGTAGTTGCAGCATAGTCAAAGTAAATTTGTTTACTCATGTAACCCTCTCCTCATAACGTTTATTTATATATAATTAACTGTATATATTTAAATTAACAAAATAAGTACATATAAATTTCTAAATATAATACATATTTTCTTTGTTGTTACCTATTTTTTCATAATCATCTAACATATCCTGAAGTGTTATAGAATCAACAACTTCACTTATACTTGTTTGTATTTTTTTCCAAACTACTCTAGTTACACAATAGTTTGCATTATCACAATCTGCGGGATCACCCTCTAAAACACAATCTGATAAACCTAAAGGTCCTTCTAAAATTCTAATAATATCTCCAACTGTTATTTTAGATGGTGCATCAGCTAACATATACCCGCCTTGAGCACCTCTTACGCTTTTAACTAACCCTGCTTTTCTAAGGCTAGCAATTAATTGCTCTAGATAATGATCTGAAATTTTTTGCCTTTCTGCAATACTTTTAAGAGAAATAGGACCATCTCCATTATGCAATGATAAGTCAAACATTGCTTTTAAGCCATATCTTCCTTTAGTTGAAAGTTTCATCTTACTCCTCCTTTAATTCCAAGTAAAATGATTGGAATTCGATTATAATTATATTATACCCTAGTGTTTTTGTCAACATTCATTGGTAAATTTTATTCAAATTTTTTTGCACAGAATTTCACTTATCAAAATATGCTTGTACAATAGTTATACAAATTAATAGAGAGGATTACCTCTCTATTGTTTATAGTTGTTCTAAACTTTCTTCAGGCTCTAAAGAAATAGATTCATCTATAGATTTTAAATCTTCCTCTGCTTTTTCAGCATAATCTATATTGTTATCAAACTCTGCTTCTCTATTAAGTTCTAAAGTTTCTTCTTCTGTTGAAAAATCCTCTTCATTTTCTGTTTGATTCTCAATATCTTCTTCTATTTTCTCTTTATTAGATTGTTCACAAGAAATTAAATCTAAATCTTTATCTTCTTTTTTTATTTCTGTACTATTATCTACTTCATTCTTGATTTTTGGATAATACTCAACTCTAAGTAATTTGTTTAAATAAAATTCCACTATTTATTTACCTCCTTTATACATAAAAACTTTTAATTTAGTCTCTATTAATATATATAATATGCATAAAAAGTAAGGTTGCTAATAAAAATACTTATTGTTGATTTATATTATATTTTAAATTATAGTTTCATAAGCTTTTATTATTGAATCTGCTGTATTATTCCATAAAAAATTATTCATAATATGATTTTTCAAACTGTTATCTTTTTCTTTTTTTAATACTAAATCTGTTTTACTTAAAATATCGTCATAATCATCCCATAAAGAATATTCTATATAATCTTTAAAATACTCCTTAGTGCTACCTTCACAAGTTGTTAGTATATTGCAGCCAGCAATTCCAGCCTCTAAATTCACAAGTCCTGGTGTTTCATACCAACTAACAAGACAGTGAACCTTAGCAGCCTTATAAGCAGAAGATAACTCTTCATGACTTACTTGATCTATATGTAATAATTCAGGATTTTCATCTTTACATTGATTAAAATACTCATAATCATTTACTGGCCCCACAATAACTAAAGGTACATTAACACTTTTAGCCACTTTTGACAAAGTTAATTGATTTTTATGCGGACAGACTCTACCTACACATAAAATGAATTTTTCATTATGTATATTGTATTTGTTTAAAAACTTTTCAGCATTCCCTTTAGCAAAATAAGGATCTACCCCATTGTAAACTATCTTGTATGGCGTAACAAATTTAAAATCTTTTTTTAAGTTATATAATTCAAGCTTTGAGCTTGGTAAAATTAAATCTACATTTTGTATAACTTCTCTTCTTAAAGCATTATTTATTTTCCAATAAGTTTTGAATTTAGGCTTATTTAAATTTTTATACAAATACAAATCATAATTCCAGTATATAGGAGTTAAAATTATTTTCTTTTTGTAACTTTTACTTTTTTTAAAAAACCTATATGTATCTTTAATACGAATAGTATTGAAAATATGAATACAATCATAGTCCTTTAGGTTTTCATGTAAATTGCTTGAAATCGTTATATCTATTCCTTTTTTCCTTAAACTTTCTATAGTTTTAATAAATTGTATTGAATCTCCAGCTATATTACTTTTGTAATCCTCTCTTATACAAGCTAATATTTTCATATATACACTCCTAATACAATTTATAAGATAACTTATAAATTTAAAGTTTTATATTTATAAAAAGAACTCCAAAACTTCTGGCACACCCATGAAAGAATTTGCATCTCGCTATATATACTGTATTTAACTTAAGTTCAATAAATTACCAGTATAAATTTGTCAAATTGTGTTGAAATTTTAACTTTGTTACTGTATTATGTAAACATGTTAAAATTAAAGGAGGAAATATAATGAACATAAAAAAGTTAGTATTACCTACTGTTATGGCAACACTATTAGTATCTATTCCAGTTACATCAAATGCATACACAAGATATTCTAACACTAATAACTCTACAAAAACTGCTTACTCAAACACAGTTACTATAAGATATAATAATGGTAGTTATTCAGTAATTAAGGATTCTTCACAATCTAAATATAAGTATTATTTTATACAAAAGGATGATTATTTTAAACCAGAATCTGATAATAATGAATCTATAGAAACTCCAGAAAATAACGAAAGTACAGAAAATAATAATGAAAATACAGAAAATGTTCAGCCTAAACCAGAACCTAAACCAACTCCAGAAGAAGACCAAAATGTTGATAATGAACAACCTACTTCTAATGCAAACCATTCATTATCTGCAGCAGAAATTAAAATGGTTGAATTAGTAAACAAAGAAAGACAAGCTGCTGGACTTCAAGCTTTACAAATAGATGTTGATCTTGCTTATGTTGCTAGAGTAAAGTCTCAAGATATGAACGACAATAATTATTTCTCACATCAATCACCAACATACGGATCTCCATTTGAAATGATGAAAGAATTTGGAATTACTTATCGTGGTGCTGCTGAAAATATTGCAAAAAATCATAGTGTAGAAGCAGCTCATAATTCACTTATGAGATCTTCTGGTCATAAAGCAAATATTATGAACTCTAACTATACTCATATAGGTATTGGTATCGTCAATGGATACTATACTCAAATGTTTATAAGTAAATAACATATTTCAATTTATTGCTCCCTTATTAAAATAAATTAAAATATTTAAACCATAAGTTATTAGATAAAATTAACTTTATTAAATTTTTATATATTATTATAAAAAGCTACCATCTGGTAGCTTTTTATTTTTTAATATTTACTCTAAGTCCATATCATCTAATTGTGGTGGGAAGAAGTCTGGGAAATCTGCACCGTCAAATTCATCACAAACATCATCTGGTTGGAAATCTTCACATTCAGGTGGTGCCGGACAGAATCCAAACTCTGGAATTAATAATTGTACCTTTCCTACTACTTTAATAAGTATAAATACTCCTATTGTAAATATTAAACAATTATCATCAAATATAGGCTCAGTTAACGATTGAGAGAAAGTTTCAACTACAATCTTAAAAGTAAATTCATCTCTAGCATCTGGAATATATAAAACTACGTCTTTCTGAATTGGTGGTAAAGCCCCAGTAATATTTTGAATAGCTCCTGTAGTTGTATTTCTTATTCTTACATTAAAAGTAACTTTAATCTTAAATCTTACTCTTCTGAAATTTGGTCTGTTTGGAATATCTGTAATTATCAATGTTCCGTCAATAATTTTTCCTGGGTTAAAAACAATATCTAAAAATTCAAATTCAGATCCACAATCATGTGGTAATTTAACTCTTACATCTTCAATACACTCTCTTTGTTGACATTGGAAATATACCTTATCAACTATTACACATACTGGTATAAGATCTGGATCATATGGATCATATGGATCTTGTTGCAATGTATTAACATCAGGATTTAATGGCATATGTTTCCCCCCTCATTTAATTTTAAATCTTAATATGTTAATAATTCTATTTGTAATATCATAGTATGAAGTAAGATAATAATTGTGATTATTTATAAAAAAAATTTAAAAGGATGTGAAATATATATGGAACTGACTGCTTCTAATCAATATTTAATTAAAAACAACAATGGTCTGTTGTATTATTTTTATTTAAATATTGATAAGTCATTGAATTATAGTATATATGATATTGAAAATAATCTGCTGGAAACTAAGCAGTTAGTTGCTTCTGTGGTAGATTTTTCAGTATCTATAGATAGCAATAATAAGATTCATCTTATTTGTATTACTAATATAGGTAACTTACTATATTATATATATCAGAATGATAGTTGGAACCATAAAGTTATTTCGAAATTTAACATAAAATCTAATATATATAGAAATCTGAATTTAATAGTTAATAGTAAGTATACACATGTTATTTATACAAAAACTAATTTATTGACTCCTATGTTATCTTATATTGAACATATTTACTGGAGTCAAAGTAAAGTAAACAAAAATATAGTAGGAAATTATATTCATGGTAAATATCCTAGTCCTCTGCAAATTTCTGTAGATAAGCTAAATAATCTCCACTTAGTATATAAAGCTTATTATAAAAATAATTATCAGCTATACTACAGCAGATTTAGTTTATCTAATAAGAAATGGAGTATAAACGATTTATTAACTAATTTAAATGAAGATAATTCCCACCCATATATATTAATAGATAAAAAAGATAATCTTCATTTAGTTTGGTGTACTATAGAGCAGAGTAATTTTATATTAAAATACAGAAAAAAAGCTAATGTGTTAAATACAAAATCAAAATGGTTAAAAACTATGAGCCTATCTCATGTAAATTCAAATAATCATTCTCCTATACTGATCCAAGATAATAATACATTAAAAATGTATTGTAAACGGAATGATCAAATTGTAGAGATAATATCTACTGACTTTGGATACTCGTGGAATGCATCAAATAATGATTTATATAATATTAAAAATCCAAAAATAACAAGATACGCTAAGAACCCTCAATCTGATAATGATTTATTAATAAAGCATATCTATGGAAGTATAGAAAATAGTATTGAAACAGTTGGCGTAAACCTACTTAATACTAAAGATAATATATATATAAAGAATAATAATATAGAAGAAGATTTGAATAAAATCTTGAATTCACCTATAAATAAAATTGAAAAAACTAACAATAATACAGAAAATAAAATAGAAGATAATAAAAAAGATGATTTTTATGATTTAGAAAACCCAAAAGCTATATATTCACAGAATGAAAAACCTCAACCTTATAAAACAATAAATGAGCTGCTTTCTAACTATAAAACATTAGAGGAGCAACTCATTAAAGTAGAAGAAGAAAAAAAGCAGCTTTCAAAAACTATATCTTTACATGAAGAAAGATTAAATCTGTTAGATGAAAAAATATTAGAGTGTAAACATCAACTTGAAAACATAAATGATAATATTAGTAAATTTATAGATAACAATAGTATTTTAAATAGATTTATTAATTTCTTTAAATAATAAATCTATTATTACAAATCAAGTTTTATCAAAACTCTTTTTCCATTTTTTCTAGTAACTTCGTATACGTCTAATATATTTCTATTAGATTTATCTGTTAACTCTTTTAAAAAATCATAATATTTTAAATCCATGAATTTAATAGAATAACTACAACCTGCTTTTATTTTACATGGTGTAGAAACTAATTCATATTGATTATATTTTTTTCTATTTAAATATTGATATATTTGGATCGCATGATTTCTTGATTCAAATACAGCAATATAATATTTACTTTTTATATATTTACGGTCCATAGCTTTTCCCCCTTGTATATTTAATATTTTAATATAATATATGTATTTATTTATGTGTATGACACAATAATACAAAATTAATATATAGCTTTTTATTGATATAAAGCTTAAATATCAATTCCGAACATATATGAAATAAAAAAAGCACTATATATCTATATTTAAGATATACAGTGCTTTTAAAACTATCTTTCTATTTCATTAATTTACAAATATCGTTAGTAAACTCTACTGGATCTTTAATTTGTATTCCTTCAATAAGTAAAGCTTGATTATAAAGTAAGTTAGTAAATAAAGCAAGCTTATTCTCATCTTTTTCATACGCATCTTTTAAAGATTTAAATACATCGTGATTTACATTAATCTCTAACACCTTATCTGCTTTAACATTTTGGTTGTCTGGCATTGAATTTAATACCTTTTCCATTTCTATTGAAATCTCGCCATCATTAGTCAAGCATACTGGATGAGATTTTAACCTTTTAGATACTCTTATATCTTTTACTTTATCAGATAATATAGTTTTCATCTTTTCGAATAACTCCTTATTATCTTCAGTATCAGTATTTTCTTCGTTAGTGTCATCTTCAATTCCTAAATCTCCACTAGAAACAGATTTAAATTCTTTTTCTTTATAAGAAGTTAACATCTTTATTACAAATTCATCTATATCTTCACTTAAATAAAGAATTTCAAAACCTTTTTCTGCAACAACTTCTGTTTGTGGTAACTTTTCTATTCTTTCATTAGACTCACCTGTAGCATAATAAATATACTTTTGATCTTCTGACATTCTAGAAATATACTCATCTAAAGTTACAAGTTTCTTTTCTGTAGAAGAGTAGAACATTAATAAATCTTGTAAATCTTCTTTATTTCTTCCAAAATCACTATATGCCCCATACTTTAATTGTCTACCGAAAGATTTATAGAACTCTTCATATTTATCTCTGTCATCCTTTAATAAAGAAAGCAACTCTTTCTTAATCTTATTTTTTATATTTTTTGCTATTAACTTAAGCTGTCTATCTTGTTGTAGCATTTCTCTAGAAATATTTAAAGATAAATCTTCAGAGTCTACCATACCTTTCACAAAACTAAAATAATCTGGAAGTAAATCTGAACACTTATCCATTATAAGCACACCGTTAGAATATAGCTCTAAGCCCTTCTCATACTCTTTTGTATAGTAGTCAAACGGTATTCTTTCTGGAATAAATAAAATTGCGTTATATCTTACTAGACCATCAGCCTTTGTATGAATATATTTAACAGGTTTATCGAATCCATAGCGTTTTTCTGAATAAAAGTTATGGTAATCTTCATCGCTTAATTCACTTTTATTTTTTCTCCAAATAGGAACCATACTATTAACAGTCTGCTCTTCTGTATATTCTTCGTACTCATCCTCACTACCTTCTTTAAGCTTACTGTTAGTAATATCCATTTTAATTGGGTATCTTATAAAATCAGAGTATTTCTTTATTATATTTGTTAATCTAAATTGTTCTAAGTACTCATCATAATTTTCTTCTTCTGTATTTTCTTTTATTTTTAAAGTAATTTCTGTTCCAACAGTATCTTTTTCACATGGCTCTATAGTATATCCATCTACACCTTTAGATTCCCATTTATATGCTTTATCACTATCAATAGATTTACTTATTACAGTAACTTGGTCAGCTACCATAAATGCTGAATAAAACCCAACTCCAAATTGCCCTATTATATCGTAACCATCTTTTGGTTCATTTCCTTTTTTAAAGTTTAAAGATCCACTTTTTGCAATAGTTCCTAAGTTATCCTCAAGTTCTTCTTCTGTCATTCCTATACCAGTATCAATAACTTTTAAAGTTCTATTTTCAGTATCTGAAACTATCTTTATGTAATAATCATCTTTATTAAATTCTAAGTTTTCATCAGTTAATGCTCTGTAGTACATTTTATCAATAGCATCACTCGCGTTTGAAATTAATTCTCTTAAAAAGATTTCTCTATTTGTATAAATAGAGTTAACCATTAAATCTAATAGTCTTTTGGACTCTGCTCTAAATTCTTTTGTTGCCATTTAAATCTCTCCTTCCAAAGTAAAATATAATAAAAACTCAATATTTAACATCATAATTTATATTTGTTAGCACTCTTGCGGCGTGAGTGCTAACCCCTATTCATTATATACCATATTAAAATTTATTTGTCAATATTAAACGTTTAAATCAAACTCTACCTTTACACATTTTCCAATAACTTTAATTTTATTAAAATCTCTAATAACCGGATTATTCTCATTAGGTTCAGTTGAAATTATTACCTTTTTACTCGGCTTTTTTTGCAACTGTCTAATCACTTTTCTATTGTTCATTTCAATTAAATAAATAGAGCCGTTCTGTATTTCTTTTGTTAGTTGAACCACAATAACATCATTTTTCTTTATACGAAAAGCTTCCATTACATTATCTTGAGACTTAACAAAAAGTATTTTTTCCCAGTTATAACCTTCAATTTTTTTATTTAAAATAGGTAACTCCTTATGGCCTACAACTTTATTACTGCTTACTTCATATATAGGAAACTTTTTAATAATATTAGCTAAAGCATCGGACCATTGCTCTGTAGGTTTTATATTATAAAACTGTTCTTTAGGTTTACTTTCAACTTTTTTCTTGTTGGAACCAGTATCAGCTGACTTTTCTGTATCACTATCTTCTTGGTTAAGAAACTCTAATTTTTCACCTAATACTTTTAATATTTTTTCTGCTACTTTCTCGTTTACTACTTTTTTTCCTGACTCTATTTGAATAATATAGCTAACTGATAACCCACATTTTTTAGCTAATTCTTTTTCAGTCATTTTAGCCTTGGCTCTTGCTTCTTTTATTTTTTTAGCCACACGATTCATATGTATACACCTCTTTTAAGTTTGTAATTAATTTAAATGCATTTAATTTCTATTACTTTTTCTTTATACCTCAATAATAGATTTCTATAAATAATGATAATATCCTTCAATATACGTCTTATTATTTAAAACAACTTAAAATTTGGTTTTAATGTTATAAATTTTGTCCTTCAATGATTAACCTGTTTTCGGACCTATTGTAACCAAACATATGTGTGGTATAATAAAGTTGTTAACTAATAAACCTATGAAATCTTGATTATTTCTTATAAAAGAAAGCAGGTGCTACAAACACCTGCTTTCTCTATTTTAGTATATTTAGCAATGTTAATATTATTGTTATTAAATGTAGTGTCAACATTATAATTAATTAACTTCAAATTTTCCAAAATCTAAACCTATTTTATCATTATAGTTATAAGATATATAAGGAATTACTTTTTCCTGATTATCTATAGCACCATCATTTATTGCATAATGATACTTACCATTACTGATATTAACAATTAAACTATTAGCTTCTAAATATTCTTTATTCTCTATAAGTTTTTTATATTCATCGATAAAACATGATGGTAATACACTGGCACCAGAAAACTCTACCATTTCATTGTAATTCTTATCCCACTTGCCTATCTGAATATTATTAAAGATTTCTTCACACTGTTTCTTTATATCAAAGAACGTATGAAAATCTTGAGTATATACTCTATCTAAGTATTTTTGTATATCATTTTCATTTACTTTATCCAAGTTTATTAGAACATTTTTAGTATTTTCTATTATATTTTTATCATAAAGTGTACTTTCTGTATCATAGACATATATTTTTTTTCTATTTATTAAGTTGTCTATTCTTTTTCTATTGATTCTTCCCCATCTTTGTATTTGAGAGTCTATTGGACTAATTTCTGTAAACATTACATCATAATCAATATCTAAGCTTACTTCTATAGCTTGAGTCCCTATTAATATCTTTTTATTTTTTAACTGATTTTCTATTAGTTCTCTATCACGTTGATTAAATGCAGAATGTAGTAATACAATATCTTCTGCTCTTTCTTTTCCTATTATACTACTTATCTTTGTATACATCTCTTGTGACTTAGCTACTGTATTAACGCAGATTATTACTTTTTCTCCACTATAGTATTTCTTCATTATTAAGTCTAAATCATCTTCTATATATATATCTTTGTAATTTACTATATGTCTTTTAATTTTATCATTTTCTTCTTTTGTCAAAGTTAGAACATCTTCAATGTCCAACTCTATCTTTATAAGTTCCTGTAATTTAGATGGAATACTAGCACTCATTATACAAATATTAATGTTGTAGTTATCTTTAAAATATTTTAATGTAGTTAGCATAATTGCTAGTTGTCTTTCATCATAACAATGAATTTCATCAATTATAAATATAGCATCTTTATACATAGACAACATCATTTCATTAAACTTACAATTAAACATAGCTTTAAATACTTGATGTATTGTAGATACGGTAACTTGATTAGTAAAGTATTTAAATCCTTGATACTTAAATTTTACACTTTTATTATCTTCATCTTCTAACTCTTTACTTAAAAAATATTGTACTTTACTATGTAGCATACCAACACTTATGTTTTCTTTTTTAAACCTTTTATACATAGCATTTATACTAGCCGTATATGGTAGTATATAAAATATTCGCTTATTTTTACTTTTATCAACGTTATCAGCCCAAAATAAACTTGCTTCAGTTTTACCAGATCCAGTTGATGCAATCATCATAACATCTTTATCTTGCAACTTAGCTTGTTGTTGAATAGTAGTATATTTACTAAATTTAAACCTGTTTCCAATATTAAATCCAGTGTCTATATATGTAAATCCACCACTAGCTAAATGATCACAATAATTTAACATTCCTTTTAGTTGGATTGCGTTTTTATTTTTCAATAATCTCTTATTTATTTTATATTTTAGAACTTCATTTATTATATCTATCATTTCTATATTTAATTTGTCTTCAACTTCTTTAAGCTGAGATAAATACAAATTACTATAGTATTCATCGTATTTAAGTAAGCTTATTTCTTCACTTATTATATAATTTAAGCTCTTATGGTGTGTTAATATAACTATTCTTTCTTCTACAGTTAAATCTTTTGCACTTGCTGATATTATTTCATGCCTAATATCTCTGTTAGTGCTATCTATGTTATCCTGAAATAATTGAACAACCTTGCCAATATCATGATAATTTATTATTTTTATCATCTTATTATATTCTTTCTTGGACATATTTAATTGATTTAGTATCTTTATCAATTCATCGTTATGTTGTTTTAAGGTTTTACCATCCAGTTTAGCTTTATATTTATCTAAAAGTCTAATATCTAACAAAGCGCTTCTCCTTTTTTATGACTTCACAACCATCATTTATTTTTTAGCAATGTGCTCTTATTAAAACTTAAATCATAATTAACAGTATAATTATTGTTAAGAGATTTATAAAATACTTTATTTCAATTAAAACTAAACTTAAATTTAAAGCATCAACATTGAATCCTGCATTTATAAAACACTGTATTTAAATTAAAACGAGTCCACATTTTCAATAGAAGTAGGATGTGCAAATGCTCTTTATAAAATAATGTATTTAAATTAAAACATAGCTAAAATAGATGCAGAAGCTGACTATTTAAATGCTTTATAAAATAATGTATTTAAATTAAAACTTATAATTATGATTATGATGATATAACCATAACAGCAACCTTTATAAAATAATGTATTTAAATTAAAACACACGCTCTCCATTGTCGAATATTTCAACGTAATTCATCTTTATAAAATAATGTATTTAAATTAAAACTATAGTAGATGATTTTTTGTTTAATGCATCTAATCAACTTTATAAAATAATGTATTTAAATTAAAACTTCATATCTAGTAAAATTCTATCAGGTGCATCTTCCAGCTTTATAAAATAATGTATTTAAATTAAAACTAATTCATTTACACTCTCTGCATTATCTACAAATATCTTTATAAAATAATGTATTTAAATTAAAACTATGGTTTAAAATTTCATTTGGATTATTTTTGAAAATCTTTATAAAATAATGTATTTAAATTAAAACCCTCTTTCTTCTGCTCTTTTTATTAGATATTTCCTGCCTTTATAAAATAATGTATTTAAATTAAAACGAAATGATTAAACTTTACAAATTTAAAGAGGAGTTTCTTTATAAAATAATGTATTTAAATTAAAACCTCCCCCAGCTACTTCTATTCCCACATCTTCGTCGGTCTTTATAAAATAATGTATTTAAATTAAAACAATTCAAATCTTAATATTAGTAGTAACATATTTTTACATTTATAAAATAATGTATTTAAATTAAAACTTTATAGGAACTACTCTAAGTGGAGAAATATCATAATTTATAAAATAATGTATTTAAATTAAAACTTCTGCCCTTCTCCACTTCTCATCTTGCTTGTAATAATTTATAAAATAATGTATTTAAATTAAAACCAGACGTTACAGAAGCCATCATGTATAGTGGTGTTGATTTATAAAATAATGTATTTAAATTAAAACCTACCTAGTATTATATAGTTATTACGTTCCGATTCTGTATTTATAAAATAATGTATTTAAATTAAAACCTGCTAGTCTTGAGGTTATCTTAACACCTAGTCGTTATTTATAAAATAATGTATTTAAATTAAAACTCTCACACAAGTTTGAATGTTATATGTAACTCTAGCATTTATAAAATAATGTATTTAAATTAAAACGCTAATAAAAAAGAAATTAGAATAAAGCAAAAGTAAAGTATTTATAAAATAATGTATTTAAATTAAAACTATACAGATTAAAACATTAGATAGAATCAACTTAGCATTTATAAAATAATGTATTTAAATTAAAACAAATTCTACATTTTTAAGCATTTTAACTTCTTCAAGATTTATAAAATAATGTATTTAAATTAAAACAAATTCTACATTTTTAAGCATTTTAACTTCTTCAAGATTTATAAAATAATGTATTTAAATTAAAACTCTACCTATAAATGATACATCAGCACTAGGTAAACCATTTATAAAATAATGTATTTAAATTAAAACGTTAATTGATAAATTTTCTAAATATGTTCATATTAAAATTTATAAAATAATGTATTTAAATTAAAACCGTATATGATTTTATTCAAATCGAATACGAATATAGCATTTATAAAATAATGTATTTAAATTAAAACTTGATTCAAATAATGTAATTTCTTCGCCTTCTTTAAAATTTATAAAATAATGTATTTAAATTAAAACCCGTCTTTCTATATTAAATGTAATCACTTCTCTTTAATGCTAATTTCTGTCTACCTTGATGTTAAATTTAATTTTCAATGTCCTTTTTTCTATACTTTTTTACTAAACTCTATTCAAGCTAAGTAACTAACCATTTTGTCTATGCCCCGTAGTTTTTACACTATTAACTATCGACAGATATATTAACTATAAAGTTTCAGATAAATATTCCTTATATTTATCTACGATTCCTTTAACTTCTCCTATTACTATTCTATCATCTTTTCCAAAATTATACTCTAATACTTCTTTTAAAAATTTATCGTCTTGTTTAAAGTATTGATCTCTGCATCCAATATATATTTTAGATATTCTATATATATCATTTTCATCTATTGCTTGTTTTAGATAATCTATCTTTAATTCTCCATCTTCAAAAATGTTATTAAAAATAGCGTTTCCTATTTTGTATTCTGCTAATATAATAAATTTTGCTGATAAATCTTCTAAATTGTTTGTCATGGTAGTTTTTGAATTCATAATTCTTAAAGCATCTAGTGTTATATTTATTCTACTTAGCTTTTCATCTCTAGTTAGTTCAAATGTATCATTTTCATCTAGCTCTACCGATAAGGGCTCAATTTCATCTATAGCATAGTCTCTGTACCCAGTTTCATTATCATTAGCTTTGAAATGTCCTACCTGGGTTATATCTAATATTAAACCAGATGACATATGAGCTGAATATACCTCTTTTGTATATAACAATGGTGTGCTATCTGTTTCTCTAGTGGAAAATTCTTGAGTTATTTTAGTGTGTTTTATAGCTTGTAATGGACTCATCATTAGATTGGCACGTCTTTTTTTAGTTATATTTTTTTCATAAGTTTTTCCCTTTTTATTAAAACCTTTACGCTCTTTTTCATCTAGTTCATCAAACTCTTCTTTAGTTAATTTAATAGCCTTAGCATTCATGAATCCCATTATATCTTCATCATAATTTTTATAAGGGTTTCCCTCACTAACAGCTTCTGTACTACTAGCTGACTTAACAAATGCTATATCAAATCCTTGACTAGCCACAAAGTTTTTCATTGCCTTCTTTTGATTCTGAGCAGCAGCGTAAGGATAAACATCTTTACCCCTTCTTATCTTTTTTACATAAGTCATATTTTTCATATCTCCAGAAGCTTGTTCATTTTTAGCATTACTACAATTTAACCTTCCGTTTTTTACTTCTCTTAATATATTTCCAACTAAAAATTTATTCATATTAACACCCACCTTTATTTTTTTTGATTAATAGATTTGCTTCTAAAACGCTTTTATATTTATAAAAACCTTCTGTCAATTCTATAAAATCTTCTAAACTATCATAGACTAATACGTCTTTAGACCTATCTTTTATAAATCTTTCAAATTCACTTTTTTTGTTGCACAATTTTAAATCTTTTAATATATTCTCAGCTGAATCTCGTTCTAATAGCTTTTCAGTTGTGTATTTTATTAACTCTATTTCTTTTTTTGTCATAGAATGTTCCTCCAATTCTCTATATAGTTTTTCTCCACATTTCATTTCAAGCTTATTTCTATCTACTAAGTAATACATTAAAAATTTATCTTTTAGATACGGTTTAAATAGTTTTAAATTATAAAACTCATTTATAAGCCCACGTTTTTTTAAGCGTAATAGAAATCTTATTTTTTCTTTAGGTACAGTATCTTCTTCATAGTAATTCGTTTTACCATTCTGAAAATATATTAAGTCAATATAAGTCATATCATCAAATATATCTTCATAACTAATGAACTCTGACATTGTTTCTATAAAATGTCTATCCATATCTGATTGTTTTAAAGTAATATCTAATGTTTTCCAATTTAATTGCAGCTCTTCTGTTATGTACTCCATAAATTCATCTGAATCAGATAGATATAAAAATGCATAACCTAACTTCTGTGTGTTTAAAAAACTAATGTAAGATAGATATAAACATTTATTACATATATCTATAGTTTGTAAATTATTAGACTTATTGAAAAAGTTTTTTGTTGAAGGAGCTCCAGCTAAAAAAGCATTTATAGCATCATTCTCATACTTTATATTTACTAATCTTTCACCGCAGCACATGCAAACTTTATCTTGACCTATACCATCTATTAAATCTTTTAGCTGATTATATATTTTATCTCTGGTTCTTGTATATTGATTTAAGAAGCTGTTATTATGACTTTGTGTTGACAATGAGTACCAATTTGTCTTAGCAGGTTTTCCATCTTCAGAAACTGAACTATACATCTTGTCCGCAAACAAATCTACTGAAGACTTTAAATCATCCATAGTTAAATCTTTGTAGCTTTTGTTTAAGTAATAAGCCAATACAAATAGTCCATTATCTACTTGAGCATTATATGTTCTATTCATTTTTACTCACCCCAGTTACAAAATTTAAGCATCCCATGCCAGTGGATGAGTTTTGTCCCAATCCTAAATAGTACATAACCTTTTGCATGGATTTATCAGCTTCTACCCATATATCATATTCATAACCTTTAACCCCACCGTTTTTGATTTTTATATATTTTTCTTTTATATTTATAGCGTTATCTATATCAAAGAATATTTGCCCTTCATACTTTTTTCCATAAATCAGTTCGTATTTTCTTTTTGCGTTTTCTGCTAAGTTTTTGTAGTAATCACTTTGATATGGAGACAGGTATTCAATTTTTCCATCATCATTTTTTGTAGATTCTACTAGTGGTGATAAGGAGCTATATAGCATTATATCTTTCCAAAATACCTTTTTATCATTTTGTATATCCTTTAATATTAATTCTTCATTATCTAGTTTCATTTTCTTAACGTGGAGTAAGCCTTTTGTAACTTTCTCCACTATTTCTTTCTTTCCACTTATAATAAGCTTTATAGTTGTATTTTCGTTGCATAGTATACCATTCTGTTTAAATCTAGCATTTCCAAATAATAACGTGAAGTTAAATAACTTATATATATGACCAGTATCAACCCTATGTCCTTTATTATGTATTCTCCTACTTAAAACAGAATCAGCTACTGTCAAATAATAATATATATTTTTCATTACTTGATAATTATAATTATATTGTAAAGTTATCTCTTTTTTTGGTTTAAAAACTACTTGTTTTCTAATCATGGCAACTTATCACATCTCCATTATTCATCTCCCACATAAACACACACTGTTCTTCTTCTTCATCGTAATTTTTGTTATAATCAAAAACGTTATTAAGTCTTAATTTTTGAACTTGGTGATCATATGATTGAAATTCTGACTTATATTCAGACTTCATATTGTATGTTTCAATTTTTCCAGCTCCAACATTTATATTAGTATATTGGTTATATCCCTTACCTTCTTTGTCTTCTAAATTAACTTTTCTAATAGGTAAATGTAGCCTTGCTATATTACCTGCTCTACCCATACATAATATATAGTTTAGACTCACATCATCTTTTATATCTGTATATATAGTTAATTTACAGTTGTAATGCATCTCTATAAATCTAGCATCTGTTACCGGATGCTTCTTTTTCATTACTCTACTACCACTTTTATTCCTCTTATGAATAGTTATATCGTCTTTAAAAATTAGGTCACTTTTAAATAAATATCCAAATTTAAAGTTATCTATGTTGTCATTGTATATAGTTTTTAGTATTCCTATTATTGTACTTGGTGTCGGAACTTTATATGTATATCTATCGTCATATCCTAGTATTTTGCCGAAATGTCCCGTCTTAGAAGTTATGATTAACTTATTTAATTGCAACTTAATACCTCCTTCATTCTTCTTATTAAACTAGTTTTCTGTCTCACAAATTAATTTTTAACCACTCTATTGATTCAACTACTCATTATTAAGTACTATCACTTAAACAAAGTTTGCTATTACTAGTTCTATAATACATGATTTTGAATGATTTTTTTGTCGAATATTGCTAAATTTTATGAATTGTTATAGTTAGAAAGTTTATTAAATAGTTTATGGTTTTATTAAGCATACCCAAACATATGTGTGGTATAATAATATATATAAGTTTGAAAGGAAAAGATTAACATGGAAAAAGTTATATTTCTTGTTGATATGAACGCATTTTTCATATCTTGTGAAAGCACTAGAAATTCAGAAATAATAAAAAAACCAGCAGCCGTAGCAGGTGATCCTGAAAGACGTACAGGAATTATACTAACAGC
This sequence comes from Alkaliphilus sp. NP8, assembly GCA_015978205.1. Taxonomy (GTDB): domain Bacteria; phylum Bacillota; class Clostridia; order Peptostreptococcales; family Natronincolaceae; genus Alkaliphilus_B. Next base: position 3,202 of record JADWMM010000051.1, on the reverse strand, counting down.
TAATTATGAAGCTAGAAAATTTGGTGTGAAAACTGCTATGACTGTGCATCAATCTCTAAAGCTATGTCCTAATATGATTTTAGTTCCTCCCGATCATAAATTTTACAAGCAAAAATCTATGGAGGTTATGGATCTTTTAAATAATTATACACCTACAGTAGAAAAAAACAGTATTGATGAAGCATGGCTTGATATGACTGGAACTGAACATCTATTTGGTACTCCTTTAGAAGCCGCAAAAAAAATTATGCAAGATATTAAAATTAATCTTGGACTTTGGTGTTCTATAGGAATATCTGAAAATAAATTTCTTGCTAAAATAGCATCTGACATGAAAAAACCTCAAGGAATTACACAACTTTTTAAAAAGGATATCGAGAATATGTTATGGCCGCTTCCAGTTACTAAAATGAACGGTGTTGGCAAAAAAACTGCTTATAAGCTTAATACTTTAGGAGTGGAAACTATAGGAGATTTGGCTAATTATAATAAGCTTTCCATAGCCAGTTTTTTAGGTAAACCTGGTGTTGAGCTTTATGAAAAAGCTAATGGATTAGGCTCTTCTTATGTTAAAGTAAGTTCTCCAGACGATGTAAAATCTATTGGACGATCTACAACTCTTCCAAAAGACACATCAGATATAGAAGAATTAAAGCATATTCTTCTGGAATTATCTGAGGATGTTGGAATAACAGCAAGAAAGCATAGTAAAAAAGGTCATACAGTTCAAATCACTTTAAAATTTTCAGATTTCCAGGTTATAACTAGGCAAATGACAGTACCTTCTACTTGTTACACAAAAGATATATATACTATTGGTGTAAGTTTACTTAAGAAAAACCTTCCTTCTAATAAGTTGGTAAGATTAATAGGTATTAGTCTTAGTGGTTTTGAAGAAAATCAGCCAATAGAACAACTCTCCTTATTTAATATTAATAATGAGGATGAAAGTAATTCAATTAAAGATGAGAAGCACGGAAAAATTGATGAAGTAATGGATAAAATAAAAGATAAGCATGGATTTAATAAAATAGGTAGAGGTTCCCTAATGGAAAAATAAAACTATATTTCTCCTTTTATTATAAAAATTTTGATTTTTCTGTGTTATAATATAAATTGTAATTAGTATATTAAATAAGGGGGTATTGTATGAATGTATCTGAAAGACTTATAAAACTACGTACATTAATGAATGAGAAAGGAATTGATGTATATATAGTTCCTACTGCTGATTTTCATCAGAGTGAATACGTTGGAGAACATTTTAAAGCAAGAAAATTTATTACAGGATTTTCAGGGTCTGCAGGAACAGCAGTAATTACAAAAAAAGAAGCACACCTTTGGACAGATGGAAGATATTTTATTCAAGCTGCAAAAGAGTTAGAAGGTTCTACAGTTGAACTTATGAAAATGGGAGAACCAGATACTCCAGAATTAGAGGAATATCTTGCTGAAGCAATTCCAGAAGGTGGAACGTTAGGTTTTGATGGACGTGTTATTACTATGAGAGAAGGGCAAAGCTATGAATCAATCGTAGATAAAAAGAATGGAAAAATTATTTACGACTATGATTTAATAGATGAGATTTGGGAAGATCGCCCTATACTTTCTGAAGAACCTGCTTTTTTATTAGATTTAAAATATACTGGAGAAGCAATTGAAAATAAATTAAAACGTATCCGTGAAGTAATGAAAGAATGTGGAGCAACTACTCATGTCTTAACAACATTAGATGACATTTGCTGGACATTGAACATTCGTGGAAATGATATTGAATTTTTCCCACTTGTATTATCTTATTTAGTAATTACAATGGATAATGTGAATTTGTACATAAATAAAACAAAATTAAATGATGAAATTAAAACTGAATTTGAAAAAAACAATATTGTTCTTAATCCTTATAATGATATTTACGAAGATATTAAAAAAGTTAAAAACAACGAAATTCTTTTAATTGATCCTGATAAATTAAATTATGCCATCTATAATAATATTCCAGAAGAAATTGAAAAAATAGAAAAAAGAAATCCTGAAATCTTATTTAAAGCAATAAAAAATTCAGTTGAAATTGAAAATATTCGCAAAGCACAAATTAAAGATAGTGTTGCACATGTGAAGTTTATGAAATGGTTGAAAGAAAATGTTGAAAATATAAGCATTACAGAAATTAGTGCATCAGAAAAACTAGATGAGTTCCGTAAAGAGCAAGGAAACTTTATTCGCCCAAGTTTTGATCCGATTTCTTCTTTCGGAGAACATGCAGCGATAGTTCACTATTCATCTTCACCTGAAACAGATGTAGAACTTCATAAAGGAGCTTTATTCTTAACGGATACTGGTGCAGGATTTTATGAAGGATCTACAGATATAACAAGAACATATGCTTTAGGAGAAATTCCACAAAATATGAAGGATCATTTCACATTAGTTGTAATAAGTAATTTACAACTTACAAATGCTAAGTTTTTATATGGAGCTACAGGTATGAACCTTGATATTATTGCAAGAAAACCTTTCTGGGATAGAGGATTAAACTTTAACCACGGAACAGGACATGGCATAGGATATCTTCTTAATATTCATGAACCACCATCTGGCTTCCGTTGGCAATATCGTGCACACGAAGTACATCCATTTGAGGAAGGCATGATTATTACAAATGAACCAGGTATTTATATTGAAGGCTCTCACGGAGTTCGCCTAGAAAATGAACTTCTTGTTAATAAGGGAGAAAAAAATGGATATGGCCAATTTATGTATTTTGAACCGATTACATATATACCTATGGATTTAGATGCAATAAATCCAAATATGATGTCTGCTGAAGATAAGAAACTTCTAAATGACTATCATAAAAAAGTATTTGAAAAAGTTTCTCCGCATCTTAATAAAGAAGAAACAGAATGGTTAAAAACATATACAAGAGAAATTTAATATAAAATCAAAAAGTTATATATAGATTTCAAAAAACAATAATATAAAGTTTATATAACTTATATATTGAGTCTGTAAATAACTTTGTGCTTTAAGATTAAATAGTTCCGATCTGACAACAATTAAATACATGAATAAATTTTAGTTGTCTTTAAATTTATTTATATAGTTGCCAAAATTATAATTAGATATACATAAAATATTATAGTTTTGGCAATAATTTTTATAATAGGGAAGTGTTTCTCAGGCTATAGACTAATTGCTA
>JADWMM010000057.1 GCA_015978205.1 Alkaliphilus sp. NP8 | reverse complement strand
AAAGGTAGGTGATAATATGGCGATTAATGCAGGTACGGTTTATTCTGACCTTGTACTGCGAATGGATCAGTACGAAAGAAACCTAAGAAATGCAGAAAGACAAATGAATGACTTTTCTAGCAGAATGGAATCAGCTGGTAAGAAGATGCAAAACGTTGGTAAAAAAATGACTACAGCTATTACTTTACCGATAGCTGGAGTAGCAGCCGCTGCAACTAAAATGGGCATGGACTTTGAGAGTGGAATGAGTGAAGTCCAAGCTATTAGTGGAGCAACTGCAGAGGATTTACAGGTATTAGAGGATAGAGCTAGGGAGTTAGCGAAAGAAACAAAGTTTAGTGCTACAGAAGCGGCAGATGCACTTAAGTATATGTCACTAGCGGGTTGGAACACTAAACAAATGTATGAAGGACTTCCTGCTGTGCTAGATTTAGCGGCTGCGGCTAATATGGACCTGGCAAGAGCATCTGATATAGTTACTGATACGATGTCAGCATTCCAAATGCAAGCAGAAGAATCTAATAAAACAAGTGATATATTTGCTCAAACACAAGCAAAATCTAATACAAACGTTGAACAACTAGGCGAAGCTATGAAGTATGCAGGAGCTGCGGCTAATTCAGCAAATATGGATCTAGAAGAAACTAATACTATCTTAGGAATATTAGCAGATAGTGGTATAAAAGGATCGATGGCAGGAACAACCTTCACTGCTATGTTAAGAGATATGAAAAAGAATGCCGATGATGGTAATTTAGCAGTTGGAGATATGAGTGTTGCTTTATATGATGCAGAAGGAAATATGCGTGATATGGGTAATATAATTGCCGAGATAACAAAAGCTACAGAAGATATGACTACAGCTCAAAGAGATGCTACTCTTTCTAATTTATTCGGCGAACAAGCTCTCAAAGGAATGAATATTCTCCTAGCTACTGGAACAGATAGATATAATGAACTTGAAAATGCTATAAGAAATTCAGATGGCGCTTCTAAAGATATGTCAAAAACTATGATGGATAATATGAAAGGATCATGGGAAAGTATTAAGTCTACTTTAGGTGAAGCAGCACTTCAAATATATGAAGTTTTATTACCAAGTTTGGAAAGTCTAGCTGATAAAGTAGCTACTGCTGCTGATTGGTTCACTAATTTAGATGAAAGTACTAGGGAAACAATTATAAAAATGACAGGATTAGCGGCTGCAGTAGGACCTGTTTTACTGGTAGGGGGTAAATTAGCTGGAAGTATAAAGACTATTACAAGTTTATTTGGCATGTTTTCTGGAGCAACAGCAACTGCTGCAGGAGCTGGAGGTTTAGGAGCATTAGGAACAGGACTTACTACAACTTTAACTGCAGTTGCACCTTGGGCAGCGGCAATAGCAGGAGCGGGATTAGCAGCTTATGGTTTATATAAGAATTTAAGCGAAGATGCAATTCCAGCTGTAGATTTATTTGGTGATGAAGTATCAGAAAACACTCAACAGGCAGTAGGTGGTTTTTTAGAATTAGAAGAAAAAGCTACTTTAGCACTTAATCAGTTAAGCTGGAGTGGACAAACAGTAACAGAAGAAATGACTAATAATATTATTGTTACATTTGATGAAATGGGGAATCAGATTTTAAGCAGTATGAAATCAGACCACCAAGAGCAGTTGGTTACAATGCAGAATTTCTTTGGTGAGAGATCTGCTTTAACAGAAGAAGAAGAAGCTGAAATATTAGCAAGCATGGAGAAGAACCAACAAGAACAAGCTAATCAGATTCAAATAGGGCAAGAAAGGATTAAAGAAATACTTAATACTGCTAAAGAAGAAAAACGAGAATTGAAAGAAGAAGAACGCACAGAGATTAACCGTATACAACAAGCAATGACAGAAAAAGCGGTAGAGTATATGTCAGAAAGTGAAAGAGAACAAAAAGTTATATTAGAAAGACTAAAAACAGAATCTTCTACAATAACAGCACAACAAGCAGCAGAAGTTGTTAGAAATTCATTAACCCAAAAAGAACAAACGATTGCTAATGCAGAAGAACAATATAATAGAGTTGTAGCAGAAATTATAAAACAACGTGATGAAACTGGCACTATTTCAGGCGAACAAGCACAAAAACTAATGCAAGATGCAAAGATGCAATATGAAGAAGTAAAAAGTAATGCTCAAAAAATGCACCAAGATGTAGTATCAGAAGCAAAACAACAAGCTCAAGAGCATGTTAATGAAGTTAATTGGAGTACAGGTGAGATTAAATCTAAATGGCAGGCAATGACAGAAGAAGTCAAAAGTGGAGCTATAAGGTTTAAAGAAGATATGACTCAAACTATAAAAGAGCTTGGTGCTGATATAAAAAATGAATGGAGTAATCTAGTTGAAGAAACTAAACAAAAATGGAATGATGTAAAGACATCAGTTTCAAAAAATATTGATAGTGTAAAAAGCAAGATTTCAGAAGGAATTGATAGAATTAAAGAATGGAACTCAACAAATGTTAAAGAAAAAGTATTTAGTATAGTAGAAAAAGTAAAGAAAACCTTCTCGTCAATAGGAGATAAAGTAAGTGGAGCAGTTGGAAACAATGCACGAGGAACTAACTATTGGAGGGGTGGATTAACATGGGTAGGAGAAGAAGGGCCTGAAATTATCGACCTTCCAAGAGGCAGCAAAGTCTATAGTAACCCTAAAAGTGAACAGATAGCATCGCAAGGTAGGAATATAACACAAAACATAACTATTAATTCGCCTACACCATTAAGTCCTTCAGAAGTAGCTAGAAAAAACCTACAAGCATCAAGGCAACTTGCAATGGAATGGGGTGTATAGATGGAAAAAGTAACATTTACTAATAGTAAGGGCCAGTCAATTGAGTTGGGAAATGATGGCCCTTTTATATTGACTAAAATAGAAGGAACTGGTGCAGTAAATGCTGATATACAAAGCCAAAAATCCCCATACCAAGATGGTGAAACATATTTAAGTAACACCCTAGAGTCTAGATCCATTCCAATTGAAATTATGATACTAGGAGAAAATGAAACTGATATAGCTAATAAAAGACATAAATTGTTGCGAGTATTTAATCCTAAGCTTGGGCAAGGTAGATTAATCTATGAGCTTGGAGATAAAAACCGAGAAATAAAAGCAATATCAGAGTTAGCTCCAATATTTCCAGATGGAGGAGATTTCAAAGATACTATGCAAAAAGGATTAATACAGCTTTATTGTCCTAATCCATTCTTTAAAGACCTGGTTGAAACAAAAGAAGAAGTAGCAATATGGAGAGGTTCGTTTGAGTTTCCACTGGAATTAGTATCAGAAGGCATAGAATTAGGATATAGAGAACCTAGTCTTATTGTTAATGTATTTAATGGTGGTGATGTTGAATGTGGTATGAAGATACAATTTAAGGCACTAGCAACGGTTGTTAATCCTAGTTTGTTTAATGTTAATACTAGAGAGTATTTTAAGGTTAATAAAACTATGCAAGCAGGAGAAATTATTACAGTTACAACACATTTTCAAAATAAGAGAGTAGAACTTAATAAAAATGGTGTTGTTTCAAATGCATTTAACTGGATAGATTTTACTTCTACATTCTTGCAATTAGATGTAGGCGATAATCTATTACGATATAATGCAGACGATGGAATAGATAACTTAGAAGTTGCAATTTATTATACTCCACAGTACCTGGGGGTGTAGAAATGGAACTATATATATTTGATAGAGAATTGAATTTTAAAGGCATATTTGAAGGCCATTTCAGTCTTAGGTGGGTTAGAAGATACAGTAAATGTGGAGAGTTTGAATTACATTGCAGTCTTACTCAAGAAACATTAAATATACTTAAAAGAGGTAATGTAATCTGGAAAAAAGACGATTTAGAGGCTGGATATATTGAATATAGAAATTTAAAACAAGACAGTAAAGGAAAAGAAGTTTTAGTTGTAAGGGGTAAATTCCTTACTGGTTATTTAAATAGACGAATTATATGGGGCATAGAAAATCTAAACACAACGTCTGAATTAGCTATTAGAGAGCTTATAAATAAGAATTGTATCAATACTATAGATGTTAATAGGAAAATAGAGCAGGAGTACATTGTCCAGGGCAAAATTCTCAAAGTATAGGTATATGTTTAGTTGGAGATTTTAGAAAAAAAAATCCACCTAAAGATCAGCTAGAAGAAGTGGCTAAATTGATTAAAGATATTAGAAGTAGACATGGAGAATTGCGGCTATACAAACACTCCGATTTTAGACCTACAGAGTGTCCTTCGTTTGATTTAATATTATTAGAAGATACTCTAAATAAAGATGAAACTACAGAACAACCAACAGTTATTCCATGGGAAGAAAAACAAGGATTAGAATACTTAGATAACTTAGTTAATAAAGGGATAATTGACACACCAGATTACTGGAAAGAAAAAATGCTAGAACCAATGCCAGTATGGGCAATTTTAAGTCTTATAGATAGAATTACAGATAAATAGAAGGGAGGGCGAATATGAAATTAGATAAAATATTTTCAAGTGCAGTTGCTATATTTGGAAGTGCAGTAAATTACCTTTGGGGAGGTTGGGACATGGCTCTAAGAACATTATTATTATTCATGGCACTAGATTACATCTTAGGGCTTATATGTGGAACAAAAGATAAAAAATTATCCTCCAATACAGCTTTTAGAGGTATATTCAAAAAAATAACTTTACTTATCGTAGTAGCTGTTGCTGTAAGCTTAGATAATGTAACTAATGCAGATGGATTAATAAGAGGTTTGGTTTTGTTTTTCTATATAGCATTAGAAGGAATATCTATATTAGAAAATGCTGCAAGAATGGGAGTACCTATTCCAGAGAAATTAAAAGATGTACTTGTACAGCTTAAAGAAGGTAATAAGAAAGAAAATAGCAGAAATATTTAAAAGGGTAGGGCTTAGGCTCTACTCTTTTTTTTATTTTTAAGTATATATGTAGAACAGTTTATATACAATTTCACAATATATATTATACAATAAATACTAATTTTAGATTAGAAAAACTGTGGTGTTTTTAAGAAAGATAGTAGTGAACTATTATTATTCTTGTTATATTATTTGTTAGAGGGAGATTCTTTAGATAGTAAAAAGGTATGTACATTGAAGTAGAGCTCAGACTCTACCATTTTTTATTTATGTATGGTCTAATTGGGTATGTATATACAATAAATAAAAATGTATAAAAGTAATGGATAAGCTTAGGATAATGAGAATACAATATATTTAAGAGTTATAAATAATATCTGTGGATAACTTTTTTCACTTATCCACACAAAAAAACTAAAAAAAGAGGTATAATATATTATAAATGACGATATTTAAATATGTTAAATTACTCAAAATATAATAAATTTGTTTAGTAGATTTTAATAAGGACATAATATTAAAAAAATATAAATAAAACAACTAAGAAGTAGTTTGTTTTAAGATATTCGTCTTAAATAATTTGGGGGGAGATTTTTTATGATGTTAAGCGATAAACATTTAAAAGAATTAGTAAAAGAGTATGGAATTATAGAGCCTTTTATAGAAAAAAATTGTGAAGGTGCGACTATTAACATAACTCTTTCTAATAAAATTAAAAAATATATATCTGATAAACCTATAATTTTAGGAAATAAAGTTACAGATGAGCAATATGAAGTAATAGATATATCGGAGGTTCATTTTGATTTACAACCAAGAGAATCAGTTATCGTGCAATCAAATGAATATTTCAGAGTTCCGAAAGATAAAGCATCACTATTATTAGAAAGATATAGCATTAAGTTATTAGGATTGACAATTAGCTCTGCAAGTTATATGAATCCTGGTTATGAAGGGACTATGAGTTTTATAGCTACGAACAATAATTCAGTTCCGATAAGGCTGATTCCTGGGGTCAAATTTTGCCAACTGGCTTTGTTTCAACTTTCTACTCCAGCTGATAAACCTTATGAAAAACAGGATGCAAAATATATGGGTTCTAGAGATGTTAATATATCTAAACTTCACTTGGATAAAGAAATTCAGGAGTTTTTAAATGTTCGCGGAGTAGAAAATATATCTGATGATACAGCAAAAGAACTTGGTGGTCACTTACTTGGACATATTAAAAGTGCTGCTAAAGAAATAGCTGGCATTCTTAAAAATAAGGATATAGCGAGGTAATTCGATGAGACATTTAAGAGATATATTGAAGGAAAGTTTGGAAGAAGAAGTTCTTAAAGAACATTTTAAAGAAAGATATTCAACAGCAACCCAAGAGGAAAAACAAGAAATATTGAAACTAGTAAGTGTTTCAATTAATCAAAAAACAGATCTTATTCTAAAAACATTTTTAGAAGAAATACAACAAGGCTCTCCAGAGTTAAAGCGAAAGAAGAATATAAGAATAATATTTGCTATATTGTCATTTGTAGCTAGTGTAGGATTAGCTTTAGCTGTAAATCAGGAAAATTGGTCATTTATAATAATATGTGGTATTTTTATATTAATAGCACAGATATATCAAATATTTAGCGAATAAATATTTGTTTTTCACTAATCAGGAGGTTCGTATGAGAAAATTTCAACATTATAAAGGCGGAATATATGAATTTATATGTACTGCAATTCATTCCGAAACAGAGGAGAAACTAGTTATTTATAGAGATCAAAAAGGAAATGTTTTTGCAAGACCTTATAGCATGTTCTTTGAAACTATAGAAGTGAATGGCAAGAAGATTCCGAGATTTACTGAACTAGTTTCGGAATAACAATAGTTTAATGAAAAGGAGTTTAAACTCCTTATTTTTATCCCTATCTTTAGAAATAACCTTACAGAATTGTCCACAATGAGTTGTTTTTAATCACCGGACTTATAAATCGGCTAACATGCAAAATCTATTAAAACTCAAAATAAAGCCTCTTAGATACATATCCCTTTTAAACATAATTTTATATGTAAAAAGGCTAGGATTTTTCATCCCAGCCTTATAAAATCACTCTGCTAAATTCATAAGTCACTTACCTAACCCAATAGAGTAGGGGTTATACCCTACTTTATTTAGTTTTATTTTAAATTCTCATTGATAACATATAGGTACAGAAGAATTAGCTCATGTTGAAATTATATGTACAATGATTTATCAATTAACTAAAGATGCTACAGTAGAAGAAATGGAAGCAGCAGGACTTGGCTCTAACTATGCAATTAGAGATGGTGCACTGTTCCCATCAGATGCTAATGGAGTGCCATGGACATCGGCATATATTCAAGCTCATGCTGACCCTATTACAGATTTACATGAAGATATGGCAGCAGAACAAAAAGCACGTTCTACTTATGAACATTTATTAAAGTTAACTGACGACCCAGGACTTAAAGATACATTAAAATTCTTATGGGAAAGAGAAGTTGTTCACTATCAAAGATTTGGAGAAGCATTGAGAATTGTAGAAGAATATCAACAGAGTAAGAAAGTATTTTAATAAAGTGATTCTAATTAAAAATATAAATTTTATAAAACTACCTGAGGCTACCTTTTATAGATACTCCTTAGGTAGCTTTATTTAATACTACATATTGGATAATTTTACGAAAATATTGAGTGCGTATATAATTTATTTACATGATTTTTTTAAAAAAATTGTAACGAAATTAAGTTTAAAGAGTCTTATATTATGAAAGCGAGGTGAAGTTGTGACTGAATTTGAAGAAATATACTCTCAATATTTTGAAGATGTCTATAAATATACTTTGTCATTATGTCGTAATGCAAGTTTGGCAGATGAAATAACTCAAGAAGTATTTTTTAAAGCTTTAAAGAATATAGACAAATTTAAAGGTAAATGTAAAATGCGAGTTTGGTTGTGTCAAATAGCAAAAAACACTTACTTTTCATTATGTCAAAAAAATAAATATATTATAGATAAACCTTATGAAGAAAAAGAGAGTGAATATATTGAAGGAAAGTTAATAAATAAAGAAACAGCATGGGAAATACACAAAAGACTTCATTTTTTAGGCGAACCGTATAAAGAAGTTTTCTCTTTAAGAGTATTTGGTGAATTGTCATTTTTACAAATCTCTGAGCTTTTTGGAAAAACAGAAAGTTGGGCGAGAGTCACATTTCATCGTGCAAAACTTAAAATTAAGGAGGATTTAGAGTGAAAAATTCATGTGAAGTAATTAAAGATTTATTGCCTCTTTACTATGATGATGTTTGTAGCAATGAAAGCCGTAGTATAGTGGAAGAACATCTACTAGAATGTAATACCTGTAAAAAATATCTTGATAGTATAGAGGATGATTTTATTCAAAATGATATTATGGAAGCAACAGAACTTAAAAAATCTGATGCATTAAAAATAATCAAGAAGAAGTTATTTAGAAAAAATGTAATTGTATCAGTTATTTCGATATTATCTGTAATTATTGTATTTTTAGGTATTTTAAATTATCAAATGCCAATTGCCTATGAAGATGGTTTGTTAAGTGTAGATAAAGCATATGATGGAGTAATTGACATTAAATTTAATGGTGATAATTATTATTCTTCAAATGCTCTTACTAAGACAATCAAAAAAGATGGAATAAATAAAAATGTTGTTTATATTTACTACACAAATTCCATTTGGACTAAATATATTCCAAATTATTTTAAGAAAGAAGAATATCAGTTTTCAATAGGGAATAGCATCATGGTTGATTATGGTAAGCAAGGAGAGGCTATACAATCTAAAGAAGATATAACAGCTGTGTATTACTTAAGTGGCAATTACAGAGACCTTGCACTAATGTCAAATGAAGAATTTGAAAAAGTTGCACAAGATGCTATTCTTATTTGGGAAGAGTAGATCATATTATAAATAATACATTTAGCAGAGTAAGATTTACTAATGACAAGGAAGTGCAGATTTAATGTAAACATTTTGAATTAACTTATCCATGCATTTCCTTGTTTCTTTATTTCCCATTTTCCATTTTTATACTTTACAACTGTGCCATCATAGCCAATCGCACCAAGTCCAGAACGCCATTTAGATATATCCATAGTTATAGAATTTCTTTTCATAGGCTCATCTTTAATTGTAAACAATATGCCTTCTTCAAAGTATAAATCCTTTACATATCCTTCTTCTTTAAGCTCTTCAATTGTCATCTCTAAAATTGTGAAGCCATAATTTTCAAGTTGGTTTAATAGGTCTGCTTTTTCTTTATCATTTAAATTTACTATTAAAGATGTATCTATAGCAATATATTTTATATTGCTATTAAGAGCACTGTCTTCTGCATATAAATTTTCAATAACTGTTGTATATGCTCTTACTTTATCAACTTCTTCACTCTGCCTACAGGCTACTGTAAATACAGTAATAGATAAAATTAATAGTATAAATATTTTTCTTACAATAAATTTTTTCTTCATTATATCCCCTCCAGATATTGTTTATATAATTAGACGGAGATTATCTAATTTTGTTCCATATAGATTTTTTTATGCAATACTTATTTTACTGACTTACACAATTTTATAATAGTATTAAGAGTTGTAGAGTAATATCAACAGAGTAAGAAAGTATTTTTCTTTATTAAATATACAATTTATATTGCTTGTTGTCTATATATTTAATGGGCTTATTAAAAACCTTTCCACATTGGTAATGAAAGCAAGTAAATGATACAAAGAAGTTTGTATACATTGGCTAAAATACAAGCTTAATTCTAGAATTTTGCAGAAAATAAATTTTAAACGACACGTTAATGTGACATAGTAAAAGCTATTTTACGTTTATAATATTTATATAATAACAATGATTAAGAATATATTGTGCAGTTGCAAAGTCCTTAGCATAATAAATAAAAGTTATATATATGAAAATATAATATAAAAGACAATAACTTATAATTTAAGTTGTATAGCTATTTTAAAATAGCTGTATGATTTAATATAAAAAATATAAAAAGGAGTGGAGTAAAATGAGGAAATCTAGACTATTATTAATGGTGTTAGCTTTAATAGTTATGGTAACATCCATAGCTTTTGCAGACCAAATGAAAATGCAGCCGTGGCTTTCGACAGAAAGGTAATAGAGAGAGTAGATGGAGCAAGAGCATTAGAGCACATAAGGGTTTTAAGTGAAGAAATAGGACCTAGAGTAGCTGGTACAGATGAAGAGTGGGTTGCAGCTAATTACATAAAAGTTGAGTTAGAAAAGCTTGGTTATCCTGTGGAGATCCAAGAAGTTCCTATTAGTAATGTTGTTTCAAATCTAGTTATAAATTCACTAAATAATAAAGAATTAAGAGTCAATACAGCGACTGGTTCTAGTTATACTGACAATGCAGGGATTACTGCTAAGATTGTGCCTTCTGGTTTAGGAAATAGCCTAGACGAGTTTCCTGCTGAAGTAGGATGAAATTAATAGAAGTTTAGCTAACTTTAATATGGATATGATTGCAACACGTTGGGAGCCTGCTTCACTTATGTATATTAATACTGTTGATGGTGAACCAAATATTGTTTCCGAAAGTGCTATTGCTGCAGGTGCTAGACAAGGAAATGACACCTACTTCTTAAGTGCTGGTGGAAGCTCTGACCATGTACCATTCCATCAAGTAGGTATACCTGCTGCTAACTTTATTAGAAGAGAACCTGGAACAGGCAGATTAGAGCCTTGGTACCATCAACCAGAAGATACAATTGAAATCAACATTAGCTTAGAGAGATTACAAGAAGCTGGAGAAATAATAGGTTCGGCTTTATTTGATGTATTAAGAAAAGAAACACCAAATTTAAATCAAAGTAGAGTTAGAATATCTGATAAAAAGCTTGCTCCGTTCTATAATAAAGGACATAATTTATAGTAATTTATAAGATTGGATAGTATATAAAAGAGAGAATCAATATATTACTAATGCGTAGTATATCGATTCTCTTTTTATTTTTAGCTTTTTAAAGTTTACTGTCATTAAATATATAATATACTTTATTATTTAACATAATATAACTTCTATTTCATACATTTACGGTGGTGAATAAGTAACTAATGATACTGAATAATAATGATGTAAAACTATACTTGTTTTTTACTACGTAACATTCTTGTAATACGACATAAAAAATGCCGCAAATTCGTTTCTGAATAATATGGTATTTAAATAAAATGTTTAGTTTTAAAAAGCACGACGTTTAATAAAAATATTACGACTTTTTATTTTTCTTCTGTGATTGTATTATAAAATAAATTATTAATAAAATAACTATAATAATACTTTTAACAAGTATAGAATCTAATTCAAATAAATCAAGAATAAATGATAATACAAAATAAGCTATAAAACCACCCATAAAACCCTTGATTGTATCTTTCTCAAACATAAAGTTCACCCTCCTATATACAAATTCAATTCCATTAAATATACATTTTCTAAAATCATCCAATTTAAGTCATGATATTCTACTAGTGTGAATATTAATACTTATTGTTAAATACTTAATAATTTTATTTTCTTTTAGATTCATTAATTTTCTACTCCCTTGGATAGGAATATGTTTGCTACATTCCACTAATATGATTTATCTATCAAGAAAATTATACCATATTTATACTTTAACTTACTATTATAACCTGTAATATTCCATAAATTATTTAATCTTAGAAGGAGATGCTGTTGAAATAAAGAATAATATAATTATATACATTTTACCCAAAATTAAAAAATACGTATATAATTTATATTAAAAAGAGTGCATGTGTGTATAAATAAAACAACAAGAATATTATGTGTAATAATATATTAGTTACGGAATATTAACTCTTAAAGCTTTGATAACTCTGGATCGATTTGAAAGGGTATATCCCAAGGTAAAAGATAAAGTTAATTAGAAAACTTTTATATTTTAGGAGGAATATTAATGCCATGTATACATCAATTTGGAATAATAGATTGTTTAGAAGAATATGACGAAGATAAGTATGAGCCTAAAAAATATAATTGTGTTTCTGTAGATGATGATTTTTTAGGTGAGATATATCATGCAGGATTAAAAAATAAAATAGAAAAACTTGAAACATTTGCACATAACACAGATAGACCGTTTAAAGATCTTGCTTATTATGGGATAACTTTGATACCACCAAAATCTCTTAAATATTTTTCGGATATTATTGTTGAAGAGAATATTAAATACGGATCAAAAGAACTAGAGGTGTTGATTAATAAAATATCTATTGCAATTAAAGAAAATAAATGGATGATTCATTATGGAATATAAATAGATCTAAAGTAAAGAAGAAGCAATAAATTAGAATAATAACTAAATTAAAAATCAAGTTTCTAGTAACTAGAAACTTGATTTTTATTGATATCTATCTAGAAGAGTATAGTATTTTAAATTTTATTGTTTAAAATTAAATCTAAAATGTTATAAAGTAAATCTCCAATTAAATCAATATTAAACTTATTATCAATTTTTAAAATTAGAAAATCATTAGGAAAATACTTTTCATCATAATATTTACTTTTTTCAAACAAAGATTTAGATAAATTTAAATCCTTTAAGTTAATATAAATACACTTTTCACCAGTAGATAAATACCCTTCGTAAGATGAAATTTCGATTTGGAATTTACTGTCTTTAGGGTACCACTCAAAATTTAAAGTAGATCCGTAATATATAAAATCTAGAGTGTCTTTAAGACTTTTAGTAAAGCCTGATATAGTAAATAGACCTTTTTTAGTACATATTTTACTAGGATAAAAATTAAAATCTATTTTTCTAGAGTTATAATCAATTTTTAGAGATTTCCCTACTAAATCATACTTATTAATATTAATATGATCGAAAATAATAAGTAGTTTATTCAAGTAGTAAATATCTTCATAGTTATGAAGTAAAATAGTTTTTTTCAAACTAGGAGAAGGGTTTTTTACAAATTCTTTATAAAGTAATACACTATCTTTTCCGCTAATAGTATCTTTTCTGTTAATTCCTAAAAATTTTTCTACTGTTTTTAATTTTAGGTTATCCATAGGTAGTTGTTTTTTTTCTTTTCTAATATACTGTAGTATATCAATATGTTTGATGTCATCAAAAGTAAATTTTAAATTATTATAATGGAAACGTTTTTTTAAAAATGGTAAGTCGAAAGTAGCTCCATTATAAGTAATTACATATAAAAAGTTTTTTAGTGTATCAGCAAATTCATTTAAAATATCTTTTTCTTCTTTTTCATTTTCAGCAAAAAACTGTTTCAATACAATATTCTTGTCTTTATTATATAAAATACCAATTAAAATTACTTTATTGTATTTGCTACTTAGTCCTGTAGTTTCTATATCTACTACACAATATTCATCTTTTGTAAAGATTTCTGAAAGACTTTCTGGTAGAATAGATATATTATTTATTTTATATGTTTTAATTTCCATAGTAGCCTCCAAAATTATATTTATCATATATTTAAGCTTATTTAATAAATATAATATCAAAAACTGTTAATTCAATCAAAAAATATGATAATTATATATATAATAGGGTATAAAGTACATAACATATAAATAATAATATAATGTATTTATATTGAATTAGAATATGTAACGGAGGAAGAGTATGAAAAAAAAATTATTAGTGTTAATGGTAATATCTTTGGTGCTTTCTAGCTTTCAAGTAACAATGGCGTATACATATTATATTGATATTTTAGGTCACTGGAGTGAATCTTATATTGAATGGTCTACTAATGAAGTTAACTTGTTTAACGGGTATGAAGACAATACATTTAAACCAGATAACAGCATAACAAGAGCAGAATTTATTTCTATATTAAATAGATTACTTAAAATTCATGAACTAAATGGTAATAAAATTCAAGATTACTTTAAATTAAGTTATAGTGATTTAACTGAAAGCTTTTGGGGATATGATGATATTTATGAGTTTTCATATTATTTAGAAAATGAATCTAAACATAAAATTAATATTAATTCTGTTTTAAGTGGAAAAAAATTCAATCCAAATACACCAATTACTCGTTATGAAGCAGGAGTTTTAGTAAGTTTAATTACCCCACCTCCTATACAGAATTCAACTAAAGAGTATAAAGATTTATCTACTAACTTAAAATTTTATAATGAAATAATTAACTTAACAAGCAATGGTATAGTTAATGGCTATGAAGATAATACATTTAGACCAAAAGAAAATATTACAAGAGCAGAAGCTGCAAAGATTATTAAAAAAGCTTATATACAATTAGAATACTTAAACTCTAATGAGTTATATATACGAGATTTAAATAGCTTTAATTTAAATAACAAAAAACCATTATTTCAATATGGTAGCGAAGGTATAGGTGAGGCTGATTTAGATAAAATTTTTAAAAATGCTGTTACTACATTAGATTATTTATCTTTTGTAGGGCATATACCTCATTCAGAAAAGCATTTATACGACTCTGACCCTATTGGAAGTCTTTGGGAATTGAAAAATAGTAATTATTATAATGTAATAGGAGTAAATTATTATTTGCTTCATTATGATAAGGACCTTCTAAATGAGAAAAAAAATGAACTTGTAAGAGAGGCTTTTGAACATTATAAAAGAATAGATAAGCCTAAAACTATTAACGGGATGGTACAATTTTTAAATAAAGCTAAAGATATAGTAACCTTTGAAGAATTTGTGTCTTTTACACAAAAATACTTTAATAATATAGATAATAATAAAGAAAAAATTTTTATAGGAACTTTATTAGTAGAAGAATATGCTAATAAAAGTCAATATAAAAACGCATTATATATTAATGAAAAAATATTGGGAATAGATAGTAATATTGAAAACAAAGTAAATATAATAATTAATAATGGATATCTACTTTACAAAGATAAAGGTATTAGACCAGGCATTAATTACTTAAATCAATCATGGAAAGAGTTAAAGAAAATTAATGAATATAACAATGATAAAGAAGAGATAGATTTTTTATTTAACAGTATTATTAAACAATTACTTGTAAAGGAAAACTAAAATTCAGCTGGAGTTTTAACTTCAGCTGAATTTTAGTTTGAAAAGTAGATTATTGAAAATTTTAATTTTAGTAAATGTATTTTTAAAAAGTATATTGTTTTTGTTATAATAATATAAGTGTAAACTATTATAGATTTTGAGGTGGCTTATGATTGGGCAATACTTAGAAAACTTAAATGACGAACAGTTAGAATCTGTAAAACATTTTGAAGGACCATGTATGGTATATGCAGGGCCTGGGTCTGGCAAAACAACCGTAATTACTCATAGGGTAGGCTATTTAATAAGTAAATATAATGTAGATCCTAGTAGTATATTGGTAATATCATTTACTAAAGCAGCAGCTGAAGAGATGAAACAAAGGTTTAAATCTAATTATACTCATTTAATAAATAAAACAGGAAAAGTAACTTTCGGTACATTCCATTCTGTATTTTTTAGAATTTTACGTTGTTATTATAGATACGATTTAAATAATATTATAAACGAAGGTGAAAAGTATAAGGTTATAAAGAATATTGTTAAAACACTGGGAGTTGGGAATCAATTAGATGATGAATTTGTAAAGGATGTAATTTTAGATATAGGTTTATTTAAAAATAGTATAGCAGACAAAGAAAACTTTGCTCCAGATTCTTTATCAAAAGAAGATTTTGACAGAGTGTTATTTTCATACGAGAATTATAAAAATGATTATAAAAGAATTGATTTTGATGATATGCTTACAAAATGTTATGAACTCTTAATTGATCAGCCAAGGGTTCTACAGAGTATAAGAAAAATGTATAAATATATATTAATAGATGAGTTTCAAGATATTAATAGTGTTCAGTTTGAAATAATTAAGTTAATATCTAGTCCTAATAATAATTTGTTTGTTGTAGGAGATGATGATCAATCTATTTATAGCTTTAGAGGTGCTAAGCCTACCTTTATATTAGAATTTGATAAAATGTATAAAGATACTAAAAAAATAATACTTAATTTAAATTATAGATCACAAGAAAACATAATAAATACTGCTAATAAGCTAATAAGTAATAACAATTTTAGGGTAGAAAAGAAGATGTCTTCTGTTAAAGACGCAGGTTTAGATATCGAAGTTCTTAGGCCTAAAACTAGAGAAGCAGAAAATAAAGAAATAAATGATTTAATAGATAATCTAATTAAAGAAGGCTATAACTATGAAGACATAGCCATAATATATAGAACTAATATATTATCAAGTTCTATAGTAGATTCTTTTTTAGATAATAACATACCTTTTATTTCTAGAGAAAGAATATACAATATTTATGAGCATTGGGTAGCTAAAGATTTAATATGTTATTTAAAAGCAGCTATGAATATAAATGACAGAGAGGCTATAAGAAAAATTATTAACCGTCCTACTAGATATATAACTAATAAAGCTATAAAAGCAGCAGAAAGCTACCATAAGGACTTTATTACATCTTTAAAGGTTAAAGGTGGTTTGATGGATTATCAGATTACTTATTTAGATAGATTGGAAGTCGATTTAAAAACTATTGGACATTTAGAGCCTAGAAGTGCAATAAGTTATATTAGGAAAGATATTGGATATGATGATCATATTCGCAACTATTGTATGGAAAAACAGATTGGATCTGAAGGATTAATTGAAATTTCAGATGAAATAGAAGAAACAGCTTTAAAATATAGTACTATTGAAGAATTTGTTAATCATATAAAAGAATTTAAAGAATCTTTATATGAAAATAAAAGAAATTTTTCTGCAAAAGAGAATCAAGTAGAGCTTCTAACGATGCACAGTGCAAAGGGACTAGAGTTTAAAGTAGTTATTATAGTAGAAGCTATAGAAGATATTATTCCTCATAGTAAAAGTCAAGATGATGAAGGTATAGAAGAAGAAAGAAGACTGTTTTATGTGGCAGTAACTAGAGCAAAAGAAAGACTATATATTTTTTCACCATTAAGTAAATACGATAAAAAAGCACATATTTCTCGGTTTATAGAAGAAATGGATATTATAAATGAAAAGAAAAGTAAATTCAAAAGAGGACAAGAAATTATTCACAAAGCATTTGGAAGAGGCATTATAGAAGATATTTGTAAAGATAAAGTAGAGATTAAATTTCTAAATAATAATCAAAGCAAAGAACTAGATCTTAATATATGTTTAGAAAATAATTTGATTTCTTAAAGTTAAAAGACCTTATAAGCAAATATAAATATTAGATTATTGCTTATAAGGTCTTTAATGTATAGTATTAAAA
>JADWMM010000059.1 GCA_015978205.1 Alkaliphilus sp. NP8 | reverse complement strand
CCCTACTTTATATGTGTAAAATTATAAACTAGTCATAGAATCTATTGTAAAGAGTGGGTATTGATGTATTATATATGGGCATTCATGCACTACAACTGGTTAGTTAGGAAAATGAAAAAGAATTTAAATATAAGTATAGAAAGTTAATTAAATTGCAGGTTGAATAAATAGTTCTGCAAAAAATAACGAATTTATAAATTTGAATATAGTTGAAATCAATAAAGTTATATACTAAGTATTAGTACAAGTTTTAGGGAATTTATGGTAAAATAAAGTCATATATGTAAATGGTTTCATATGTAGAAAATATATGGAGGTAGTATTATATGTTAAATACAATTCCCTGGTATGTTGCACTATTTCAAAGTCTACCAGAATCATTTTTAATATTAAAACTAGGACTAATTCTTTTTCGAATAGATATAAGCGTTAAAAATAGTTTTCTTATAGCATCAATCACTGCAATATTTTCATACTTAATAAGAAGATATTTTATAACATTTGGATTACATACTGTCATAACAATGATTTTATTGATTATTTTATGTACAATAATTGGAAAAATAAAAATAATACATTCCGTAATTGGTACTTTTATGGGAGTCTTAATAGCAGGAGCTTTACAAAGTATTATAGTACCTTTATTATTATCAATAAGTAAAATGCAAATTAATGATTTAGGTATATATCCTATATTAAATATAGTTTTGTTTATACCTTGTGGTTTAATAATGCTTTTAATATATTTTTTTATAAAGAAGAGAAATTTTTATCTACTTGATATAAGTACATATACTGAGGAATGATAGATGTGAGAAAATATAGAAATATTTTAACTATAATTACAATTCTTGCCCAGTCTTTATTAATAATTCTAATTAATCAAATTATTTTTGTATCTGAAAACTTAGATACATTAAAAAGATTTCTACCCTTAGTGAATTTAATAATATTAACAGTATTAGTGTTATTCTCCATAAAAGAAATAGGTGATAGCATAAAAAGAGAAACTGAGACAAATCTATTTAAATCGCATTTGAAACAAGTTGAAGATTTAGTAACAACATTACGAGTACAAAAACATGAATATGCAAAACATATACAAACTATACAGGCAATGCTTTACTTAGATGAAATAAACAGTGCAAAGGAATATATAAATGGAATTTCAAAGAACTATGGCCGTAGTGAAAATATAGTTTATACGGATAACCCAGCATTAACAGCCCTTTTAAATAGTAAAAGAAAAATTGCAGAAAATCATAATATTGATTTCGGTTTTGCTATTAAATGCGATATAAGGGATATTAATATTCCTTCTTGGGATTTATGTAGTATTATAGGAAACTTATTGGAAAATTCTATTGAAGCAGTAGTAAGTAATAAAAATAATAAAAACATTGGATTAGAAATTAAAGAAGAATATAAAAAGCATAAAGTTTATGTTTATAATAATGGCTCTAAAATTTCAACTAAAGAGCAAAATTTATTATTTAAGGAAGGATATACTACAAAAGGATCTAAATCTAGGGGGTATGGGTTGCATATTGTTAAAACCTTAGTAGATCAATATAAAGGTGAAATAGAAATAAAATCAGATAAAAAGACTACTTTTATTATAAGTTTTCCTATATGTAAAGAGGGTGTAAAAAATGGTTAGACAGGTTTCAGAAAGTTTAGCTTGTTTGTTAGGGGAAGAGCTAAGTGCCGATTTAGATAGAATTGATGTATTTAGATATGCATTTGAAATTATTTTAGGTGGAACAATAAAATTTATACTGACAGTATTACTTTCCTATGTTTTTGGAATATTTAAGACGACTATGTTTTTTATAATTAGTTATATTCCACTCCGTCACTTCGGAGGCGGTGTACATTTAAGTACGTATTACAGATGTTTAACAGTAGGACTCACTATGTTCTTATTACTTGGAAAATTAGCTATGCTGCAAGTAGGCTCTAAATTTGTATTCTGGGCAATAATTATTGTATTTTTGTTAGGTGTATATATAATCATCAAATGGGCTCCAGCAAGAACTGCTAAAAAATCAATAGAAAGTAAAGGTAAAATATTGAACCAAAAAAGAAAAACATTTACTATACTTACTTTAATAAGTATAGTAAATATAACGCTTGTAAAATTCAACTTTATAAATTACGCATTTGCATCTGTTTTAGGAATATTATTCAGTTCATTCTTTATAACACCTTATGGATATAGGGCTATGTATGCTATTGATAATATATTAAATAAATTACAAGGAGGAATTAAGAATGTTTAAAAATTTTAAATTAGGATTACTTACTAAGGTGGCATCACTACTAACTTTAGTAGCATTAACAGAAGTAAGCACTAATAGTATTTGGTATCTTTATGAACCAGAAGTACCAGAAAGCTTAAAAAATAAGGAATGATATAAGTGTTAAAAATTTTAATACTAGAAGATGAAGAGTATACTAGAAAGTTTATAAAAAAATTAGTAATGGAAATCCTTGTGGATGTTCAAGTTTTTGATACATCTAAAGGAGAAGAAGCAATTGAAATTGTAAAAGAACATTATATAGATATAGCCTTATTAGATATAGAATTAGGTAAAAATGAGAGACTAAGTGGGTTAGATATAGCTAAGATTATAAAAAATATTAATTGTAAAACTAAATTTGTATTTTTAACAGGATATTCCCAATATGCCTTAGAGTCTTTTAGTGTACATCCATATAACTATATTTTAAAGCCTATAGATATAGATAAAGTTATGAATACATTAAATGAGTTAGATAATGAAATAAACTTAGAAAAGGATAACTTAACTTCTACTGGTAAAATTATAATACAAAATAAGAGTGAAACTATATTTATACCATTAGATGAAATAATATTTATAGAAACTGAAAATAGAGGAACAACAATTCATTGTAAAAACAAAGTCTATACTAATCATCAAACATTGTCTAAGGTAGAAAAGCAATTAGATAATAACTTTATTAAAACCCATAAATCTTATATTGTTAATAAGAATAAAATTAGAAAAATTAAAGAAGTAGCTGACCGTTCCTATGAAGTACAATTTATGGAAACAGATAAAACAGCTTTAATGAGTAGATATAAATTTAAAGAGTTAAAAAAGCATTTAATCCTTTCTTAAATGGAGGGACTTTTTTATGGAAAATTCACATCATCAATAATATATAAATTAAACATTGGGCATTAATGTGCTATATCTGGCTATTCATGCACTGGATATGGCTAGTTGGGAAAAATTGAAGGAAAAGAGAGATAATATGTAGAAATGGGGAGTGAGTTTAAACATTAATACACTCTTATGTATACAAAAGAAAGGTGGTGAAATTATAATGAATATGCAAATATTAGATGAAACTTTTACATTTATAATAGAGGTACTTAATGTAGGTAATATTAATTTAATAATAAGATATCCGACAGTCAAAAACTTTGTAACTTTCAAAAATGCAAAGCTTTAATAAAAAATAGTAGTGTCAACTTGACACTACGAATAAATAAAATGAGGTGAAATTATGAAAAAAATATTGAGTTTAGTATTAACGTTTACTATGTTATTTTCAACTGTTTCAAGTTTTGCAACTACAAATAATGTTGATCTTCAAAAAACAAATTTAAAAAGCGGATTTCAAAACGTAGAAAATGATAAAAACGGAAAAATAATTAAAGCATCATCTGAAATCGGCAAAGCTTTTTATTGGTATGAAGTAACAGAAAATTACATTTATTCCATAGGTGTATATGATAATAATTTTGTGGATATTGCTTATAAGGATCTCAAAACAAACGAAGTCTTTTCAGATGTAATTGATATTGGAAATTCTCCAAAATATTTAAAACTAAGTACTAAAATGAATAAAATTGAAAAAATTAAGGACGAAATTGCAAAAGGAAAACTCAAATTAAAGACAATAGATATTGAAAAAACATTTAAGAAAAACTCAGTACAACTTATGAGTTCAAGTGAAGAAGATAAAATTATGGATGTATTATATGATGAAGGTTGGCCAGAAGCTTACTCTAATTATTTGAGAGATTCAAAAACATACAATGGTGCTTATGCTGAATTAAGACATAATTTATCCTATAATATAAGGGAAAGAGATTCAATAACAATTGCAGCTGGTGCAACTCTTTCAGTTATAGTGCTGTATTACACTTGGCCTTCACAACTTTGGGCCCAAATCTCAAGTGTAGCTTTAACTGGAAAAGGTGTTTATGAAGCAATTAAAAGCTTTGTAATATCTGACTATGATGTTCTTTCATATGGTAACAAATATGTTTATGTTGAAGATGAATATCAATACCAAGCTGGCAGAACTGTTAAATGGAGAGCGATTGTAGCTGATTTAGGTGCAACATTAGATTTTCAATATGATAACCACCATCACGATTATTTTGATAACGAAGGTTTATTAGATACAGGTCTAGATAACTATTTTAATTAATATATAGGAGCTGATTGATATCCTTAGAATTTTTAAATTACCTAGTACATATTATTTTTTAATAACTACTATATTCTTTACCTATATAGTATTAAACTGGCGAAAATGTTTATTTCGTAAATTACTGTATGTCTCTCTTTTTTATCTGTTACTTATGTTCGTAATGTTTCAGTTATCTTTTAGCATGATTTCAGTATATCTATTAGAATCGTTCGATTCAGATAATGTGATTATTGAATATAATTCTGATAGATTAGATGTAGAAGTAGATCAAATTCTTGTTAATTATAGTGGAATTTATATGCGAAAACAAAATGTGCGAGAGTTATTATTAAATTTTAGACAAGAACCATATATAACATTATGGTTTTATAAAGATAATACATTAGTTTTGAAATTTAAGGTATATCAATCATCTGAAGAAACACCCTACACTGGTTTAGTGAATAATATGCCTGTTATAATAAAATGGCATGGTCGCATCATTAAATTAAATAAAAACTTTTATGTGAATCTAGATAAATTAATTTAATGTCTATGTTTTGAAAAGAGGCTTAAACTTGTTTAATAGTTTACTTATGTTTAAAGCGAAAGTTCCTGCTACAAGCTATAGATATAGACAATGTTATGAATACACTGAATGAGTTAAAAAATGATATAAACTCAGAAAAAGATATTTTAACTTCTTCAGATAAAATTATAATACAAAATAAGAGTGAAACTATATTTATACCATTAGATGAAATAATATTTATAGAAACTGAAAATAGAGGAACAACAATTCATTGTAAAAACAAAGTCTATACTAATCATCAAACATTGTCTAAGCTAGAAAAGCAATTAGATAATAACTTTATTAAAACCCATAAATCTTATATTGTTAATAAGAATAAAATTAGAAAAATTAAAGAAGTAGCTGACCTTTCCTATGAAGTACAATTTATAGAAACAGATAAAACAGCTTTAATGAGTAGATATAAATTTAAAGAGTTAAAAAAGTATTTAAACCCTTCTTAAATGGAGGGACTTTTTTATGGAAAATTCACATCATTAATAATATATAAATTAAACATTGGGCATTAATGTGCTATATCTGGCTATTCATTCACTGTATCTGTTAGTTGGGAAAACTTGAAGGAAAAGGGAGGTAATATGTAGAAATGGGGACTGAGTTTAAATATTAACTAGTTTTAATTATACTTAGGAAGGAGGATATAATTATGCTTCATATAAGAGATTCAAATAGAAATTAAATTATTAAATTGGAATATGATAGTTGAAAAATAATTTTTAAACCTGGATTGCTTAATCTAAATTAATAAAAAATTATTTTTCTTATCAGATTATAGTTATGTATATAGTAAAAAATATGTAGTTATATGGAAGAATAAGTATTTTCTAAAATTTAAATATTGTATAATTGCATATATGTTAGTTTTAGGGTATTAGGGATAAACTTAAGAATATTAATAATTACATATAACTTAATATGTTAATTTTATGGAGATGCAAAATTACAAAAAAATAAAAGAGGGGATGTTTTGATATGAAAAACAAGAAATTAAGAGGAATGTTATTTTTAATGGTAGCAATCATTCTTATGAGTTCTACAGTTAGTGCTTCGCCAGTATTAGAAAACAACACAGAACCTTATATTGAAATAACACCAGTAAATGAAAATTACTATAAAGATATACTGAAAAAAGAAAAAAGTGATGAAAATATTAGATTAACATACGATGAAGTACTTAGATTATATGAAGAATATATAGCACAAACTCCACAATTGCAAGATGTTACAAGTTCAGAAATGTATACAAAAGAAACTTTAGATAATTTTGCTCAGTATGCAGTTGAGCGTGGGATTATTGAAGATACTCTGTATGCTAGACAATCAATAACTGTAACTTTTCTTAGAGCACAATTTAGAATTGCAGCGGATATTGGAGAATCCCTTGGATACTCAAATGCAGCTAATTTTCTTAGACATTCTCTTCAGGATAATCCAACAAATGTATCTTTTGCTGTAGGCACTGTTGAATCTGATTGGATTAAGGATTCAGTTGAATATGAAGAAATTTTTGATGATTTTAAGGATTATGTTGCAGAAAAAGATCTCAGAGCCCGCACTACTAGTGGAAGTACAACATTAAATAGCACATCAGATTTACACTTAGCACTAAATAAAGTAGAATACATTGCTTCAGGAACTAAATCATCAAGTGATGTATGGACTTTAACAATAACATTTAAAGATACTTATGATTTTGAAGAAGCTCCATGGGGAGATATGGGGGGAGAATTAGTAACAATTGTTAATAATTATGCAGCACTTGCAGAAGATCTTGGAGCAATTGTTCCTTATGATATAAATATTAAAGTTAGAGATACTTTTACTGAATAATTAGGGATGGAAAATATATAAATAAATTAGAATGTTTAAATCAAATACCTAATATATTAGGTATTTGATTTTATCATATAAAAACAGTTCATTAAACAAGGTTGCCTAATTTATAATTTGTTATATTAAAAATTATAAAAAATTTAAAATTGGAGGCATAAATTATGATTTATTTAGACAGAATTTTATTTATGATTTTTATATACTTACCTCCTATATCATTAGTTTTATCAATATGTTTTTTTATAACAAGTCTTATTTTAAAATATAAGGATATGAATTTTAAAAAGTTTTTAATAGCAGGAATTATACTACTAGCTATTGTTATTTTAGCTTTTATAGGAGTTATTATAATGGGAATAGTAGGAGTTGGACCAGGCAGATTTAATTAGTTTCTTATATATTTAATATTTAACATAATAATCTCAATTAATATATTAATTGAGATTATTATATATATAGAAAGATACATCTTACAGAAATTGATATACTATAGATAATATATTATTATTAGGTCGTTAATTTGAAAAAATAATAATTATTTAAATATAGATTTTATTATTTTCTAAAACTTGAATACTAGTGAAATGAAGGATGAATTTAAATTTATGGAGGAATAACGATGAGTATAAATCCTATTTTAATAGGAAAAAATTATCACTTTAGTAAATTTATGCAGGACTACCCTGTTTTTTATTTGATTCTAGTGTTTATAGGAATATACTTTATTTATGGTGCCATAAATAAGCCTAAGTTTTTTTAGATAGTAAAGGAGCTATCCGGATTAGAGATATATTTGGGGATAAGAATGCTATATATTTTTATATACTATTAGGCTTTTTTCTTGTTATACTTGGTATTATCCTAATATAGGAAGCATTATGACGATTAATCCACTTTAGATAATAAAATAATAATTATTCAATCTCTACAAACTAAATAATAGTTTCTAGAGATTTTTTATGTCTAAAACATAAGTTCTACATATGATATAATCATATTAATACAAAAGTATAGAAATGAGGTGTAGCATATGGCAATTAGATACATATTCGGCAGAGCAGGTAGAGGAATATGTAAATAAGGAAGAGAATATTTTATATTATTAAACAATCGTATATATAAGTTGTTAATTATTATTGATTTCAAAAAATAAGTGTATTTAAAACATCAATTGTTTTACTAAAATCAAGTTATGGTAGAATATAATTAATATAGAATCTTTATTAATATAAAAAGTGAGGTAAATATATTATGTTTTACTTTAATACAAAACTAAAATATACAGTAACTGTTATTACAGTAGTACTATTAATAGCAGGATACTTTCTTTTTTATTGGGTACCGTCAATTGAAAGTACAGGAGAGTGGGGAAACACATTAAGCAATACTGATAATGGAGGATATTTTACAGGTGACGTTGAATGGTTATATTATAGAAATAATGGAGATGGTGGTAAACTTTATAAGATAAAATATGATGGGTCAGAAGACACAAAATTAACAGATCAAGGAGTAGACTATATTAGTATTATAGGAAAATGGATATTTTATAGACGTAACAATAGAGACTCTTATTACTATACAAGCATTAAAAAATCTAAATTAAGAGATATTGAAGTTCGAATGCAGAGGTTAAGAAATGCTGGGAAATTCAATAGAGTTATTTCAAAAAGAAGTCTATCTAGATTTTTAGTAAAAGATAAAGTGTTTTTTCAAGGAATGCAAGGGCTAGGTGGTGGAATTTTTGAAATGGATTTAAATGGTAAAAATCGCAATTTAATATTAACAATAGATGAGATAAAGAATGGGTATAATTTTGATAATGATTATATGTATTATGTATCAAGATATGGAGAAGGTGGAATGTATAAAAAATCTTTACATAATGAAGATGAAAAGATTAAAATAGTAGATATTGATCATGAGGGTGAGCAATTAATTCCCCATAGAGAATGGATTTATCATACTGGAGGACTTTCTGATCGGTACATATACAGAACTCACAAAACTAGAGGTGGAATAGATAAGATTGTTAATGAGGATATTACAACATATAACGTATGGGGTGACTATATATTTTACTCTGTTAGAGAATCTGTTACAGATACAGGAGAATCAATAGGAAAGCTTTATAGAGTGAATTTGGATGGATCAGGAAAAACAGAATTATTAAATAAGCACTTAAGTAAAATACATGTTTTAGATGGGTGGATTTATTATGATGCTTTTGATAAAGAAACAAGGGAGTATAGCATTGAAAGGATTAAAATAGATGGAAGTATAAGAGAAATAATACATTCAAAAATATTACCAAATTAATATGTACCAATATTATAAATTCAAACTCTATAAACTTAATAACAGTTTCTAGAGTTTTTTTATTGCTTAAGGATATGCTTTTTTATATCTAAAACATAAGTTCTATATATGATATAATCATATTAATACAAAAGTATAGAGGCGAGGTGTAATATATGGCCATTAGATACATATTCGGTAGAGCAGGTAAAGGAAAAAGCTATTTGGCTCTTGAAGAGATAAAACAAAGATTAGAAGAAAAAGAAGATAACAAACTATTTCTTTTAGTTCCAGAACAGTTTACTCTACAAGCTGAAAGAGATTTAATAGAGAAACAAGAACTAAAGGGAATTATGAGGGCAGAGGTATTAAGCTTTACAAGACTTGCTCATAGAGTGTTTAGTGAAGTTGGCGGGTTAACTAAAGTTTTAATAAATGATTTAGGTAAAAATATGATTTTAAGAAAAATTGCAGACGAATCTTCAAAAGAACTTTCTATGTATAAGTCAATTGCAAAACAGGACGGATTTATAGAAAAGTTAAGTGAACTTATATGTGAAATGAAACAGAATGATGTAACTCCTATTGAGCTTACTATGGAATATAATGAGATGGAAGAAGATACAATATTAAAGAAAAAATTAGATGATATTATTCTTTTATACCAAGGGTTTAATAATTATTTAAAGGATAGATATATAGATAATGAAGACAATGTAAATTTACTTATAGACAATATAGATAGAGTAGAATTTTTAGAAGATGCAGAGATTTGGATAGACGGATTCCAAACCTTTACACCTCAAATATTTAGAGTTATAGAAAAGTTGGCGGAAAAAGTAAAAAATATTACTATAACATTTACTATGGAGTTAAATACAAAAGAAAAAGATAAAGATTTATTTCATATTAACCAAAAAACTTATTTAAAGATAAAATCTATAGCTCAAAAACTAGGGTTAAAAGAAGAAGTAATTAATCTGGATATAAGCGAAAGGGAATTAACTCCAAAGGTTAAGGAAATAGAACATATAGAAAAAGAGTTATATAGCTATCCTTATAAACAATATAGAGATGAAATAGTTAATTTAGAAGTGTTTGCTGGCTCTAACCTTTATTCAGAAATGGAGAATGTAGCAGCACAAATAATACATTTAGTACGAAATAGAGGCTATAGATGGAATGACATAGCAATAGTTTCTGCTGGATTAGATAATTATAATATGGTACTAAAGAGAGTTTTTGAAGAGTACAACATACCTTTCTTTATGGATGAAAAACGATCTATTATGAACAACCCTATGGTAGAGCTTGTTTTATCTAGTATTCAAATTTTGGCTAAAGGATACCAATACGAAGACGTATTTAGATTTTTAAAGACTGGTTTTAGTAATTTAACCAAAGATGAAGTAGAGAAGCTAGAAAACTATGTGCTTCAATATGGAATCAAGGGAAAAGATTACTCTCAACCTTTTACTAAAGGGTTTAAACATGAAGAGAATGAAAGAGAAAATCAAGTAGCAGATGAAAATAACAAAGTAGATAAGTCAAATAAATGTGATAAAGAAAAGTATAATGAGCTAAGAGAACGGTTTGTTACTCCATTTCTTAAATTTGAAAAAAGAATATATAGAAAGAAAAAGGTAGGAGATATTACAAAGGCATTATTTGAGTTTATGAAGGATCTTGATATAGAAGAAAAGCTGGATAATTGGATTAAAGAACTTAGAGAGAAAAAACACTTTGAATATGTAAATGAAAATACTCAAATATGGAATAAGATTATGGAGATATTCGACCAATTAACAGAAATATTAACAGGTGAAAGCACTACTTTAAAAGAATTTGGAAGAATTTTAGAAGCAGGGTTTGAAGCCTGTGAAGTAGGGGTTATTCCTACTACTATAGATCAAGTTTTAGTAGGTAGTATAGAAAGATCGAAAAGTCATGATGTCAAAACTTTATTTGTAATAGGGGTAAATGATGGAGTTCTTCCAGCTAATAAAGAAGATGGAGGAATATTATTAGATCACGAAGTAGAAGTTTTAGAAAAAAGAGGACTTTCTATAGGCACAAGTTTAGAAACAACACTATTAGAAGAACAGTTTATGATATATTCAACATTCTCAAAGCCTACAGAATATTTATGGATAAGCTATGCCTTAGCAGATGAAGAAGGAAAGGCAATGCGTCAATCTGTTTTAATAGATAGATTTAAAAAGCTATTTAAAAATTTAAATATAAAAAGTGATATTGTAAATAATTTAGATAGACAGCTTCATCTTATAACTACACCAGCAAGTAGTTTTAAATATATAACAGAAAACATAAGACAGAATATAGATGATAAGCCTATAGAGGATATATGGTGGGATGCATATTCTTGGTATAGTAATGAACCTAGTTGGGAAGAAAGAAGAAAACTTATGGTTAAAGGTTTATTCCATAAAAATCAGATAACCTATATAGGAGAGCAAAAAGCGAGAAGTTTATACGATAATCCTATTAAGTCCAGTGTTTCAAGACTTGAAAAATTTGCAAATTGTCCATTCTCTCACTTTGTAACTTATGGATTAAGACCAGAGGAAAGAAAAGAATATGAGTTATCTAATCCTGATATAGGTAGGCTATTTCATGATTCTATGGAGCAGTTTACTAAGGAAATGGCAAATGAAAGAATAGATTGGAAAGACTTAAGTAGAGAGCAAAATGATTATTTAGTAGAAAAGGTAATAGATGAAATGGTACCAGAGTTTGAGTATGGTGTTATGTTAAGCACTCATAGATATAAATACTTAGTTACCAGATTAAAGAGGATAAGTAAAAGGGCAATGTGGACATTAACAGAACATGTTAAAAAAGGAGAATTTATTCCTTTAGGTCATGAAATTAACTTTGGATTTACAGGAGATATTCCTCCTATTGTAATAGAACTAGAGGATGGAGAAGAAATCTATTTAGAAGGTAGAATAGATAGAGTTGATATATTAAATGATGAAGATGGAAATTACGTAAAAGTAATAGACTATAAATCTGGAAGTAAAGATTTTAGTCTTTCTGATGTTTATTATGGTTTTCAAATTCAGTTAATGGTTTACTTAGATGCAATGTTATCTAGTGAAAAAAGTAAAAATAATAAAGAGCCTCACCCTGGAGGTATATTCTATTTTAAAATAGATGATCCAATGATTAAAACCACGGAAAAAGCAGTAGAACATGTAGAAAAGGAAATAAACAAAAAGCTAAAGATGAAAGGCTTAGTTTTAGAGGATATAAATATTATTAAAAAAATAGATGAGAGCATTGGTAAATCATCTACTATAATACCAGCAGGCTTAACTAAATCAGGTGAATTAACTAAAAACTCTTCAGCTTTACCAGAAGAAGATTTTAAAGCTTTACTAAATCATGTAAGAGGACTTGTTAAGGAAATAGGAGAAGAAATGTTAAAAGGTAATGTAAAAATAGAGCCTTTTAAAAAAGGTAAAGATACACCTTGTAAATACTGTACCTATACTTCCATATGTCAGTTTGATAATAGTTTTAAAGAGAATCAATATAAAAATATTAAAGAACTGAAGAAGGATGAAGTGTTAGAGAAAATAAGAAAAGAAGTTAAAGGTGATAAAGTTATAGACTAGTATTAAAGACTTAATTTATATGATATTTTAATTTCATATAAATTAAGTCTTTATTTATTTAAAAAAGGTGCCATAAAGCTATGAGTTAATTCGTAAGAATATATTGTAAGAAATAAAAAGGGAAAAAATTTTAGGAGGCTATATTAATGAAAAGAAAGTTAGCAAGTGCATTAGTAGTTGTTACAGTTTTAAGTTTTACTATATCTTCAGCAGCAGCCTTTACACCACCAGGGTTAGCTAAAAAGGGAGGTTTGCCACCAGGAATTCAGAAGAAACTTTCACATAAGTCATGGTGGGATAATGAATTTTGGGATGATGAAGAATGGGAAGATATGTCATTTGAATCCTGGGAAGATTTGATTGAGGAATTAAAAGAAAGATTTGAAGATGAAGTAATAGATAAAGAGTATGAAACTACTCTAGAAGAAGTTGATGCAAAAAATAGAAGAATATTAATTAAAGACGGAACAGCTGATATTTACTTATCAGTTGCAGAAGATGCAGAAATAGAGCTAGATGATAAAGATGCTAGATTAAGTAGTTTGTCTGATGGAGATGAAGTATATTTAAAACTAAATGAAGATAATACTGTAACTGAAATAGAAGTAATACAAGATGCAGATAAAGAAGAAACTGTAACTATTAAAGAAGCTAATGTTGATTACATTAATCATGAAACTAGAAGAATAACATTAAAACATGATGATACTAGAAAGCGTTATATGGTTGATGATAATGCTATAATAAGATCAAATAAGTCTAGAGAAGATTTAGACTATATTGAAGAAGACATGAAGGTAGATGTAGTAATAAAGGATGGTAAAATAACTGTAATAAATGTAATAGAAAAAATAGAAGAATATGAGGGTAAACTTATAAATGAATATTCAAATGATAATGGTAATTATATTTTAATAGAAATAGATGAAGTACCTACATTTTTCTATGTTGATGAAGATTTAAGAATTAGTTCAAGACTTATAGACGAAGAAGTATGTATTGAAGTTAAAGATTATGTTGTTATAGACATTTGGAGAAAGTAATAACTCAATAATTTCAGTTAGAGTTTGACAAGAAAATAAAGTTGAAAAATAAAATAAGTATATTTTAATCTCTAGAGATCAAAAAATGATTTCTAGAGATTTTTTACATATATATTTATTTTATATATGATACAATTAATTAAAAGGTATATTGTAAAATATAGTAATTATAATACAATAGAAATAATATTAAGTAGGTAGTTGCAAAATATAAT
>JADWMM010000065.1 GCA_015978205.1 Alkaliphilus sp. NP8 | reverse complement strand
TCATAAGTGTATAAGAGACAGATTCTAAGTTAAATAGTGCAGGTTTAATAGCTATGGACTTTAATGGTTATATAGAATTCGGAGATAGAGGTACTAACTGTACTAAGGAGGATACTACAAGACCATTTGGAATAAAAACTAATTATAACTTTTTATTAAATAAGTTTGATGAAATATATTCAAATACAGATTTAATAGTAATTGAAACCGGAGATACTACAAGATTAGAAAGATACAAAAATAATTTATCTTCAGAATTATATAAAGAGCATAAAAATGAAATATTAAATGAAATAGATAATTTTATTTTCAATATTACTAACAAACTTAATGAAAATACTAAGTTTATTATTACTGTTCCATATCCTTCAAATGAAGCAGCTAATAAAGGAGATAGGCTAACTCCTCTTATTATTTATGAAGGAGAAAAAAACAAACAAGTCTTATATTCTGATACTACGAGAAGAGATGGGATTGTAGGCAATGTAGATATTGCTCCTACAATTTTGTATTATTTTAATCTTAACTCTAGTGAAATGACAGGAAGAATATTAAAATCTAAAGATGTAGCAGATAATTTAAATTATATTAAAAGCTTAAATCAAAGAGTTGTGAATACATCTACACAAAGAGTTAGGGTTTTATATAGTTTTGCTATTTATGAAATAATAGCTTCTATTTTAGCTTTAGGTTTAATTGTATTTCGAAAAAAAATACAGTCAAAATGGTATAAGTACATATCCTTAGGGTTAATTGGAAGTATGATAGCTCCATTTACACTATTAATAATACCAATATTTGGAGCCACAGATATTGTAATTACATATGCACTACTAGTAAGTATAACTGTTCTTATAGTATTTTCGATTTACTTATTATCTAAATATGATCCTTTAAATGTAATTTTATATTCAGCAGCTTTATTAGTATTTAGTTTATTACTTGATATAATAACAGGACAAAATCTAATTAAAAATTCTTTGCTAGGATACGATCCAATAATAGGTGCAAGGTATTATGGAATAGGTAATGAATACATGGGTATACTCATTGGGGCTGTTTTAATTTTAATTACTGTTTTAATGGAGAAATACTCTATAAATAAATATATATCTATAGGTTTTTTAGGCTTGGTTACTATTATTGTAGGTTTCCCAAAGTTTGGAGCGAATGTTGGAGGAACTATAACTGCAGTATTCACATTTTTATTTGTATCTACTAGACTAATAGGACAAAAAATTGATTTTAAAAAAATAATTTATATTGGATTAGCAGTAGTAGGTGTAGTTGGGATAATGGCTATAATAGATTTGTTTATTATAGAAAGCCAATCTCACTTGGCAGGCGCAATAAACCAGATTGTTTCAGGTGGGCCTGTTGTAATATATCAAATTGTAGTTAGAAAAATTTCTATGAATCTAAGACTTATAGGTGTTACAATATGGAGCAAGGTACTTTTAAGTGCTATTATTGTTTTAGGTGTACTTTTCTATAAGCCTATAGGACTTATAAAAAAAATATCATTAAAGTATCCTAAAATAGCCATAGGTTGGTCGGGCATTATTGTTGCATGTATTATCGGATTTGCTGTAAATGACTCTGGTATAGTATCAGCAGCTACAAGTATAATATTTTTAATATCAACTGTTTTGTATTTAATAATCCATGACTTAGAACATTAATACATTAAATATGTTAACTTATTTTGGGAGGTGAATATATGCCAAGAATAATGGGATTAGATGTGGGAGATAAAACTATTGGAGTAGCTATAAGTGATTTGTTTGGCTGGACTGCTCAAGGGTTAGAGACTATAAATAGAATAGGTATAAAAAAAGATTTACAAAGGCTTGAACAGATTATTAAAGAACATGATATAAATAAAATTGTTTCAGGATTACCTAGAAATATGAACGGAACTATAGGTCCTCAAGGAGAAAAAGTCTTAGAATTTAATGAAAGATTAAAAAAGAGATTTAAAGATATAGAGCTTATTGAATGGGATGAACGATTAACTACTGTAGCTGCTGAAAAATCACTAATAGCAGCAGATGTAAGTAGAAAAAAAAGAAAAAAAGTAATTGATAAAATGGCAGCAGTTTATATTTTACAAGGATATTTAGATAGTGTAAGTAAATAAAAAAATATAAAAAAGAGTTTTTTATGTTAAAATATAGTATATACTATATTTAGTGTACTATAAGTACTTGAAAGGAGAATATTAAAATGGAAGAAAAAAATGATATTATAACATTACTAGACGAGGAAGGGCAAGAGCAAGATTTTGAGGTAATAATGACTTTAGAGGTGAAAGAAGATGAGTATGCTATTTTAGCACCTGTAGAATCGGATGATGAAGAAGATTACGCTTATGCTTTTAAAATTGTATATGATAACGATGAAGAATACTCGCTGATTACTATAGAAGATGATGATGAATATGAAAATGTAGTAGCTACATATGAAACATTAATCAACGAATAATGTAAAAAGGGGTAGGCTTTTAAAGGCCTATCTTTTTTATAATATTTAATAATGAAATGGTCATACTAGTATTAACTATTAATTGATTGACAGAATTGGAATCATTTACTATAATATTATTTGAAAGATATTATTACTTGAGAAGTGAAGGTGAAATAATGGATAACTTGATGGATTCGCTGAAAGAAAGATTAAAAGAAAAAGGATATAAGCTGACTCCACAGCGAAGAGCTACATTAGATACAATAATTCAAAATCGAGGGAAACATTTAAATACAGAAGAAATATATGATTTAGTAAAAGAAAAGTGTCCAGAAATTGGGCTTGCAACTGTATATAGAACACTTCAACTATTAGATGAATTATCAATTCTTTTAAAGTTAAACTTAGACGATGGTTGCATTAGATACGAATTAAATACTAATGAAGATGATCATCAGCATCATCATTTAATTTGTGAAAATTGCAATGATGTAATAGAAGTAGAACTAGATTTATTAGAACATTTAGAAGAAAAGATAGAGAAAAAATACAACTTTAAAATAAAAGATCACACTGTAAAGTTTTTTGGTTTATGTTCTAAGTGCCAGTAGTCTTGCAGAATTTCTGCAAGACTTTTCTATGATATAAAAAAAGCATCTTAGATACGTAAAACATTTCTATTATATAAAAATAATAATATAATTTTTGACTTTTTAGGAAAAAATACATATAAGCATAAATAATAGATATATTAAATTAATATTTAGTAATATAGATTTTATATAAATGAAATATGTGGTAAAATATACTAGAGATGATATGTTCGGATGAATAGTAAATTTATATTAATAATATATGTAGCAAAGAGAAAGCAAAGGAGAGATAACGTTGGCTAGAAAAGCAGAAAAAATTAAAATTATTCCGTTAGGAGGGTTAAGTGAAATAGGGAGAAACATGACTGCATTTGAATATAAAGATGAAATTTTAATATTAGATTGCGGGCTTAGTTTTCCAGAGGATGATATGCTAGGAATAGATATGGTTATTCCAGATATAACATATCTTATAAAAAATAAAGATAAGATTAAGGGTATAGTACTTACTCATGGTCACGAAGATCATATTGGTTCTTTACCTTATGTACTTAAAAAATTAAATGTTCCTGTGTACGGAACTAGATTAACACTAGGGTTAGTAGAGATTAAAATTAAAGAACATAAACTTAATAATGTTCATTTACAAAGAGTAGAACCAGGAGATAAAATTAAACTTGGAGAGTTTGAAGCAGAATTTATTCATACAAGTCACAGTATACCAGATGCGTGTGCTATAGCTATACATACGCCATTAGGTATAATATTCCACACAGGAGACTTTAAAATAGATTATACGCCAATAGATGGACAAGTAATGGATTTACATCGTATATCTGAATTAGGCAAAGAAGGTATTCTAGTAATGCTGGCAGACAGTACGAATGTAGAAAGACCAGGAACTACAATGTCTGAAAAAAGTGTAGGAGCAACTTTTGATGATATTTTTAGAAATGCTACTAAAGAAAGAATTATTGTAGCAACATTTGCATCAAATGTTCACAGATTGCAACAAGTATTAGATGCAGCACACAAATATGATAGAAAAGTAGTAACATCTGGTAGAAGTATGATAAATGTAATATCTGTTGCTCAAGATTTAGGAATTTTAAATGTGCCAGAAGGATTAATTATAGATATAAATGAAATGGATAAATATGATGATAATAAAATTGTAATTTTATCTACTGGAAGTCAAGGGGAGCCTATGGCTGCATTGTCAAGAATGGCTAGTTCAGATCACAGAAAATTAGATATTAGACCAGGTGACTTAGTAGTATTTTCTTCAAGTCCAATTCCAGGAAATGAAAAATCAGTTACACGTGTTATAAATCAATTGTTTGAAAAAGGAGCGGAAGTTATCTACGATAGATTAGCAGAAGTTCATGTATCTGGACATGCATGTCAGGAAGAGTTGAAATTAATTCATACATTAGCTAAACCTAAATACTTTATACCAGTGCATGGGGAATATAGACATTTAAGACAACATGGACAGTTAGCAGAAAGCTTAGGTATGCCAAAAGAAAATGTGTTTATAGGTCAAAATGGAACTGTATTTGAATTTGGTAAAGATTATGGAAAAACAAGTGGAAATGTACAGTCAGGTAGAGTTTTAGTAGATGGACTAGGTGTAGGAGATGTAGGAAATATCGTTCTTAGAGATAGAAGACATTTATCAGAAGATGGATTAATTGTAGTAGTAGTTACAATCTCCAAAGATACTGGAAAAACTTTAGCAGGACCAGATATAATTTCTAGAGGTTTTGTTTATGTGAGAGAATCTGAAGATTTAATAGGCGAAGCTAGAAAAGTGGTTAGAGTAGCCTTAGATGGTTGTGAGCAGCAAAATATAAGAGAATGGTCAACATTAAAGAGTGCTATAAGAGATAGTTTAAAGGATTTCTTATACGGGAAAACTAAACGTAGACCAATGATTCTACCAGTAATAATGGAAGTTTAAACTTTGGCCACCTTGGTAATATTATCCCGAGGTGGTTTTTTATTTTATAATAAGTTAAAATTTTATATATTGATATTAATAGGTCTGTCTCTTAACACATC
>JADWMM010000022.1 GCA_015978205.1 Alkaliphilus sp. NP8 | reverse complement strand
TCAGTAAAGTGACATGCTACAAATGTTTCGTTTCCTATGTCCTTTAACTCTGGTGTTTTTTGATTACATATATCTTGTCTATATCTACATCTTCCGTAGAAACGGCAGCCTTCTGGTGGATTTATCGGACTTGGCACGTCTCCTTTTAATATTATTCTTTCTTTTTTTACATCTATCTGTGGAACTGGAATAGCAGAAAGTAGAGCCTGAGTATATGGATGTTTTGGTGATTTAAATATTGATTTGTAATCTGATAGTTCTACAATTTTTCCTAAATACATTACTGCTATTCTATCACTTACGTGCTTTACAACACTTAAGTCATGAGAAATAAATAAATATGTTAGGTCAAATTCTTCTTGTAGATCATCCATTAGATTTAATATCTGTGCTTGAATGGAAACATCAAGTGCTGATACTGGCTCATCTTGTACAATGAATTTTGGATTTAGAGCTAGCGCTCTTGCTATCCCTATTCTCTGTCTTCTTCCTCCATCTAGTTCATGAGGGTACACACTTTTTAGTCTTTGAGATAATCCTACCGTATCCATTAAATCTTTTACTTTCTTTTGCATTTCTATTTTAGATTTATATACTTTGTTAACTCTCAATGGCTCTGCTATAATTTCTGATAAACTCATTCTAGGGTTTAATGATGCAAATGGATCTTGAAATACTATTTGCATTTCTTGTCTCATTTTTCTCATTTGCTCTTTGTTATATTCTAAAATGTTTTTATCTTCGAATATTATTTCTCCATCAGTTGCTTCTAATAATCTTAATACTACTCTACCTGTAGTAGATTTACCACATCCAGACTCTCCTACTAGTCCTA
Organism: Alkaliphilus sp. NP8; assembly: GCA_015978205.1. GTDB lineage: Bacteria > Bacillota > Clostridia > Peptostreptococcales > Natronincolaceae > Alkaliphilus_B. Next base: position 3,656 of record JADWMM010000022.1, on the reverse strand, counting down.
ATGTTTCTCCTTTTTTTATATAAAAGTTTACATCATCCACTGCGTGAAGTAATCCTTTTTTAGTTTCAAAGTATTTCTTTAGATTTCTAACTTCTATTAATTTTTCTGCCATTTTTTTCACCTCCTAGATTAATACTTTATTTTTCATATAATAAACAGTTAACGAAATGTCCTGGTTCTACTTCTGTATTTTTTGGTACTCTTTCACTACATTCTTGTGTTGCATCAGGACATCTTGGATGGAAAGGACATCCAGTTGGTAAATCTGTTGGATCTGGCATTAATCCTTTTATTGGCTTTAATCTTTCTTCATCTTCTTCTACATTTGGTATTGAATTAAATAGTCCTAATGTGTATGGATGCTTAGGAGTTGTAAATAGCCTTCTTTTATCTGTGTATTCCACTACTTTTCCTGCATACATAATTGCTACTTTATCACATACCTCTGCAACTACACCTAAATCGTGAGTAATCATTATCATAGATGTGTTGTATTCATCTTTTAGTTTTTTCATAAGCTCAAGAACCTGTGCTTGAATAGTAACATCCAAAGCTGTAGTTGGCTCATCTGCAATTAATAGTTTGGGATTACATGCAAGAGCTATTGCTATAACTACTCTTTGTCTCATTCCACCACTAAATTGGTGAGGGTAATCATTTACTCTACCTGCCGGTATCCCTACTACTTCTAACATTTCTTTAGCCTTTTCTTCAGCTTCTTTAGCGTTTGAATTTTGATGCAGTTTTACAACTTCTGCAATCTGATCTCCTACTGTTATTACTGGATTTAATGAAGTCATTGGATCCTGGAATATCATTGAGATTTTATTTCCTCTTATTTTTCTAAGTTCATTTTTATTTTTCTTTAGAAGATCTTCTCCTTCGAATAAAATTTCTCCATTAACAATTTTACCCGGAGGGTCTGGAACTAACTGCATAACCCCTAAAGCTGTTGTAGTTTTTCCTGCTCCTGTTTCTCCTACGAGTCCTAGAGTTTCACCTTCTCCTACTTCTAAACTCATATCTTCTACAGCGCGAACTGTTCCATCTTCCGTTACGTAGTGAATAGCTAAATCTTTTATCTCTAATAAATTCTTTTCACTCATTTTATTACCTCCTATTTTTCAGGGATTAATTCTTTAATCTAGGATCAAGTGCATCTCTTAATCCGTCTCCTAGAAGGTTTAATCCAAATATAGTAATCATTATTGCAAGTCCTGGGAATGTTGCTACATGCCAGTGATCTCTAAGATAATCACGTCCAGTTGATAACATAGCACCCCACTCTGGTGTTGGAGGTTGAATTCCTAAGCCGATAAAACTTAACCCTGCTGCTGAAAGAATTGCACTTGCAACACCTAATGTAGCCTGTACAATGATTGGTGCTAATGAGTTTGGTATAATATGCTTCATTATAATTCTAAAGTCATTTGCTCCTACAGCTCTCGCTGCCTCAACAAATTCCTGATCTCTTATAGATAAAATAGATGCTCTAACTATACGAGCATATTGTGGAACCGAACCTATACCTACGGCAATCATTACGTTTACAAGTCCTGGTCCTAAAGCTGCAACAATTGATATAGCAAGTAATATTCCAGGTATAGCAAGTAAAACGTCCATTACCCTCATTATAAAGTTATCTAATTTTCCACCATAATATCCAGCAATAGCTCCAAAAGCTCCTCCTACTATTGCAGAAATACCTACTGCTATAAATCCTACTTGAAGAGAAATTCTTGCACCAAAAATAATACGACTAAAAATATCTCTCCCAAAATTATCTGTTCCTAATAAATATTGTGAATTAGGTGATAATAATCTATCTTGTAAGTTTTGGTCATCAAATCCATAGGGAGCTATTTGCTCCGCAAATAATGCTGCAAATACTAAAAGTCCTATAACAACTAGTCCAAACATAGCCATTTTATTCTTTTTTAATCTTTGCCAAACATCACGCCAAGGACCTGTTTTTCTTTTTTTATTTGGTACTTTACTTAAACTATCTCCACTTTTTTTCACATCTACCTTTGTACCGTCCATAGTTTTACCTCCTTTTCAGATTACTGATACTGCGACTTAATTCTTGGGTCTAAGAAAGCATATAAAATGTCAACAAAAAGATTCACAATGGTGAAAGTAATAGCTATAAATAATACTCCACCTTGTACAACCGGGAAGTCTCTAGATTTAATAGAATCTACCATTAAACGCCCTACTCCAGGAATAGAGAAAATAGACTCTGTTAGTACAGCTCCTCCTAATAAATATCCAAACTGAAGCCCAATAACTGTTACAACTGGAATAAGTGCATTTTTAAGAGCATGTTTTAAAGTTATAATTGTTTCATTTTGTCCTTTAGCTCTTGCTGTTCTAATATAATCCTGACGGATAACTTCAAGCATACTAGATCTAGTCATACGAGTAATAATAGCTGCTGAACTTGTCCCTATTGTAATAGCAGGTAATATCATATGACTGACGGTGTTATACCCGGACGATGGGAACCACCCTAAATTTACTGAGAATAATAATATCATCATAAGACCTTGCCAGAAGTTTGGCATAGAAACTCCTATTAATGCGGCCACCATACTAACCGAATCGAATAAAGAATATTGTTTTGTAGCTGAAATTATTCCCGTAGGAATACCTACAGCTATTGCTACAGCCACACCTGTTGCAGCTAACTTAAATGTAGCTGGGAATCTTGTTATTATTTCTGTAAACACAGGTCTATTTGATGTATAAGAACGTCCTAAATCTTGGTATACTACAGCATCTCTAACATATCTACCGTATTGAACTAAGAAAGGATCATTTAATCCCATTTCCTCTTGTAATCTTATAACATCTTCTTCAGGTGCTGATTCACCTAGCATAATTCTCGCAGGATCTCCAGGTGTAAGGTACATCAAAGTAAATACGATAAAAGAAACACCTAATATAACTGGAATCAACATAATAATTCTTTTAAATATATACTTATGCATAAGAATCCTCCTATCTAGAGTATAAGACAATAACAATTCTAATATTTAATATAAACTTATATATTAATACTTATAAAATATAGGGTCATATAAATATGACCCTATATTTTTAAACATCCTTATAAATGTACATGCTGTCAAATATATCTGTTATTACTCAAAATACACAGTATCTAAGTTATGATGTCCTGCCGGATGTTGCTGGAATCCTTTTACATTATTTCTTACACCAGCTACATTTTCACCAGTATTTAAGAATATCCATGGAGCTTCATCTCTAACGATTTGTTGTACTTCTAAGTATGCTGTTTCTCTTTCAGCATCGTCTGAAGTTCTTCTAGCTGAATCTAATAATTCATCGATTCTATCGTTAGCATAGAATGTTCTGTTTCCTGCTCCTCCAAACTGTGAAGAGTGGAATAAAGGATATAAACCGTAATCTGGATCTCCTGTTACAGTAACCCATCCTAATACGAACATTTCATGATCTCCATTAGCTGTACCATCTAAATAAGCGCCCCACTCAACTACTTCAACTTGTGCATCAATGTTGATTGCTTGTAATTGGTTTTGAACTATTTCTGCAATATCCATTCTTTGCTTATTATCGTTAGTCCAGATAGTTGTTGAGAAACCATCTTCTAATCCTGCTTCTTTCATAAG
>JADWMM010000040.1 GCA_015978205.1 Alkaliphilus sp. NP8 | reverse complement strand
GATTAATTTACACTACCAAAGCTTCTTTAAGTTTCTCAACTCCTACTGTACAAGCAATTCTTATATAACCCTCTCCACTTTCTCCAAACCCACTACCATGTATCACTAACACATGAGCTTCTTCTAATATTTTTTCACTTACTTGTACTGATGTAAGCCCTGTATCTTTTATATTAATAAACATATAAAAAGTTCCCTGTGGAGGTATTGCAGACATACTAGAAATGTTTTTAACTCTTTCATATGCATAAAAAACCTGCTTTTTATACTCTTCTACCATAAGTGGCTGAACTTGTTTTCTCATTCTTAAAGCATGTATAGCAGCTCTTTGAGAAATAGTTGGAGCAGTAAAGCATACACCTTCATTTATATCTTTAATACAATTAATAATAAAATCTGGTGCTGCTACATAACCTATTCTCCATCCTGTCATTGCATAATCTTTAGAAAAGCTACCAATAGTTATAGTTCTTTCTTTCATTCCTTCTAATGTTGTAATAGGAATAAAAGGTTCACCAAAACTAAAACTTCCATATATCATCTGCAATAACTATTAAGTCTTTTTCAATTGCTACTTTAGCAATTGACTCTAAAGTTTTTTTACTAAAACATGCTCCTGTAGGATTATTTGGTGTGTTTATAATAATAGCTTTGGTTTTATTAGTTATTTTCGATTTTAACTTATCTATATTAATTTGAAAATTATCTTCTTCATATGTTTCTAAAGTAATTACTTTGCCACCTGCTAACTTTATTTGCTGAGAATAAGGAGTAAAGAATGGTTCATGTATAATTACTTTATCACCTTCATTTAAAATTGCTTCTAATACTAAATACATTCCATGACAAGCACCATTATTTTCTTCTCCTACTACCATAGATACAATTCCAGTAGTTATAATAATATTTAAAATACTTTATTCAAGCTCGAAAGAAGTAAGCCCTTTATTGTTGTATTCAATAGCTCTAGCTCCATATTCTATTAGTGGATTAACACACATAATGCTTAAATTTTTACCCATATTAACAGAATGACTTAAGATTTTATCTTTAGTAGTAGCTTCTAACTCATAATATTTTGCTATTGTATCTCCCAGCCCATAAGTACTTAGTAGGCGATTTAGCACTAATTTCTGTATCTATTAAAATGTGTACTGGTGGATTATTTAATAAGTAAATTGAGTTAAAATCTCCCTTATCTTCATATATTACGGATAACATTGTTGTTGCTGCACAAGTAGAAGCTATTGTAGGTACTGTTATTACAGGAAGTCCAGTTTTCTCTCCTACAGCTTTTGTAGTATCTAAAGCTTTACCTCCTCCAACTCCAATTAGCATATTAACATTTAAACTTTCTGCTTTTTCCTTCAGCATTTCTATATTATTAAAACTACATTCACCGCCATACCATATAAAGTCAGCAATTTCTATATTTATTTTTTGTAAAGAATCTTTTATATTTTCCTCAGTTTTTTCTAAAGCTGTTTTTCCACCTATTACTAAACCTTTTTTACCATGCCCCATACATATATCACTTAAATTTTGTATAGATCCTTTGCCAATACTATATTGTGGTAGTTTTATAGTATACATTCCAATCCCCCCATTTTTGTTTTTATACATTTCATATAATAAATATTCATATAAATCATATATGATTATAAATTATAGTTTATATTTTTTTGAATTTTTATCCGATATCTAAAAGTTCTAAAACTCCTTTTTATTCAATGTAAATCTTTAACTCTATAGGTTCCAGAACTATGTAATTTAGCGTTCACATTTATTAAATATTTCATCTAAACTAAATCTTAATTTATTCTCAATCATGAATTAATATACATTTTAATGTATATTAATTCTATTGTCAATACTTTTTATTTAAAATAAAAACTCAGGGATTAATCCCTGAGTTGAATTTATATAAATATTTTTTATTAAATGGCATAAATAAAACTAGAAAATTGTTCTTAAATTTATATAGTATTAACTTAAGTTTAAAACAAACCCTACGACATTCCACATAATGTTACTTATGCTACCTAATACAGCATTAAGGGGTAAACTTAAAACATTAAAATATAATAATGCCAATAATATACCCATTCCATACTTTTCATATTTCATATATTTAAAGTACTTATCTGTAGGTAAAACTGCACCTAACACTTTAGAGCCGTCTAATGGAGGAACAGGTATTAAATTGAATACTCCAAGACCTATGTTTATAATAAATAAATAATTTAAAAAGTTGAATATATAAAAAACAAAATTTCCAACATAGCCTCCAGTAGTTTTTAAAATAATTCCCATAATAGCAATACTTAAAAACGCAAGAGTAAAATTCATTATAGGTCCTGCAAGAGACACCATAACCATACCTTTTTTCTTGTTTTTATAGTAATATGGATTAACCCCTACTGGCTTTGCCCAACCAAATTTAAAAACTAGCAAAGCTAAAGCACCTAATGGATCCAGATGAGCTAAAGGATTTAATGTAAGTCTTCCACTTTGTTCTGGTGTAGGGTCACCTAATTTATATGAAACGTAACCATGAGCAAATTCATGCATAGATATTGCTATTAATACTGCTGGTAATGTATAAATTAATTGATATATAAAGTCCATTTTTAACCACCTTTTTAAATTTGTATTTATGTTAATATTATAAATCTAAAATACTATAAATTCATATCTTATTTATATTTTTAATTTTGTACCTGTACATTGTAAATATATTAATTGTATATAACTTAATTAGTATTGTCAATATTAAGCTAACACCTTAAACATAACAAAGCCTATCTTAAATTATATAAGATAGGCTTTGTTGATATATTTATAATTTAAATTGTAATATATTACTTTTATCCACTAATTTGACTATTTTTTTTCTTCATTTTAGAAGCAAATATTGTAAACACTATAAGAGGAATTATTACAAAATTTATTAAACAAACATATGAGTAAATAGAAAAAAAGTTAAAAAGCAATGCTAAGTCTTTAGCTATATAATAAGAAGCAATATATACTAATACACTACCTATGTATGTTGTGTATATTAATTGTTTTTTCTTAAACTTAAATATTTCTTTACTTAAAAGAAGTATTGCATAGAAAGACACTAAATATTTTAAAATCCATCCTCCTACTATTTGAAGCATTACATAAAGCTCTCCAAATTCCAAAAACCTAAAGTATGTAACTTGCTGAGTTTGTAAAAGCTTAGGATATGACATCGTATTAGCAAAATCAATATTAAATGTAGCTATAATACCAACAATAGCCACTATTTCCATTTGAAATACTATTATAAGACCTATAACACTATGCTTAATTATATTTTTATAGTCTTTTAATTTAGCTATATATGGTAATGTTATAGATATAGAACCATATAGCCCTAATATCTTTGCTATAGATATAAAAAATCCACCATGTACTCCGTGACTAAAAATTGGAAATAATAATTCAAAATGCTTATATTTATAAGTAAGAATAGACAAATTAATTCCTGCAAGCATTATTAAGACTATACCTATCATAGTAACACTTATAACTGCAACTATATCTTTTCTAATAGTATATATAATAGGAACTATAAAGAATATAAGAAAGTACCAATGTGGCGTTTCAAGTAACATATTTGTGTGCATAGAGTTTGCCTCTGCAGAAGCGCTTTCAATTAATGTCATAAAGAGTGTTAACATAAACAATATTATAAATGTATTTCCTAATTTTTCTCCTAATGTCTGTATATATATTTTTTGAAAACTATACACATTATATTTTTTACATATACTTAAAATATAAACATAAAAAGCTAATGCTATAAAAGATGCAATTATAACAGCGATCCAAGTCTCCCTTCCTCCATGTATCATAAAAATTTTAGGATAGGTTTTCATTGAAACTATTCCAGTCGCTAAGATTAAAAAAGCATAATGCTTTGATGTAAATTTATCCATTTTATCCCTCACACATTTAATATTTCCAAATTTCTATTGTTTGTATATTATTACAAAAAACACACAAAATATACTACATGTAACTTTATTAATAGAATTTTCATAGTAATCATTAACTTTTTATAATATAGAGGTGATTTAACTTTGAGCAAGGTATCTAAGGTATGGATAAATTATATTAAAGAAACATTAAAAAATAATATATCTATAGTTTATAGGGAGATAGAAGTAAAAGAAGGGACCATTAATATAATATTTGACAGTGCTAGTTGTGATCGAGTTCATGTTAGTGACTTTATAATTTCACCAATTTTAAACTCAAATAAGCATATCAATAATCTAGAAACTGCAAAAAAAGAAATAATAGAAGCAGCTTCTATTATTGATCTAGACTGTAAAGAAGATACTATTAACCATATTCTTTCTGGTGATATTATAATTATATTTGACTTTCTTAATAAGGCAATTTCTTGTGATAGTTCTTGTTTTGCTAACCGCTCTATAGAAATACCGCCTACTGAATCAGTTATAAAGGGACCTAGAGCAGGGTTTAACGAGGCATTAGCTGATAGCATATCTCTTATTAGAAAAAGAATTAAAGACCCTAATCTAAAATTTGAATCTTTTAATATAGGTGAAAAATCTAATACTAAAGTAATATTAAGCTATATAGAAGGAAATTGTCCAACACAACTTATTGACTATGTGAAGAAAAAAATTAAAAATGTAACAACTGATTATTTAATATATATAAACAATATAGAAGAAGAATTAAAGTGTAAGAATACTCCATTTGATACTATTGGATATACAGAAAAACCGGATAATATTGCTATAAAGCTAGCTGAAGGTAGAATCGCTATTTTAGTAGATGGTACCCCTTTTGTATGTTATGCACCTTACTTTTTTATCGAAAGCTTTAGAACCACCGACAACTATACAACTAATAAATTTATGGCAAATATAGGGTCTATTTTAAGATGGGGATCGTTTTTACTTTCTGTTTTAGCACCCGGCTTATACATAGCTTTGTTTACACATCATTTTAATTTGGTACCTTATGTTTTCATATTTCGTGTATCAGCCTCTAGAGCTGGTGTCCCTTTTACTATGGTAATTGAAGTAATAATAATGATTGTATTTTTTCAAATTTTAAGAGAAGCTGGTGTTAGGCTTCCACAACCTATAGGACCAACACTTAGTATAGTTGGTGCTTTAATATTAGGAGAATCTGCTGTTCAGTCTGGATTAACTTCACATGCTACCGTTTTAATAGTAGCTTTTACATCTATAGCTTCTTTCTTAGTTCCTGCAATATCTACAGCTATATTTATATGGAATATGTTAATTTTAATTTTATCATCACTTTTAGGATTGCCAGGATTTTATATTGGTTTTATTTTACTTTGCTCCCATCTTGCTGGACTTACAAGTTGTGGATATCCTTATTTATATCCATTGGGAACATTTAAAGACTTTAAGTACAAAGACATAATATTAACAGGAGAACTTGATAAAGTAAATCAATATATTTTTATTGAGGAAGATGATAAATAATGAGAAAATTAATTATTATACTAAGTTTAACTTTAGTATTAACTGGATGCTTTAATTATAGAGATGTAAATAGGGTTGTGTTTGTAACAGCTGTATTTATAGATATTGATGAAAATAACAATCCTATTTTATATACTGAAGCATATAAAAGTGTTGCTCTTTCAGGAGAAGCAGCTGGTGGAGATTCTAGGATATTATTGAAAGGGACTGGCGATACTATCTTTGAAGCAAGTCGACATTTGAATGATACTTCTGGACTAAAGCTTAATTATACTCAAAATAAAGCAATAATATTTAGTGAAAAAGCTTCTAAATACGGTCTAAATGAGTTTATTGATGTCTTTTTTAGAGATCAAGAACTTTTAGCAAGACAATTCCTATATACTACTAATATAGATTTAGAAGAACTTATGAAAATAGAACTTCAAGAAGAAATGTTTTTAGGAATTTACTTATCTGACTTAACTGAAAATAAGCCAGCGCAAACAAGACAACCATTAATAAGGATTGATGAATATTTTATTACTAGAAAACTTGGAAGTAAAATCGTACCTATAAGTTTTATAGAAAAAAAAGAAGGAGTTATAATGCCAAGGATAACTACTCACAAATTAGCAATATTCAATGAGGATAAGTTCATAAATGTATTAGATTATGATGAATCATTTTATTATACTCTTTTAATAGATAAATTAACCATTGGCTATACAACTGTTCCTCATCCAAATATAAAAGATGCACTTATTACTTTAGAAATTGCAAATACCAATTTAAGTCAAGATATTAAATATGATGGAAACACTATATATTATACCAAAAAAGTAAAATTACAAACTACAATTGCAGAAGTACAAAAAACCTTTAATATAAGCTACTTAAAAGATCAAAAGGCCTTAGAAAAGTCTGCAGAAGAAAACATTAAAAAAAATTTAATTGATTTGTACGAAAAATACAAAGAACAAGATATTGATATATATAATTTGCAGAAGGATATAGATATAAAATATCCAAATGCTGATATAGATAGTGATAATATATTTGATTCTGTAAATTTTAGTATAGAGGTTGATGTTTCTGTACAAGGTAGTACAGACGTAATTGATTTTTATTAAATAAAAAAGGTAACCTGTAAATTGATATATAACTCTGCATAATAAAAATTTTTTTTATAATTTTTATTATGCAGAGAATACATCCAATTTAGGTTGCCTTTTTAATAATGTATAAAATTAAATTATTAAATATTATCTAACTAACATATTTGGAATAGAAAAATATCCTTCTCTTCCAAATATAATGTTATTTCTACTTATTCTAGTATAAACACCAGCAAATCTTTCATTATACATATGTATTCCAATGTTGAGCTTAAAGTCTTTTACCTTAAGATCTCCCTCTTCAAATACAACGAATGGTCTAGTATAAGGATCTATAAATTCTTGGTATATATAATCATTTTCCCAACATTCTTTAACTAGTAATTCCCACTCTTTTTGAGAAAAGTCTCGTCCTGTATTAACTCCTTGAGATGCAAAGGAATCTGTAGGTTTTATTATATATTTATCTTTATTGTTAATTACCTCTTCAAGAATTCCATTATTTCCTTTAAACTCTTTAGTAATAGGTATATGATTTCTAATAAGCTTTCTTTCTTCTTCTGATAAAAATTCCAAAGTATCTTCATCATGAAGAACTTTAAATATAATTTTATTATGCATTATTTGAGATCTTAAAGATCCTACAACACAAACAGCTCCATCTTTATATGCCTGAATTAAATCTGGTATTTCTTTGCTTTTTTCAATAAACTCTACTGTTACAATTCTTCTGTATATAAGATCTATTCTCATATCTTCAAAATATAACTTTCCATCAACATACTTTAAATCTCTTGGATCTACTATTTCTACTTTATATCCTTTTTTAATATAAGCCTTTTTAAACTCTTCAAATTCAGCAGTTATTCCTGTTTCTTTAAAATCTACTATTGCTATATTAGGCTTATCTACTTTTTTGTCAAACTTATTGTATATCTTTAGACTTTCTTCTACCCATGCATCTATTAATTCAAAATAATCTGCTTTATATCTTTGTTTCATAACCTTCATAGACTCCGATTCTAACAAAATCTTAGAAAAAATATTATCTTCGTTCATACCTGATGTGCCATCTGTATTTACTTCAATAAATTTAAATTTACCAGGACCCCCATAGAAAAGATCAAATCTTCCTACTGGAATATTTATATCATATCCTGGATCTATTAATATAAGCTCTTCTAACAATTTAGAGTAATTAAATTTTTTTCTATATTGTGGTGATTCTATGTATTTTGCCGTAACCTTATTAGCTATAGATATTAAAGTAGAGCATATATCATTAAAGCTGTCTATATCTTCCTGTGTAAAAAACATAGGCTGATATAAAAAAGGAATCGGCTTTCCTTTATACTTTGCATTAGATTTAGCTACCTTATCTACTGCTTTTTTATAGTCTTTATAATATTTTTCCTCATCTTCTTTAACTATATCAATATACTCTTTTGTTAAACTTAATCCGTCCATATTATTCACCTCAACTTTATTGTAAATAAACAACTTTAATATTGACTCTTTATATATCTAACTTAAGCTCTACAGGACAATGATCAGAACCATATATTTCAGTATGTATATCTGCATCTATTAATTTTTCTTTTAATCTTTCTGATGTACAGAAATAGTCTATTCTCCATCCTGCATTGTTCTTTCTTGCATTAAACATATAAGACCACCAAGAATAAACACTTTCTTTATCTGGATAAAAATATCTATATGTATCTACAAAACCACTATCTAAAAATGTTGTAAATTTCTCTCTTTCTTCATCACTAAAACCTGCATTTTTTCTATTAGTTTTAGGATTCTTAAGATCTATTTCCTTATGAGCAACATTTAAATCTCCACATAATACTACTGGTTTTTCTTTATCCAACTTATTTATATATTCTCTAAAAGCATTTTCCCAATCCATTCTATATTCAAGTCTAGCTAAGCCTCTTTGGGAATTGGGAGTATAAACTGTTACCATATAAAAGTTTTCGAACTCTAATGTTATTACTCTCCCCTCTTTGTCATGCTCTTCTATACCTATTCCTTTAAAAACAGAAATAGGTTCTTCCTTTGTAAAAATAGCAGTGCCAGAGTAACCCTTTTTTTCTGCATAGTTCCAATATTGATTGTAACCTTCAAGTTCCAAGTCTATTTGCCCTTCTTGAAGTTTAGTTTCTTGAACACAAAATATATCTGCATCTACTTCATTAAAATAGTCTAAAAATCCTTTTTTAACACAAGCTCTTAATCCATTTACGTTCCATGATATTAGTTTTTTCATTTTAATACCCCTCCTTCTATGGTCCAGCCTATAAAAATATAGTTACCAAACAAATACTAAACATAAAATAAGCTTTTATGTTTATGGTAACTAATCTTAAATTAAAAATCAATAATAAAATTAATTTTAATTTTAATTATGGAGATTTATCTTCTGATTCTTAGCAAAGAATTTGCTGAAAAGATTGTATTTGACAAAACAATTAAGAGTATATTCAAAATGACTGACTCATCAACTCGTAATCATGAAAATCTATAAAAATAATTTATCAAGTCCTATAAAGATATTACAATGATAAATTTAATAATTAACCAGTTCTAAATTCTATTTTTTATAAAGATGAGTTAGGTTAACAACCTACATTATTAGGTTTTTCAATTATTAATCAATTGTCTACTTTAAAATACTTTTTAATTATATTCTATCATGTGATGTACCTTTTCATTTCAAGTCTAATATAATAATATTAGGCAAAAGCTTAAAGCATTGTCTAATATTTTATATAGGAGTGTATACTATGAACTGCGACAATAATAATTATAGATCCAAAAGAAATTGCTATGTTATTCCAAGTGATTGCCAAAAAGATAATTCTGTTAAATTTAGATGTCATACCCCAAAACCACTAATACCATATCCTCCTTGCCCTGAAGGGCCTCAGGGACCTCAAGGACCTCAGGGACCTCAAGGACCTCAGGGACCTCAAGGACCTCAGGGACCTCAAGGACCTCAGGGACCTCAAGGACCTCAGGGACCTCTGGGACCTCAAGGACCTCAAGGACCTCAAGGACCTCAGGGATCATCAATAACAGAAACATCTGCATTTGCAGCTAATACTGAGGGGGCACTCATAACTGTTGTATTGTTAGGAACCTTAGTTGAACTACCAAATGCTCAAACCTTAGATAATATTACAGTAAATGGTTCTAACACAGTATTTACTGTTCCAGAAGATGGAAGATATTATATTTCTTATAGTATAAACCTTACTGCAGGACTTTTACTTGGCTCTCGAATCTTAATAAATGGATCTCCAAGTCCAGCTTCAGAAATTCAGCCAGTTCTTTCTGTTTCTAGTTTTAATAATTCAATTATTGTTCCACTAACAGCTGGAAGCACAATATCATTAGAACTTTTTGGCTTATTAGGAGCAGTAACATTGCAAGATGGCGCCGGTGCGACTTTAACTATAATTAAAGTAGATGGAGATTTAATTTAAATCATTGATTTGATATTAAATAAAATACGGATTAAAAGCATTTAAATAAAAAAGGCTGCTGTCCCCACAGTAGTCTTTTTAAGGTTTTAATTTTGTTATATGAGTAAATTTCATATTTTTTAGTTGTTGATTTACATTACATTTTATTCCATATTAGTACCATTATGAATCTCCCATCCTCCGATTTGATTATAAAATCCTTTACATATTAAATTTAATACTACTCAGTACGCTTATATCTATTAACAAAGATTACAAAGGCTCAACCCACGATTTTACTCTCTCTTTCGTCCTTTAATCCTATAAATAGTTGATGTGAAACAACTACATAAATAAGTTCTTAGTCCTGTAATCTTATTATAACTCTAGAAATTAAAAGTAGCTATAAGTGTAAATTGCAGTTTATATTTATATAAAGTTATATTATGTACTTTATATCCTTATTCTTAAATTTTTTATCAAGCTGTAATTGAAAAAATTCTTTCATTTCTTGTAGTTCTTCTTTGTTATATACAAATTTTCCATATCCAAACTGACCATACTTGTATTTCCGTTCATCATCATTCATAGGTAATGTGGTTTCTGGAAAAACCTTAAGTATAGTATTTTTAGCTTTAGTAGTATATCTATGAGAAATAACTTCAAATCCAATAGGTTTATCTATATTTTTTGGTAAAGTTGTGTGTAACATATCTATAAGCTCTGTATACTCTTCTTTCCAATTATCATATATAAATACTGGAGCTATTATGAATCCAATAGGATATCCACTACTTGCAAGCTTTGCAGCAGCTTCTATTCTTTTTTTTACTCCTGATGTATGATGTTCATATTGTTTTATTATTTTATCTGTATTTAAACTAAATCTAATTTCTGTATGTCCATTATGCTTAGCATCTAATAAGGTATCTACATCATTATACTTAGTAACAAATCTAAATCTAGCGAATTCTTCTTTTCCAAAATACTCTATAGCCCTTTTTAGGGAGTTTGTATATGGCTCAACTGGAATAGGGTCTGAGGTTGCTGCTCCTTCAAATATAGTTATTTCTGGTTTTCGTTCTTCTATATGCTTTTTAGCTTTGTCTAGTATATCATCAACATTAACATGTACTCTTACAAATGGCTTATCTCCTAGTTGAGTATTTAAATAGCAATATTCACACTGACCCATACACCCACTAACTAGTGGAAGCTGGTAATGAGCAGATGGTTTACAGCTTTGAAACTTTAAGCTCTTCTTTATTCCAACTACTAATGTTTTTTTGCCCTCTCTATATTTTTTATGCATATCGTCTCCTGGTATATGTTGATTTATTCTATTTGAGGTTAGCTTTATAACTTCAACGTTAGAATCACTTTTAAACCTATTATATAATTCTTTTCCTAATGGATATTCTAAAGCTTCTTTTTGGAACATAACTCTATTTGGTATAAACATTAAAATAACTCCTTCCATAGTTTAAATATATTTTTCCCATAGAACAAGTTATTATTAATCTTAATATAACATCAATATTTCTGCATTTTAACTATTTCATACCTTTTTTATAGTAGTCTGTTCCCATATTCCAAAGTTTAGTTGTAAAAACATCCTCTTCATTTTCTTGATCTTTGATAAAAGATTGTATACTTTCAATATCTCCTGACATTTTATCTGACTGATGTAGTATTTGAGCCTCTATTGTTTTTGGTAATACTGGAGAACCAAATTCTAAATGACCATGATGGGATAATATACCATTTAAAATAATAAGTTTATCATCTTCGTCAAAGTTTTCTATTTCATTTATAATATTTAAGGTATTATGTGCTCCTAAAAATATATGTCCTAACATTGTTCCTTCTTCTGTAAATCCTACGCTAGGTAAAGATTTATATTCTAAAATTTTTGCCCAATCATGAAGCATTGTCATAACTATTAAACGTTCGATCTGTCTATCAGAAAGCTTTTTAGTCGTGGCAACAGTATATCCAAACTTTAAAACTTCTAGTGTATGCTGAAACAATCCATGATAAAAATTATGGTGAACCTGTCTTGCTGCTGGATGAGTTGAATATTTTTTAAAATAATCATTAGAAAAAATCATTTTATCTATTAATTCTTTCATATGAGGAGTTTTCATTTTTTCATAAAAATACCTGAGCCCCTTTTCCATACTGTCTACACCCCAAGTACTAGCTGGAATAAGATCTGACATATTCACTTCTTCACTATTAGCTTTTTTCATGTCTCTAATGGTTATTTGTAACTGATCTTTATATTCTCCTACTACAGCTTTTATACTTATAGGATCTTCTGGATTTATTGAATTAATAAATTCTTCATTTCCTTCATAATCCCAATACTTTGCTTCCATCATTTTAGATGAATCTTGAATTATTATATCTGCATATTTCTTTCCATTTCTTGAAGCCTTCACCTTTATGTCGCTTATTAATACTATAGCTTCAAAATTTTGACTTATATATTCTTTAGTTATATCTTTTAATTGTTGTATACTCATTATTATCCTCCTATACTAAAATAAATGTTAATTCAAATATTAACATACATATTATTTTTATTCTATACATTATGTTTAAATCCTTTTATTTGCCTTTCGTCTATAAATAACTCTATATAATATTATTAGGTATAATTTTTTTGTTTATTAAATATTAATTAGGGTAAATACTTTATGTCGGGTTAATTAAAGCTTAACTTAAGGCTTTAAAATAAAAAAATATATAATTATGGGAGGAGATTTTATCATGAATCCAATGACATCATCAAACTTAAAATCAGCTTTCGGAGGAGAAAGTATGGCACATATGCGTTATCTTGCATGGGGAGATGCTGCAGAAAAAGAAGGTTTTCCAAATGTAAAGAACTTATTTGTAGCTATTTCATATGCAGAGCAAGTACATGCGCATAATCACTTTAAAGAATTAAAAAATGAATGTGGAGATGCAGATGTTACTGCTGGAGGAGGATTCGGAATGACAACTACTTCCGAAAATCTTAAGGCTGCTATGGAAGGTGAACTTTATGAAGTAGAACAAATGTACCCAGCTTTTATTGCTGTTGCTGAAATGCAAGGTGAAAAAGGAAGCTTGCGTTCTTTTAATTATGCAATGGAAGCAGAAAAAACTCATGCCGATTTATATGCAACTGCTAAAGAGGCTGTAGATAAAGGTGCAGATTATGACCAAGATACTATTTATGTATGTCCAGTATGTGGTCATACAGTAGCTGGTGAACTTGAAGGTCCTTGCCCAATCTGTAAAGTAAAAGCTGATATGTTTAAAGTTTTTAAAACTGAAGCTGTTTTAGCAGAAGCTTAATCTAAAAAAATATAAACCTCTCTATATTAAATATTTAAATTATATTATAGAGAGGTTTTTTTATATGCTATTTTATATATTATACATGAATAAACAAACTCATATTTAGTAATACACAAAGTGCCACCGTGTGAATCGATATACTGCAAACTCACTAGTATATATTCGGTTACTATCCGTATCTATAATATATGTATTTTTTACATTTGCTAATTCATCTATTAAACTTGTGTCTATATAGTATAAGTCATTACCTATTTTAAAATTGTTCTGCATAATAAACTGCTTTAGATCGTCTTCTTTGTTTAAATCAACTTTTTCTCCTACGGGATGGTTCCCTTCTTCGCTCTTATACGTTTCTAGCATTTCTTCTACATATGTATATTCTGCTTTATACTTACCATATGTGTAGTCTTCGTATTTTATATAAATAGGCAGGCTAAACCCTACAAGTAAGACTAATACAATCATAAAGCAACCTTTTTTATAGGTCAGCTCTCCCCTATTTAAATAAAATAAAGTATCTAACTTATCCAATATTTTACCCATGCTATTCCCCCTAAATATACCTTTATATAATTTTATACTATTCTTAATTTTAAAACAATGATCATTTTTATTATATTACTATAAAAACAAAAATAAACCCTAATATATATTAGGGTTTATGGATTTTACATATTATTATGCAATATTTTAATTATATGACTTAAATCATCTATTGGAATTTGTCCTGGTGCTGAAGCTTTTTTAGCTGAGGCAAATGTTATGCTAGATCCAAATAACTCTCCTGTTATTCTACTGACTATACCTTTTTTACCCATGGATATAGTAATAATAGGAATGTTAGGATATTTTTCTTTAATTATACGAGTTATATCTAATAAATCTAGTATATCTTCAGTAGTATTAGCCATTACTGCTATTTTAGGAATATCTGCCCCTAATTCAATAGATCTATACATACAATATTTCATTTTTTCTTTTGAAGGTGTTTCTTTAAAGTCGTGGAAAGAAATAATTACTAAAACATTATTTTTATGAGATATATCTATTAACTCTTTTATATTATTTTCACTATTTAAAAGTTCAATATCTATAATATCTATAAGCTTAGTATTAGCAATATCTCTGTTTAATCTAAAGTAAAACTCTGAACTAACTTCTTTTTCTCCACCTTCTTTAGAACTGCGGAAAGTAAATATAATAGGTTTGTCTATTAATATTTTTCTAATAATCTTTAAAACATCTTTTATTTTCTTTATACTTTCAACATGTTCAAAAAAGTCAACTCTCCATTCAATAATATCCACATTAATAGTTTTTAAAAAGTTAGCCTCTTTAATAATGTAATCTTTAGTTTTCCCTACTATAGACACACAAGTTTTTGGTATTCCATTTCCTATTATTAGGTTTTTAACTATAATCTCTTTTCGCATAATATTACATCCTCTTATATAGGTTATAATATTTAAGCTAAAGCTTCTTTAGTTTCTGTAACTAATTCTCTTATTAATTCTTTTGTAGATACAATTTTATTTATTCTATGTGCATTACTTCCTGCAAATATAAGACCTTGTTCTAATTCCCCTTTTACAGCATTTATAAGTGCTCCAGATATACAATAAGGAGTTTCTTTAGGGTTACATGGTTTTAAACAGTTATAACACTTAGTCACTGGAATTCTTGCAGACTCTACTTTTTCAACAAGCTTATTCCTTATAGCTCTACCTGGCATACCAACGGGGCTTTGTACTATTTGTACTTGTCCTTCTTTTGAATTTATATATGCTTCTTTAAACTTAATATCGGCATCACATTCATGTGTAGCTACAAATCTAGTTCCCATTTGAACACCGGCAGCTCCAAGCTTAATATATTCAGCTATATCTTTTCCGTTAAATATTCCACCTGCTGCTACTACAGGAATTTTTTTATTATATTTTTCTTCAAAAGGTTTAACAGCCTGTATAACTTCCATTACTCGTTCTTTTAATTTAGGTTTGGTTTCAGATTTTAATTCATCTAATGAGAACCCTAAATGACCCCCAGCATCCGGACCCTCTACAATTATTAAATCTGGTATATAAGAAAATCTTCTGTCCCATAATTTAGATATTAAAGTTGCAGCTTTACCAGAAGAAACTATAGGAGCTATTTTAGTTTTGGATCCTTTTATAAATTCTGGTAAATCTTTAGGTAAACCAGCACCAGAAACTATTAAATCTATTTTCTCTTCAACAGCTGCTTTAGTCATTTCTTTATAATTATTAATAGCAGTTAAAAGATTAACACCTAATATGCCCTTAGGGCTAAGCTCTCTAGCTTTTTGGATATGCTTTCTTAATGCTCTTACATTGGCTTCACCGTTGTTTTTTTCAAAATCTGGTTCATCATAACCAATCTGTACTCCAGATATCATTCCAATTCCTCCTTCATTAGCTACACCTGAAGCAAGGTTTGAAAGCGATACTCCTACACCCATTGCCCCTTGAATTATTGGAACAGAAGCTACTAAGTCTCCCAATTTTAAAGCAGGTATTTTCATTTTATCTACTCCTCTTAACTTTTTTATTTACCTTTAATATTTACTATACAATATATAAATATATTTTTCTACAATACATGCTTTTTTGTTATCTTTTTCCTCTTTTAGTGGATTTGCTTTTTCTTTTTCCATATTTAGAGTTTTTTGTGTCTTTATTCTTTTTACTAGAATTTCTGAAATCTTTTTTATTATTTTCTTTATTCTTAAATTTATCTTTATGTGACTGTTTTGTTTTATTTCTTACATTAGATTCTCTTTCAAAAGTAGCATCCATAGACTCTTGTCTACCCTTTGGTTGAAATCTAACTTTTTCTATTTTTTGATTAGTTCCTTTTTCTATCATATTTAAAAAATCTCTATCTTTTGGAGCTACAAATGTTATAGCCATTCCTCTTTCACCTGCACGACCAGTCCTACCTATACGATGAATATAACTTTCTACATCATGAGGAATATCGTAATTATATATGTGAGTTATACCTTCAACGTCTAACCCTCTAGCTGCAACGTCAGTAGCCACTAAAACTTGAAATTTTGCATCTCTAAAAGATTTCATTACTCTTTCTCTTTTGGATTGAGTCATATCCCCATGTAATTCATCAGATAAAAATCCTTGTTCGCCTAATGCTTGATTTAATGTTTTTGCTCTACGCTTTGTACGACAAAAAGCAATAGCTAAAAAAGGATTTTGCTGCTTTATATTTTCGATTAAAGCTTGTTGCTTATGTCTATCAGTAGTCTCTACTACAAACTGATCAATTTCTTCTAATGTTACTTTACTACTCTTAACACGTACTTCAACTGAATTCTTCATGTATCTATTAGTTAAAGCTCTTATTCCTTTTGGTATAGTTGCAGAATACAGCATCAGTTGGCGTTTACTAGGCACCTTTTTAATAATATACTCTACCTCTTCTAAAAACCCCATAGTTAACATTTGATCCGCTTCATCTAAAACCAATTTACTTACAGATCCTAAATTTATAGTTCCTCTTCTTAAATGATCTAATAACCTACCTGGTGTAGCAACTACAATATGCATGCCACCCTTTAATTTTTTAATCTGCTTTTCTACATCCTGTCCACCATACACAGCAAGAACATTTGCTTCTACAGATTCTGATACTTTTTTAGCCTCTGTTGTAATTTGAAGTGCTAATTCTCTTGTAGGTGCAAGTATTAAAGCTTGTACAGATTTTTTAGATGGATCAATTTTTTCTAATATTGGAAGTAAAAAAGCAAATGTTTTTCCTGTACCAGTTTGAGCTTGAGCAATTATATCATTACCTTTTAAAGCAGCCGGAATAGATTCTTTCTGTATAGGTGTAGGTTCTACTATTCCTTCTAATTTTAATTTGTTTACTATTTCTTCTCTTATTCCTAAACTTGAAAATTCTGATTTCATTTTATGATCTCCTTTTATAAATTCTTAATTTATATTTATCCAATACATATATCTAAGAATATTTAATATAAAATACATTCTATTAATATGATAAGCTATTTTTGTATAAAATAATCTACTTTGTTAATAAATTAAGCCATTGAATTAATCAATGGCTTATTTGTCATAAACAAACAACTCTAATATTTGATATTTATAATTAAATATTAAAATTCTGCTGACTTAGGTGTTCTAGGGAATGATATAACATCTCTAATATTAGACATTCCTGTTAAATACATAATAGCTCTTTCAAAACCAAGCCCGAACCCTGAATGTCTTACGCTACCATATTTTCTAAGTTCTAAATACCACCAATATTCTTTTTTATCTATATCCATAGCGTCCATTTTTTGTTCTAGTATTTCAAAGTTATCTTCTCTTTGGCTTCCGCCAATAATCTCTCCTACGCCTGGTACTAATAAGTCCATTGCTGCAACTGTTTTATTATCTTCATTTAATTTCATATAGAAAGCTTTGATATCCTTTGGATAGTCTGTTACAAATACAGGCTTTTTAAATATTTTTTCTGTTAAATATCTTTCATGCTCTGTTTGTAAGTCATTGCCCCATTCTATTGGATATTCAAATTTATTTCCTGATTTTTTAAGTAATTCTACTGCCTCTGTATAAGTAACTTTAGCAAAATCAGAGTTTGCAACGTTATTTAATCTATCTAATAAACCTTTATCTACAAATTTATTAAAGAACTCCATTTCCTCTGGTGCATTTTCCATAACATAGTTAATAACATACTTTAACATATCTTCTGCTAATTCCATATTATCATTTAAATCTGCAAATGCTATTTCAGGCTCTATCATCCAAAACTCTGAAGCATGTCTAGCTGTATTTGAGTTTTCTGCTCTAAAAGTTGGACCAAATGTATATATATTTCTAAATGCTAATGCGTAGGCTTCACCTTGCAGTTGTCCACTAACTGTTAAATGGGCTTCCTTTCCAAAGAAATCTTTTGTAAAATCAACATTTCCTTCTTCATCTACTGGAGGGTTTTTAGGATCTAACGTTGTAAGTCTAAACATTTCACCTGCACCTTCAGCATCACTAGCTGTAATTATAGGAGTATTTGCATAAACAAAACCTCTTTCTTGGAAAAACTGGTGAATTGCAAAAGCAGTTAAAGAACGTACTCTAAATACTGCTGAAAAAGTATTACTTCTAGGTCTTAAATGTGCAATCTCTCGTAGGAATTCGAATGAATGTCTCTTTTTTTGTAGTGGATACTCTTTATCTGACATACCTTCCACTTCAATACTTGTTGCTTTAATTTCAAAAGGTTGTTTTGCATCAGGTGTTAGCACTAGTTTCCCTTCTACTTTAATAGATGTACTAATAGGAAGTTTTGATATGTGTGTGAAGTTTTCTAAACCTTCTTCAAAAACAACTTGTATATTTTTAAAGAAACTACCATCGTTCACTTCAATAAATCCAAAGGCCTTTGATGCTCTTAATGTTCTAATCCATCCTTCAATTACTACTGTTTGATCTGCATATGTATCTATGTTTCGATAAATATTTTTTATAAGTACAGATTTCATAAAAAATTCCTCCTCTTATTATTGTTAGAAATTCTGATTTTAAAATTTTGTTTTTCAATAATTTAGTATAATAAGTTATACTTTTTTATACAATAAAAAACCTTCATCCCTATAATAAAGGGACGAAGGTTATAATTTCGCGGTACCACCCTAATTGTCATATATGACCGGCTTTTATTAGTACATTTTTTATACTATCCACATATAACGGTGTGACTCCGTCTAAGTCTACTTGCTTTTAGCTTTCGGTTAGAAACTCAGAGATGTTTTTCAATACAGGCTTCATATCGGTCTTTCACCGTCACCGACTCGCTAAAATTACTTCCTATACCTACTCTTCTCTTCATAGTTTTTATATATTTATTATAATTTAATACTTTGTTACAAATATTATAATCATAAAGAGGTAAAATGTCAAAGGATTTAGAATATATTATATCCAAAATTTAATTAAATTATTTCTTTTACTTCATTATTTTTTATAAATAAAATTAATTTTACTAATAACAATATTCCTGAAGTTATAGGTAGAATCCAGGTAGGAATATAATCTATTAATAGACCTGCTAATAAAAGTCCTAAAGGATCTATTCCTAATGCCATAGTTCCTATTAAACTAAAAATTCTACCCCTAATTTCATCTGGTATAAGTCTTTGAAAGACTACCATAATTGGAATATCAACAAAAGCTACAATTAAACCTCCTATCGCCATAAGGACTATATAGTAAATAAAATATGTTTCTTTAGAATAAATGCTAAAAGCTGGTATTACAGGTAAAGCTATAGCCATCCATTGCAACATCAAAGAATACATTTGATGTTGCAAGTAAGAAAGAGAATAAATAAATATAAAAAATTTTTATTTCATTAGATTTACTCAATAGAAAAAATAATACCATTAGAATTCCACATATAAAATCCATTCCTACTGCAATCTTCTTACGATCAAACTTATCTGCAACAAATAAAATTATTTTTTTTATCTGATCTACTTTCTTTTATACTTTTAAAATCTTGTTTAATTTCCATAACATTACCTCCAAAATAAAACTTTAAGTTTCAAAATATAATATTAACTAGAGTAATTTAAATTCTAATAAATTCTTACTTATATTTTAATTTGAAGGGTACTGCCTATATCAATATGCATTATTATGTTTTTTCATAGTAAAAAAACCAAAAGATAGGGCTAACCCTATCTTTTAGTTAGAACATATGTTATTTATTTTTCACCACAATATACTAATGAATATAATTTTTTTACTTTGAAAAAATCCTCATATTTTGATTCTACCTCTTCTATACTATTCATTTCTGTAATTTCAATTGACTTTAGATTTAATTCATGTATAGCTTTTTTAAGTCCATTTTCTTCATAATACTTTCTAGAAGCTTCTGGAATTATAGATAATAGCTTAGAATTTGATTTTACATAAGAACAATAGGTAATTCTATCTTATCTTCTTCATCTAAAGTTATATAGACTCCATTTCTATTTTTTTTATATTTTCTTTATCTTTATTTATATTTTCTTCATTACTCATCTCATTAATTTTATTTTTTAATACATCCATAGCTATTTTAATTTGTTGATTTGTTTCTTTTAATTCATTTAGCTTAGAATGAAGAAGATTTTTAATATATATTTTATCTTCATATGATATTAACTGGGATACTCTAGTATATACTAAAATTCTTTGAATTTCAGCAAGACTAAATCTTAACTTCTTTAACTCTAGAATTTTTTCTATATCAATTTCTTCTTTTTCACCAAAAAAATAATGTCCACCTTTTTTATCAGGAAGAAGAAGTTCTAAATCCATATAATGACGAATTGCATCAATAGTAAGAGAATGTTTTTGTGCAAATTCACCTATTCTCATTTTAATTTACTTTCTACAGATTCAACTTTCCCTTTTATAGTAGATACTTTATCACGTCTATCATCTATTTTCATACTAGTAGAAACCCTCTTAGCGCCTTCTTTAAAAGGTACATGATGAAGTTCTTTAGCTACCTCGAATAATTTATCTATTTCTCCTTCTATAACCGTACCCATAGGAGTTAATTCATATTCTATACCTTCTTCTTTCTCTAATACCTTATGACAAGCAGCTACATATTTACTAACGCTAGTACTTTCTGTACCTAATGGTACTACTGTTATTTCTAAAAGTGCCATATAGATCCCTCCTAATTTATTTCTTTTTATAATTTTCTATTAATTAAATATTATCATGAAATGATATAAAAAATCTAATATTTAACTAAAAAAATATTTTTAATTGATATACGAATAAATTATAACTTTTTCAATTATTGGAATAATATAAGATGACAATATCTAGAAAGGAGAATTTAAGTGAAGCTAAATAAAAACCTAATTATATCTTTTGTTGTAATCCTCTCAATTCTAATTACATCTATTGGGTGTGCTCCTCAAGAAGATACAGAAGATGAAGGTAATCAGCAACCACAAGATAATCAACAAGAAGATCAAAATAAAAAAGCTGAAATCCCTTCTCCAGATGAAATGATACTAGCTGCTGAAGAATGGAAAGAGAAATACCCATTAATTTATGAATCTTATCAATTAACATCTAGATATAAAGATGGTGTAACAGAAAATCCTGAATTAGGTGGGTCGCATCCTCTTGATTATTTGAAAGAGTATCCAGATATAAAGGTATTATATGATGGGTATGGATTTTCAAAAGAGTATTATGCTGCCAGAGGACATTATTATGCTTTAAATGATGTTATAAACACAGCAAGACCGAAACCAGGTGCTTCATGTTTAGCATGTAAATCTGCAGATTATGAAAAACTTATAGCAGAGTATGGAGACGATTTGTATGCTATGGATTTTCATAAAGTTTCTCAGGAAGCTGAATATGGACTAACATGTTATACATGTCATAGGAATGAACCTGGACAAGTTCAAGCTACAACTCCTCAATTTAATGTTACTGTTGAAAAGTTAGATTTTGAGCTTAAACCTGGTACTGAAGCTTGTGCTCAATGTCATGTAGAGTATTCTATGGATTCAGAAACAAAGGAAGTAATATTACCTTGGGACAACGGATTAGAAGTAGGCGATATAGAATCATACTACGATGATATGGATTTCTATGATTGGAAGCACCCTAGAACTGGAACTCCTTTAATTAAAGTACAGCACCCTGAATTTGAAACCTATACTGGAAGTGTTCACGATAAATTAGGTGTTACATGTGCCGATTGTCATATGCCTACAATGAAAGAAAATGGTGAAGAATATCTTTCTCACTGGGCAAAAAGCCCTTTAAAAACTGTAGAAGAATCCTGTGGTACATGTCACAGTTCAGAAATAGACGGTTTAACAGAAAAAGTGGAAAATATACAAAAAGAAACAGAAGAAGAGTTATTAGAAATTGGAGCTATGCTTGTACAATTAATTGAAGAATTTGGATCAGCATTAGAAAATGAACACTTAGATGATGAAACTATTAATGAATTATGGGATCTTCATAGAAAGTCACAATATAGATGGGACTTTGTATTTGTAGAAAATGGTAATGGATTCCACAATTCAGAAAAAGCTAGAAAGACATTAGATGAAGCTAAAGACTATGCACAACAAGCTTTAGATATTTTATCAGAATTTCAGTAAATATTTTTTAAGGTCAGATGGAGATAAAACTTCATCTGAACCTTTTTATATAGTTTAACTATGTTTAAAAATTATGTAAGGAAGTGATTAAGTGAATATATCTAAAAAAAAGATCTTTAAATTTCTAAAATCTATGAAATTCGGATTAATACTACTTGGAATATTATGTTTAGTAGCTATTATAGGTTCTGTTGTCCCTCAGGGAAGACAAGAAGCGTTTTATTTAAATACTTACTCTCCATTATTAGCTCAGCTTATTATTTCTTTTAAGTTTAATGATATTTATCACTCCAGTGGCTTTATACTACTTTTCATTGCTTTATCATTTAATTTAATTTTGTGCAGTACAGTTAAACTAAAGAATATTATTCAAAAAATTAAAAAATTCCAATTGCCTCCTAATCAACAACAGTTAAAAAATCCTATTTATACTACTAAATACTCTTCTGACGCAAAAATACAACATATCTTTACAAATAAAGGTTTTAATAATATAAATCGTATATCAAATAGTTCTGAAGAAATATACTTCAGTAACAAAAATAGAATAGGATATTTAGGCTCTTGGCTCATTCATATAGGCATACTTGCAATAATTATATGCTATAGTTACGGTCAGTATACTTTTTGGAGTGGATCAGTATATGGAGTTTCTGGTTCAAGTCAAAAAATTGAAGGCACGAATTATATAATGAATATAAATGACTTTAACATAATATACAGAGACGATGGATCTGTACAACAATATATTACTAAAGCTACTTTAAAAGATAAAAATGGAAATGAACTTTTATCGGATGAAATATATGTAAACAAACCAATGCGATATGAAGGGTATACTTTATATCAACATAGCACTGGATGGGCTGCAAAGATAAATATTTTTAAAGATGATAAATCTATTGGAAACGAATTTATATATGATGGAACAGCCTATACCAATAATGAAGAGTTCATAATAATGCAAATTAATCATATTTATCCTGACTTCGTAGCAACTAAATCTGGCTTTGGTTCAAAGTCTAATGAGTTAAATAATCCTAAAATATTATACTCTATATTTTACGGAGGACAAGTAGTCGATATGAACATAGTTTCACCTAACGAAGATATTCATTGGCAGAACTTTAGGTTTAAATTTAACACTCCAGAGCAATATACATATTTATCAATAAATAAGATGAATGGGAAAATAGGTGCGATTATAAGTTCTGTAATCCTAATGACAGGATTGTTTCTAACATTTTATCTAAAACCAAAACAACTTATAGTTAAAAGAAAAAATGACAATATTTATGTATATGGAGATTATTCATTTAGTAGCAAAAACATATTTAAGTCAAGTTATGGATCTAGTAATAATCTTTCTATATAAGAATAGTAAGTACTTTAATATAAAGGAGAATTATTATGTTTGAAGAAAATCAAAGTTTTATGATTGCTTTATCTTTATATACTTTAGCTACAATATCTTATTTTATTTTTTTTGTTTTAAGAAAGGAAAAATTAAGTAATTATGGAAGTATATTAGTTAAATTAGGATTTGTTTTTCATACTATTTCTATAGCAAATAGAACTATAACTGCTGCTAGACTACCTTTAAGCAATCAATATGAATTTGCTACCAGCTTTGCTTGGGGCATTAGCTTGTTTTATTTATTTTTCGAAAGAAAATATAAATATAAATTAATAGGTACTTTTGCTACGCCACTTATACTTATACTAATATACTATGCTGCTGTTCAAACTAAATCTATAAATCCGCTAATGCCAGCTCTTCAGAGTAATTGGCTTGTAGTTCATGTTATAACTGCTATATTTGGCTACGGAGCTTTTGCAATAGCTTGTGCAATTTCCATAATGTATATATTTAAGGATAATTTTAAAAATGATAGCTTTACAAAAAAACACATGCCCACCATAGAACTTTTAGATACTATGAGCTATAGAGCTATAGCAATTGGATTTATAACACTTACACTAGTGATTGTTACAGGAGCAATTTGGGCAGAAAAGGCTTGGGGCAGATATTGGCAATGGGACCCTAAAGAAACTTGGTCATTTATTACATGGGTAATTTACTCTATTTATCTACATGTAAGATTAAATAAGGGATGGAAAGGTAAAAAAGCTGCTTGGTTCTCAGTAATAGGTTTTGCTTCCATATTATTTACTTATATAGGAGTAAATACTCTTTTAGTTGGACTTCATTCTTATGGTATAGTTTTTTTACCCTTTTCTATATTTTAAATAACAAAATTAAAAAGCTAGATACTTAATTTCTGTTAAATATCTAGCTTTATTTTTTTAACAATATTTATCAAACTCTCTTTTGTATTTAATTTTGGTTTTTCTAATATTATTTGTAGTAATTCATTTAAAATTGTTCCTATTTCTTTACCTTCTGTTATCCCATTTTCTATTAAATCATGTCCATTAATTTCCAAATCTTTTATAGATAAAGGTTGTTTTTCTTTTAATATTCTTTCAACTCTATTTCTTAAGTTTATTATACTACTTATATCCCTTTCTGTATCTATAGATTTTGTATCTGCAATCTGGAGCTTAAATAGATTGTAGATATTATCGGCACCGACTCTATTTATAAGTCTTTTTAAACCTATATCAGAAAGTTCATCATATCCTGACATATGCTCTTTAACTAAATTTGTAACCTTATTAATTGATTCATTATCATATTTTAGTCTTTTCATTACTTTTTTCGTAATTTCTGCACTCTTAGTATGATGTTTATAGAAATGTCCTACTCCATTTGTATCTAAGCTAAAAGTTTCTGGCTTTCCTATATCGTGGAATAAGGCTGATAATCTAAGTATTAAATCATTTTCAGTATTATCAACTACATCTAAAATATGATTAAACACATCTTTGTTGTGATTGGGATTTTGCTGATTAAATCCAACACTTTCCTTAAGTTCTGGTAATATATGCTTTAAAAGATTAATATCATTTAATAGATTTAAACCTTTTGATGGAGTATGGGATATTAATATTTTATTTAGTTCTACCCTAATTCTTTCTACACTGATATCTACAATATTTTTAGACAGTTTATTTATTGCATTAAAGGTTTCTTTATCTAAATTATATTCTAATTGGGTAGAAAACCTTACTCCTCTTAACATCCGTAAATAGTCTTCATTAAATCTTTTAATAGGATCTCCTACACATCTTATTATTTTATCATGAATATCTTTAATGCCACCATAATAATCAATTAAACCATCTTTATCATTATAAGCCATAGCGTTGATTGTAAAATCTCTTCGTTTTAAATCTTCTTTTAACTGATTTGTAAATTGAACATTTTCTGGGCGTCTACCATCTTTATATTCTCCATCAATTCTATATGTAGTTATTTCATAGTTTTCTCCATTTATAACTACAGTTACTGTTCCGTGCTTCAAACCTGTAGGTATTACTGTAAAACAGCTGAGAATATCTAACATTTTTTTTGGAGTACAATTAGTACAAATATCCCAGTCATTAGGTTTTTTCTTTAAAATACTATCTCTAACACATCCACCAACAATATGTCCATTATAACCATTAAAATTTAATACTTTTAGTATTTTATATACAGCAGGTGGCATTTGTATATTCATTAAAATAATCTCCTCTTTAAATTTTGCCTATATTAATATTATTTTTTTGAATATAAATAGTATATTTTATTCAATATCTACATATCCAACTTTATTTCCACACCATTTAACATATTTCTGAAAATCATCATAGCTTATAGTTACGCTAGCAGTATTAACATTTGGATGAAAAGTTATTTTTTCTTTTTTTGTTAAGTCCTTATCTATTAATAATTCAACTTCTTTATTTTCATCATTAATTAATCCAAATGGAGAAACTGCTCCTGGTTTAAGTCCTAAGTACTTATCTAATCTTTTTTCAGATGCAAAACTTAATCTTGTACTCTGAATTTGCTTTGCTAAATCCTTAGTTTGTGTTTTTTTATGACTTTCAACTAATACTAAATAATGTTTATTCCCTTTTGAATTTCTTAAGAATATATTTTTACAATGAGCAATATTCTCTCCTTTTAAATCATATTCCTCTATTTCTGCTATTGTATTTACAGCAGGATGAGTGTATTTATCATATTTAATACCTAATGAATCTAAAGTTTCATATACTTTCTTTTCTTTTGCTTCCATAACTAATACCTCCTAAGTAATATTAATTTAATAAAATTAAAATTTATTGTTTTCTTACTTTGTAATAAGTCGCATACCTCCATACCCACTCTAAAGGCCCCATCTTATGTTTCGATAACCACCATTTGCTAAATTTAATTTGTACTATGAAAAATAAGGGGCAATACAAAACACTTAACCATAATGGCACTGCTGCTGTATTCTTAAATAATATGGAAAAAATAATAATTGTTGTAATTGTTTGTCCAATATAGTTTGTTAATGCCATTTTACCAATATAACTAAATAATTTCAATTTATTATTCCATTTTTGTTTTTTTATTAATAATAATATTGTAGATATATATAAAACAGCCATGGTTTTACCACTAATCCAAAGAAAAAAGTACCCATGTTGAAGCTGATAACTATCTACTTTTAAATATGTATTAATCATTGGAATAAAAAATATTAATGATAATATAAGTGAAATAACCTGTGCTTTTTTTATTTTGAATGTATATTGTTCTAATCTATTAAAAAATTTAATTTTACCTACATATAATCCAAATAAAAATAATGATAGAATCTCTGGTGTATAAAGAATTGCATTTGGAATTGCCCTAGTTATAAATAAATTAAATCTATATACTATTTTATTGATTAATCCATCCATAGGGTTGTAATAAGGTAAATTTGAATGTAATGTTGCATTATCTAATAGTGAATCTATGCTAGGATTTAAATATATTAATCCATTCAAAACAATCGAAATTCCTAATAAGCTAACTGCCCATTTCAATATTGTTTTTGGCTTTTTATCGTAAAAAAACAATAGCAATATACCTATTAAGGCATACATATTTAAAATATCTCCATGCCATAAAAATACATAATGTATAAAACCAAAAATAAATAAAAAGACTAACCTTCTTATAAAAAGCTTATACGTATTGTAACCTTTAGATTCTGCTCTACTCATAAAAATATAAAAACCTAGTCCAAATAAAAATGAAAAAATAGTATAAAACTTTGTTTGAATAAACAAGCTATATAATAATCTAATAAAAGAATCTAACCCTGTATATTCAATGCTTTGTAAAGGTTTAACTAGCATTTCAGGAAGGTTAACAAAAAATATACCTAATATGGCAATCCCTCTAATAATATCTATTTCAACTATTCTTTCCTGCTCTGTTATAGATTTTAACACTTTTATCCTCCTTTTAAACTATTACTTATTTTTTATTTTATATAATTAAGTTTCCTTTATTATATCACTTTCACATATATTGAGCATATAGTTATTCTATATTGTAATATAAAACTTTATTTTTTCAAATGATTGTAAACTTATTTTTGGGTTATATGTATTATAAAGAAAGGGATGATTAACTATGAAAATTCAATTTTTAGGTGCTACAAAAGTTGTTACTGGTTCCTGTATATTAATTACAACTCGTAATTATAAATTTTTATTAGACTGTGGATTATTTCAAGGTAGTGAAGATCTAGAAGCTTTAAATCAAGAAGATTTTCCATTTAATCCAGCAGAAATTGATTTTCTATTACTAAGCCACTCTCATATAGATCATAGTGGTAGGATTCCAAAGTTAGTCAAAGAAGGGTTCAAAGGAAAAATATTTTGTACTAAAGCAACTAAAGATCTTTGTGAAATTATGTTGGTTGATAGTGGTCATATTCAAGAAAACGATGCTGAATGGGAAAACAGAAAGAGAAAAAGATCTGGACAATCTATGGTTAAGCCTTTATATACTGCAGAAGATGCTATTTTAAGTCTTAGATACTTTGAATCAGTATTATATAACCAAAAAGTAAATCTAAATAATGATGTATCTATACGGTTACGGGATGCAGGCCATATATTAGGATCATCTATTATAGAATTATGGATAGAAGAAGATAATGAAACAGTAAAAATTGTATTTTCTGGAGACCTAGGAACTAAAAATAAACCTATTATACGTGACCCTGAAATAATTGAAGAAGCAGATTATCTCATTTTAGAATCTACATATGGTAATAAAGTACATGAAAATGTAGAACAACGTCAGGAAAAACTTACAGATATTATTGATAAAACTGTATTAAGAGGTGGAACAGTAATAATACCTTCATTTGCTGTAGGCAGAACCCAAGAGCTTATATATGAATTAAAACAATACTATGAGAACAATAATGATTTAGAAACATTTATGAAAGTACCTATATATATTGATAGTCCAATGGCTATTTCCGCTACTCAAATTTTCAAAAGAAATTCATATGCCTTTGATAAAGAAGCCAAAGATATTATTTTAAATGGAAATAATCCATTAGATTTTGAAAACCTTTATTTTGTCAGGGATCATAAAGAATCTATGAGATTAAATAATTCTAATTATCCTAAGGTTATAATTTCAGCAAGTGGTATGTGTACAGCTGGAAGAATAAGACATCATTTAAAACACAATTTATGGAAAGCTAAAAATAGTGTTGTTTTTGTAGGATACCAAGCCAACGGAACTCTTGGTAGAATTCTACAAGATGGAGTCAAAAAGGTAAAAATATTAGGTGAAAACATTGCTGTTTTAGCTGAAATATATAGCGTTGAAGGCTTTTCTGGTCATGCTGATAAGGATGATTTAATAAACTGGGTCAAAGCTTTTAAGAAAAAACCTAAAAAAATATTTCTAGTACACGGTGAAGATGACTCGTTAAATAATCTTTCTGATTTAATTAATAAAGAAACTAATGTGCAAACAATAATACCTAACATGGGTTATATGTTTGAAATAGAAAATGAAGTGTTGAATTCTTATTCAGGTGAAATATTGGAGCCAATACAAAGAAAAGAAAATATAAAAAAAGAGTTAGAAGATGTTTATAGTCAATTTGAATATTTAGCATCTCAAACTCATATACTTATAGATGAAAATTTACTAGAAAAAAAATATGACGATTTAAAAAATAATCTTATAGAGTTACAAAAAGAACTTTTAGATATTAGTATGATTATAGGAGATAAGAAATAAAATAAAGTTTAAAATATAAAAAATAAAAGTAGACTATAAGCTAATTAGCTTATAGTCTACTTTTATAAATTATTCTGTTTTAAAGTTAGAAATAGAGTCTAATAACATGTTTGCATTCTTTTTCATTTCATGTATTTGATTAACCATTTCATTAGATTTGTACATAACATCTGAATTTTTCGCTGCAATATTTGTAGTACCTTCTGCCCCTTCATTAGTTGCCATTGTTACTTCATTAATGGCCATTGTCATAGATTTAATATATTCTAAAAGATTATTTGCTGTTGTATTAAAATCTTTTAATAAATCTTCAACGTATATTGCATCTTTACTGTATTGTTCCCCAGTTTTTTCTAATACTTGATAATCCTTAATAACCTGTTGGTCCATAAATTCTAATATTTGTTCTGAACCTTGTACTAAATTATCAACAGCAGTTAAAACTATCTCTGTAGTATTTTGAATGTTTGTAACTGCTTCTTCAGAGTCTTCGGCAAGCTTTCGTATCTCATCTGCTACTACTGCAAATCCTTTTCCTGCTTCTCCAGCTCTTGAAGCTTCGATAGCAGCATTTAATGCTAATAAATTAGTTTGGGATGTAATCATTAAAATTGCATCTGAAAACACTTTAATTTCTTCAATAGCTTTAGAGTCTGTAATAGCCTTGCGAAGCTTTTCCTGGGTACCAGAATAAATTTTATTAGCTGTTTTAGTAGAATTAATAGCATTTTCTTTTAATTCATTGGCTCTGTAACTTATTTCTTTAGCAGACATAAGTCCGCCTTCTACTTTTTTGGACATACTTGCTATAGCATTTTGAATATCTACAGAAGTTGCATTCATTTCTTCCGTAGAGGCAGCTGTTTCTTGCATACCTGCTGATATTTGTTCTGTTGTAGCAGATACTTCTTCAATGCTACTGTTTAATTCATCTATATTGTGCTCTGTAGTATTAACTATTTGGATAATATTATTTGTTTGATTTATTACTCCTGTAACAACAGATCTTTGAGAATCTATCATTTGGTTAAAACTACTTGATAATCTTCCTATTTCATCATTGGAAAGAGCTTTAGCCTGAACTGTCAAATCACCTTCCCTAGCCTTTTCATAAGACTTTAAAAGAGTAGGTATCTGTTTCAAAATGCTCTTTGTTAATAAATAAAGTATTACAGCAAGTAATATTATAGTAGAAAGTATAGCTATAACAAAGGTGTTACGAAAGGCTATTAAACTTTCCTCAGCTTCATTAGCGGAAACCACTAATATAGAATCCCAATTGGTTTGGCCAAGAGGTGTATATGATATATATGTTTCATTACCTTCGATATTAACTTTATCAGTATAAGGTGTATCATTTAATACAATATCTTCCCAACCATTTTCTAAATCATTTATATTTTTGTCAAGTATCATTTTTTCATCTTCATGATAAACAAATTGCGATTGACTATCTAGTAATAAGGCATACCCTTTCCCATTATAATTAAAATCACTCATGATTTCAGAAATTCTTTTTAAAGTTATATCAGCCCCTGCTACAGCAATAATAGTACCCTCTCTATCGTATATAGGTTTACTAACAGTAATAACCATATCTCCTGTTATTGCATCAATATATGGATCAGTAATGGAAGTATCTTTAATAGAAAGTGCTTCTTTATACCAACCTCTATCTTTTGTACTATAATCTAATTCTGTTTCATATTCGTCATAGGTAATTAGATGATTTATCTTGCCAACACCCACATAAATATTTAACAAATCTTCATTACTGTCTTTTATGTAATTTAATGTATTAATAAGGTTTTTATATCCTTGAACTTCTTTTATATTATCTTTAGTCATATCCTTCTCTAAAAAGTCTTTTAAATAATCGTTCACATTTATTTGGTTAATATTCTTTTCTGCTGTATCTATAATATCTAACGTACTCATACCTATATTTTCACTTGCATAATTCAATTCATTATTTATATTTTGAACTAATGTATTTTTTGCATTAGTATAAATAATACCAGACACTGCTGAAAAAGCTACTACAACAGTAAAAATAACAACAAAAAATATTTTAGTCCTAATACTATTTTTGAAATTCAATTATTTCAGCCCCTTTTATCATTTGTTAGAATATTTAAAAAACAATGATCTTTCTACAGTATACCATATTTTTTGTAAAAAATATAGATATAAAGTCATGAAATGACAAAATAGGCTGATTTTTCTAAAGTACATAACAGACTATATTGCATACCTATTTATATATATTTATTCTTTTACTGTCGTTTAATTGTTTAATCATAATAGCTGCTATAGGTGCAAGCATAAAACCTATAAATCCAAATATTTTAAATCCAGCAAACATAGCAACAATAGTAGCTAATGAAGGAAGTCCTATTTGCTTTCCTATAACCCTTGGTTCTAATGCGTTCCTTAAAATATAAGATACTAAATATATTACTATTAACCCTATCCCCATACTTCTTTGTCCTATAATAATTGCATAAATACCCCAAGGTACTAATATACCACCAATACCTATTAAAGGTACTATATCTAGTATAGAAATTAGTGCAGCTATAGGAATGGCATGGTCTATTCCTAATATTATAAACCCAATACTCATTTCTATAAAAGCCATAAATAATAATATAAAGTAAGCTTTGATCATTTTAAAAATTGTATTCACTAAGATTATTTTTGCATCAAATAAGAAAGCTTGAAATTCATTTGGAATTTGTCTTTTTAAAAATTTAAAAACATTTTCGTAATCTATAGTTATAAGAACAGAACATATTATAGAAAACAACAAAGTTATAAAATAGATTGGTATTTTTTGTGCAAAATATGTTATATTCGCTAAAACAAATTTCGATATACTACTTACAGCCTGAGTTAAAGTGGATAGTATTTCATTAAAACTGTTCGATAATAAGTCAGCTATATCAGGTGAAAGAGTATTTACAAATGATAATAACCATTCATTTGTTGAAACAATCATAGGCTGAATACTTGTATCATAAATATTAGGGAATTGTCTTATAAACTCATATATTAAATCCCAGATTTTAACTACAACAAAACCAACCATACTTATTATAGCTACATAAAAAAAAGAGATTACAAATATGGATACTCCTTTATTTTTAATCTTAGTAGTATTCTCGATAAAATCTGTAACTGGCTTTAATACGTAAGCAATCATAAACCCTATAATAAAAGGCATAAACCATGATAAAAGATACTTAAATACAAAGTATAAAACCCCTACTATAGCTGTAATATATAAAACATTAATAATAAACTTTTTCTTATCATTAGAAGTCATTTTTTCACCTCTTTTAGTACTTTTTAATATTTCGTGTACATACCCAAATTAGACAGTATTAACCCTTAATTCTGTTTAATTTGTTGATATGTTCAAATAAAAACATCGCAAATAGTAAAAAATACTTTCATCTACATTTACGATGTTTAAATCATACTATATATTTTGATTTTAGTATTTTAGATTTTCTTCGACAATATTTATTGCCCAGGAAATTTATAATACGACAATAGGTCTTATTTTTTTATTAATAAGTAAATATTTTTTAGATTTATTAAAATATATCTGTATACTATTTGTAATTCATCTATATATTACCCTAATCTTTCTTCGATAAATTTAGCAAGCTTTGTGGCTAGTACATTTAATTCTTCTTGATTTTTTCCCTCAAGCATTACTCTTACTAATGGCTCTGTACCTGATGGCCTAATTAAAACTCTACCTTCTCCATTTAGCTGTTCTTCAACTCTTTTAATTTCCTGCATTATTTCAGAGTCATCTTTAAAGCTTTCTTTATTTTGATTTTTAACTTTTGCATTAACTAATACTTGAGGGTATGAAGTCATAATTTTAGCTAATTCTGATAAAGACTTATTTTCTGCTTTCATTGTAGCTATTAGTTTTATTCCAGTTAAAATCCCATCTCCTGTCGTGTTATGATCTAGAAAGATTATATGGCCAGATTGTTCTCCACCTAAAGAATAATTTTCTTCAATCATTTTTTCTAAAACATATCTATCCCCAACTTTTGTTTTTACTACATTACAATCATACTCTTTCATCGCAATTTCAAGTCCAATATTACTCATAACAGTACCTACTATTGTATTATTTGTAAGTTTGCCTTGTTTTTTAAGGTGCATACCACATATAGCCATTATATGGTCACCATCAACTACTTCTCCTTTTTCATCGACTGCTA
The DNA here is from genome assembly GCA_015978205.1 of Alkaliphilus sp. NP8. Classification (GTDB taxonomy): domain Bacteria; phylum Bacillota; class Clostridia; order Peptostreptococcales; family Natronincolaceae; genus Alkaliphilus_B. Next base: position 10,742 of record JADWMM010000040.1, on the reverse strand, counting down.
TTAATCTATCTGCATCTCCATCAAAAGATAATCCTATATCTGCTCCTGTATACTTAACAAGCTTAGAAATTACTTCTGGATTTGTAGAGCCACAACCATTATTAATATTAATACCATCCGGATTATCATTAATAACAGTAATATCTGCACCTAAATCTTTTAAAAGCTTAGGGGCGGATCTATAAGCTGCTCCATTACCAGTATCAATAGCTACTTTTATTCCTTTAAAATCAGTATTAATAGTAGTCTTAAGAAAATTTGTGTATTCATCTATACTATTTTCATCATATGTAATTACTCCAACGTTTTTACCATCTACTTTAATATCTATATCTTTATCATTCAAAATGTATTCTTCTATTTCATTTTCAATTGCATCGGATAACTTATATCCTTTACTATTAAAAAACTTAATTCCATTATATTCTGCTGGATTATGGGATGCTGAAATCACAACTCCAAAATCTGCATTTAAGTATCTAGTTAAATACGCAACTGCAGGTGTTGGTATAACTCCTAAAGAAATAACATCTACACCCATAGATAAAAAACCTGCAGATATGGCAGATTCTAATAAATCGCCTGAAATTCGAGTATCTTTTCCAATAACTACTTTAGTTTTTTCTCTTTTATTTTTAGTAAGTACATAAGCACCTATTCGACCTAATTTATATGCTAATTCTGGCGTCAGTTCTACATTAGCAATTCCTCTAACACCATCTGTTCCAAATAATTTCCCCATATTTATCTCCCTTCTACTTCTTAACTTATCTATTTATTGAATTTTACATTCTACTTTCCTAGTCAATTTTACCATATATTCATATTATGTACAATTAATTGAATATTAAATACTATATATACAATATATATTCAATAAAAATATAAAAAAAGCAGACCCTAATCAATTATTGATTAAGATCTGCTTTTATAACTATGTTAGTTTTTATCCTCTAACTGCAGCTGCTCCTCTTTCAAGAGCTTCTTTATTTAATGGAACTAAATGTTCTTTTCTTGGTCCGTATACTTTTTTGAAAGCTTCAAGTACTGAATCAGTTTCTACAGCTTTTGTAGCTTCTAAGAAAGCTCCTAGCATAACCATGTTAGCTACTCTGCTGTTTCCAAGATCATTAGCAATTTCATTAGCTGGAACATAGTGAACTGTAACATCTTCTCTCTCTACTTTTCTTTCTATTAATGAACTATTAACTAAAAGAATTCCATCTTTAGCTACATCATTTTCAAACTTATCAAGTGAAGGTAAGTTCATTATTATAGCAGATGTTGCATCATTAGTAATAATTGGAGATCCAACTGGTGAATCAGATACCATAACAGAACAGTTAGCAGCTCCCCCACGCATTTCTGGACCATAAGAAGGTAACCAAGAAACTTGTTTGTTTTCTAGCATTCCTGCATATGTTAATAATTGTCCTGCAGACATAACACCTTGACCACCGAATCCTGCTAATATTATTTTCTCTGTTGCCATATTATTTCCCCTCCTCTGGTGTACGGAAGTTTCCTAATGGATAGTAAGGAATCATATTTTCTTCTAACCATTTCATAGCTTCTGGAGCTGTTAATCCCCAGTTTGTTGGACATGTAGAAAGTACTTCTACAATACCATACCCTTTACCTTCTATCTGTACTTCAAAAGCTTTCTTAATAGCTTTTTTAGCTTTTCTAATGTTTGCAACGTTATGAACAGATACTCTTTCTACGAAAACTGCTCCGTCAATTGTAGATAACATTTCAGACATTTTTAAAGGCATTCCAGCTAATTCTTTTTTTCTTCCTTCTGGAGCTGTTGTAGCTTTTTGTCCAATTAAAGTTGTTGGAGCCATTTGTCCACCTGTCATACCATAAATAGCGTTGTTTACGAAGATTGTAGTAATCTTTTCTCCTCTATGTGCAGCATGAATTACTTCTGCTGTACCTATAGAAGCTAAGTCTCCATCTCCTTGATATGAGAATACAACGTTATCTGGAAGAACTCTTTTAACACCTGTTGCTACAGCTGGAGCTCTACCGTGAGCTGCTTCGTGCATATCACAGTTAAAATAATTATAAGCAAGTACTGAACAACCTACTGGAGCCACTCCAATAGCTTTTCCTAATACTCCTAATTCTTCTAAAACTTCTCCTACTAATCTGTGAATAATACCATGAGTACACCCTGGACAGTAGTGAGTTTGCTTTTCTGTTAAACCTTCAGTCTTTTTAAATACTACAGACATTATTTTGCACCCCCTAAGATTTCCTTAGCTTTTGCGATGATATCGTCTGGTGTAGGAATCATACCACCTGTTCTTCCATAGAAGTGTACTGGAAGTCTTCCTTCATTTGCGATTTTTACATCATCGATCATTTGACCTGTACTCATTTCTACAGTTAAAATAGCTTTTGCATTTTCTGGAATTTCAGTAAATGCTTTATTTGGGAATGGCCATAAAGTAATTGGTCTAATTAAACCTGCTTTAACGCCTTCTTCTCTTAATGTATCTACTACATTTTTAACGATTCTTGAAGTTGTACCGTAAGATACGAACACGATCTCTGCATCGTCCATTTTGTACATTTCATGTAATGTTTCATTTTCTTCTATTTCTTTGTATTTTCTATCTAATTTCCAGTTGTGATCTTCAAGCGCTTGAGGATCTAGGAATAATGAGTTAATAATATTTGGCTTTCTCTTTCCTTCTGTTCCTGTTGTAGCCCAATCTTTTACAGGTAAATCTCTTTTCTTAGGCTCGTTAAACTCAACTGGCTCCATCATTTGTCCAATCATACCGTCACCTTGTACGATTACTGGAGTTCTATAGTAGTCAGCTACATTGAAAGCTTCCATTGTTAAGTCAACAGCTTCTTGAAGTGTTGCTGGAGCGTATACTGGATGTCTGTAGTCTCCGTTTCCTCCACCTCTAGTAGACATGAAATAGTCTGCTTGAGAAGGTTGAATACCACCTAATCCTGGGCCTCCTCTAGAAATATTTATAATAACACATGGTAACTCAGCACCAGCGATATATGTGATTCCTTCTTGTTTTAAAGCTAATCCTGGAGAAGAAGATGAAGTTAATACTCTTGCTCCTGTACCTGCAGCTCCATATATCATGTTAATAGCTGCAACTTCTGATTCTGCTTGAACAAACATTCCTCCAATTTTAGGTAATTCTCTAGCCATGAATTCAGGTAATTCACTTTGTGGTGTAATTGGGTATCCGAAGAAATACTTACATCCTGCTTGGATAGCAGCTGCTGCAAGAGCTTCGTTCCCTTTCATTAATACTTTAGCCATGGATAATTTCCCTCCTCGCAATTTTATATTAATCTACTCTTTCTACAGTAATAACAACATCTGGACAGATAGTTGCACAGCTAGTACAAGCAATACACTTATCCATCTCTTCTACTCCTGCTGGGTGGTAACCTTTAATGTTAATTCTGCTTGTGTCTAGTTTAATTATTTTAACTGGACAAGCAGTTGCACATAGTCCACAACCTTTACAACGATTTTCATCGAATGTAACTTTACCTTTAATTTTTGCCATTTTAAACCCTCCTTTTATATTATTAAGTATAAATAAATTTGAGGTAATATATATAAATATATCCTATGCCTTCATCGACCACTGTCTCCAGCAAAGATATACTCATTACATCCAGTCTTCACGCATAATCATTTTGACAGGCATTATCTGTCCTTCTAAATCTTTTGGTAAATCTTTTGCAACACTTTCAATTGCACTTACATATTTAATCGGTAGGTTTAGTGCTTTTGAAACTTCCATACAAAGTTTTTGTCCTCTTAAAACATCATCTACAGTAGTGTGTCTTAACATATGTGTGTTATTAATAAGACCAGTTACTTTTATCCTTGAAGTTTTCTCTATAGATCGAATATGATGAGTAACGCCTTCAACTGTTTGAGTTTGTGACCTATTAGCATTTACTACACAAAACATATCATAGTCTGTTTCAGATAAATGATTATGATATCGACCTAAAGTTCTTGCACCGGCAGAATCACCGCCAACATCCATTACGAAGTTATAGCTTTCATCTTGTATAGGTCCTAATATACCAGCAGATATAGCTGGTAAATCAGTACCAGAACCTTCTACATAGCTTGACTCTACCTTAACATCATTATCTCTTAAAAGATTATGTTTTTCTCTACTTCTAAAGTATGGGTTAACTACATCTAAATCCGCTAACGCTACTTTCTTACCTTCTTTTGCTAAGTTAAGTGCATAGTTTACAGCAAATTCAGTTTTACCACTTCCATAATGTCCTATTATAATTCGGACTCTTTTATCATTAAGCATCTTTATCACCTTTATTGGTATTTTTTTGCTTCTTCTTCTCCACGTAATACTCTTAATCCACCTTCAGCTAAAGCTATCATTTCATCTTCACCTGGGTAAATTAATACATCAGAAATAAATTCAACATCTTCTTTAATCCATGCTGTAAAGTCTTTATCGTATGCAATTCCACCAGTTAATATTATTGCATCTACTTTACCCTTTAATACAGCTGCACAAGCTCCAATTTCTTTAGATACTTGATATGCCATTGCTTTGTAAACAAGTTCAGCTTTTTCATTTCCTTCTTCAATCATTTTAACTACTTCTCTACCATCATTTGTTCCAAGGTAAGCAACTAAACCACCATTACCTTTGATAAGCTTTTTAATATCGTTAAGAGTATACTCTCCAGAGAAGCACATCTTAGCTAATTGACCTACTGGAAGTCCACCAGATCTTTCAGGAGAAAATGGTCCATCTCCATCTAAAGCATTATTTACATCGACAACTTTTCCGTTTTTATGAGCACCTACAGAAACTCCACCACCAAGGTGTGCAACAATTACATTAACACTATCGTATGATTTGTCCATATCTTTTGCAGCTCTTCTTGCAACAGCTTTTTGATTTAATGCATGGAATATACTTCTTCTTTCTAATTGAGGCATACCAGAAATTCTAGCAACATCATTTAATTCATCTACAACAACTGGATCAACTATAAATGATGGTATATTTAATTTTCCAGCTATTTCATTTGCAATTATTCCACCAAGGTTAGAAGCATGCTCTCCAAGTACTCCCACTTTTAAATCTTCCATCATGTTTTCGTCTACTGAGTATGTTCCACCTTCGATAGGCTTTAAAAGTCCACCTCTACCTACTATAGCATCAAGTTTTGTTAAGTTAATTCCTTTTTCATTTAAAGTTTCCAGAATAACATTTTTTCTAAAGTCATATTGATCGAATATAGTTTCATATTTTCCGATTTCTTCAGAAGAATGTCTCAATGTTTCTTCAAATACATTCTTTTCATTATCGAAAATAGCAATTTTTGTTGATGTAGAACCTGGGTTAATCGTTAATATTCTATAAACTTCACTCATTAATACTTCTTCCTCTCTATTCTAAAATAATTTTGTCTAAAATAGTTTCGCTGCACTTAATACACCAAGTGCAATTGAATATAATTTCGCTTCATCACTATCTGCTCTTGAAGTTAATATTACAGGTGCTTTTGCTCCTACAATAATACCAGCATTTTTAGCATTAGCAAAGAATACCATAGACTTGTATAAAATATTACCTGCTTCAATATCTGGAGCTAATAAAACATCAGCTTTCCCAGCTACTGGATGATCTATTCCTTTATGCTTAGCAGCTTCCATAGAAACAGCGTTATCAAGTGCAAATGGTCCTCCAACTGTACAATCTGTAATTTCACCATTTTTATTCATTTTTTCTAATTCTACTGCATCCATTGTGTCTGGCATCTTAGGATTTGGCTTTTCTTTTGCACAAACTACAGCAACCTTTGGATCTTCTATATCTAAAGCATTGGTAATTTGTATACAGTTTTGAATGATTTGTTTTTTAGTATTTAAGTCTGGTGCAATATTCATAGCAGCATCAGTTACAAAGAATAATCTATCATACTGTGGTAAATCGAATACAGCCACGTGACTTAATACGCTGCCACTTCTAAGACCTATTTCCTTATCTAATACAGCTTTTAGAATAATTGAAGTGTCTACTAAACCTTTCATTACCATATGAGCTTTTCCACTAGAAACTAATTCTACAGCTTTTCTAGAAGCTTCTGTTAAATCTTTAATATCAATAATTTCAAATTGTGTTAAATCAATACTTTTTTCTGAAGCAATTTCTTCAATTTTTTCCTTATCTCCAACTAAAATAACATCTGCAATACCTGCTTGTTTAGCTTGAGTTACAGCTGATAAAACTTCAGCATCTTGCGCACAAGCTACAGAAATTGTTTTAGGTCCTCTTTCTTTAGCTAATTCCATTACTTCTTGAAAATTCTTAATCATATTAATTCACCTCTTTATGGATATTTTTGATTATAATCTAAAATAATTTATTATTGTTAATCAGTACTAATTATAAATATATAATCTATGTTTAATTTTCTACGGTATAACTTTTTTATCCATTATATATTACAAGCAATATGTATGCCAAATTTAATATTTAATAATAATTATTATTTTTTCATCTAAATTCAACATTATTCATCATTTTCATTCTTATTAAATAATAATAATTCAAAAAAATATATGTATGTGCATTTTTTTTCATGCAAACTGTTGCATGGTTATATGCAATAGTTTGCATAGGTCTATAGTTCTATATCATATTTTTGAATTTTATAATATAAGTTTCGTATAGAAATTTTTAGTTCTTTAGCAGCATCAGTACGATTATTATTATTTCTTTTTAAGCTATTTCTAATAACTTCTTTTTCTAAATCTTCCATTGTTTTTTTCAAACCTTTACTATCTTTCACATCATTTATCCTAATTTCTTTATTATTAGTTTGCTTATCATTAATAAAAAGCTTAGGAATATGCTCTTTTTTTATTATAGTTTCATTAAATTTCATGTTTATCATAGAGCGCCCAATAATATTCTGCAATTCTCTAACATTACCTGGCCAACTATAATTTTTAAGTAAACTCAAAGCCTCATCGCCTATACTTTCTACCTTTCTTCCATATTCTTGATTAAACTTTTTTATTAAATGAAGTATTAATGGATAAAAATCATTTTTTCGTTTTCTAAGTGGTGGAATATGAATTGGTAACACATTTAATCTATAATAAAGATCTTCTCTAAAAGTTCCTTCTTCTATTGCCTTTTCTAAGGGTGCATTAGTTGCAGCAATTATACGTACATCTACATTAACAGGACTAGTACTACCGACTCTTATTATTTCTTTTTCCTGAAGAACCCTTAAAAGTTTAACTTGAGTGCTAAGTGGAATTTCACCTATTTCATCTAAAAATATAGTTCCTCCATGAGCTTGTTCAAAATAACCAATCTTTCCTTCTTTTAAAGCACCTGTAAAAGCTCCTGATTCATAACCAAAAAGCTCACTTTCTAAAAGATTTTCATTAATAGCAGCACAATTTACCCTAATAAATTGGTTATATTTTCTATTAGATAAGTTATGTATAGCATGAGCAAACAACTCTTTTCCCGTTCCACTTTCGCCTCTTAATAATACTGTAGCTGGAGTTAATGCTCCTTTTTTAGCTTTCTCCACCGACTTACTCATAAGGTAATCATTACCTATTATATCATCGAAGGTATATTTTGCTTCTAAGCTCCTTATAATTTGTTTTGCCTGCATTAGCTCATTATTCAACCTTTTTAATTCAGTTAAGTCATGAAGTATACCTACACTTCCTTTTAATTCACCGTCTACTATAATAGGAGCTGCACTAGCCACTACTTCTTTTTTATGAGGTCCTACTATTAATCTAGTTTCTTTAACAGGCTTTTTAGTATTCAACACTCTTATATGAACACTTTCACCTTTAACAATATCTGTAGTAGCAGGCTTTCCTATAATATCTTTCTCCGAAAGACCAATCAATTCAGTATATGCAGGATTTATTAAGAGTCCCTTTCCATTTTCATCACATACTGAAATAGCATCTTGGCTAGAATTAAATATTCCTTCTAGCATACTTTGCATTTCTTTTAATTTATAATTTTCATAAGTTAAATCTAATAATTCACTAATATCTCTAAATACTGCTACAGCACCTACTACTTTTCCACTTTCATCTTTTACAGGCATTCTACTAGTAATTATGGCTGTATTAGCAATGCTCTGCCTACGATTAAGCTCTGATTCACCTGTTTTTAATATATAAGGAAGTTTTGTACTTGGAAGAATTTCTTCTATATATTCTCCTATAACATTTTTTTCATTTAGCCCTAAGATTTTTTCTGCCGCTTTGTTAAATAATGTAATATATCCATTCATATCAACAGCAATTGTTGCATCATTAGTACTATTTAAAATAACATCAATTTCATTTAACATAGCTTTCCTCTTTTCTAAAAATCCATATCAAAATTATTCTATTTTTATTTTACACTTATATTTTATATTTTAAAGAAACCGGATAATTAGTTTTATCCGGCTATATTTATTACATTTTATTCTTCTTTTAATTCTATACTAATAGTTTCTGGATCTATTTTTATACTTTCAATATTGTCTTTAGTACTAAAAGAAGTCTCTACTAATGGTTCTATTTCGTATTCACCTGAATTTAATCCATTTAAATCTACTATTACTTTTAAATCACCTTTATTTATTTTATCTAATACATCTTTTATTGCAGTAACTGTTATGTCTAAATTATCCGGTAAGTTACTTTTATCAATTTCAAGCTTTGGAGATAAATTATTAAATTTTATATTGTCTTTTGATATTTGAATGCTTTTTTCTTCAAAAGGAGCAACAGATACATTTAATATTATATCAGTTTCATTCTCTATTGTAACCTTTTCAGGTAAATTTAATTTAGCTTCAAACACTTTATTCTCTCTTATATCTTCAGCTTCAATCAATTCTGTTGATATCTCATTTATAGCACTTATAATTTCTTTTGGACCTTTCAATTTTATTTCTTTTGGGTTAATATCTAATTCAGTTATTTCATAGTCTTCTGCTGCATTTATATTATAGTTAGGCTTAATTGGTACAGTTTTTAATAAATCAATAGATAATGATACATCTGCATAAGAGGTTTCTACATCTATGTTAGGTACTTCTTCTCCTCTACTATTTACAGGTTTTAATGGCAGACTTAATATAAGTTCATCGGATTCTCCTGAAATATCTAACTGAGCTATTACATGTTCTACTGAATTAACATAACTTTCTGGACCTTCAATCCATACTACTGTAGGTTTATACTGTAATTCTCCAACTGAATAACTTTCCTCAGGAATACCTGAGATTATAACTTTTACATCTCTTTGTTTTTTTATAATTTCTTCTAAATTAACATTTATATATCTAGGACTTAAGTCTACATCTATATTCCCTGGCACTGAAACTTCTAATGGTATATTATTTGAACCTAAGGTATATCCTCGTAAGTCAGCATTTAATTCAATTTGATCTGCTGAAACATTATAAACCTCATCTCTACGTCCTGTTAATTTAACCCGTGCGCTAAAATCTTTATTGCCAGTTAAAATAAATCCTTGATTTTTAACTTCTTCTACATTTATAAGATTTACTGATACATTTGATAATGTTCTAGTAACTCTAGGGTTAATTGCACCCATTACATATATCCACAATACAAGGGCAAAAAGAATAGAAATAATTTTAGGTGCTAAATTTTTAATACCTGTTTTATTCATCTTTATGCCTCCATTTCTTTTTTAAAAATTGTAATTGACGATTTTCTTCATTTTTATGGTTTTGTATTAATATTTCAGATAGCTTTTGTGTATCTAGAAATCTCTTTAGTTTTCCACCTTCTGCAACTGAAATAGCCCCTGTTTCTTCAGAAACAATTATCACTGTAGAATCAGATCTTTCTGTTATACCTATTCCAGCTCTATGTCTTGTACCTAAAGATTTACTAATGTTTTTATTATCTGTCAGAGGCAATAAACAACCTGCTGCCAATATCTTATCTTTTCTAACAACAACTGCACCATCATGTAGAGGAGTGTTAGGAATAAAAATGTTTATTAGTAGTCCACTGGATATTTTGCCTCCTATTAAGGTACCTGTTTCTACTACTTCACTTAATCCTGTTTCTTTTTCAATAACAATAAGGGCACCAATTTTTTGTCTCGATAAAGAACCTACAGCTTCAGATAATTCTTCAGCTGTATTTTTAATTTCTTCTTTTTCTATATCAATTATAGATTTAGTTAAAAATTTAGTTCTGCCTATATACTCTAGAGCTCGTCTTAATTCAGGCTGAAAAACAATAAGAATAGCAATTACTCCTACAGTCATTGTATTTCTTAATATCCAATTAATAACATGAAGTTGAAGCCATTCACTTATCTGTGTTGCTAATAATAATAATAGTATTCCTTTAATTAATTGCTCTGCTCTAGTTTCAATAATTAGCATATATAGCTTATAAAAAGCAAAAGCTACTATAGCCATATCTACAACATCTCTTATTCTAATATTGCTAAATAATTCAAAAACTTCCTGCAATATAAACACCCTCTTATAATGTATTTTATATATGTGAATTATTTTTTTATTATACTCCTATTACTATATTATCCTAATTTTTGAAAAAAAGAAATGGGTAATTAATAATAAGTAAAAGGGAAAATTAAATAATTTTCCCTTTTCCTTATTATATATAACACAACTATATATTAATACATTGGACTTAAATTTTTTTG
>JADWMM010000020.1 GCA_015978205.1 Alkaliphilus sp. NP8 | reverse complement strand
ACACATGCATGTGTAAAAGTAGCAAATTTTCCTTTAAAAAAAACATTAGATGATTTTGATTTTACATTCCAACCTACAATAAACCAAGATAAAATTAAAGACTTACACACCTTACGATTTCTAGAAAAAAAGGAAAATGTATTATTTCTAGGGAACTCTGGTGTTGGAAAAACTCATTTATCAGTATCAATAGGGATAGCGGCAGCTAAAAGAAGGAACTCTACATATTTTATAAATTGTCATGATTTACTATTAAATCTAAAGAGGGCTCATTTAGAAAATAGGTTAGAAACAAGACTTAAGCACTATGCTAAATATAAACTTCTAATAATAGATGAAATAGGATATTTACCAATTACAAAAGAAGAATCAAATATGTTTTTTCAGCTAATCAATAAAAGATATGAAAAATCTAGTACGATCATTACTACTAACAAGGAGTTTAGCAAATGGCATGAGGTGTTTGGAGATACAGCAATTGCTAACGCAATACTAGATAGACTATTGCATCACTCTACAGTTGAAAAAATAACAGGAAGATCTTATAGAACTAAAGATAAGATACCTAATAATAATTCAAAACAATAATCAGTCAAAAGTATTAAGAGTTATATTTGCAAATATGTTAAATCTAATATTGACATTAACAGGTGCTAATGTCCTTTGCAAAATTAGTACGCCCATCTACCATAGTCAGTAAAATACCATCAATCTTTAGTTTAGGGTTTATCTGCCTGCGTACCTTCCCAATGGTCTGTAAAAGCTGTTCTAACCCCTTTGCAGGTAGATAATCAGCCTATACAGGGATAATTACACTATCTTATGCAGCAAGGTCATTAATCGTTAGCATACCTAAAGAGGGCATACAGTCCAAAAGAATATAGTCATAGTCTTTTTTCACCGTATCAAGGTATTGTTTAAGTATGGTTTCCCTGCTCATAGCATTAACAAGGGATACTTCCATACCAGATAATTCAATGTTGGCTGGAAGTAAGTCTACCCCCTCATGGTGTTGTAAAATACCCTCTCTAGGCTCAATAGGTGTATCTGTAATAACCTTTCCCATTACTGTCGCAATGGTTGTTGGAAGCTTATCCGGCTGTGGGAATCCTAAACTAATGGATAAACTGCCTTGTGGATCTGCATCTACAAGTAAAACCTTTTTCCCTTCCATAGCCAGTCCTATGCCCAAGTTGGCACAAGTTGTTGTTTTGCCTACACCACCTTTTTGATTGGTGATGGCAATTATCTTTACATTCAAATTTCTTCCTCCTTTCAATTTTAGGTACAAAAAAACCGCTTACTTTTCAATAAACGGTTTATGTAATAATATTATGTTTGTTAACTCGGAATTGTAACTTCCGTAGCTGTAGTATTTGCAATCTTGGTAACTATTGATGTATATAAATCAGTATTTGTTTCTGGAGTTTCGATTGAAACCACAAGGGAATATCTAACCTTTTCATTATATTTTCCGAGATGTGCTCTTTCACGCCACCAGCCAACAACTGGATAAACTGCAACGTGATTTGCATCGCACAGATTAATAGCTAAGTCATCACAGAAATCTGAATGTATTGAGCCTGTGTCCCTATTTCCGACACCCAAATACCAATCTCTGCTGTGCCCATCTCCGCTATCTTTTTTATCGTCACCCCGCATCTTTATATTGACACGTTTATTAAAATCATCGAGAGTCTCATTAGAATTAATAACATCAAATCTCAGTCCACAAGATGGGTATCTATATTTATCTTTCCACCCTACTTCTCCAGGCCCAGGTTCAATAAAATAAGATAATGTAACCCTTATAGTTGCTTCTGTCTCCCCTAAAGACTGCAATACACTTTTGGGCCATGGTAACTCATGTAAATGCATTTCATTCATTTTATTCTTTGTGAAAGGCTGAAGTTCACCTTGAATAACTAAGTTCACTGAATTATTAGCACACTGAATCGCTTTCTCTAAGTTAGGAATACCGTAACCACAAGAACGTAATAATTGCTTTCTCCCTTTTGTTTTAGAATCTTCTATACAGAACTGCTTGCGCATAGCTTCAGTCCATCTAGCAGAGTGTACTAGCAATGCACGTACTGTTTCTGGCCATATTCCTGGATATTCTGCATTAATTTGTGCAGCCATCCAAGCTGCTTGTGCAGTAGCAGAGCTTGTCCCCAAAATGGTAGATAACGGCCGAACCAAATGTTTATTATTTGTAGTTAAAATAGATAAATCTTCACACTCAGTATAGTCCACACCATTTGTCGCCATATTGCCACCATCCAAAAGAATTTCAGGTTTAATCGGCCATTTATTATTCCAAGTAACCGAAGTGGAGCTATATGGAGATAATTGTCCAACATTTGCAACTGGCTTAAAGTCCTTAAAACTAGGATCTATAATTTGGATATCATTTGATACTGCACCTACAGTAAGTGCATTCCAAGACTGTCCTGGATTTTCAACACCATGAAGAATACTCGAATTAGGGTACTCCGCATTTGAAAGCTCTTTTGGGAAAACATTTCCGGCGCTAATAAAAAATAATCGTTTCTCACCATTTTCATTTGCACCAGATGTTATGCTATCCACAGCAGCTGACCAAGATGTAGGACTACCATCTTCTGTATTATAATCTGGGGAAGTCACAGCCATACATAAAGCCCTATCGACTTTAGGATTTGAAATTTCAGCTAAGGCAACAGCTTGTTCAGTTATTGCTCCATACAGCCTTATAGGATTTTCACCCTTTGGGGGTAAAATCTTCACGGATTCTATTCCATGATTGATATCAATACTATTATGATCTAGCAACCTGTCTTTCAAATCATTATAAATTGCTACTCCAGCCATTTCAGTTCCATGCCCCATGTGATCAGTAAATCCCCATGCAGCATTAACTGCTTGTAGAGCCTCATCGTCTTTTATAGCAGGAGAAATTAGAGGGTGTGAATTGTTTAATCCTGTATCCAATAAACAAATATAAGAATTAGAATCTTTGAACTCTGTTCTATTTAATAGTTCCTTGACCCATTCCTGCTGTTCTGCTCCAGACAAATCATTAAAGAACCCTGTTGGTTCTGGGGCCCTTCTAAATTCGGCTATATATTTACAGCAACTAATTAATCCTGATAGTTGCGCCCTATCTGCTTTTATTAAACGCACTACTCTCTCTGGGAAAAACAATTTATTCTCATCAATCTCTATTTCTAACGCATTCCACAATATTAGATAGTGCATCATCAAATGATAGCTTGTCATATCTAATCCACACCTCACACCACTGGGCAACTTCATCAGGAATATCATCGTGATTTCCAATCCAAAACGAATCCAACATGGCAATTCGTATATCTTCTATGCTCCGAACTAAATCATTATTCTTTGGGATTCCTTTTGCTGTAACTTCTGAAGAATAGGCTTCAATTTTCTTGATAAAATATGATTCTTTTCCAGCAGGAATATACACAGTAGCTTTAATAGTTTCTGTTTCTTCATCGGTTTTAACATTCAAAAGGCGTATACCTTGGGTTAGATTCTCCAAACTTTTAATTGCTAAATCATGTTTGGTAGCACTGGAAAATTCAAGATACACGCCTTCTTTATATCGTATAGCAGCTGCTTGCTTTTGAGTTTTTAAACGCTCATAACATTCATTCAATTTCCTCCCAATAAATGCGGCGTGTGACTTGGAGTTGTCTCGCTGTGGGTAGTTTTTCCCTATTGGCATTGAGCGTGAAACATACGGAATGGCTGTATTTGTATTGCTCAAAAATATATTCTTTTTTTCAACCGACATTCACTATGCCTCCTTTCCAGAGTATACGGTTAATCTTTCGTTGACTAAACTTAACAACTTAGATTCTGTTATTTTCTCACCATCTAGTATAGAACCTTTAATGGCATCATCACATACTCTGATTATTTCGGCGTGACTCAATACAATAGATTCTTCGATTAGCTTAGTAGATGGAATAAAACTACTTTGATAAACAGAAAGTTTATACCTATATAACTGTTTAACCTCATTTTTAGTTGGCATAGTATAATGTAACACATCATCAAAACGCCTAAACAATGCTTTATCTAATAATTTTTGATTATTTGTTGCTGCTATAATAATACTTTCAGATGAATCTTCTTCGATAAACTGCAAGAAAGAGTTTAATATTCTACGCATTTCTCCAACTTCATTGTCTAAATTTCTATCAGCACCAATGGCATCAAATTCATCAAAAAAATACACCCCTGTTGAATTCTCTACAGAATCAAAAATTTGCCTAAGTTTTGCACTAGTTTCACCCATAAATTTTGTAACTAACTTATCCATTTGAACAGTGTATAAAGGCAATCCTGTCTCTGAAGCAATAATTGAAGCAGTGAAAGTTTTTCCTGTTCCCGGTTTCCCTTCAATGAGAATTTTGCGGCGATTAATCATTCCATAACTCTTTAGTTTATTTCTATTCTTATATTCATTTAAAATCCTTATAATCCTATCGTGAATTTCATCCGAAACAATTAAATCTTCTAGTTTGCAAGAAGGAACTGACATTGTAAGCATAGGATTGCTCTGTGTCTGATTAAAATGAAGTATATTAGTTTTAACATTTCCTGATTTTTCAGCGAGTTTCTTTAACTCACGAGCAAAGGTTTGATGATTAAGTTTTGCTTCATAGGCAGCTATCTGTAATACTACTGTTCTAAATCTTTCATTATCGTTATCATTATGAGCTTTAATTAAACTTTTAATTTGATCTGCTGTAGCCACATTAAACACCTACTTGCACATAAATATAGATACTATATTATATTATTTATTAGAACAAATGTCAATTAATAAAGGTTTCCCCTCAGTTTTCTACCGATACTATTAAATAATGATATAATCTGAAATTTTAAAACGTAATCTTTTATTTATAGAATTACAAATTCGGTTTTTCCTTATATTAGTTTAAAACGTCTTAGTATATCTTTATTACTTTTACCCTTTTAAATGCCAGATGTTTTTAAATCCCTTAATTCATTTACTGCATTAGATACATCATGCATTGATAATAGAAGGATACCCTTTTCCTATCCTTTAATCTATATTCTAGATTTGAACCTTTAAGATGTACTTGTATTCTACGTAATGTTTACCTATTATATACTCGATTACATATTCTTTTGGTATCAGATAAGTTCCCATATATAAAAATGTTTGACCCTATTTTCTCTCATGCACTTTCTGGCAGCACTGTAATCAATGCCATCCAACATTTCTTTAAATTGTTGAAATGTCACAACGCCGGGATACCCCTTAAAGCGTTCTTGATAATATTGTTTATCCCTCATTTTAAGTTAACTCCTTATAATCATTTTGTCAGTGATAGGTACTGACTGCATAATCTATTTTTTATATCTTATTTATAAAAGACAATGGAAATCCCTCCACACCCCTCGCAATATCTCTCCAACGAGATTTTTTCCTACAAAATTATAACTTTTTATACATCCTGTAAAATACACTCTCTAGGTTCAATAGGTGTATCTGTAATCATCTTTCCCATTACTGTTGCGATGGTCGTTGGAAGCTTATCCGGCTGTGGGAATCCTAAGCTAATGGATAAACTGCCTTGTGGATCTGCATCTATCAGTAAGACCTTCTTATTTTCCATAGCTAAGCCTATGCCTAAGTTGGCAGAGGTAGTTGTTTTGCCTACACCACCTATTTGATTGGTGATGGCAATTATTTTTGCATTCAAATTTCTTCCCCCTTTCGACTTTGGGTATTAGCTCGTTGCAGAAC
>JADWMM010000063.1 GCA_015978205.1 Alkaliphilus sp. NP8 | reverse complement strand
GGTTGACAATCCATAGAATTCTAACTTTCTATTACATATAATCAGTCTAAAAATTTCTATTCTAATAGTCAAGTAACATTGTAGTCGTTTATATTTTATAACTTGATCAATATATAAACATCTCCCAATTAATTCATAATAAGCTTTAATTAATATGTTTACCACATAAAGGGCAATAATTTGTATCTTTTTCTAGTTCTATTTCGCAGTTTTCGCAATATTTTTCATTTTTTATATTACGAATTATTCTACCCAATGATTCTATATGTTTTTCTAAAGCATCAATTTCATTTAACCAAGGGTCTAACTCTTCTTTTGTAATAAAATTTACTCTTTTAAATTTTCCATATATATATTCACCTATTTTTTCATATATTTCATTTATTTCGTTTTGTTTTTTTCGTATACTCAAATTTAATTTATTAATTTCAACAACTTCTGAAGACTTTTCACCTAATATTTTTGTAGTCTCAGATAATGTATTAGAAAGCTTATCTAACAAAGCCATTCAACATCCCTCCATACTATACTCTATATTATATTTTTATTCATAAACTTTAAATTTGTACCAATATAATAGAGAGTATATAAATAAATTTCAAACTAGATTCTATAATTTTTTTATCTTTTTAATACAAAAATACAAAAACATAAAAAAGAAGGCAACTAAATAAAAAGTTTTAGTCTACCTTCTTTTTAAAATAATTTTAAATTACAAGTGATCCATCTTCTTGATCTACTAAAAGTAACATTTGTCTTTGATCTCCTGTATTTGCATCAATGTATACTAAATAAGTATCTTCCCCAAACTTTACTTTAAACTCATAGGTCAATATTTCTTTTCCTCCATCTAAAGGAATCATAGCTAATCTTACACTTTCCTCTGTTACATTACTAGATAATCTTTCCCTTGCTTCATCTGCTGATAGTTCAGGTTTTTCAATGTTTCTATCATGATGACTCATTAAATATCCTTGAGCTTCTAATCCTATAATATCTCCATCATCTAATGCAACCTTTACTTTTATTAAATCATTATATACAAGTACTTCATCTTCTTCATATGCAAAGTTAATAACAATTTGACCTTCATATGCCATTACATATGTAGATTTCATATTCTTATAGCCTATCTTTTCTAAAAATTCTTCTGCTTTTTGTATTGCTTCTTCTCTACCAATATTACTTTCACCTTTTAATATTGGATCCATATACCATATAATCTTACCTCCAACTTTACTAACAGCAGCTGTGCTTTCATAGCCATCTTGTGCATTTTCATTAGCCAAGCTTATATAGTATCCATCTATATGTTGGTTTTTTAGTTCACCAGTTACTTTTATATCGTCAATATTGTATTTATCAAAAGCATTTGCCATAATATTTATTGCTTCTTCTTCATTTATTTCTTTGCCTTTTAATTTAGGTTCTACTTCGTCTAAATGATCTGAGAAAGGACCATCATATATAAGCTCTGGATATTCCTGCATACTTTCTTCAAAATTAATTAAGCCCATATCACTCATTTGATCTCCAAGTGCTTGTAAATCTCTATTTCCTTCTCTTCTTAAGTCTCCAAACTTTATTCCTCCTGAAACAATATCTTGTTGAATTTTTACTAGCTCATCTGCAAAATTGTTTGCACGACTATGCAAATCTGCCATAGTATTTAATTCTTCTTGAGTTAAAGTCACTCCATCTAAACTTTTGTTAAGCATTGCTGTACAATAATCGCCTAATTGACTTAAAAACTTTTCAATATTACTTATAGGAGCATGATGAAAAGGTAGCTGTGTCAACTTTTCTTGAGCCATGTATGAATACCTTGAAGTGTCACTTAAAAATTTCACTATATCTCCATGTGAAGCAGATGCCATAGCTTTAGATAAATTAACTTGAGCATTTTCAACATGATCTATTAAATCGTAAAATTCTCTTTGGTATTGTAAATCTAAATATGTATGATAGTCGTTTCTTTCATTATATTGATATATCCCCCAACCTAAAGAAGCTACTAATGCTATTGCTAATACAATAGGAAGTGCATGTTTTTTCATTTTATACCTCCTCTTCAAACTGTGTGTTTAAACTTTTAATTATGAGCAAATACATGATTACCTATTTCTAAGGTGATCTTTCTACTCCAAATCCATTTACTTGTAGCTGTTGCTGGGTTCCAAAAATATATTGCACCACCTGTAGGATCCCATCCGTTTAACGCATCTCGGGCCGCATTATATGCAGAATCATTTGGAGCTTCATTAATAGCACCATTTTTTACTGGTTCAAATGCACAGGGTTGATACACCACACCTGCTAATGTATTAGGAAATGAAGGGTGTCTAACTCTATTCAATATTACTGCGCCTACAGATACTTGTCCTAAATATGGTTCTCCTTTTGTCTCCGCATGAATAATTCTAGCAAGTAAATGTATGTCATCACTTCTTGATACTCCATTACTAGCTGGAGTTGTAGGTTTAACTGTGTTAGATGGCATACCTAAAGCAGCTCTAGTTTGAGGACCTATAACACCATCAGCAGTTAATCCATTAGATTTTTGAAATTTAATAACAGCATCATAAGTACTTTTTCCAAAAGTTCCATCTACTCTACCATCTAAATATCCCCAGTTTTTTAACTTTGTTTGAGCTATTCTAACATCTTCTCCTTTAGAACCCCAAGCAAGAGTTTGAGCATGACTATTTTCTAAATGCAAAAAACTTCCTATAGATATAGTAAATATAACTAACAAAATTATGGAAATAACTTTTTTCATAATTTTCCCTCCAATCTAACTTAATCGCACTATTATTTTTAACTGAAGCAGATAAAATTATCCCAAAAACTATTGCAAAAATAAAAAAGCTGATTCCTGCCCAATACAGAAACCAGCCTTTAAAATATATATTCTTTTTTATTGTTCTTTACATATACTGCCTTTTAAATCTACTATTTATCTCTTTATATCTTCTACTTATTAAGTATATTTTGTATATAATCAAGTTTTAATAATAACTTTTTTATCTCTTCTATATTTAATCGTTTTGTATTATAAGAATTATATTCAGTGTAATTTAATGGCAAAGTTTTTCTACTCTTTAATGATTTATTATAATTTAAATCCCTATTATCTGGTCGAATTATAAAGTTTTTTTCCATTTCCTCTGCTCTTAACATTTCTTCTTTAGTAACAAGTGTTTCATGAAGCTTCTCTCCATGGCGTACTCCTATTATTTTAAACTGTGAATCTGAATTAAATATTTGTTTTATTGCTATACCAAGATTCTTTGTCGTAGCTGCAGGAGCTTTTTGAACAAAAATTTCTCCTTGTTTTCCATTTTGAAAAGCTAACATTACTAAATTTACTGCATCATCTAAACTCATTAAAAATCTTGTCATATTTGGGTCAGTTATAGTTAATTCTCCTCCATTTTTTATCTGTTCTACAAACAATGGAATAACAGAACCTCTAGAAGCCATCACATTGCCGTATCTTACGCAACAAAAAACAGTGTTCTCGCCAAGTATAGTTCTAGACTTAGCCATTAATAATTTTTCCATCATTGCCTTAGAAATTCCCATAGCATTAATTGGATACACAGCCTTATCTGTACTAAGAAAAATTACTTTTTTAACTTTATTCTCTACGGCTGCATTTAATACATTGTTAGCTCCTAATATGTTAGTTTTAACTGATTCCATTGGATACATTTCACATGAAGGAACCTGTTTTAATGCTGCTGCATGAAAGATATAATCTACATTTTTAGTAGCATGATAAATACTTTCGTAATTTCTTATATCGCCTATTATAAATTTAATTTTTTCATTATTATAGTGAATGCGCATATCAGTCTGTTTTTTTTCATCTCTACTAAATATCCTTATTTCTTTAACATCAGACTTTAAAAATCTATTTAAAACTGCATTCCCAAATGAACCAGTTCCTCCTGTTATTAATAAAGTTTTATTTGCAAACATTTTTTCTACCCCCAAGTCTATATACTAAACTACAAATAAAATCATTTTTACTACTCTTTTATTTATAATATGTTTCGTATATAAACATTGCTACTAATAGCATAGGACAAATCCTAAATGTTTAACTAAATACAAATTAATTTAATATAGAAATAAAGATTTTTTTAATCTTCTCTAAACAATCCCGAAACCTTACTTACATCCATGACAAACATGATACCTTTTCCTGGTTCGTTTATTTTCATTGATTTATCTATAGTTTCAATTATATTTTCCGACTTTTCCTTTTTAACTATCATCATAACTATTTCTTTTTCTGGTTCAATAGGCATTGAAAAAAACATATCCTTTTCATGAATTCCAGAACCTCTTGCATTAATAATAGTTGCGCCTCTAGCTCCTGATTCTTTAGCTACATCTACTACTTCTTGTCCACTACCTCTATCTACTATAATAAAAATAGCTTCATAATTCATATTATTCCCTCCTGTTTCTAAAAATTCTTTAGATGACTTTAAATTTCTAACTCCTAAAACCCTCTTTACAGGCATGGAAAATATTATCCCTTTATTAGGCTTTTTCATATTAAATCTTTCAACTATTCTATCATGAATCTCTTCTTCTAGTTCACTCTTTGAAATCATTATTACTATTTCTTTTTTTACTTCTTCAAGACCTAATATCTCTAATATACGATTTCTAACTGTACCTTTTCCAAGAAAAATAGTTCCTCCTGTTAATCCTATTTTTTTAGCTTCTTTCAAAACCTTACTTCCATTATTATAGTTTATAACAACAACAGTTATAATATGTTCACTACTTATATTATTTATATTCAATTAATTCATCTCCTTTCTTTTTGCCTTTCCCTCGTATGCGATTCCCAGTATTTGAATAGAAATTAAAGGAGTTAAAGCTACCATTGAAATTACTCCGAAAGCATCCAATAATACATCTGCTCCTTCTATAGCTTGTGCTACCCCTTGTGCAAAAGCTAATATAAAAGTAGCTGTAAGTGGTCCTGATGCTACTCCACCTGAGTCAAAGGCTATACCCGTAAATAAAGGAGGAGAAAAAAATGATAATATTACTGCTAATAGATACCCTGGCACAATAATATGCCAAAATCTAACTTCTGGTATTAATATTCGTACCATAGATAGCGCTATAGCAACAGCAACTCCTATTGACAATGTATATAATATAATTTTCCCTTTTATATGTCCACTAGTAACTTCTTCAATTTGTTCTGTTAATACATGAACTGCTGGCTCTGCAAATATTACTGCAAAACCTAATATAAATCCAATTAATACTATAATCCAATTTTTACCTATAGAAGCAATGTTATAACCTAGTGTATTACCAGCTTCCATAAATCCTGCATTTACCCCAGTAAGAAATATAACAAGACCTAAATATGTATAAAGTAAACCCTTTAAAATTTTACTAAATTGTTTTTTTGAAAGTTTAAAAAACATAATATTAAATATTAAGAAAAGTGATAATAAAGGAAGTAATGACATAAATACTTCCAAAGCTATTCCTGGTATTTGATTAGTAAATGAGCTTATTATTCCACTAGAATTATCAACTACTTTATCTATTTGTCCTGACAATGAATCCATATTTGCAAATAAGCTCATAGAAAGAACAGCTAGCATTGGTCCTACAGATGCTATAGCAACCAAACCAAAACTATCTTCTTCAGATACTTTTCCACCTTTAAGTTGTGCAACACCTATTCCTAATGATAGAATAAACGGCACTGTCATTGACCCTGTTGTAGCTCCTCCACTATCAAAGGCTATACTTAAAAAAGATTCTGGGGCTAATATTACTAATAATAGTACTATTCCATATAATACTGTTAAAAGCTTGTTTAAATGAATATTAAAAATTAATCTAATTAATCCTACAACGAGTAATAAACCTACACCAACAGAAACAATAAATACTAAAGCTGATTGAGACAATGCACCTGAAGTTACATAACTTATTTGACCTGCTAATACCTGTAACGAAGGTTCGGCTATAGTTATAAGAAATCCAAGTAAAAACCCAATTCCTATTACAAGCCATAACTTCTTAGTCTTAGCAAGAGTTGATCCCATTAAAGACCCAATAGATTCTATTCCTAAATCAGCTCCAAATAAAAATATTCCTAGCCCTACTATTAAAAATATGGATCCTATTAAAAACCTTAACATTAAATCTATTCCTATTGGAGCTATTGTAAAGTTAAGTATTAATACTATTATACTAATCGGTAAAACAGCTCTTGTGACATCTTTTAATTTTTCGATTAATATGTCCATTACATATTCATCCCTTCTTTACTACAAAATATTATAGAAAAATTCCCCTCATCTATGAGATTAATAATAAACTTAATGCCATAACTATCATTCCAGAAATAAGTCCATAAATAGCAATATGATGCTCACCATATTTTTCTGCTGCTGGAAGCAGTTCATCTAAGGATATATATACCATAATACCTGCAACAAGAGCAAAAATTATTCCAAACATAGCATCATTTAAAAATCTCATTAACAGAAAATACCCTAATATTGCACCTATTGGTTCTGATAAACCAGATGCGAAAGAATATAAAAATGCTTTCTTTTTATCCCCAGTAGCATAGTAAATCGGGACAGAAACTGCTATACCTTCCGGAATATTGTGAATTGCTATAGCTACTGCTATACTAACTCCTAATGTTGGATCTTGAATCGCACTAACAAATGTTGCTAATCCTTCTGGAAAATTATGAATTGCTATAGCTAATGCTGAAAATAATCCCATTCTCAATAATTCTGGATCATCTTCATTATCTTTTTTCATATCTTTTACTTCGCGAGCTTCATGAGGATTTTCAGCACTTGGCACAAATTTATCAATTAATGCAATTAATCCTATACCTAAAAAGAAAGCAATTGTTGTTATCCAATACCCTTTAGTTGCTCCATAAACAGCTTCTAACGAATCTCTTGCTTTAACAAATATTTCTATCATGGAAACATAAATCATTACACCTGCAGAAAACCCTAATGCTGCTGATAAAAACTTTTTGTTTGTTTGTTTTGTATAAAAGGCTAATGCACTACCTATTCCTGTTGATAATCCTGCAAATAAAGTAAGTGTAAAAGCAAATATTATGTTATTTACATCCATATTATACCCCCTATTTATTCATTATTTTTTATGTTTTATCTATACTATAATTTTTTGCTTATATGTATTTCTTTCTATCGTAATATATAATATATATTATGAATTATTATATATTATGATAGAGTAATATTACCTATATACCTAATTTTCTACTACTTAAAACTATTTATCAGCAAAAAATAAAGCACTCATATTAGAGTGCTTTTAGTATAATCAAATTAACATAGAAAGTAAACATTTTATTTATAAATTATCAATATAAGATACAGCATTTAACGCTGCTACTTGACCTTCTCCCATTGACTTTAAATATTGATAAGGCTTACCTACACAGTCTCCTGATGCATAACAGCCTTTCAGATTAGTTTCCATATTTTTATTTACTTTTATGTGGCTACCTTCTATTTCTATTCCAGGAACTAACTGATCTGGTGCTATACTGTCTCTCAATATAAACACACCATCAGTTACTATCTCTGTATCTTTAAGTAATAATTTTTCGACCTTAGTATTTCCTATTATTTCAATAGGTACATCTTTAATTATCTCTATATTATCATTTAATTTATGTTTATTCTTAAACATAGGTATAAAATAAACCCTGGAAGCTAATTCACTTACATAGTTTGCTTCTTCTACAGCTTCTTTATTATAGCCTATAATAGTAACTATCTTATTTTTATATAAGGGAGCATCACAAGTTGCACAATAACCTACTCCTCTTCCTAAAAACTCTTTTTCACCTTTAAATGGTTTTCCAAACTGAACTCCTGTTGCTAGGATTAAAGTTTTAGATTCATACATTTCATTATTAACCATTAGAGAATAATAATCTCCCATATTATAAATACTATCTACTTTTTTCTCAGTAATTTCTATATCCATTTCTTTTAGGTGATTTTGGAATTCTTTTACTAAATTCTTTCCAGTAACTCCAGGGAATCCTATATAGTTGTCTATTTTAGGAGCCTTATATAACTTCTTGCTTAAATCCTTATTTCCAAAAACTATTACTTTTTTATTTCTAATCGTGGCATTTACTGCTGCTGTAATTCCTGCTGGACCACTTCCTACAATAGCTATATCATATCTTTCACTCATCTAGTCAATCACCTCTTAAGAGTAACTTTTTATTTTATTAGCTACAATTTTCACTTTACTACATATGTTTTTCTAATTTTTGCATTATAGCATTTTTAGGCATGAATCCAATAAATTTATCTATAAGTTCACCTTTTTTGAATACTAACACTGTTGGAATGCTAGCTACACCATACTCCATTGCTATGGATTGATTATCATCAACATTTAACTTTGTAATTTTTATTTTTCCTTCTACTTCATTTGCTACTTCTTCTAAAACTGGTCCTAACATTTTACAAGGTCCACACCATGGTGCCCAAAAATCTACTACTACAGGTATATCACTATTTATTACCTCATTAAAATTTGACTCATTTACATTCACTACCATATTTAATTCCTCCTCTATAATTTTAGTATATATAATAAGACCATATATATACTTTCAACTTGTTTAATTTAATTGGTTTTTATATTTGTATATCGTAATATTATGATATATCAGTGTCTAAAATTTGTCAAGTCTTTATTTAGAATAAATTAAAGACTCTATATTAATATAGAGTCTTTAATTTTATATTATTTAAGTTTTGAAAACTCTACAGCAAGTTGAGCTCCAACTTTAGCATTATTATAAACAAGTTGAATATTAGATTCTAAGCTATTTCCACCTGTAATTTCTTTAACCTTTGCTAATAAAAATGGTGTTGATTCTTTTCCTTTTATACCTTTTTCCTCTGCTTCTTTAACAGCATTACTTATAGCATTTGTTATAACATCATAATCCATTTGATACTTTTCAGGTATTGGATTTGCTATAACCATTCCACCCTTAAGTCCTAAATCCCATTTCGCTTTAAGTGCAACTGCTAATTCCTTTTCTGTATCTACTTTATAATCTACATTAAATCCACTTTTTCTTGTATAAAATGCTGGTAATTCATCTGTACCAAATCCTATAACTGGAACTCCTTGAGTTTCTAAATATTCAAGAGTTAATCCTATATCTAAAATTGACTTAGCACCAGCGCATACAACAGCTACATCTGTATTAGCAAGTTCTTGTAAGTCTGCTGAAATATCAAATGTTTCTTGTGCTCCTCTATGCACTCCACCAATTCCACCTGTTGCAAACACCTTAATTCCAGCAAGATTTGCAATAAGCATAGTTGATGCAACAGTCGTAGCTCCATCAAATTTTTTAGCAACTATAAAAGGAATATCTCTTCTAGAAGTTTTAACTACATTTTCAGCTTTACCTAAGTATTCAACTTCTTCTTCATTTAAACCTACCTTTAGCTTACCATTAAGTATTGCTATAGTAGCAGGAATAGCTCCATTTTCTCTAATTATTTTTTCAACATTAAGAGCAGTTTCTACATTTCTTGGATATGGCATACCATGTGATATTATAGTTGACTCTAAAGCAACTACTGGTTTTCCATCTTCTAAAGCTTTTTTTACTTCTGGGTTAATATCTATATATTTTTTTAACATAATCCTATCTCCTCCATCTTTAATTTTATATTTTTTATAGACATGTTGGGATTTATAGTATTCTCATGAGAAAGAGCAATAATAGATGACGTTATTGCAAATTTAATACTTTCATGTATTTTAAAATCATTCAAGTGACCATATACAAGTGCAGCAACAAAAGCATCTCCCGCTCCAGTTGCATTAATTACTTTTACATTAGGAGCTTTTGTCTGTCCCATATTAATACCATCACTATAAAATACGCCTTCAGCTCCAAGACTAATAAAAAGTCTTTTTACACCCTTTTTATGAAGATATTCTGATGCTTCTTTTAAGTCATCTTGGTTATTTATTTTAATTCCAGTAAGAACTTCTGTTTCAATTTTATTACTTTTTACTGTATGAAAATAACCAATTAAATCTTTAACTCTTTCAGCCTTTGCAGTCGACACAGGATCAAGAAAAAAGTCAGTATTCTTATTACTGCTTACAATATACTCTATAACCTCACTAGGTATATTTGTATCTATTACGCAGAGCTTAGAATTCTCAATAATATGCTTTTTATCTTTAATAAAATCTACTGTCATTCTGTTGTATATATCCATATTAGATATTGCAACAGCCATATCACCGCATTCATCTAAAATAGATAAATAGGTAGATGTTGACTCTCCCTTTAACATAAGAGAATCTTGCATATTAAGACCTATTAACTTAGCTTCATCAAGTATCTTAGAGCCATAGATATCATCTCCTACAATGCTTATAAGTCTTGTATCTACTCCTAGTTTAACTAAGTTCTCTCCAATGTTTCTTCCTACACCACCAAGAGACATTTTTACATTTCCTATATTTGAATCTTTAAATATTAAATTGCCTTTTGGAAATCCTTGTATATCCATGTTAGCTCCGCCAATTACTGTAACATAAGAATCATTACTAACAATATAACCTTTTCCTAGAATATAGCCTTTTTTTATTAAATTTGTAATATGAACAGCTACTGAAGACCTTGTTATTCTAAGGGTATTAGCAATATCATTTTGAGATATCATAGGATCCTTCTTTATAAGACTTAATACTTCTTGTTCTCTATTTGTCATAACACTCTCCTTAACATATGTTTATATAATAAGCATTTGTTTAGTTAAATATAACATTCCTTATATTATATTGTCAACATAATAACCACTAGTTATTTAATATTTTTTACGATAAAATTTTACTACTTTTTAGAAATTGAATTTATTAACACATTATATACATTTAAAATCATTAATAAATTTAACTAGAAAAATATTGAAGAAAAATGATATAATAATGATGATTCTAACAATTAGAATTTTTTGTTTTTTATATGATCAATTATATAGGT
>JADWMM010000004.1 GCA_015978205.1 Alkaliphilus sp. NP8 | reverse complement strand
ACAAAGTTATTTACAGACTCACTTAGACTACAATATATCTATTCATTGTCTTTTTACTATTTAAGAAAATATATTTTAATTTCTTTATTTTTTACATACTGCAACCATTAAGTAATATTTTTGTTCTGGTTTTGGAATTTCTATTGTAGTATCGATTTGATGATACATTGTTATATTACTGAAAGGCTCAAGAATTTCTATAAATTCTTCTTCTTTATACTGGTATACATGAAAAGGTGATGAACAAGGCTTATCTTTTCCTTTTCCAAATGGAGTAGATATAATTAAAGTACCATTAGGCTTTAGTAGGTTATATAAGTTTTGAACAAAACATTTATCACCTTCAAAGTGTTCAATGGTTTCAAAACTTATTATGGTATCGAAAGTTCCATAAGTCTTATAAAGATTTGGGTTTAATGCGTCATCCACATAGTATGATGTTTTATCAAATCCATAATTAGATTTTGCATAATATATAGCTTCCTCTGAAATATCAATCCCTACGAATTCTTCCATATTAGAATTATTTTGAAGAATAATTTCACTTCCATACCCTGATCCACAAGCAATATCTAAAACTCTTCCATTAGAAAATTTCTTAGCAAATTCATATCGTGCTATATGCTCAATAAGCATTCCATTTTTAGGGTTCATAACTTTGGGTATAACTCTTTCTCCTGTGTATTTCATAAATTTCTCCTTTTGTATTATAGTTAAATGAAATTATTTATTAATATTATATCAAACTACATCGCATATAACACATTTTCATATAACTAAATTATTTATTTTTTAGAATATATATATAATTATTGAAAATTATTTTTAAATGATTTAAACTAATAACAATTAATTAAATTGTGTTAAAGATTTATATTAATAAATTCACATAAAAAGGATTTAAAAGTATAGTTATTTTAAGGAGATGTGAAAATATGTATTTACAAAATCAAAATAATGCAAACTTAATATTTGATAATTGTGACACTGTAAAACTTGCAAAAAACTTTGGTACACCTTTATACGTTGTTTCAGAGGATAGAATTAAAAATAAATGTAAAGATATTAGAGAAAATTTTTTAATGGAGTATCCTAACACTAAAGCAGCATATGCTAGCAAAGCATTTTTAACTATGGCTATGTGTAAAATTATAGAGCAAGAAGGATTAGGTTTAGATGTAGTTTCTGGAGGGGAGCTATACACTGCTATAAAAGCAGACTTTCCTATGGAAAAAGTAATGTTTCACGGGAATAATAAATCTTATGAAGAGTTAACTTTAGCATTAGACAATAATGTTGGAAGAATTATTGTAGATAATATATACGAATTAGATATGCTAGAGGACATAGCAAAGAAAAAAAGTAAGAAAGTAAAAATACTTTTTAGAATTACTCCTGAAGTAGGCGGAAAAACTCACGAGTATATTACTACGGGCCAAAAAGATTCTAAATTTGGAATTCCATTAGAAAAGGGAATTATAGAGTCTGTAGTAAAAGCATCAATGGATTCTAATAATATAGATTTAAAAGGATTTCACTTTCATGTAGGCTCACAGCTATTTGAAATTGATTCACATGTAGCAGCTATTAAGGTTGCAGTAAAACTAATAAAAGATTTAAAAGATGAATTAGGTTTTGCTACAGAGGAACTAAATACTGGAGGAGGATTTGGTATTTCTCATACTGAAGAGGATGAAGAAACAAAACCTGCATCTTTCTTTATAAATCCTATTATGAAAACTATAGAACAAGAGTTTACTAAAGCTGATTTAGATATTCCAACAGTTATTATAGAGCCAGGTAGATGGATTGTAGGAGAAGCTGGTATTACTTTATATACACTTGGTTCTATTAAAGAAATATCAAATGTAAGAAAATATATAAGTGTTGATGGTGGACTTCCAGACAATCCAAGACCTGCGTTATACAAAGCAAAGTATGATGCAGCTGTAGCTAACAAAGCTAACCAAAAATTAGAGGAAGTTGTAACTATAGCAGGTAAATGCTGCGAATCTGGAGATATTTTAATTTGGGATTTAAAAACACCAAAAGTTGAGTCTGGAGATATTTTAGCAGTTTTTAATACAGGTGCTTATAACTATTCTATGGCAAGTAATTATAATAGATTACCAAGGCCAGGAGTAGTATTAATTAGCAAGGGACAACCAGAGCTTATAGTAGAAAGAGAAAAGTATGAAGACTTGTTAAATAAAGAAAGGATTCCAGAACATTTAGATAATATTCAAAGCAAAAAATTAACATTTGGAGCATAAATATAAATAAGGACTAATGTAGTCCTTATTTTTTATTTTTAAGGGAGAGGATTAGATGATTAAACCAAAAGCTTTAAAACTAGGAGATACTGTAGGAATAGTAGCACCTTCAAGTCCAGTTTCGGAAAATGAAGTAAATTTAGCAAAGCAGCAACTAGAAAATTTAGGCTTTAATGTAAAATTGGCACCAAGTTGTTTTGCTAAATATGGCCATTTGGCAGGTGAACCTGAGTTAAGGGCAAATGACTTAAACAACATGTTTTCAGACAAAAAAATAGACGGAATTATATGCTTAAGGGGAGGTTATGGAGCATCTAGGTTATTAGATAAAGTGGACTTTCAGCTAATCAGAAAAAATCCTAAAGTATTTGTAGGCTACAGTGATATTACAGTTTTACATATTGCTATGAATCAGATTAGTAACTTAGTAACCTTCCATGGCCCTATGGCAGCTTCAGATATTGCATCTGGATTAGACAAATTTTCTAAAAAAGAATTTTTAAGAGCTATTATAGATAAAAGGCCAATGGACAATATTTGTAATCCACCAGGGATAGGAGTAGAACGCATTGTTGGAGGAAAAGCTACTGGAGCAATTATTGGAGGCAACTTAGCTTTGATTACAGCTGCAATGGGAACACCCTATGAAATTGATACAAAAGGAAAAATATTATTTTTAGAGGAAATAGGAGAAACCCCTGAAAAAGTAGAGAGAATGCTTGCTCAATTAGCTTTAGCAGGAAAGCTTGAAGAAGCAAATGGAATTGTTTTAGGGGACTGGAATGATTGTGAAGCTGAAAATCCTAAAAAAAGTTTAAGTTTAATGAATGTATTTAAAGATGTAATTTCACCTTATAAAAAACCAACTATTTATAATTTAAAAGCAGGTCATTGTACACCGAAAGTAACTCTTCCTTTTGGATTAAGTACATATATAGATGCAGATAAAGGAGAAATTATAGTAAAGGAGAGTGGAACGATATAATGGAAAAATCATGCTCAATTTTAGATGAAGCAAAAAAGCTAAAAAATTGGATGGTTGAAATTAGAAGAGATTTTCACATGAATCCTGAGCTAGGAATGGAAGAATTTAGGACTAGAGATAAAATTGTTGAATATTTGGAGGAGTTAGGAATTGAATATGAAAAAGGAATAGCAAACACAGGTGTTGTAGGAATTATTTCTGGTAAAACTAATGGTAAAACTATAGCACTTAGGGCAGATATGGATGCCCTTCCTATTCAAGATGAAAAAAATGTAGTTTATAAATCTACTATTCCTAATAAAATGCACGCTTGTGGTCATGATGCTCACATGGCTATCCTTCTAGGAGCTGCAAGAATACTTAAGAATAAGCAAAATGAGTTAAAGGGTAATGTAAAATTAATTTTTCAACCAGCAGAAGAAACTGTAGGTGGAGCTAAACCTATGATCGAAGCTGGTGTAATGGAAAAACCTAAGGTAGATGCAGTATTCGGCTTGCATGTAGATCCAGATATAGAAGTAGGTGAAATTGGAGTTAAATATGGGCAAATGAATGCATCTTCAGATACTATTAAAATAATTCTCCATGGAAAAAATAGTCATGGAGCATATCCACATGATGGAGTAGATGCAATAAATATGGCTGGTCAAGTGCTTACATCATTGCAAAGCATTGTCAGTAGAAATGTAGATCCTAGAGATTCTTCAGTAGTCACTATAGGAACTATAAATGGAGGCTCCCAGGGAAATATAATTGCGCATAAAGTAGAATTAGTCGGTACTGTAAGAACTTTAGATAATAACATTAGATCCTTAGTAATAAATAGGATAAAAGAAGTAGTAACAAATGTAGCAAAGGCTATGGGTGGAGAAGCAGAATTTATTGTTAAAGAAGGTTATACAGCATTAATTAATACAGATAAAATTGTAGACGGTGTAAAAACAAATGCAGAAAAAACTTTAGGCTCTAATAAGGTTCATATATTAAAAAAAGCTAGTTTAGGTGTAGAGGATTTTGCATATTTTGCTGAAAAAGTACAAGGAGCTTATTACAAATTAGGATGCAGAAATAACCAAAAAGGAATTATACATGGGGCTCATTACTCTCTTTTCGATATAGATGAGGAATGTTTACCTATAGGAGTAGCTCTGCAAGTTAAAAATTCGTTGAACTTTTTAGGTAATGAGCAAATAGATTAAAAGGTAGATGTAATGGTAAATTAATTTATATAAACATGTTCTTATAAATAGTAAAGGTGAGTATTTTCATAATAGAATTTATATTTTATTATTTAGACATAATAAGTATATATTTGCTAGATAAGGAGGCAAACATTTTGAAAATAGCTCATAAATCTATAGATGAATTTTTAAATGATATTGCAACTAAACCTAAAACTCCAGCAGGAGGCTGTACAGCAGCTTTATGCGCTGCTTCGTGTGTTGCTCTTATAGAAATGGTAGCAACACACACTTTAAATAATAAGAATAAATCTGAAGAAGTAAAGGATTATATGAACAAAGTCATTAAAATAGCTTCAGATGCGAGAAAAGAGTTTTTAGATTATATGGATGTAGATAGCAATGCTTACAAAAAAGTAATAGATGCTCAGAAAAATAATAAGGATGATATACAAGAATACTATAAAAACTCTGTTAATATACCTTTAGAAATGGCTATAAAAATATCCGATATGATTAATATGATAAAGAAAACTATACAAGAAGGGAATAGTAGTTTGGTAACTGATGGAGTAGCAGCATTGCTTATGGCAAGAGTTACTCTTGATTCGTTGATACATCATATAAAATTTAATTTAATGTATATAGAGGACAAAGATTTTGAAGAGAAAATAATAGAGAAATTACAGTTTATATAATGTAAAGCAAATTAAACTTTATAATTAACTATATTTAAAATCTATAAATATAGTTAATTATAGTTTATATTAAAATATGTGTAATAAATTAAAAGGCCTTATGAATAAATCTATTCATAAGGCCTTTTTTAAAAAATTAATTAGCATGTTAGATATATATATTATTTTTTCTTTTTAGTTTTATTTGTTTTACTAGTTTCAAAATTTAGTTTTTTGTTATTCATCATATCTTCGTTATCTATAGCACCAATATCCCCAGCTATTTCATAATTCATTTCTTTAAAAAAGTTTTTATCAAAGGTTTGTTTAGACTGTTTTTTCTTCATTTTTATCACCTCATATATATTTTTCACACAATTTATGTTTAAATACGAGGTAAAATAGGGAATATAAATCAATTATATATAAATTATATAAACAGCTGCATATCAGCCTCTAGTGCATCTTTTAAATAAGATTTTGCATCAATTACTTGTAATTCTTGAATTAACTCTTCTTTTGTAAAGCCCATAATCTCCATAGATAACTTACAACCACAAAATTTAACACCTTTTTTTCTAGCTCCATTTAAAAAGTCTATTAAACGAGGTGCTTTATTATCTTCTATCATTTCCAACATCATTTCTTTTCCTATACCGCTGAAATTCATTTTAGATAAAGGAAGATCTTCTGCTCCCTTAGGTGTCATAGAGTTCAACATTTTTTCGTGTATTGTTTTATTATCCATAGTAACCTTTTCTGGTTCTCTTAATAAACATAAACCCCAAAATGCAAAAAACATGGTTACATCAACATCCATTTCTCTTGCGGAGTTTGCTAATATAAGGGCTGCCATTGCCTTATCGTATTCCCCACTAAACATGAGTAGATTCATTTTTTTATTTTCCAAATATATACCTCCTTTGAACAATTACTTAGCGTTCAGTTTAAGTTTAAAATTCATCTTAATAGAGTCTGTATTTATTTTGCCCAAAGGTTTAAAATTTAAAATTAAATTAAAGAATATGTATTTTAAAGTTTATTTATAAAGTACAAGATTATTATTTACTTTTATATTTTTCATAATAAAATTTTCTATTTGAAGAAATCTGGTAAAGTGCTTTTACTAAAATATTTATTTCTTCGATAGTATTATATATGCCAAAGCTTAATCGAACTACTCCGGGAAGAGGTAGTGTAGGATCTTCAATATGATTTTTTGTGTCCTCTGGTGATATATTTAATAGCTTTTGAACATATGGCTGTGCGCAGAAACAACCATTTCTTACTGCGATACCAAATTCATTAGAAAGTGCATTTGCAGATATTTCGTGATGTAGTCCTTTAATATTAAAAGGAATAATACTAACTCTATTTTCTGTATCTGCTGAATTATTATACAGTTCAATGAAAGGGATATTTTGCAAACTATCTAAAGCATGACGTGTTAACATTTTTTCGTAATTGTCTACAGCATTCATTCCTATTTTGTTTAATACTTCTATAGCCCATGTTATAGTTAAAACTCCTATAACATTAGGAGTACCCGCTTCTTCTCTTTCTGGAGGATCTAGCCAGGTTACAGTATCAGGTGTAACTATTCGTACAGTACCTCCACCGGAATAATCAGGAGGACTTTCTTTAAAAACATTTTTTGGTCCTATTAAAACACCAGAACCAAAAGGTGCATACATTTTATGGCCAGAAAAAGTAAGGTAGTCTATATGACCAGGATCATTTAAGGGTTTCATGTCTATAGGAGCATGTGGAACTAACTGAGCACCATCTACTAATATTTGTGCTCCATAGCTATGAACTAACTCTGCAATTTCATGTATAGGGTTAATGTATCCAGTAACATTAGAAGCACCTGTAACAGTAACTAACTTTACCTTTCCATCATATTTTTCTAATTTATTTTTTAAATCATGCATAGATAATCGACCGTATTTATCTATAGATATATAATCCATAGTATATTTATTTCTCCAAGGTAAATCATTTGAATGATGTTCCATAAAAGAGGACAGAATTATATCATCTTTATATAGTGGAAGTAGTTTGTTAGAAAGTTTATTAAGTGCCTCAGTTGTGTTTTTTACAAAGATTATTGAATTATATTCTATATCTGATCCTACAAATTTAGCTATTATATTTCTTGCATTATCATAAAGGTTAGAAGAAAGTTGAGATTTGTATCCTGCACCACGATGTATAGATGAGTACCAAGGAGAGAATTTTACTAGTTCATCTAATACATGTTTAAAGGGAGGAGTGGTGGCAGCATTGTCAAAATTAATAGCAGTTATGTACTTTTTATTTTTTAATGGAATTTTTGTATCTGTACCTACAACCAGTTCTTTAAAACCATAAAAAGAATTTATATATTCCATATTCAATCACCACCTAAAAAAAGTATTTACCACTTCATAATATGTAATAATTTTAAAATAGTGAGTGATTAAATAATAAAAATATCTGCAGCACAAAAAAACTATAAAGAGTTAAATTTAACTCTTTATAGTTTTTAATAATTATATTATATTATTTTACTTCTACAATCCATCCTTCTGGAGCTTCAACGTCACCGAATTGAATTCCACAAAGAGTCTCATATAATTTCTTAGTAACAGGACCAACTTCTGTTTCGCTATGGAAAACATGAAGATTTCCTTTGTGTTGTATTCCTCCGATTGGAGTTATAACTGCAGCTGTACCACAAGCTCCAGCTTCTTTAAATTCATCTAAATTGTCAATAAGTACATCTCTTTCTTCTGTTTCTAATCCTAAATATTCTTTAGCTACGTGTAGTAAAGAGTATTTGGTAATACTTGGAAGAATAGATGGTGATTTAGGTGTTATAAATTTATTATCTTTAGTTATACCGAAGAAGTTAGCAGCACCTACTTCTTCAATTTTTGTATGAGTTGCAGGGTCTAAGTAAATACAATCTGCGAAACCATTTTTAACTGCTTCTTCATGAGGCATAAGGCTACCTGCGTAGTTACCTCCAACTTTAGCAGCACCTGTACCGTATGGAGCAGCTCTATCAAAGTCTGAAGTAATGAAGTTAACTGGAGCCATTCCACCTTTAAAGTATGCACCTACTGGAACAGCGAATACACAGAATATAAATTCTGGAGCTGGTTTTACACCTAAGTTATCGCCAACACCTATAACAAATGGACGAAGATATAAAGTACCACCAGTACCATATGGTGGAACAAAATGCTCATTAGCTTTAACTACTTGAATACAAGCATCGATAAATTTCTCTTCTGGTACTTCAGGCATTAAAACACGGTTACAACTATCGTTTAATCTAGCTGCGTTACGGTCTGGTCTGAATAATTGAACTTTACCGTCTTTTGTTCTGTAAGCTTTTAAACCTTCAAAACATTGTTGTCCGTAATGAAGAGCTGTAGAAGATTCACTTATAGCTAGTTTGTTGTCTTCTACTAATTTACCTTCATCCCACTCGCCATTTGACCATTTAGATACATAGCGAAGGTCTGTTTTCATGTAACTGAATCCTAATTTACTCCAATCAATATCCACAGTTTTACTCATTTGGATTCCTCCTATATATATGTTGATTTTATTAAACCTTACAACATATATTATAGGCTTTTTGAAAAGAGTTTACAAGCTTAATAGAAAGATTCTACTATTTTGAAAATACTGAAATTTATGTCTGAAAATACAGTATGTTTTAAATTATATTAACTAAAACTAATTATTATATTAATTTAACTATATTAAACATGCTACTAACTACAGGCCAATTTTGAGGTGCTTCAGAATTTAATGACCAGTAACTAACCCCTCTTAACCCATACTCATTGACTAAATTATATTTAGCTTTAAAGCTTCTAGCATCATCAAACCATACAATATGCTCTGCACCGGATTCATCAATATAATTAAAAAATGGAGCTTCAGCTTCTATATCATATTGTATACTAACACCATATCTTGCAGCTATTTGAAGTGCAGATATATAATCTACTAAAGTTGCAGTATCACCTGACTTAAAAGGAAGAGTCCAGTTAAAGCCATAGAAAGGAATTCCCATTAATATTTTTTCTCTTGGAATAACTGTAACTGCATAATCTAGAACTTTTCTTATTTCAGGAATAGGTGCAACTGCCATAGGAGGACAAGCTATACATCCCCAATCGTAGGTCATTATTATAACAAAATCTAAAATTTCTCCTTGAGCTTTATAATCGTGACCACCCCACCATTCACCAGTAGTCATATCATAAGTTTTAGGAACTAAAGCAGTAGAAACAGGTATGCCATATTGATGAAAAAACTCAACAGCATTTCTTAAAAATTCATTATATAGCTCTCTATCTTCAGGATATAATCTTTCGAAATTAATATTTAATCCATAATATCCTTTATTCTGTATAGTATTTAATATATTATTAAAAAGTATGTTTTGTATTTCTTCATCAATAAAAATATGGTGAGCTAGGTCTGGATCAAAATTAGACTCTCCTTCGTTACTAATACTCATTAATGGTGCAACGTTATAATTTAAAGAATTATTTACTATTGCATCATCATCTAAAGGTTTTAAACTACCGTCTCTATTTACGACGTAGTTTGATGGTGTAATATAAGTTAAGTAAGGGGCTGTTTCATTAACTATTTCTATGTTTACATCTTCAGTACCCGGTACAATATATCCATTTATTTCAATAGGATTTTTGACACCATTTGTTTGAGGAATTACTAATATCATACCTACGAAAATTTCATTAGGGTGAGATATATTGTTAAAGTTTAATATAGCTGCAGGTGTTGTATTAAATTTTCTAGCAATTGAGAAAATAGTATCACCGGGCTGCACTGTATATAGTATTTGTTCTTGAGTAATTACTAAAGATTGGCCAGTTATTAAATAAGGTATATCTTCTAATCCATTATCTTTTATAAGACTTTGTATACTTGTTCCATATAAATTAGCTATAGAAAATAAGGTTTCTCCGGGTTTAACTACATGTATAACCATAAATTCACACTCCTTTCATTTTTATTAAATTTTCATTATTAATCAGTATATTCATAAGTATACAAATATGTTTTTAATTTATTAAAGTATAAAAAAATTCTAAAGTATACTATTTAACTCTTTTATAAATAAGTATTATATGTAAAAATAAGAAGGAGTTATTTTTTGAAAATAGAAATAGTAAGTTATTGTTATTAAGATTCAGTATATAATGCTAAAAGGAGAAGGTATTTATGGCTAAAAAGAAAAATAAAGAACAACAAGAAGATGTTAAGTTTAAAAAGCTGTATGAAAAAGGAAAACTTAATTACATTATAAAATATGGTGTTTTTAGCTGGGGAGTAAGTGTTACAATTTTAGTTAGAATAATAATGGGACTTACTATGTATAAAACAGATTTAGAAAAAGTATTTGGAAATTTATTTGCTGTAGATACTATCTATACTTTAATAACCTTTTCTATATTTGGAGCCATTTGGGGTAGAATAATGTGGTGGTGGTTAGAAAAAGAAGTTAAAAGTATGGAAAGTAAAAAAAGTAAAATAAACAAAAATAAAAACAAGAAAAAGTAATTTAAATTACAAGATATATATGTAGATACATATGCAAAAAGACAGGAGAGATATAATGAGTAAAATAGAATTAATTGCTACAGCTACATTTGGGCTAGAAGCAGTAGTAGCTAGGGAAGTTAAAAATTTAGGATATGAAGACGTAACTGTAGAAAATGGAAAAGTAACTTTTACTGGTGATGAATCTGCTATTTGTAGAGCGAATCTTTGGCTTAGATCTGCAGATAGAGTTTTATTAAAAGTAGGAGAGTTTAAAACTCTAACTTTTGATGAATTATTTGAAAAAACAAAAGCTTTACCTTGGGGAGATATAATACCAGAAAATGCTGAATTTCCGGTTAATGGTAAGTCTATTAATTCAAAGCTTTCTAGTGTTCCAGACTGTCAGTCAATAGTTAAAAAGGCAATAGTTGAAAAAATGAAAGAAAAATATAAAACACAGTGGTTTGAAGAAAATGGAGCTAAATATTCTATTGAGGTAGCTTTATTAAAGGATGTAGCTACTTTAACTATAGATACTACAGGAGCAGGACTACATAAAAGAGGATATAGAAAATTATCGAATAAAGCTCCATTAAAGGAAACCTTAGCTGCGGCTCTTATTATGTTAAGTTATTGGAACCATGATAGAGTATTAATAGATCCGTTCTGTGGTTCGGGAACTATTCCAATAGAGGCGGCTTTAATTGGAAAGAATTTAGCGCCAGGTATGAATAGAAATTTTGAATCAGAGAATTGGGACATAGTATCAAAAGATTTGTGGAGAGAAGCTAGAAAGGAAACTCATGATTTAGCTAAATATGATCGTCCTTTAAGAATATATGGATCCGATGTAGATGGAGAAGTGTTAAGCTTAGCTAGGTACCATGCAGGTGAAGCCTTTGTAGATGAAGATGTTCATTTTCAAAAACTAGGAGTGGCAGACTTAAGATCTAGATTCGATTACGGTTGTATAGTAACTAATCCACCTTATGGTGAACGTTTAGGAGAGAGAGAAGAAGTAGAAGAAATATATACAACCATGGGTAAGGTTTTTGAAAAAATGGATACATGGTCTAAATATGTAATAACATCTCATAAAGGTTTTGAACAGTTATATGGTAAAAAAGCAGATAGAAGAAGAAAACTTTATAACGGAAGGCTTGAATGTCAGTATTATCAATACCAAGGACCAAGACCACCAAGAAAAAAATAATTTTTGTACAAAAAACTACAAAAAACTACGATATATTACAAATACAATATAGAGAAGTTGCCTTATAATTAGTAATTGTAATTGATAAAAAAATAACATACTATAAGAGGAGGTAACTTCATGAAAAATTTTAAAAGATTTAATATTATTTTATTAGCTATTGTTTTATCTTTATCATTATTTGGATGCGGTACTAATAATAGTGAGAACACATCTGTAGATTCAACGGACACACCAGACAAAGATAAACAACAAGCTCAAGAAGAAATTTATGATGTAGTTGTAATTGGTGGCGGTGGTGCAGGGCTTTCTGCAGCAATAGAATTAAAAGGTGCAGGAGCTAATGTAGTTGTTCTAGAAAAAATGTCATTTTTAGGTGGAAACACATTAATATCTGGAGGAGAGTTAAATGCCCCAGATACATGGATTCAAGAAAAATTAGGAATAGAAGATAGTATAGACCAATATAAAGAAGACACACTAAAAGGTGGAGACTACAAAGCTGATGAAGATCTAGTAACTGTTTTAGCAAATAATGCTCGTAATGCTATGGAATGGTTAAGAGATGAAGTTAATGTTTCATTTAAGGAAGATTATTTGATGCAATTCGGTGGACACTCTGTACCAAGAGCAGCTTATCCTAAGGGAGGTTCTGGTAACGAGCTTATAGGTAAACTTGTTGATAAAGCAGAAGAACTAAATATACCTATAAAAACTAGAGTAAAAGCTGAAGAAATACTTGCAGATGATAATGGCAAAGTTAACAAAGTAGTAGCAGTAGATGAAGATGGAAATGAAATTGTGTTTAAAGCTAACAAAGGTGTTATATTAGCTACAGGTGGATTTGGTTCAAATGTAGAAATGAGAAAGCAATATAATGCTGAATATGATGAAAGATACATGAGTACAGACCAACCAGGAACTACAGGTGATGGGATTATTATGGCAGAAGAATTAGGTGCTGCTTTAGTAGGAATGGAAAGTATTCAAACTTATCCAGCTTGTAGTCCAGAAACAGGAGTTTTATCTTATGTTGCAGATACTAGATTTGACGGAGCTGTATTAGTTAATAAAGAAGGTAATAGATTTGTTGAAGAATTAGACAGACGTGATGTTATTTCTAAAGCTATTTTAGATCAAACTGATGCAGTTGGTTATTTAGTATGGGATACAACTATTAAAGAAAAAAGTCATATGGATAACTATATGCAAGAATTTGAACAGTTAGTAAAACAAGGTACTCTTATTAAAGCTGATAAATTAGAGGAAGCAGCAGAGTATTTTGATATTAATGTAGAAGAATTAAAAGAAACTATAGGAAAGTATAATGAATATGCTGTTAACGGAAAAGATGAAGACTTTAATCGTAGAGGTGAAATCGTAGGATTAACAAAAGCTCCTTACTATATTCAAAAGGTAGCTCCTTCTGTACATCACACTATGGGTGGTCTTAAAATCGATACACAAGCTAGAGTTATAAATAATGAAGGAAATCCTATTCCAGGTTTATTTGCTGCTGGAGAAGTAGCTGGAGGTATCCATGGTGCAAATAGATTAGGTGGAAATGCGATTACAGATATAGTTGTGTTTGGTAGAATAGCAGCAGAAAATGTGCTTAAATAAGTAAAACAAATAATTTGAAAGCCCCCCTAATAGAATAAATAATAAAACCCCCTATAAGTTATTAAATTTTAAGGGGGTTTTTTATATACCTTTTATAAGAATAAATAAAGAGTTATACTAAAAATATATAATTAATTAAGCTAAGATAAGAATAGAAAGGTTATAGGTGGCCATATGAAAACATTAAGAGCAAAAATACTTTTATATTTTTCTACAGTTGCTATAATAATGACTCTTATTTTAATAGTATTAGTTAGAAATCAAATTAAAAATACTAATATACCACTTACAATAAACTTAAGTCACCAGATTATTAGTTCAAAATCTGGAGAAGTTGGAGCTTGGATTAACCAAAGAATTGCAGAACTAAAAGTTTTTACAGAAAATGAAACTTTAATATCTATGGATATGGATAAAATTAAGCCATATATGAGAAAAATAGATAAAAGTCATAGTGAAGAATTTGAGTCTTTTGCAATTATTAGTCTTGATGGATATGCTTGGGTAACTAATGATACCTATATTAATGTGGAAAGCAGACCTTATTTTAAAAAAATAAAAAGTGAAAATTTAGATTATGCAATTAGTGATCCGATTATTTCTCGTTCTAATGAAGAACCTATAGTCGTTATTATTCATGCTATTAAAGATGAAAGCGGAAAAACAGTAGGTTATATTAACGGCGCAATATATATATCCAAGTTATCTATTATAGCTTCTGAAGTTGAAATGTATAATGGATTAGGCTGGATATGCGATAGACAAGGACAAGTATTTACTATGGAAGAAGGTAAGCAGGATAGATCTTTCAATATATTTGAAAGTGAAGTTTATGGTTATTCAGGAGGAAAGCATATAGGAGGCAAAATGGTGGAAGGTATAGAGGGGGTAGATAGAATACAGGACTCTGAAGGAAATAATATTATGGTTTTATATTCCCCAATACCTTATGCAGAAGGATGGACTTTAGGCATTAACTTTTTTGAAAAGAACATGACTAAAGATACTGACAAGCTTCTTCAAATGATTTTAGTTTTTGGCTTTTTTATTATTACTAGTTTAATATTAATTTCTTTATTTTTATCTTCATCTATAGTTAAGCCAGTTAAAAAGCTACAGAGATTAATGAAAGATGTTGAAGGAGGAAATTTAGATATAGTTTATTCTGATTATGGTGAAGATGAAATCGGACAATTAGGACAAAGTTTTAACAAAATGATAATTCAAATTAAAAATTTAATTAACACTGTTTATATAGAACAAAAAAATAAGAGAGAGGCAGAACTTAGAGCGCTTCAGACACAGATTCAACCTCATTTTCTATATAATACTTTAGATACAATCCACTGGATGGCATTAGAACATAATGCTCATGATATTGTACGTATGGTAGATGCTATTACAAATATATTCAGAATCTCTATAAGTAGAGGTGAGGAAGTTATTTCATATAGAGAAGAAATAAAACATGTTGAAAGTTATTTGTTTGTTCAAAAGGTTCGTTATGAGGATAAACTAGAATATGAAATGATTTTTGATAATGAATTAAAAGAATATAAAATATTAAAATTGATTATACA
This sequence comes from Alkaliphilus sp. NP8, assembly GCA_015978205.1. Classification (GTDB taxonomy): domain Bacteria; phylum Bacillota; class Clostridia; order Peptostreptococcales; family Natronincolaceae; genus Alkaliphilus_B. The sequence continues at coordinate 31,430 of JADWMM010000004.1, read as the reverse complement.
ACCATTAGTAGAAAACGCTATATATCATGGTATTAAAGGAAAGAAAGGAACGGGGAAAATATTAATACAAGGAAAAATAGAAGGAAAAGAAGCCAAGATAAAGGTAGTGGATAATGGTATAGGAATAGAAAAAGAAAAGCTATTGGAAATTAGAGATGTGTTAGAAGGAAGAAGTAAAAGTGAAGGTGTAGGATACGGTATGTTTAATGTAAATGAAAGGATTAAGCTTATGTTTGGAAATAAATATGGTATTGAAATTCAAAGTGAATATGGAAAAGGAACAGAAGTTATACTTAGACATCCGTTGACATTCTAGACTATACAAAGCTTGTAAATTTTAGTTATTATATTTATTTAATTTAGATTAAGGTGGTGAACTTATGTGGAAGGTTTTAATTGCAGACGATGAGCCTAAAATTAGAAAAGGGCTGAAAAATATGCTGTATTCTTTTGAATTAAGCCTTGAAGTAGTTGGGGAGGCAGAAGAAGGAGAAATGGCATTAGATTTAGCCAAAGAACATAATCCTAATATCCTTTTAGTTGATATTAATATGCCTTTTTTAAATGGGTTAGATTTTATTGAAAATGTATATAAATTTTTACCAAATTCTATTGTTATTATTATTACTGGTTATGATGAATTTAAATATGCACAAAAAGCCATTAAGTTACAAGTTTTCGATTATTTATTAAAACCTGTGAATGGTGAAGAATTAAAAAGAATTATAATTAAGGGAATAGATCAATTGGAAGATAGAATTAAACTAACAGATGAAATAGATGTTAATACTCAACAATATAGTCCCATAGTAGTTCTAATTAAGAAGTATATAGATAACCATTATATGAAAGAAGATTTGTCTTTAAATGAAGTAGCTAATAAATTTGATATTAGCTCTTCTTATTTAGGTAAACTGATGAAACAAGAAATTGGAAAAACTTTCATAGAATATTTAACAGAAATAAGAATTGAAAATGCTAAGAAGATGCTAGAAGAAGAAAGTATAGGTATAAAAATTCATGAAGTAGCACAACTAGTAGGTTATAGTAGTCAACATTATTTTAGTAGAGTGTTTAAGAAGCAAGTAGGTATTAACCCCTTTGAATATAAGCAAAAAATAAAAATAGATATATGATAAATATTAAAATATAACATCTAATATTCTAGGGAGTAAATTATATTATAAAGATTATTAAACAAGTTGAGGGGTAATAATTAAATATTAATAATATTAGATATTTTGGGGGGAATAAAGATGAAAATAGTAGCAATTTTAGGGAGTATTAGTGAAAAATCAAACAATAAAAAACTTGCAAATTTTATTAAGAAAAGATATAAGGATAAATTTGAAATTGAAATTTTATCCTTAGAAAATATTCCTATGTATAATGAAGATATTGAACTAGATCCACCAAATGTAGTAAAAGAAGTTAAGAATAAAGTAAAGGAAAGTGATGGAGTAATAATTGTAACACCGGAATATAATCATTCTATTCCAGGAGTATTGAAAAATACATTAGATTGGTTTTCCAGAGTTGAAAGAGCCATGGTGAACAAACCTACAATGATTGTAGGTGCTGCTACAGGAATGTTAGGTACAGTAAAAGCTCAAATGCACTTAAGACAAATATTAAATTCTGGAGGGGTAGCAGCTTTAACTTTACCTAGAAATGAAGTTTTCATAGGAAATATAGAAGACAAATTAGATGAAAATGAAAATTTAATAGATGAACCAACAATTGAAGTTTTAGATAAAACAGTAAGTAACTTTGTAGAATGGATAGAAAAGATGAAGTAAACTAATAAAAATAATCTTTGAATAATTAAAATAAGATGGTCTCTTGACCATCTTATTTTAATTCAATATTAATTTATTTTACCTTAAGTTTATTATCATCATCTGTATTTGTGCTATTTAAAATCTTATAACCTTGATAAGCTAATACAATAGCCAAAATAAATAGTAATACTACTAATAGCATATTACCTACTGCAAGATTATTTTTAATTAAGAATATTAATGCTAGTAAGGTTACTATAAACATAAATGTCATAGGAAGGGTAAACATTTTATGATTTTTACCAGATTTTTTAAGCCACACAGCTACTGCTAGTAAAGCTAATGCTGCTAACAATTGGTTAGCTGAACCAAAAATAGAAAATAATTTTTTCCCTGTTTTACCCATATTAATTTCTATTACTTCTCCAATAGATTTACCATCATGTCTTATGGAAGCGAATAAAGCTCCAAAGTCATGTACTCCACCAAAGAATATACTACCAACAATTACCCAAAGTACTACAGGTACCCAACCAAATATAGCAGCTGCAATAGGTCCGGTAATAGGGCCTGCTCCAGCAATAGAAGAAAAATGGTGTCCTAATAATACGGCTGGTTTGGCCGGTACATAATCTACACCGTCACTTTTTGTATGGGATGGAGTTTTTATTGCATCATCAATCCCCCATTCTATAAGTTCACTCCTTGAAAATTAAAATGCAATTTTGTTTATTTTAATTTATTCTTTTTATATGTCTATTATGATAATATTGAAAATAAAATTCATCATATTTTAAAACACTTGTTCTTTTTAATTAAGTATAGTATACTGTATATAATGTAAACTAGATGAAACGGGAGTTCATAATATTAAACACTTATCTAGTAATACAAATTATAGAATGCAGAAACGGTATTTTAATTTTCACTTAAATAATTATCTAAAAAATCATATCTATGTAAAGCCTATATAATACGGCGTTCTATACTTTTCATAATCATTATTTTAATTTCAAATCATACTTATCTTTTATATTCAATCATCTATTCAATAAAAGTAACAAAGCTACTTATCATAAAAATAGAAATATATACTTATGAGCTTCAAAAATGAAGGTATTTTTGTGTTTTTTCTATTATCCATTTTTATTCAAATTTGGAAAAAATCAATCACCCACCTTTTTATTCCCGTGTCATCGTACATTAGCAACATCTAAACATAGTTCTATTTACGGAAAGTTTAAAACACTTAAATTTAAAAAACAAAGGGGAGATTTAATGTCAGATTATAAAAAAATAAATTTATGGAAAGATGTTAAGGAAGAAGAATGGAACGATTGGCAATGGCAGGTTAAAAATAGAATTACAACGGTAGAGGATTTAAAGAAAATAATTAATTTAACGGAAGAGGAAGAAAATAGAGTAGAAGACTGTCTTGGAACTTTAAGAATGGGTATAACTCCATACTATGCTTCTTTAATGGATAAAGATAATCCTAATTGTCCTATTAGAAAACAAGCAGTACCTACTAGAAAAGAATTGCATAAAAGTAATGCAGATATGGAAGATCCTCTTAGTGAAGATGCTGACTCTCCAGTACCTGGATTGACTCATAGATACCCAGATAGAGTTTTGATTTTAATTACTGATATGTGTTCTATGTACTGTAGGCACTGTACTAGAAGAAGATTTGCAGGGCAAAAAGATACAGCCACATCTATGGATAGAATAGATGCAGCTATTGAATATATAGCTAAAACGCCCCAAGTAAGAGACGTTCTTTTATCTGGTGGAGACTGTTTACTAGTTTCAGACGAAAGACTTGAATATATTATTAGAAAATTAAGAGAAATAGAACACGTAGAAGTTATAAGGCTAGGAACGAGAACGCCTGTAGTTATGCCACAAAGAATTACATCTAATCTTGTAAATATGCTAAAGAAGTATCATCCTATTTGGTTAAATACACATTTTAATCACCCAAAAGAGTTAACAAAGGAAACTAAAGAAGCCTTAACTTTACTTGCTGATTCAGGGATACCTTTAGGGAACCAATCTGTACTCTTAAAAGGAATAAATGACTGTGTACATGTAATGAGAGATTTAGTTCATCAATTAGTAAAGTCTAGAGTGAGACCTTATTATATATATCAGTGCGATTTATCTACAGGTATTGAACACTTTAGAACTCCAGTATCTAAGGGAATAGAAATAATAGAAGGATTAAGAGGACATACATCCGGATATGCAGTACCTACTTTTGTAGTAGATGCACCAGGTGGAGGAGGAAAGATACCAGTAATGCCAAATTATGTTGTTTCTAGGTCTCATAATAAAGTTATACTTAGAAACTACGAAGGAGTTATAACCACATATACACAGCCAGATAAATACGAAGAAAAATGTAGTTGCCCTGTTTGTTCAGAAGAAAAAAAATCGGATTTACAAGGTGTAGCTAGTCTTGTTGAAGGTAGCAATATAGCATTAGAGCCAGAGCAGTTAGAAAGACATAATCGTATTAAGTTGAGTTTATAAAAAATATATAATTAATGAATTATAAAAAATACTACTGTGCAGTAGTATTTTTTATTTTACATAATTTTATTAATTATCTAGCAGATGTTATAAATGTGCAGGGAAAAGTTTAATTATGTAGAACTTGTATATTACTGTTAATTCTAAACGAGGGGGAAAAGCCATGAAATTAAATATAGCTATATGTGATGACAATTCTATTCATGTAGATTTGATTAAAAGCTATATTGAATCTATGAATATAGCATATGAAGTTAACTGTATTTTAACTTATAGTGGAGAAGGATTATTGGATAAATTGAAACATAATACAGTTGATGTTGTATTTCTAGATATAGAAATGAAAGGCTTAAATGGAATACAAACAGGGAGAAAAATTAGGGAGGAGTATAAAGATGCAATAATCGTTTATTTAACAGGATATAAAGATTATACATTGGAAGCTTTTGAAATTGAATCGTTTCATTATTTAATCAAGCCTATTGTCGAAAAAAAATTTAAAAAGGTTATGGAACGTATATTAATTCGTTTTAAAGAGATAAAAGCTCTTAAAGAAAAAATGAGGATATTTTCTATTCAAACAAAAGATAAATTAATTAAATTGGAGTATGACGATATTTATTGTTTTGAAAAGTATTTTAGAAAAATAAAGGTTCATACATTAGATCAAACTATAGAGTTTTATGCCTCTATGAAGAATTTATTATATGAGATAGATGATTCATATTTTACAAGGTGTCATCAAAGTTATGTAGTTAATAGAGATAAAATTAGAGAAATACAGGGGAATATAATTGTTTTAAAAGGGAAAGAAAAATTGCAAATTCCAATTAGTAGAACTTATAAGCAAGATGTAGTGGACATGTTTTATGAAAACTTATTTAAAAATTAATAAATTATAGAGAGAAATGTTATACAGGGGATTAAATAAGATATTGGGGGGATTGTATATGGGAAATTTAGTAATTATGAATCTGTTCACTAATACGTTAGACATATATGCACTGCATTATTTTTTGAAGAGTTTGATAGGAAAATCTGAAAGGGATAATATAGTAGTTGCTATATTATTAACCGTTACAATTATTTGCAGTACTTTAATTAATACTGTAGTTGGTTTGGTTAATGTACTTGCTTTTATTACTATGATAATTATATTAACATTAATATTTAGTTGTATATTTAATAAAAATAAGATACTAAAGATTTTCATTTTACTTTTAGTAGGATTAATACTAATGTTTTTGATAGAACTAATAGTAGTTAATGGCATAAGTATACTTTTTAAAATTTCACCTAGAATATTACTACAAATTAATTACTTTAGACTAATTGGTATTATACTATCTAAGAGCATATTTTGCTTATTAATATACTTATATGTAGGGCGTTTAAAAGAGATGTATAATCGGATTAAACAATTAAGTATATATCCAATTTTAATATTAATAATAGTTAATTTGCTTATTGTATTTATGACTTTTATTTTCTATAGTTTTGTGGACGTAAACAGTAATAGGGAATTTGTTTATATTTTAGCAATGGGAATAGCAGCAATTGTAGTTAGTGGTGTTATTGTTTGGATTACTAAAAAAATGATAGAGCAGCAGAAAAAAGAATTTGTTTTACAGATTAAAGAGAAGGAATATGAAAATCAACAGATATATTTTAATCACATTCAAGACGTTATTAAAACATTAAGAGCTCAAAGGCATGATTTTAACAATTATATCAGTACTATTTATGGATTAATTCAATTAAAGAAGTTAGAAGAGGCTAAAAAATATATTTTAAATTTATCTAATGATGTATCGGATTTAAATGAAATAGTTAATGTGTATCATCCTGTAGTGGGAGCTGTATTGAATATGAAAAAGGAAAAAGCAGCAAGGAAAAAAATTGACTATAATGTTGATGTAGACTTACCATCAGAATTACCATTTGAGTTTGTAGATTTATCTACTATATTAGGGAATTTGCTCGACAATGCAATTGAAGCGTGCGAGAAAATTTCTAATACTTATACTAAAATTGACATAAAAATGTATATTAAAGATTTACATATGGTTATTAAAATAGAAAATAGTAAAAGTAATGAAGTTATTTTAAGTGATAATAAATTAATAGGCTATGTGACCACAAAACTTGATAAGGAAAATCATGGATTAGGGCTTAGAAATGTAAAAAAAGCAGTTGATAAGTATGATGGAGCTATTAATATACAAGATAAGGGTAAGACATTTATGGTGGATATAGCTTTGCCAATTAAAGAGAAAGCTTTAATTTGACAAAATTTGTAATTTAAGTGTTGATTATTACATTTAAAATGCTAATTATACAATGTGTATTGAAGAATATTTAAACAAGTGATATATATGTAAATAGAAAGAAAATTTCGAAATAACACAATGATATTTGTTGAAGGGTAGGTGGATATAATTAATTTTGTAGCGGAAAGTTTAGTAAATAAATTAATAAATAACCAAATTATTAGTAATGATGACAGAGATGTTTATAAATATGGATTAGAAGTATTTGTTTCATTATTAACTAAAATAATTTTACTTACTATTATTGCTTATGTTTTTAATGTGATTATCGAAATGGCTATTTTTGCATCTACCTTCTTTATATTAAGAATTAATGCAGGGGGATACCATGCAAAAACATTTTTAGGATGTTTTACTGCAACTGTAATGTCTATATTTATTACTGTCCAAATTTTAAATAATATATTGGTTCCCTTTTATTTTACACTTATTATATTAATTATAGCTAATATATTAATATTTTTATATGCTCCAGTAGACACTCCTAATAAAGTACTAACACAAAAGGAATATTCTATATATAGAAAAAGAAGCTTGAAATTTGCAGCTTTATTCACTTTAGGAATTATAACGATTTATTTAGTAGATGCTACAAAACTTTATTATTGTAACATTGGGGTTTTTGCATTTTTACTAGAATCCATTACATTAACCCCATTAGTTAATAAAAAAATATAAAACAAAAGAAGGGGGATTTTACCATGAACAAAATGAAAAATGTTTTTTTAAGTTTATTAGCACTAGTTGCTTTTGGCGCAGCTAGCGGAGGAGCTCAAGTTGCATGCTTAGGATTTTTCTATCAGCCTGAGTGTCCAGACAAATTGAGAAAGAGCTAAGCTTGTAAGGAAAAGTATACTATTAAAAGGAGGCCTCTGAAAAACGTGAATATAAATACAAAAATTAAAAGTATATTATTAGTTGCATTTATGTTATTTGTATCTTTTATATTTTTAAATGTAGATACTGATAACTACATTGTAAAAGTAGATAACAATTCGGAGACCTCCGAAATAGAAAAACATGAACCTAACAAAACAGATAATGCCTATAAAATAGAAGAAGAAATGAACAGGCGACTTAAAGAGTTAAGAGATAGGCGTAAAGATATAAATAACCAGTTAATGACTTATGATAAAAAAACTGAAATTCGAACATATGAAATAATTGATGAAATGCCTGAAGGTGCAAAAGAGTTAGAGGCGGAATTGAGAAAATTACAAAATTCAACTAAAAATAACCAACTAGATTAAATAAGTTGTTGTATCAGTAGATTTTATTTTTAAAATATAAGCATTACTATAAAATTTACGAGTATAATCCCCTCTGTTTTTGGAAATAACTTCTAAAAACTAGGAGGGGATTTTATTATGGAAAGAGATGTAACTATTGATCAGATAATTCTGGTAACAGATGGACAATCTAATATAGGCGGAGATCCTATAGAGGCTGCAGAAAGAGCATATAGAAAAGGAATAATAGTTAATACTATAGGAGTAACAGATAAAAACAGCTCTAGTGACAATGCTTTGAATGAAATTGTAGACATAGCTAAATATGGCGGAGGTAATTATGAATATAGTATTACCTATTAAATAAAAGATTTTAATTTAATAAATTTTGTAATTTTAATGTAAGTTATTACATTTAAAGTGCGAGTTATGCAATATGTGTTGAATAATATTTTAACAGTGAGTATTCTAAATGTAGAAATAAGATTTGGAAAGTATACAAAGATGTTTAGACGAATGTGTATGTATATAAATAAGTTTTTAGAAAAAAGTTTATTAGGATTAGTTGATACTAATTGGTTTGATTTAAGGTCATGAATTGTCTGTATAGAATTTTTTATTAGTTTGATTGTATATAAAAATTGAGAAATATTAAAGTAGTAAGTATATAAAACATAAAAAAATTTATACAATCTTTAAATGATTAAATATAGAGTTATGCACATTTAATTAATTTATATGTATTTAAAAATAGAATTAGTAATTTAAATATGTAAGAAATTTAGCATTTTTGCTCTTATTTCAAATTTATAAAAAAGTTAATTACACAATTTTGTCAATTATTAAAAATGTAGAATAATAATTACAACATAGTGTTGTTAGTCTCAATACAGAAAGTACTGTTTATTTAATTAAATTTAAATCTATATCATATTATTAATACCTAAATTTTAAATTTAATTTTGTTATAATCTTTCGCATATTTAACTTAAAAATGGGTGTTATTTACAAAATAAGAATAATTAATCAAGGGGATAAGAATGATAGGGAATAAAAAAACTTTAAGATTTTTAGTATGCTGTACACTTTTTACTTTGATTGTTGGAACAAGCATGGTATTCGCAGATAATGAGGCTACACAGTATATTAGAGATGGTTATGTAATCGAATGGCAAGATGCAGTTAGTGCTAAATCAGTTGGATATATAACAGTCGATAATGCTAAGCTAAGAAAAGGTCCAGGAACTAATTATGATTCAATTCGTTCATTATCTAAAGATATGCCAGTTATTATTATAGATGAAGAGGGTTCTTGGACTTATGTTAGAGTTAGAGATGCGAGTTCTTCACTTGGATATGTTTCAGGATATGTTCGTTCAACTTATATCGATTAGGTAAAAATATGGGTTTATAAAATTAAAAAGCTTATGATTAGTTAGATATGCGAAGATACTTAATTCAGATGTAGCATTTATTTTTTTATAAAAAGCTACATCTGATTATATTTTATAGAAAAATGTGTTTAATTGAAATTTATTTACACATGAAAATAGTATAGCTAATAAAGTTAAATTAATTAATTTGAATTATTTATATAAATAAATTGTATGATTAAAGGTATCGTTAAAGAACCCTAGAATACATTCAATGTTAATTTAATTTTATAATCATTATAGTATATGTAGTTTTTAGTAGTCTCTCTTTTTATACATAAGTTAGGATTGGATTTATCATTAGTTATAGAATTTATAAGTGTTTCAGTTTTATAAGAATCTTATGAGTTAATAGGCATGTATTCTCTATTTATTATATTTAGTTTATACTGTGAACTCATGAAAAAATCTTCGAGGTTATCAATTTTTAAAATTTTGCAAATAATCTAGAACCATCAATTTATGAAAAAATCATATCTAATTTATTTTCTTATTGAAATTTTACAATTTCTTCGAAGGAAATTAAACTTATTTATGGAATATACATTAAGGGAAGTACTTTTACTTTATTTTAATTTCAAGTGGCTTTGATTATGATTAATTTATTTGACGTGTAGGGATGGAACTTTAAATCTTTTTTGCGTTTAATATCTAAATAAAATTAGTAAAATTAATAGTTAGAAAATATGAAATTTACCTATATATTATTGATATAAATTTAAATAGTATAATTACACAAATAAATTAAATCACTTTAATAATAGTAAAAAAGCTACAGGAGGGAAATCAATGCAATTGAAAAAAGGAATTATAGTAGGAGTAGCTTTTGCTTTAGTAGGATTTATTGTGTCCGTACAGACTAATGCTGGGTTTAAAACTATAGATAAAAACAAGTCATTTGGGCAAACTCCCCAAGAACTAATGAATGAGTTGAAAAACTTACGTGATGAGAAACAAATATTAATTAAAGAGTTTAATGATTTAAATAGTCGTATCCAACAGTATGAAACATCTGAATTTAGTAAAGAATTTGAAACTAAAACGTTAAAAAAATCTATAGCTGAAAAAGAGCTATTAGTTGGATATAGAGAAGGTATAGGACCAGGTATTATTGTTACTATTGATAATTTACCTAATTATGATCCATTACATACAGAAGAATATGCTAGTATGTATAGTTATGATGAATTAGTAGATTTAATATTAGGAATTATAAATGTACTAAATATAGCTGATGCTGAAGCTATTTCTATTAATAATCAAAGATATATATCAACTGCTGGAATATACACAAAATCTAATTTAATAGAAATTAATTCAGTGCCAATTAAGTTACCTTTAATAATTAAAGCAGTAGGAAATAGTGACTCTTTAGAAAAAACACTAAATATGAAATTTGGACTTGTGTGGAATGCAAAAAAACATTACAATTTACAAATAGATGTGAAAAAAGAAACTGATATAATAATACCTAGATATGGTAAAATTATTAAGCATGAGTATGCAAGACCACTTGGTGAATAACTATATACTTATATAAGTATAAGCCCCGCTATTTTTGGAAATAATTCCTAAAAACTAGGAGGGGATTTTATTATGGAAAGAGATGTAACTATTGATCAGATAATTCTGGTAACAGATGGACAATCTAATGTAGGCGGAGATCCTATAGAGGCTGCAGAAAGAGCATATAGAAAAGGAATAATAGTTAATACTATAGGAGTAACAGATAAAAGTAGTTCTAGTGACAATGCTTTGAATGAAATTGTAGACATAGCTAAATATGGCGGAGGTAATTATGAATATAGTTATATAGATGATCTACTTCAAACTATGCAAAGCTTAACATATAAAACTGTGAATCAAACTCTTCAGGAAGTTGTAGGTAAACAGCTGAAGGAAATGATAGGAGAAGATATAAATAGTATAGAACCAGAGTCTAGAAGTAAAATATTAAATTATATAGATTCTTTTAGTGATGATGTAGGAATAAAATGTTGTATATTATTAGATAGTAGTGGAAGTATGGCGAGCAAAATACATATGGCAAGACATAGTATTTTAGACTTAATACGCTCTTTTAAAGGAAGAAAAGGTAAAGTAGAAATAGGGATAATAGCTTTTCCAGGAGAAAATAAAAATGCTTGCAAAGTGTTGCACGATTTTCACAATAATCCAGGTAACTTAGAAAGAAGTTTATATAGTATTGAACCAAAAGGTGGAACACCTACAGCTATAGCCATAGAAGAAGGGATAAGATTGATAGAAAAATCTAAAAGAAACAAATTTAAAGACAATGAAGTAATTGATGTAGAAGAGTATATTATATAAATATAAGTTAATTATTTAGATAGGGCAAAACCCTATCTATTTTTATTTGTAATCATATTGTAGAATTGATGCGTTTTAATACTGAAATTGTATTTGTATATGTTTCTCTGTATAAATTATATCTATCTGTTTTGAAAGAGGTGTAAAAAAATGCTACCTTTATTATTTCCTAATAGCATTTTAAAAGGAAAATGGAATAATAATAGTTATAAAATAGTTAAAAAGCTGGGAGAAGGTGGAATAGGAGCAGTATATGAAGTAATAGAAGTATGCAATAATAAAAAATATGCATTAAAGCTAAGTGAAGATAATATTTCCCTTAATAGAGAATATAATCTTTTACGGGAATTTAAAGAAATAGATATTATAGTAAAAGGATATGAAATAGATGATGTGGATTTAAACGGAAAAACTTATTATTTTATAGTTTTAGAATACATTCCTGGTATTTCATTAAATAGTTATAGAAAAAATAAAAAAATAAATAATACTAAAGCTTTAGGTATAGCTATAATTTTATTTAAAGCAATGGAGAAACTTCATGAAAAAGGATATATATTAGGTGATGCAAAGCTGAACAATATAATGGTAAATGAAAAAGGTAAAGTTATTAAACTAATTGATTTAGGAGGCGTAGTAAATACAAACTCTACTATTAAAGAGTTTACACCAGCATATGATAGAGCAAGCTGGGGGTGCGGCCTTCGTATTGCTGAAAGCTATTATGATTTATTTAGTGGAACTATGATCTTAGTTCAGCTTATATTAGGAATAAATTTAAATCCACGAACTCAAAATTTAAATACAATAAAACAAAAACTAAAAAATAAAGACATAGATAAAGATTTTAAAATAAATGTTATAAAAGTGTTAAATGGAGAAAATTATACTATTAAAGATTTTGCAAATGCTTTGTTAAAAATATATAATAAAGAAGAAGAAAAAGAACAGACTATAATAAAGAAAAGCTTAGACTATAAAATGAATTTATTTTTTATAGGAAGTTTATTTCTATTGATTTCGAGTATTTTGTTAAATTTAGTTAAATAATAAATTATTGTACATAAAATAGCAGGAATATCACCTTTAATACAGAAATAGTTTAAATAAAGAAAGAGCAAAAGATGAGGGATGAATATAACATGTTAGACAGAATAAAAAAAACTATTAAAGAGCATAACCTTATAGAAAATGGAGATAGAATTATTGTAGCGATTTCTGGTGGACCAGATTCAGTATGTTTATTACATGTTCTTAATGAACTAAAAGATGAATATAATTTAGATATATATGGTGCTCATTTAAATCATAATTTTAGAGGCATGGATGCACAGATAGATGCACAATATGTTTCTAAGCTTTGCGATGACTTAAATATATTATGCTTTGTAAAAAGTATGGACGTGCCTAAATATGCTAAGGAAAATAGTTTATCTCCAGAAGAAGCTGGAAGAATTCTTAGATATGATTTTTTTGAAGAAGTGGCTGAAAGAACAGGTGCAACTAAAATCGCTGTAGCTCACAATGAAAATGATCAAGCAGAAACTGTGCTTATGAGACTTTTAAGAGGAACTGGACTTCAAGGTCTGACAGCTATACACTTAAGCAGAGGTAAGATTATTAGACCTTTACTTAATATTGATAGAAATAGTATAGAAGAATACTGTGAAAAACATAAACTTTCTCCAAGAATTGATAAAACTAATTTAGAATCTGTATATAAAAGAAATAAAATAAGGTTAGAACTAATTCCATATTTACAGGAGAATTACAACCCAAATATTATGGAGAGTTTAGTTAATACAGCAGAGGTACTAAAAGCAGATTTTGATTTCATAGAAGAAAAATCAAGAGAAACTTATAGTGAATTAGTATGTACAGAAAATGAGAAAAGTTTAACACTACCTTTAAAGGGTATAAAAAATTTGCATTCTGCTTTAAAATCTAGAGTTATTAGGTTAGCAGCAGAACAATTATTAGGAAGACAGGAGGTTTTAGAATATAAACATGTACAAAATGTATTAGAGCTAATTGAAAAAGGTGAAACTGGTAAAAAAACAACTTTACCATTAGGTTTAATTGCAAAAATAAGCTATGATAACATTTGTTTTACTACAGAAGAAGAAGAAAATAAAATATTTGAATATGAATTACCAATAGAAGATACTATTCATATAGCTGAAATAGAAGGGAATTTTACTGCTAAAGTAATAGAACGTAAAGAAATGGGGGGGATTTCTAGAGATAAATATCGGAAATGCTTTGACTATGGTAAAGTAAAAAATATGCTTAATGTTAGAAATAGAAGAGAAGGAGATCGTTTCTATCCATTAGGCTTAACTGGAAGTAAAAAGTTAAAGGATTTTTTTATTGATTATAAAATTGATCGGGATAAGAGGGATAGAATACCTCTTGTATGCGATGGAGATGAAATATTATGGGTAGTGGGTTTTAGAATAAGTGAAAAATATAAAATAACTGATGAAACTACGGAAATACTGGAAATTGTATATAAAAAATAGCAGAAAGATTACACTAATTAGTGCCAGTGTTTAAGTTGTTTTTAAATATATACTATGGTAAAATAGTGAAATGTAGTAATTTTAAGCAATCGACACGAGAGGAGGACTTTGTTTGAAGAAATTTTTTCGAGGGGCCAGCTTCTATATTTTGCTGTTCATTATTTTGTTGATTATAGTTCAAAATCTTGGAAGTCAACCCCCACAAACAGTAGATATTGAATTTTCTAGCTTATATAATGAGCTTTTAAATGAAAATGTAAAAGAAATTTATTTAGTTGACCGCTCAGTAGAAGGGGTCATGATACAGAATGGTGAGGAAATTAATTTTGAATCCTTTATACCAGAAGTTTTTAATGATAGAGAATTTGCTGAAGTAATTAATAACCAAATGGAAAAAGGCGCATTGAAATTTGAGGCATCGCCACCTCCGAGTACACCTTGGTTTATTAGCATGTTGCCTTCAGCTCTTATGATTTTAATTTTTGTAGTATTCTGGTTTGTATTTATGCAGCAATCCCAAGGTGGCGGTAACCGTGTAATGTCATTTGGTAAAAGCCGTGCTAAGCTTCACAAAGAAGATGAGAAAAAGAAAGTAACTTTTGAAGATGTTGCTGGCTTAGATGAAGAAAAAGAAGAACTTCAAGAAGTTGTAGACTTTTTAAGAAGTCCTAAAAAATATATGGATTTAGGTGCTAGAATACCAAAAGGTATTTTAATGGTTGGACCTCCAGGAACAGGTAAAACTTACTTAACTAAGGCTGTTGCTGGTGAAGCAGGCGTGCCTTTCTTTAGTATCAGTGGCTCTGACTTTGTGGAAATGTTTGTAGGTGTAGGAGCATCCCGTGTACGTGACCTTTTCGAACAAGCAAAGAAAAGTGCACCGTGCATAATATTTATAGATGAAATTGATGCAGTTGGTAGAAGAAGAGGTGCAGGACTAGGTGGAGGTCATGATGAAAGAGAGCAAACCTTAAACCAGTTACTTGTTGAAATGGATGGTTTTGGCATAAATGAAGGCATTATTATTGTAGCAGCAACAAATAGACCTGATATTTTAGACCCTGCATTACTTAGACCTGGTAGATTTGATAGACAGGTAATGGTTGGAGCACCAGATATTAAAGGTAGAGAAGAGATACTAAAGGTACATGCAAAAGGAAAACCTTTATCAGAAGATGTAGATTTAAAGGTGATTGCTAGAAGAACTCCTGGCTTTACTCCTGCTGATATTGAAAACCTTATGAATGAAGCTGCTCTTCTTACTGCAAGAAGAAATGAAAAAGTTGTAAGAATGGAAACTATAGAAGAATCAATTACAAAGGTAATTGCTGGTGTTGAAAAACGAAGCCGTGTAATAAGTGAAAAAGAAAGAAAGTTAACAGCTTACCACGAAGCAGGTCACGCTGTAGTAGCCAGATTACTTCCAAATTCTGATCCAGTACATCAGGTTACTATTGTTCCGAGAGGTAGAGCAGGTGGATTCACTATGATTTTACCTACAGAGGATAAATATTATGCTACTAAAACTGAAATGGAAGAGACTATAGTTCACCTTCTAGGAGGTCGTATGGCAGAAAAACTTGTACTAAAAGATATAAGTACAGGAGCACAAAATGACCTTCAAAGAGTAACATCTATTGCTAAAGGCATGGTAACTAAGTATGGTATGAGTGAAAAGCTTGGTGCTATGAGTTTTAGTGATGATGAAGAGGTTTTTGTAGGTAGAGATTTCCATTCTACTAAAAATCATTCTGAGGCAGTATCTTCTGAAATAGATAAAGAAATTAGACGAATTGTTGATGAAGCTTATGAAAGAACAGAGAAATTATTAACTGAAAACATTGATAAACTTCATATTGTAGCTAAAGCACTTTTAAAAATGGAAACTTTGGATGCAGATCAATTTGAAATAATTTTTAATGAAGAAGTTAAAATTGATGAAGATGATATAGTAGATGATGTTCAAGCTAAAATTGATGAAGTAAAGAAAAACAAAAAAGATAATAAAGTAAAAATAGATAAAGAAGATAAAAATCCAGACAATAAAGTGGTTATAAAGAAAGAAAATGATAAAGTTGAATTAAAAGATAATGAATTAGATAAAAAACAGTAAAAATAATAAAAAAACCATAGAGAAAATTCTCTATGGTTTTTTATTTTTGAAAAAGTTTAATTTTTATAATATTAAATTTAATATTATTCCCATATTATGTTAGTATTGTAGGTGAAAAGATTTAAAATTTTAAATTTTAATTTAAATAGTACAAATTAAATATTTATAAAATAAAAGTCAGAATTCTTTTTAAAATAAGTTGCAAGTATAGCTAAAAACATGTAGAATAACATGTAGAAGTGCAATATAAATTTCAAATAGTGCAAGTGTTGAAATTTATATTGCATATAACAAAAAATACAAAAACTTCAAATTTTACAAACGCGTTGTTTTACTTTAATCACAGAGATTAAGGTTTAATAAGTTATAAAAGGGCTCTACTTGAAAATTGAAAGAATATATTTTAGTACTTCAATTTGAAATATGAGGAGGAGAAATAATGTTTGAAAAAGAGGGTATTAATGAATTAAAACAAAAAAAGTCTGAATGGAATGACAATAAAGTTGCTAAAGCTTTATCTAGATTTCCTGAAAGAAAAGATCAATTTGTAACAGGATCTAATCAAGAAGTTGAAAGATTGTACACACCTGATGACATTGAAAACTTTAATTATGAAGATGATTTAGGATTTCCAGGAGAGTACCCATTTACTAGAGGTGTTCAGCCAACTATGTACCGCGGACGCCTTTGGACCATGAGACAATATGCTGGATTTGCTACAGCAGAAGAATCTAATAAACGTTACAAATACTTATTAGAACAGGGACAGACAGGGTTATCTGTTGCTTTTGATCTTCCTACACAAATAGGTTATGATTCAAATCATCCGTTATCAGAAGGAGAAGTAGGTAAGGTAGGAGTTGCTATCGATTCATTGAAAGATATGGAACTTTTATTTGATGATATTCCATTAGATAAAGTTAGTACATCTATGACAATTAATGCTCCAGCTTCTGTGTTGTTAGCAATGTATATTGCAGTAGCAGAAAAGCAGGGGGTATCTCCAGATAAACTTAGAGGGACAATACAAAATGATATATTAAAAGAATATATTGCAAGAGGTACATATATTTTTCCACCAGAGCCTTCTATGAGATTAATTACTGATATTTTCGAATATTGTTCAAAGGAAGTTCCGTTATGGAACACTATCAGTATTTCTGGATATCATATTCGAGAAGCAGGTTCTACAGCAATACAAGAAGTAGCTTTTACATTAGCAGATGGTATTTCTTATGTTGAAGCAGCTATTAAAGCAGGACTTGATGTAGATAGTTTCGCTCCCCGTTTATCCTTCTTTTTTAATGCTCACAATGATTTATTAGAAGAAGTTGCAAAGTTTAGAGCTGCTAGAAAACTATGGGCGAAAATTATGAAAGAACATTTTGGGGCTAAAAATCCAAAGTCAATGCAACTTAAATTCCACACTCAAACTGGTGGATCAACATTAACTGCACAACAACCAGACAATAATATAGTACGTGTTGCTATTCAAACGTTAGCAGCTGTACTAGGAGGTACTCAATCTTTACATACTAACTCTAAAGATGAAGCTCTTGCTCTGCCAACAGAAGATTCTGTACGTATAGCATTAAGAACACAACAAATAGTTGCTCATGAAAGTGGCGTAGCTGAAACTATAGATCCGTTAGCAGGTTCCTATTACGTAGAGAGCTTAACGAAGAAAATTGAAGAAGAAGCTATGGAGTATATTGACAAGATTAAAGAGTTAGGTGGAGCGCCTAAAGCTATAGAAAAAGGATTTATACAAAAAGAAATTATGGATAGTTCTTACGAATATCAAAAACAAATTGAAAGTGAAGAAAGAGTAGTTGTTGGTATGAATAAATTTAAGACAGAAGAAAAACCAGCAAAAGACCTTTTAAGAGTAGACCCAGCTGTAGGTGAAATGCAGAAACAAAAGATTGATGATCTTAAAGAAGAAAGAGATAATGCATTAGTTGAAGAAAAGCTAGAACACTTAAGAAAAGCAGCAGAAGGAAAATCGAATCTAATGCCATTAATTTTGGATGCGGTTAGAGAATATGCAACTTTAGGAGAAATTTGTGGAGTGCTTAGAGAAGTATTTGGAGAATATGAGCAAAACGTTATACTATAATTTAAAAATAGATAAATAAATGGATATATTTTATAACTTATATATAAGGGAGGATAAAATGCATGGAAAGACCGATTAGAGTATTAGTGGCAAAACCAGGACTAGATGGGCATGATCGTGGTGCAAAGGTTATTGCAAGAGCTTTAAGAGATGCAGGTATGGAGGTGATTTACACAGGTTTAAGACAAACACCAGAGCAAATAGTAGCAGCTGCTATACAAGAAGATGTTGAGGTAGTAGCCCTTAGTATTTTATCAGGTGCGCATAACCATCTTTTACCAAAGGTAGTAGAGCTTTTAAAAGCTGAAGGTGCTTATGATGAAACTTTAGTTATAGGTGGAGGAGTTATTCCAGATGAAGATATTCCTTTGTTAAAAGAAAATGGAATACAGGAGATATTTACGCCTGGTACTTCAACTGAAGTAACCATAAACTTTATTAAGAACAACTTAAAAAGATAATAAAATATATAAAGTCAAATTAGGTGGTGTCACTATGGATTTAGGCGGCAGACTCTTAAATGGTAATAAGAGAGCAGCAGCGAGACTTATTACTATGTTTGAAAATCAAGACAAAGAAGCTATCGATATACTAATGAATTTATACAAATATACTGGTAGGGCTAAAGTTGTAGGGATAACTGGTCCTCCAGGATCTGGTAAAAGCACTCTTACAGATAAGTTAGCAAAAGCTCTTAGAAAAGAAGAAAAGAAAGTAGGGATTATTGCTGTAGACCCAACCAGTCCATTTACTGGTGGATCTATTTTAGGGGATAGAGTGAGAATGTCAGATTTATATACAGATACTGGGGTTTTCATAAGAAGTATGGGTACTAGGGGGCATTTAGGAGGTCTTTCAAAATCTACTTTAGGAGCTATAAAAATATTGGATATTTGCGGTTACGATTACATATTTGTAGAGACAGTAGGTGTAGGTCAATCTGAAGTAGATATTGTAAAGGCGGCGGATACAACTTTAATGGTAATGGTACCTGGATTAGGAGATGATATTCAGGCTATTAAAGCAGGAGTAATGGAGATCGGGGATATATTTGCTATTAATAAAGCAGATAGAGATGGTGCCGAAAGAACAAAGGTTGAAATTGAAATGGCGCTAGACTTTAATGACGATAAATGGAAACCTCCAGTTGTGGAAGTAGAAGCTCTTTATAATAAAGGTATAGACGGTTTAATTGAAGAACTAAAAGCTCATAGAGATTACTTAGAAAGTTCAGGAGATCTATTGAAAAGAAGGATTAAAAATAGTGAACTTGAAATATTAGATTTGACTAAACAAACGCTGATGCAAAGAATATTTTCAGATGAAAAGAATGCGGAAGATTTACAAGCTTTATCTGAAAATGTAGCAAATAGAAAACTGGATCCTTATAGTGCAAGTAAAGAAATGATAAGAAATATAAAACTTTAATATATAAAGAAAGGTAGGACTTACATATGAATGCTAAGAAAATTGATCATATTGGAATAGCTGTAAAGAATTTAGATGAAACTTTAAAGTTTTACCAAGATATTTTAGGTCTTGAATGTGCAGGTACAGAGATTGTTGAAGAGCAGAAGGTAAAGGTTGCTTTTTTACCTATAGGTGATAGTGAGATTGAACTTTTAGAGTCTACAGAAGAAGATGGCCCAATTGCAAAATTCATAAAGAAAAAGGGGGAGGGTATCCAGCATATCGCTTATAGAGTAGATAATATAGACAAAGCTATTGAACAAATGAAAGAAAAAGGAATTAGAATGATTGATGAAAAACCAAGATATGGAGCAGGAGGAGCTAAAATAGCCTTTTGTCACCCTAAAAGCACAGGTGGAGTTCTTGTAGAATTAAGTGAAAGGGAGGAATAATAATGGCAACTAATAAGCTAGAAGATCTTCGTAATCGTAAAGCAAAGATTGAAGAAGGTGGCGGTCAAAAAAGAATTGATTCACAACATTCAAAAGGCAAATTGACGGCTAGAGAAAGAATAAACCTTTTATTTGATGAAGGAACCTTTGTAGAATTAGACGCATTTGTAAAGCATAGATGTGTTAATTTTGGTATGGAGAAAGTGGATGCGCCTGGAGAAGGTGTAGTAACAGGCTATGGTTTAGTAGATGGCAGACTTGTTTATGCTTTTGCTCAGGACTTTACTGTTGTAGGTGGATCTTTAGGAGAAATGCATGCAAAGAAAATTTGTAAAGTTCAAGATTTAGCATTAAAAATGGGAGCTCCAGTAGTTGGTATGAACGATTCTGGTGGAGCTAGAATTCAAGAGGCAGTAGATGCTTTAGGTGGATATGGAGATATTTTTTATAGAAACACAATTGCATCTGGAGTAGTTCCTCAAATATCGGCTATAATGGGACCTTGTGCAGGTGGTGCAGTATATTCTCCAGCACTTACAGATTTTATATTTATGGTGGATAAAACTAGTAAAATGTTTATTACAGGTCCACAGGTTATTGAAACAGTAACTGGAGAAAAAGTAAGTGCAGAAGAGCTAGGTGGTGCTATGACTCATAACAAAACTAGTGGTGTGGCTCACTTTATGTCAGAAAATGAAGAAGTATGTATAGATGAAATTAAAAGATTGTTATCTTTCTTACCATCTAACAATATGGAAACTGCGCCAATATTTAACACTGAAGATGATATAAATAGAATTATTCCAGAATTGGAAGAAATTATACCAGAAAATCCGAATAAGCCATACGACATGAAATCTATAATCTCATCTATTGCTGATGATGAAGATTTTTTTGAAGTACAGCCTTATTATGCTCAAAACATGATTACAGGATTTATTCGTATTAATGGACAATCCATAGGTGTTGTTGCAAATCAACCTAAATTTTTAGCAGGTTGTTTAGACATTAATGCTTCTGACAAAGCAGGAAGGTTTATTAGAACTTGTGATTCCTTTAATATTCCAGTATTAACTTTTGTAGATGTACCAGGATTTTTACCTGGAACAAGCCAAGAGTATGGAGGAATTATCCGTCATGGTGCTAAAATGCTGTATGCATATAGTGAAGCTACAGTTCCTTTAGTAACATTAATAGTTAGAAAGGCATACGGAGGAGCATATTTAGCTATGGGTAGTAAGAATTTAGGAGCTGATATGGTGCTTGCATGGCCAACGGCAGAAATTGCTGTAATGGGACCTCAAGGTGCAGCTAACATTATATTTAAAAAGGAAATTGCAAATTCTGAAGATCCTCAAGCTACAAGAGCTGAGAAGATTGAAGAGTACAAAGGAGAGTTTGCTACACCGTACAAGGCGGCAGAAAGAGGTTATGTAGATGACGTTATAGAACCATCAGCTACTAGACCTAGAATAGTAGATGCTTTTAATATGCTAGCTAGTAAACGTGAAACTAGACCATCTAAAAAGCATGGTAATATTCCTGTATAGAACCTTTAATAGAAAAAGAGGTGATTAATAGATGAATTTGATAAATCAAATGAAGCTTTCTATGGATGCTATGACACTAGGAGAAAAGTTTACAGGAAGTATAATAGTAACACTTCTGGGTGTTGGAATAGTATTTGCAGCATTAATTGTATTGTTTTTTACTATTGTTGCTATGGAAAAGATAATAGTGAAACCAAAACCTAAAAAAGAAGTCGAACCAAAACCTGTTAATGTTATTGAAGAAGAGGAAGAAGAAGTTATAGAAGATACAGAGCTTGTAGCAGTTATTACTGCAGCTATAGCTTCTAGTTTAAACACTTCTACTCATAATCTTATAGTTAGAAATATAACTCGTGTAGAAGATACGACACCTTCATGGGCTAAAGCAGGTAGAATAAATCAAATTACTAATAATTAATATTATTGAAAGTCTATATTAAGATGAAATCCTATAATTAAAACTATTTTAAGGAGGAATTATACTATGAGAAAGTTTAATATATCTGTAAATGGTGTTTCTTATGATGTAGAAGTTGAAGAAATTAAAGATGGGGCTCCAGCACCTGCACCAAGAGCAGCGGCTCCAACACCAAAACCAGCACCAAAAGCAAAACCAAAGCAAGAATCAAAACCTAAACCTACAGCAGCCCCAGCAGGTGCTACTACTGTAGAAGCTCCAATGCCAGGTAATGTATGGAAGATTGAAGCTAAAGAAGGTCAAGAAGTTAAATCTGGAGATGTACTATTAATATTAGAAGCTATGAAAATGGAAAATGAAATCGTATCACCAGCTGACGGTGTAGTTGCATCTATTCATGTTTCTGAAGGTGATTCAGTAAACGGTGGAGATGTTTTAGTATCACTTAAATAGTATATGACCTAAAACGATCGAAAGGAGATGCACAAATGCTTGATATAATTTCGCAATTTTTACAGACCACAGGCTTTCTAAATATGACTGGTGGCCAGTTTTTGATGATAATCGTTTCCTGTGTTCTATTTTATCTTGCTATTGTTAAAAAGTTCGAACCACTTTTACTAGTGCCTATTGGTTTTGGTATGTTACTTGCGAACCTACCTGGTTCTGGAATTATGGATGAGGGAGGATTGATTTACTATATTTATAATGCAGGAATTAAAACAGGAATTTTCCCTCCTCTTATATTCTTAGGAGTAGGGGCTATGACAGATTTTGGTCCACTGATTGCCAATCCTAAAAGTTTATTTTTAGGAGCAGCGGCACAGGCAGGAATATTTTTTACGTTTATTGGAGCCAGTTTAACTGGATTTAGTGCAGCAGAGGCTGCGTCTATTGGAATTATCGGTGGTGCAGATGGACCTACGGCTATATTTTTAACTTCTCAGCTAGCTCCTGAACTTTTAGGACCAATAGCTGTTGCAGCTTATTCTTATATGGCACTTGTTCCCATTATTCAGCCTCCAATTATGAAATTTCTTACTACTAAGGAAGAGCGATTAATTAAAATGGAGCAGTTAAGACCTGTTTCAAAAACTGAAAAAGTAATATTTCCTATTGTAGTTACTATTTTAGTTTCTTTAATAGTTCCAAGTGCAACTGGACTAGTTGGTATGTTAATGCTTGGAAACTTATTTAAAGAATCAGGAGTAACAGAAAGATTATCTAAAACAGCACAGAATGAGCTTATGAATATTGTAACTATACTTTTAGGTGTAAGTGTTGGTGCAACAGCCAGTGCAGACCAATTTTTAAAACTACAAACTCTTAAAATAATTGGTTTAGGTATAGTTGCATTTGGAGTAGGTACAGCATGTGGAGTATTACTTGCAAAGTTAATGAATAAGTTAACTAACAAGCCAATAAATCCACTTATAGGGTCAGCAGGAGTTTCTGCAGTACCAATGGCAGCTAGAGTATCCCAAACTGTTGGACAAAAAGAGAATCCTAATAATTTCTTATTAATGCATGCTATGGGACCTAATGTGGCAGGCGTAATTGGGTCAGCTGTTTCAGCAGGAATACTACTAACACTATTCGGTTAAGTTAAATATTAATAAAAAAGATACGGTTTTTAATCGTATCTTTTTTATTTGTTAACTATATTGTAGAATATAATTAACCATAAATGTTATAGATATTAAATATTAGAGTTGTTTGCTTATATTAATGACTAAAGCTAAGTATACGAATGTTTAAAGGGAGTGAAAAAAAATGAGGAACAGAATATTGGAGGAATTATATAATAACAAAGGAAGTTATATATCGGGAGAAGACCTTAGAATTAAGCTAAATGTTTCCAGAACTGCTATATGGAAACATATTAATACTCTTAGAGAAGAAGGATATAATATTGAAACTGCTCATAGGAAAGGCTATAGACTTTTAGAAATGGAAGATAAGCTTTTTCCAGAAGAAATAAAAGTACGTCTTTTTAATAATAATATAGGTAAGGAAGTACTTTATTTTGAAAGTATAAATTCTACAAATAGTTATGGCAAAGAGAAAGCTGATAGTTTGAAAAGTGGAACGGTTATTTTAAGTGAAGAACAATTAGAGGGTAGAGGTAGAAGAGGAAAAGAGTGGCAATCTTCAAAAGGTACAGGAATATGGATGAGCTTAGTTTTAAAACCAGATCTACAGCCTACTGAAGGTGTAAAAATGACCCAAATAGCTGCTGCGTCTGTATGTAAAGCTATTAGAGAAGTAACGGGGTTAAATGCATTAATTAAGTGGCCTAATGATATAGTAGTTAATGGCAAAAAAGTTTGTGGAATTTTAACAGAGATGGCAGGAGAATTAAATGAAATTAGCTATATTGTTATAGGAATAGGTATTAATGTTAATACAGTTAAGTTTTCAGATGATTTAAAGGAAAAAGCTACATCTTTATATATAGAAGGAAACAAAAAAGTAGATAGGAAAGAAATAGTAATTAAAATTTTAGAAGAATTTGAGAAATTATATAATTTATTTATTAAGGAGTTAAACTTAGAACATACATTAGAAATAGCAAAAAAATATTCTGCTGTTTTAGGGAAAGAAATTAGAATTATTCAAGGGAAAAAAGAAAAAAGAGCCAAAGCAATAGAAATAGATAATGAAGGAATGTTAGTAATAGAAAATGAGAATTGTAATAAAGAATTAATTTCATCTGGAGAGGTTTCCATTAGAGGAGAAAACGGGTACATATAATATATATTTTACCTAACAAAATGTATGAATTTTGTGTTTATTTAATCATTAACATAATTATTGCAATATAAATTCTAAACTGATAAAATGGTAAGGTAAATTAGCTGGTATCAATTTTGAGCCAGACTAAAGCAGTAAAGAAGTTTAAAAATTTAAAAGTCCGGCATCTGTGAAGAGCTGGAACGGAGGTGGCGAAATGATTCAAAGTACAAAAATGTCAACAAAAAAAGTAACAATCGCTGGTATGTTAGGTGCATTTTCAGTTGTTTTAAGTATGACTCCAATAGGCTATATACCTATACCAATACTTGGAGTTAATGCAACGACTATGCATATTCCGGTTATTATCGGAGCAATAATAGGTGGACCCAAGATAGGAACTATAATAGGTTTAATATTTGGTGTAAGTAGTTTCATAAGAGTAGGATCCCCTTTCTTTGCAGATCCTTTAGTATCCATACTGCCCAGGTTGTTAATAGGTGTTATGACTTATTATACGTATAAAGCATTTAAGCATTCTGTCCCTGCGGCTATAATAGGTACATTAACTAACACTGTAGGAGTTATGTCTATGGTATATTTAAGAGGATATCTTCCTTTTAGTGCAGCAGCAGGTGTTGCAGTACTAAATGGAACTACAGAAGCTATAGTTTCTTCTGTTATAGTGTATATAGTTATGAAGGGATTGAAAGACTACAAAATATAATAAATATATAGTAATTTAAGAAGGTGAACAGATGATAGCCGTTTTCGATGTAGGTAATACAAATATTGTACTAGGTATTTATAAGGAAGAAGAATTAATAGATTACTTTAGGGTTGGAACAGATAAAGAAAAAACTTCTGACGAATATAGTATGATTATACATCAGTTTTTTCAATATATAAAACTAGATGTTGATGATATAGAAGATGTTATTATATCTTCAGTAGTTCCAAATATTATGTATTCTTTGGAACATGCATCTAGAAAGCTTTTTAAGGTAGAACCTTTAATAATAGGACCTGGCGTAAAAACAGGAATGAATATAAAATATGATAATCCTAAGCAAGTAGGTGCTGATAGAATTGTTAATGCTGTTGCAGCATATGAAAAATATAGAGGACCATTAGTAATAGTGGATTTTGGAACAGCAACAACATTTTGTGCTATTTCAGAAAAAGGAGAATATCTAGGTGGTACTATTGCACCTGGTATTAAAATCTCCAGTGAAGCTCTTTTTGAAAAAGCTGCAAAGCTCCCTAGGGTGGAACTTGAGAAACCAGGCAAAGTAATTTGCAAAGATACAGTTAGTAGTATGCAAGCTGGGATAATATATGGTTACGTTGGTTTAGTAGATCATATTATTGAAAAGATGAAAAAAGAAATTAACTGTAAAAATTGCAAAGTAATAGCTACAGGAGGCTTATCTAACTTAATAGCAAGTGAGACAGATAGTATAGATATAGTGGATAAGTTTATATCCCTAGAAGGTTTGAATATTATTTATAGACGAAATAGAGATGAGAGACAAAAGAAAGAAATTAAGTAATGAAAGCCGGGTGTAAACCTGGCTTTTATTGTGCATATTATAAACAAAGTTTTTTACATATATAATAAAATATTGCGTTTGAGGTGATAACAATATGAAAATAGATAAACTAACATTAGATAATTCTGTTTTTTTAGCTCCAATGGCAGGAGTTACAGATCTTTCTTTTAGATTAATTTGCAAAGAAATGAATTGCGGAATGGTATATACAGAAATGGTCAGTGCTAAAGGATTGTATTATAACGATAAGAAAACTGAGAATTTACTAAAGATAAAACCTGAAGAAAAACCAGTTGCTCTTCAGATATTTGGTTCAGAGCCAGAAGTTATGGCAAAGGCCGCATATATTCTTAATGGTCGTGAAAATGCTACTCTAGATATTAATATGGGTTGTCCCACTCCTAAAATAGTAAAAAATGGAGATGGAAGTGCGCTTATGAAAAACCCTAAGTTAGCTGGTGAAGTTGTTAAAGCTGTAGTTAAAGAATCTATAAAGCCTGTTACGGTTAAAATACGTAAAGGTTGGGATGATAATAATATTAATGCAGTTGAAATAGCAAAAGTTATTGAAGAAAATGGTGCAAAAGCTTTGGCTATACATGGTAGAACACGAGAACAATTTTATTCTGGAAAAGCTGATTGGGGTATTATTAGAAAGGTAAAAGAGGCATTAACTATTCCTGTTATAGGAAATGGAGATGTGTTTACAGTTGAAGATGGAATAAACCTATTAAGGGAAACTAATTGTGACGGTATTATGATAGGGCGAGGTAGTCAGGGTAATCCTTGGATATTTAAAAGAATGGCATATTATATGGAAAGTGGAGAGCTTTTACCCGAACCTACAGTAAAGGAAAAAGTGCTTATGGCA
This sequence comes from Alkaliphilus sp. NP8, assembly GCA_015978205.1. Lineage (GTDB taxonomy): Bacteria > Bacillota > Clostridia > Peptostreptococcales > Natronincolaceae > Alkaliphilus_B. The sequence continues at coordinate 4,050 of JADWMM010000004.1, read as the reverse complement.
TTAAAGCATATGAATTTAGTAGTTGAACATAAAGGCGAATATGTTGGAATTCGAGAAATGAGAAAGCATATTGCTTGGTATTTAAAAGGATTGAGAAATACAGCTAGCCTTAGAAATGAAATAAATAAGATAGACTCCAGAGCTGGAATAGAAGATATATTGTATAATTATTTAAAAAGAGAAGGAATAGAAATGTAGATTAGAATAACCTTCTGGTAAAGGGTAATAATAGAAATGTATTTTCCTTAGACAGGAGGTTATATTATGCAAAAAGTAATTAGTGTAAGTATTGGAAGTTCTAAAAGAAACCATTGTGTAGAAACAAAAATAATGGGAGAGAAGTTTTTTATAGAACGCATTGGTACAAATGGAAGTATAAATAAAGCTATTGATTTAATAAAGAAAAATGATGGTAAAGTAGATGCAATAGGACTAGGTGGTATTGATTTGTATATAAAATCAGGTAATAAATCATATATTATTAGAGAAGCTTTAAAACTTAAAAATGCAGCAAAAATCACACCTATTGTTGATGGATCAGGTTTAAAGAACACATTGGAAAGAAGAGTTATTAAATATCTTCAAGAAAATAAAGAAATAGATTTTAATCGAAAGAAAGTACTCGTAACCAGCGGTATGGATCGTTTTGGTATGGCAGAGTCTTTAGAGTATTACAATTCTAAATTGATTTTAGGAGACTTAATGTTTACTTTAGGAATAGATAAGCCTTTATACTCATTGAAGAGTTTAAATAAAGTGGCAAATGTAGTTGCTCCTATAGCTTCTAAGCTACCTTTTAATTTGTTATATCCTACAGGAGAAAAGCAAAATATAACTGTATCAAATCGATTTATTAAGTATTTTAATGAAGCAGAAATTATATCAGGAGATTTTCATTATATTAAAAGATTTATGCCTAATAATATGAAAGGTAAGATTATAATAACCAATACAGTTACAAGTGAAGATGTAACCATGTTAAAAGGTAAAGGTGTAAATAAACTTATTACTACTACGCCAGAATTTGCTGGTAGGTCCTTTGGAACTAATGTTATTGAAGGAGTAATAATCACTTTACTTAAATTAATAGAAAAAGAAGCTAGTGAATATGAGTATAACAGCATTTTAAATAAGATTGATTTAAAACCTAGAATAGAAAATTTAAATGAATTTGAAAGAGTTATATAATATGAATTTGAAGATATTGTTTTTACTTGACATTTAATATTGACTATTCTATAATATGTACAATGTATTTACAGAAATTTAAATTAAATTTTAAATGTCCATTAAAAACTCTAACGGAAAAATATTTTATAAAGTAAAAATGCATAAAATATTTAAAGAAACATATATTATGAACTAACATCATAAGGATAGGTAAATATAAAAATATATATTTAGATTATATTATTAATTGAGGATGAGGAGAGAGGTTAAATGGTAGACAAAGAAGTTGTGTTAACACCACAGGGGTTAAAGAAAATAGAAGACGAGTTAGAAATGCTTAAAACTGTAAAAAGAAGAGAGGTTGCTGAAAAAATAAAGCAAGCTATTTCTTTTGGTGATTTAAGCGAAAACTCTGAGTATGATGAAGCTAAAAATGAACAAGCTCAGGTAGAAGAAAGAATAAATAAACTTGAAAACATGCTTAGAAAAGCTGTTGTAATAGATGAAAAAAATATTAAAACTGATGTTGTAAATGTAGGTGCAATTGTGCAGGTTAAAGATTTAGAATTTGATGAAACTATAGAGTATACTATAGTTGGATCGACGGAAGCAGATCCATATGAACTTAAAATATCTAATGAATCTCCAGTAGGATCAGCTTTAATAGGATCTAAAATCGGTGATATTGTAGAAGTTCAAATTCCAGATGGAGTTACTAAGTATGAAGTGTTGAAAATTACAAGATAGTTTGGGGGAATTTACCAATGATGAATGAAGAACAAAATTTGAATGAGCTCTTGAAAATACGTAGAGATAAATTGAATCACTTGCAAGAAATAGGAAAGGACCCTTTTAAAATTGAAAAAGTGAATGTTACTCACTATAGTAAGGAAATAAAGGAAGATTTTGAAAATCTTGAAGGAAAAGATGTAACGGTTGCCGGTAGATTAATGACTAAAAGAGGTCACGGTAAGGCGACTTTCATTAATATACAAGATAAAGACGGTCAAATGCAAGCATACATAAGAGAAGACAGAATCGGAGATGAATGCTATAACCTTTTCACTACTTATGATATAGGAGATATATTAGAAATAAAGGGAGAAGTTTTTAAAACTAAAAGAGGGGAAGTTTCTGTTAAAGCTAATGAAATAAGATTACTAACAAAATCTATTCAAATATTACCAGAAAAATTCCATGGACTAAAAGATCCTGATTTAAGATATAGACAAAGATATGTAGATCTAATAGTTAATCCGGAAGTGAAAAACACTTTCTTTATTCGTTCTAAAGCTATAAAAGCTATAAGAGAATTTTTAGATAACAGAGGATATTTAGAGGTTGAAACTCCTATACTTAGCCCGATTGCAGGTGGAGCTAATGCTAAACCTTTTATTACACACCATAATACATTAGATATTGATATGTACCTTAGAATAGCTACTGAACTACACTTAAAAAGATTAATAGTTGGTGGTATTGATCGTGTATATGAAATAGGTAGATTATTTAGAAATGAAGGAATGTCTGTTAAGCATAATCCAGAATTTACAACTATTGAACTGTATGAAGCTTATGCCGATTATAATGATATGATGGAAATTACAGAAAATATAGTAGCCTATGCTGCAGAAAAAGCTTTAGGAACTACTAAAATTGATTACCAAGGAGTAGAAATAGATTTTACACCACCTTGGAATAGAATGACTATGATAGATGCATGTAAACAATATGCTGATGTAGATTTTAATGAAATTAAAACAGATGAAGAAGCTATTGAAGTAGCTAAAAAATTAGGTATTGAAGTTAAGCCTGGAATGAAAAAGGGACATATTATAAGTGAAGTGTTTGAGGAGTATGGAGAAAAACATTTAATACAACCTACTTTTATTACTCAACACCCAGTGGAAGTATCTCCTTTAGCAAAACGTAATCCTGAAAACCCTGAACTTACAAATCGTTTTGAAGCATTTGTTAACACTTGGGAAATAGCAAATGCATTTTCAGAGCTTAATGATCCTATTGATCAGCGTCAAAGATTTATGGATCAATTAGCACAGCGTGAAGCTGGAGATGATGAAGCACACATGTTAGACGAAGATTTCTTGAATGCTATAGAGGTAGGGCTACCTCCTACAGGAGGTTTAGGAATAGGTGTAGATCGTTTAATGATGTTATTAACAGACTCTCCATCTATTCGTGATGTATTATTATTCCCTACAATGAAACCAGTAGAGTCTAAATAAAGTATAGTATATATAATATAGAACCTTACTAACAAATAGCTAAATTAGTAAGGTTCTATTCATTTGTTTATTGCAGAATAAAATATATCTTACTCTAAAACTTTTTTTGAATTAAACTATTGACAATGGTTTTAAATAGTGATATAGTAATAGAAGTCGTCACAAGTTAACATAAATTTTGAGTTTTGATTTTAAGTTTCAAATAACAACTTAAAAAAATAAATTTCAAAAAAGTATTGACAAGAAACGACAAAGATGATATAGTAGTTATTGTCGCCGAAACAAAGCGACGTGGCGAAAGCCGCTAAAGAGGTCTTTGAAAACTAAACAGTATAGATTAAGCCAAAAACGGTAATTGCTAAAATCTTTGATTTTATGCAAGATACCAAAACAGCAAAATGCTGAATTCATTTAATTTATTAAATGAGAAATCCATTTTAAATGGAACCCAGATGTTCAAAAGAGCAATCAATTTTGAGCACTTGAAATTTTAAAGTGAATACTTTAAAATTGAGTGCGACATGGAGCGTTGCGATAGCAACAGCGCAATTTTTTTATGTAAGAGTTTGATCCTGGCTCAGGATGAACGCTGGCGGCGTGCCTAACACATGCAAGTCGAGCGAACTAATTTAAC
>JADWMM010000021.1 GCA_015978205.1 Alkaliphilus sp. NP8 | reverse complement strand
ACCAAATATTATAGAGCCTAAAAAAATCCCTTTCTATACATAGAAAGGGATTTAATTTTATATTGTTATTCTACAACAATTTCTTGGTTGTTTTCCCATAAACCATGGATATTACAGTAGCTTGTAGCATAAATAGTACCTGGTTTATCTAATTTTACAGAAGTTAACCCTACAGGCTCAGCAAAGTTTCCGTCTTCACCGTGAGCAGTAAAGTTAAAAGTAGCAAGCTCTACTGGGAATTTGCCTCCTTCTGCGTGGAAAAATACTTTAAACCAAGATATATGATGCTCTAATGTGTTTGGATGACTTATTTCATCTCCTATAGATACTTTCAAATCAAAAGATTCTCCTGCTTTTACTTTTTCTGGGACATGAATTACCGGTACATGTTTTTCTCCTTTCCAATCTCCAGTTTGTAAAAATTCTCCTAATGTTTTCATTAAAATCATCCTTCCTTATATTTATTGTATTTAATTTCAATTACATCAACTATGTATATGTATATACCCACTCTTTTTATATTATAACAAAAAATATTATAATTATTTATATGAGAAAACTTTATAATTAACTTCTTACAAACCTGAAAAAAATTATTTTAGTTCATTTTCTTGTTGAAATTTTGTGATTTCTTAAAAGGAAATTAAACTTAGTTTTAAATATTATACAATTTTAGATATGGGTATTGACCTTTGAGTTACTTCATAGTTTATAATCAGAAGTACAATATAAACAATGAAAATAAAGGGGGATATTTTAATGGAAAAATATGATATTGCTATTATAGGAGCTGGAGCTGGAGGGTTAAATGCAGCATTTGAAGCACTTGGATTAGGTAAAAAAGTAGTACTTATTGAAAAAAATGCACCTGGTGGCGAGTGTACTTGGTCAGGGTGTATACCTAGTAAGGCTTTGATTAATATTGCAGATGAAATTCACACTGCTAAAAAATATGGAGAAGTTAAAATAAATGGTAAAAATATATTAAGTAAAGTTAGAACACTAATTCACAAAGCTCATAAGGCTGAAGCTGTTGAAGTACTAGACAGAGCAGGTATTAATTATATAAAAGGATATGCAAAATTTAAAGATAGTAATACTTTAGATATAGATGGAAAAGAAATTAAGGCAGATAAAATATTTATTTGTACAGGATCGTCAGCTTTAGTTCCACCAATTAAAGGATTAGATCAAATAAACTATTTAACCAATGAAAATATTTTTTTATTAGACGATCTTCCAAAGAGTATGATTGTTTTAGGTGCTGGACCTATAGGAGTTGAGTTAGCACAAGCATTTAATAGATTAGGGGTTCGTGTGAAAATAGTTGAAATGGCTGAAACAATTTTATTCAGAGAAGAAAAAGAAATGGCGTTACAACTACAGTCAGTTTTAGAAAATGAGGGTGTAGAAGTATTTACTTCTTCAAAAGGTATTGAAATAAAAAAAGAAAAAGAAGGTGTTAATCTAATAATAGATAGAGATGGAAATACAAATGAAATAAAGGCAGAAAGAATTTTACTTGCATTGGGCAGAAAACCTAACTTAGAAGGGTTTAATTTAGAAAAAACAGGTATAAAGTATAATAATAAAGCAATTGAAGTAAATGAGCACTTTGAGACAAATATTTTTAATATATATGCAGTTGGGGATATTGTAGGACCTTATTTATTTTCACATATGGGAGCTATCCAAGCAAAGCAAGCAGTAAAAAATGCCTTTACAGATAGTAAAGATAGTGTAGATTATAGTAATACTGCTTGGTGTACTTTTACTGACCCAGAGTTTGCAAGGTCAGGTATGAAAGAAGAAGATGCAAGATCTGAATTTGGTAATAAAATACAGGTTTTTACACATAAATATAGCGACTTAGATAGAGCTGTTGTAGATGAAAAAAGTCAAGGAATGGCTAAAATAATTTGCGATGAAGAAGGATATATTCTAGGGGCGAGTATTTTAGGAGAAAGGGCTTGTGAAATGTTAGGCGAATTGCAAGTTATAAAATCTCTTAGAATTCCATTCTATAGACTACAAGAAGCAATTCATCCTTATCCTAGTTATAGTGAACTATTACTTACTATGAGCAAAAATGCTTACGATAATAAAAAATAGGATTTAACCAATCTTATAAAATATATTTTTATGATACAATTATAAGAAATATATGATAAGAAAGGTGTAATAATATGTTAGGTAAGTATTTTAAAACAGGGGATATCGCAAGGTTTCACAATGTATCTGCCGATACGGTTAGGTATTATGACAAAGAAGGATTAGTAACTCCCACGGTTGTTAAAAATAACAAGTATAGGTATTATAATATAAACGATACATTAAAGTTTAGCTGTGTAACAAGGTTAAGAGAAATGGACGTATCTATTAATAATATTAAAAACTGGTTAGAATCTAGTAACCTAAACGAATTAATATCCTTTAATATGGATCATATTGAAAGCCTTGAGCTTCAAAGATTTCTGATTGATAAAAAGATATCCTATATTAAAGAATTTAATAAGAGAATGGAAAGTTTCAAAAAAAATCCAAATGCTATTGAATATGAAAATAATGATTTTATTTATATATGTAATGATTTAGAACTTACGGCTTATACTGATAATGTTCATATAGATAAACCTATTGATATAAGTGGTGTATTAGATGAGTTTTGGACTAGAACTTCTTTTTTAGGATATATGAATCAAATTCAGAAGAGTGATTCTGATAAAAAAAGAAAAGGCTACTGTGCAAATATAATTTCTAGTGATTGTGAGGTAATAGAAAGGATAGATTTTACTAATACCCTAAGGTTTAATTATATAGGAGATATATTTTCAGATAATATATATTTAGATGAAGTTATAGAAAAAGTACATTTATACTGTGTACAAAGTGAATATAGCCTAAAAGGTAATTACTATGAAGTCTACTATTTATCACAAGATATAAAAGATATACCAGTTTATTATGTACACATATATTTTCCTTTAAAAGACAAATAAATTATGATAATTACCTTTAACATTTATTATGCAAAAAAGTAATACAACTAAATAATTAATTATAGGAATAAAACTCAAGGCTTAGGTGAATATTAACTAGTATTTCACTTAAATTTTAAAATATGAAATACACTCATGTAAGAAAAGACTCCCATTATATAAATATATTTTTTAAAATTATTTATATAATGGGAGTCTTTAAATTTATTTAAATCATTTTTAAGAAATTAAAATTCTATAGATTTATGCTGAAGTTGAAATGTTTCGTACTTGTTTTATAGCATTTTGAACTTGAGGAATGATACTTATAATAACACAAATTAGTGTATCTGTTCCAATAACTAGACCATTTACAATAAGAGAATAAATTATTACATTCATTCCTTCCGGTGCATAAGCACCAAAGAAAATAACTCCTGATAAAAAGTTCATAAAAAATCTACCAAAGCCTCCAATAAGGCAAGATATTCCTATATTTTTGCGATATAGTCCAGCTAATCCTAAAGCCCCATAGGATAAAGGGTAATCTAAGAAAAATTGTGCCCAATGAATAATGTAAGGATCCTGAACTAATTGAATCATTCCAAAAGCTGTTCCAGCTATTATACCAGCAGTAGGACCAAACATTATAGCGAAAATATACATAGGTAACATACTTGCTGGTGTTATACTACCTCCCTGTGGAAAGCGATATAGTCGAATGTAAGAAAGAACAAATGAAAGAGCAATACATAAACTTCCATATACTATCATTTTAGTGTAGTGAGAGTCTTTTTTTTGTTTTCTATCTCTAACTATAAGGGCAATAGAAAATAATATTAAAGAAGCTAAGACAATAATTGTTACAGGTTTGAATTCTAACAATTTTTCAAACATAGTAGCATTCCTTTCTTTTATTTATCACTGAACGGGTATTGAGTAGCTGATTTATATATTGTTGTAAAATAAAAAAACGTAAAAAGAAAGCTTTTCACGTTTTATACGTTGAATCTGTTAGATTCCGCTTTCCTACGCAGGCTTTAACCTACAGGTTCTAAGGGTCGGAATAATCCTCTCAGCACAAGGCACCCCCAGCGATAAATATTTTTCTTTTATTATATCACAAATTTTGGAATAAGTGTATATACCTTTAATATGTGGACTATAATTATTATATCTAAAAATATGACAAAAATCCCCAATATATGATAAAATAATAACGACATATACTAATATTATTTGCATACATAGGGGGAAAAATTATGAAGTCAATAAGAAAAAAAATAATACTGTTTTTTGGAGTTTCGATAATTGGACTATTATCTGTTTTGGGTTTCTTTATTAATAAAGAGGTAAGAGATACTATTATACCATTAACAGAAAATATGACTACTCAGATAACAGATGCAAGAAGTTCGGAAGTATCTCAGTGGTTAGAAGGTACTATTAATGAAATTAAAGCTATATCTACCCAAGAAGTTATTCAATCTGGAGATGTTGAAAGCATAAAAAAATATTTGACTGGTAGACATGAATACTTAAGTGATGACTTTGAAGCAATGTTTTTTGCAGATTTAGATGGAAATTTTTATGCTACTGGTGGCGGTGAAGCTAATATATATGGTAGAGATGATTTTACTGCTATTGTTAATGATGGAAAAAGTGAATATGTTTCAAATCCTATTATAGCTAAAGTTACCGGAAAACCAATAATAAATATTACATGTCCAGTTAAAGATAATAATGATAATTTAGTTGGAGTATTTGCAGGTGTTGTCGGAATAGATAAACTTACAGATATTATAAACGAAGTATATATGGGAGATAATAGTTTTGGAATGATTATAGATGGAACAGGACAAGTTATAGCTCATCCAGATGATGATATAAGACTAAATTTAAATGTTTTAAATTCAGCTGAAGAAGGGTATGAAGGACTTGAAGATTCATTTAAACGTATGCAGGCTGGAGAATCTGAAACTCAAATATATACTGATGCAAATAAACAAAGTAGTGTATTGATATTCTCACCTATTGAAAATACACCAAATTGGAGTCTTGGTATAAAAATGTCATTAGCTGAAATGAGAGAAGAAAGTAATGCTATTTTAAAATCCACTATTATAATGATAATATCTATTATTTTAATAACTTTAATAGTATTTTATATTTTATCAGGGACAATATCTAAACCGATAATAGAAAGTTCTAAATATGCAAAACGAATTGCTGACTTAGATGCTTCACAAGATTTACCTGAAAGTCTATTACAAAGAAAAGATGAAGCTGGCATATTAGCAGGTTCATTACAGGCTATAGC
>JADWMM010000011.1 GCA_015978205.1 Alkaliphilus sp. NP8 | reverse complement strand
TCTTAGCTGGACTTATTTTATATTTCTTTGTTAGAAAAAACTTTACTTACATGATCTCCACTTCCTAGATAATTTATATTACCTATATGTCCACCAGGTTTTAACATAGAAATAGCTTGAATCATAGTATTTTCATCGCCACCTCCATTGATTTTTTTTATAAAATAGAACATTGAACAACTTTAGAATAACAAATTGTTAAAAAAAAAGCAATGTCTCCAATGAGAATTTTTTCTATTGCACTAGGAAGTATTATTGGATGGGTGTGTGTTGTATTACCAGGAGACAGATTTTTACCAATAGCAGGTCCATTAGGAACTGCAATAGCCATGGGTATTGGTGCTATTATGATGATTATTATAGCTGCAAATTATGGATATATGGTAAAAAAATTTCCAGTGGCTGGTGGAGAATTTGCATATGCTTTTCAAGGATTTAATCGTCACCATGCATTTATATGTGCCTGGTTTTTAGGAATATCGTATATATCTATTGTACCACTAAATGCTACTGCATTAGGCTTAGTAGGTAGATATTTATTTCCTGGTGTATTACAAAAAGGATTACTTTATAGCATAGCAGGATGGGAAGTATATTTAGAAGAAATAATTATAGCGTCTACTGCTATCATAGTATTTGGAATTATGGCAATTAAAGGAACTAAAATTGTAGATAAGCTACAAACAATAATTACATTATTTTTAATAGGCTCGATCCTTGTTATAGGATCTATAGTTTTATCCAGTCCAGAAGTTTCATTTAATAATCTATATCCTTTGTTTTCTCCCAACACTATACCTATAGTAGGTATTTTATCTATTGTTGCTACGGCACCATTTCTATTTGTAGGCTTTGACTGTATCCCACAAGCTGCAGAAGAATTTAACTTTTCCCCTAAAAAAACATTAAAGAAAGTTCCTACTCATTTTTTAAAAGTGAATAGGAACTTCTTACTTTTTATTTACTCTGTTTTACTTCTTCAGCCCAAGCATCTAATTTTTCCATAGTTAAATCATATGTTTTACTAGATATTTCTGGTAGTTCCCCTAGTAAATTTTTTGCCTGCTTAAACCCTTCATCAATGGCAGATTTTAATTTATCTAGTTTTTCTATATCTCCGCCAGATACTGCTTTAGCAAAATCTACTAACCGGTTACTTACTGCTTCTGCACTAAAAGGTCCATCAGGAGCAACCATAGCTGCTGCTTTAGATTTAGTTTCTTCATCAATTTTTACATCTGACCATTCTTCTACAGTAATAGTTTTTATAGAATGACCTTGTTTAAGTAAAAGTTTTTCTACTAAACCTTTTAAATGGGCATAAGCTTGCTCGCTTTGAAGTTTTAGTTTGTCCACTGTTTCTTTATCATATATATGACCATTTTTATTATAAGTAACATGCTTACTTTTCTTAGAGCGTTCATATTTTACAGCTGCGGACATGTCTTTGTCGGTTTGATTATTATTTTTATTATTTTTGTTTTCTAAGGTTCTGTTTTTAACTTTTCTAACTGGATCTACATATGATTTTTGTCCTACTTTTTCAATTTTCAAAATTAACACCTCCTATTGTTTTTTTGTGATTCCTTACTATATATATCGGTAAAAAAATATATAACTATAGAAATATAAAGGTTATATTTTAAAAATATAGAATATTAAAAATAAGTCTAGGTTTTTGGTAATGTTATTAAATTTTAGAGTCTATGTAAAACAAGACTATTATACTATATATATAAGTGGATAAATTTACTAAAATATAGTTAAAAGGAAAAGTCCTATTGATAGGAGTGTATAAAAATGAAATTAACATTAGAGGAGATTACGAAGGATATAGTAGATGTACCTGCGTTACCTCAAGTTACCAATGATATTATGAGATTAACAGAAGATCCAGATTCTACGGTTCAAGATATTGAAAGAATTGTTATGAAGGATCAAAGCTTAACTGCTAGAATTTTACGTTTAGCTAATTCCGCTTATTATGGATATCCGAGAAGAATAAGTACCATTTCTGAAGCCTCTGTTTTATTAGGTTTTCAAGCCATAAGAAGTATTACATTAACAGCATCGGTTAATGGTTTATTAGTGAAAGAAGTTAAAGGATATGGATTAGAAGAAAATGAGCTTTGGAAGCAATCTCTATCTACTGCTATTGTATCAAGACATATAGCAAAAAAAGTTAAGTATGCAAAGGTGGATAAAGTATATGTAGCTGGATTACTACGAGATATAGGAAAAGTTATAATGAGTTATTACTTGACTGAACATTTCAATAAAATAATGGAATTAATAAAAAAGGAAGGCGTGGATTTTTTAGAAGCAGAAGAGAAAATTTTAGGATTTAATCATGGGCAGGTAGGTGCAAAAGTTGCAAAAAAATGGAATTTGCCAGACGAATTAATAGAAGCTATTGCTTATCATCATACACCGGAAAAGGCTACTATAGACTTTAAGCTTACATCTATTATTCATGTGGCAGATGCTATTGTAATGACTATGGGTATTGGCTTAGGGATAGATGGCATGATATATAATTGTTCCCAAAAGGCTTTAGAAGTTTTAGGCATAGATTCTAATATGTTAGAACAACTAATATCAGAAACTGCTGATTTATTATGTGATGAAGATGCTTTTCATATTTAAAAGTTTAAACTATAAAAATAATATTAATTAGTAATAAATACTACACTCCTTGTAATATAATTATATAAAATAAAAATAATCAAATTTAACTTTGATTATAAAAGGGGTGGTGGAAATAGGTATTGAACAATTAATAGAGTTTGTAGAACCAGATGTAATGATTTTAATACCTGTACTTATTATTATAGGGTCCACACTAAAGAAAATGAAAATAGTAAAAAACTGGGCTATACCGTTTACATTAGGCATAATGGGAATAAGTATTTCTATTTTAATATTAGGTTTTGATAAAGGTTTTAACCCTCCAGTAATATTAGAGGGAATACTACAAGGAATACTTTGCGCTGGAATGTCTGTATACGCACATCAGCTAGCTATACAAACTACAGCGAAACGACTTAGAGAGTAAAATAAGCAATAAAAAAATAGTAAAAGTCAGCCCAAACTGACTTTTACTATTTTTTATTATCTTCACTAAGTATTTATATGGAGAATTTTTTTAACTTATATTGTAGATTTTGTCTAGTAATACCTAAAGATTTTGCAGATTTTGTTATATTATACTCTTCTTTTTTCATAGCTTCTTTTATAAGCTTTTTTTCAATTTGCTCTAAATGTTCACTTAAACTAAGGTTATCATTTTCTAAAATATTTAATGTATTTATTTTATTTAAATGGCTAGGTTCGGAAGTTTTTGATACATTATGAAAGTGTCTTTTCATATAATAAGGCAAATGCTCTAACCCTATTATTCCATTATTTTCAACAATATTAAGTGCTCCTTCTAATACATGTTGAAGTTCTCTAACATTACCAGGCCAAGGGTATTTATAAAAGAATTCTATAACTTTATTGTCTATTCTAGAAATAGTTTTATTAAGCTTGTTTTCTAAAATTTTAATAAAGTGTTGTTTTAATATAGTTAAATCCCCTTCACGACTTTTTAAAGGGGGTATGTAAAGGTTTACAACACTTAATCTAAAGAACAAATCTTCTCTTAACATACCATCTTCAATAAGCTTTAAAGGTTCTTTATTAGTAATAGCAATAATTCTAACATCTACTTCAATTTCTTTTGTACTGCCAATAGGTCTAAACTTAGATTCCTGTAAAACTCTTAAAAGTTTAGCTTGCAGACCTAAAGGCATAGAGTTTATCTCATCTAATAATAATGTACCTCCGTTTGCCTGTTCTAAAAGTCCAGCTCTATTTACAGCTCCTGTAAAGCCACCTTTAGTAGTTCCAAAAAGTAGTCCTTCTAATAAAGACTCTGGCATGGCAGCACAGTTTTCTGCAATAAAAGGTTTGTTTTTTCGATTGCTAGCATTATGTATGCTTTGAGCAAAAATTTCTTTTCCTGTACCAGATTCTCCAATTATTAAAACCGAAGAGTCACTTTTACTAGCCATGTTGGCAATTTGTTTTGCGTTTAAAATTTGTGGAGAATTTCCTAAAATATCATCTAAAGTATATTTTGTATTTTTATAACCTTTATTTTCTTTACTTTTTTGTATGGTTTCAGTAGAGGATAAAAGGTTATTAACAGTTTTTTCAATAATTGTTATATCTTTTGCAATTTCTACTGCTCCGATTACTTTGCCATGTTTTTTTATAGGCCAAGTAGAGTTTACAGTTGAAATTTGCTTTCCATCTTTATTAAAGTAGGTTTGACGATTCATAGTGATAGATTTTCCGGTTTCTAGAACTTTAATAAGAGTACTTTTTCCTTGAAGAGAAGGCAATACATCTAGAAGTTGTTTGTTTAATACAGCATCTGGTGTCATACCTTCAAAGTCTGCCATTGTGCTGTTATATAATAATGTTGTTCCTTCAGAATCTATTACATGAATTCCTTCTTTAATATTATTGTTAATTAAATCAATAATAGCTTCTTTATCCATTTAGATATCTCCTATATAGAAAATTTAAGCATTGAGTTAAATTTGTTTTATATATTATAACATACTATGAAATATGGTGTACAAATTAATGTAAGAACAGCTTTAAAGGTTTTAAAACAAATTTAAATGGGTATATAACACATTAAATACTTGTTTTAAAAATGATGAGATTGTTTGAATGTGCATGATATTATATAATATGAACTAAGAATTATGGAATTTAATTAATTATACGAGGAGTGTACATATGATTATAACAACGAAACACTTTGGTGAAATAGAAATTGATGAGAAGAATATAATTACTTTTTCAGATGGAATACCTGGTTTTGATAATTTAAAAAGATATATTATTATACAAAACCCAGAAAAAGATGTACCATTTAATTGGCTTCAATCTATTGATAATACAGACTTGGCCTTTGTTATTATTAATCCTTTTATTTTTAAAAATGACTATGAATTCGATATGCCAGAAAGTACTATTAAAAGACTTAGTATAAAATCTCATGAAGACATAAATATTTATTCAATAGTTACTATACCAGAGGATATTAATAAAATGACCGCAAATTTAGCTGCACCTATAATTATTAATGTTTTAAATAAACTTGGAAAGCAAATACTACTTCAGGATAGTGAATATAGTAGAAAATATTTAATTTTAGAAGAAATAAAAAACTCTACTGCTGAAAATACTAAAGATAAACAAGAGGAAATAGCAGCAGGGGAGGGCGCATAAATGTTAGTTTTATCTCGAAAATCTAATGAAAGCATAATGATAGGCAAAGATATAGAAATAAAAATACTTGGTATAGAAGATGGCAAAGTGAAATTAGGAATAGAGGCACCTAAAGATTTGGAAATATATCGTAAAGAAATATATTTACAAATAGAAGAAGAGAATATAAATGCTAGTAAACAAAAGTTAGATTTAAATAATTTAAAAGATATTTTTACTAAATAATATGGAGTTATGGAGAGGATATATTATGGAAAAAACAAACAGTTATGTTATTGTCGGGAATGGAATTGCTGGACTTTCTGCTGCTGAGACTATTCGAAAGAAAGATAAAAAAGGAAAAATCACTTTAATTTCTAAGGAAAGTTATTTAACTTATTATAGAGTTAAATTATCTCATTATATTAGTAAAACTTTTAATGACAAAGAACTTTTTGTACATAACGAAGAATGGTACAAGGAGCAAGATATTGACTTAATTTTAGGAACTGAAGTGAAAAAGGTTAATTCAGATTTAAATGAAGTAAAAATGGAAAATGGAGATACTATTAAATACAATAAACTATTACTTGCTACAGGAAGTACACCTTTTATTCCACCTATTAAAGGTCATGAAAAAGAAGGGGTTTTTGCTTTAAGAACTATTGAAGATTTAAAAGAAGAACAATCCTACTTTAAAAACTGTAGAAGTGTTACAGTGATTGGTGGTGGACTTTTAGGATTGGAGGCAGCTTGGGCTATTAGCAAATTAGGTAAAAACGTTAATGTAATAGAGCAAAGTCCATACATATTAAATAGACAGCTAGATGAAGAATTATCTGAACTGCTGGAAAATCTTTTAAATGATAAAGGAATAAATATTTATACAGGATACTCTACTGATGAAATATTAGGCAAAGAAAAAGTAGAAGGTATTCGTTTAGGAAGTGGAAGGGAAATTAAAACAGATGCTGTGGTTATTTCTGCTGGAATACGACCTGCTTTAAATATAGTTAAAGATAGTGATATAAAATGTGGTAAAGGTGTTCAGGTTAATTCATATATGGAAACGTGTATTGACAATATATATGCTGCTGGAGATGTGGCAGAATTTAATGGTAGAATTATAGGATTATGGGGCATATCAGCAGAACAGGGTAAGATAGTTGGAGAAAATATGACTGGTGGGAATGCTGAATATAAATTACCAGAGCTTGCTACCATGTTAAATCTTAAAGAAATATCTGTGTTTTCAGCTGGCAACGTAAATGATTACGATGAAACTATTGGAGAAATAGATGTAAATAATAAAGTACAATATAAATTGTTTTTATGTAATGGTAAGGTTACAGGTGGAGTAGTAATAAATGATATGTCTAAGGTACCTAAGGTTAAAAAACTTATAAGTAACAATGTAGATTTAACTGAAATGCTAGAAAATAATATGGGTTTTTATGAAATTATTGAAAATATATAATTAAAGAATAATTAAAAACAAAGGATCCATGGACTAGCCCACAGATCCTTTGTTTTTAGATATATATTGATTTATTAAATCGTCGTATGCTTGTTGTAAGTTTATTATTGCAGTATTTTTACTGGAATCATAGTGTTTATTATTAATATATGAAATAGGTAATATTTTAGGAGATGTACCAGTTAAAAATAGTCCATCTATTTCATTTAAGAATGAAAGTGAAATTGTTTGTTCTTTAATTTCATATTCTAATTTACTGCATAATTGAATAATTCGATTCCTAGTAATACCAACCAATATGTCTTTTGCTGCAGATGTGTAAAAAACAGTATCTTTTACAAAGAACATATTAGAACGGCTGCCTTCTGTAATTTCATCTTTTTGATTAACTAAAATAGCCTCATAAGCATTGGCTTTTTTTATTTCTGTATTAACTTTTTCTCTAAATGATTTTGCAATTATTTTAGCGTTTGGATTGTCTCTTTCACCTTTATAAAGTATAGTATTAACGCCTTGTTTGTAATCTTTGTTTGAAGGATATTTACTAGTAATAAAGTATATAAATAATCTTGGACTTTCACTATCTAAACTATTAATTACGATTTTAACATTATTGTTATAGCATTTATTAGTTTTTATTAAAGTATGTATTTGATTTTTTATAAAAATCTTATCATATGGTAGATTGAAATTAAGTAAATTTAAGGACTTTTCTAATCTGTTTATATGTTCTTCAAAAAACAATGGAACTCCGTCTATAATTCTTATAACTTCATAAAATGAAGGGTAAATAGTTGTTTCTTCTT
The DNA here is from genome assembly GCA_015978205.1 of Alkaliphilus sp. NP8. GTDB lineage: Bacteria > Bacillota > Clostridia > Peptostreptococcales > Natronincolaceae > Alkaliphilus_B. The sequence continues at coordinate 12,123 of JADWMM010000011.1, read as the reverse complement.
GGTAAAAATCTTTAGCTGGAAGAATATTATTATTTAATAAGAAAAAATCATTTATTATTTCTTTAGATTTATTCTGATAATTATTCATATTATCACCATAGTATAATAAAAAGAAAAAATTCATTATACTTTTTCCTTTCTTCATTATTTTTTATATTATCTTTATTTTAACACTAATAATTTTAAATATTAAGTTTTATTTATTATAAACTTTTACTTATAAATTACCGATATAGAGTATAGAAGGTAATATTTTGTAAAAAAAACAGTTTTAAAATTGAAGTTAATTTAATAAAAACTTTTGGGAGGGAACCTGAATGAGATTAGAAGGAGTACAATTAGGAACTGTATATCCAATAAATGAAAAACTTGAAAGGCAAGGAAGCCAAAAAACTCAAGAGAAAAAACTTAAAAATGGGGAAGAGATTGTAGGTAATGTAAACCCTAAAGAAAAAACTGTACCAAAGGATCAGCTTATAAATGCTGTAGAAGAAGCTAATAAAAGTTTTGAACCTTTCGACAGACGTTTTGAAATTTCAGTACATGAAAAAACTAATCGTTTAATGATAAACGTAATTAATGCTGAAAATGATGAACTAATTCGAGAAATACCACCAGAAAAATTATTGGACATTTTAGGGAATATGATGGAAATGGCTGGGATTATTGTAGATGAAAAGATTTAAAATGTAGATTGTATAACTAGAGTATAAGTAAAAATTAAACTTACTTAAAGAATATGAAGAGGTGATTATATGAGAATAGGCGGTATAGCTTCTGGTATGGATACAGAACAAATGGTTCAAGACTTAATGAGAGCAGAAAGTATGAGACTAAACAAATATACTAGAGAACAAGAAGCTTTAACATGGAAGCGAGAAGCTTTTAATACTACAAACAAAAAGTTAGCAGAGTTTATTTTAGAAGTTAGAAAAGATTTTGGACTTACAAAAACTACAAGTAGTGGGACTATAGTAAACAGTTCCAAAAACAGCTTTGACTGGGTGAAAACTGCTAATGTAAGCAAAGAAAGTGTGTTAACAGCAACAGCGTCTGCTAATGCAATGTCTGGTACACATAAAATAGAAGTAGAACAACTAGCAGAGGTAGCTAGTGTTAGTAGTGAGGATATTAGTGGATTATTAGATGAAAATAGTGATTTCAAAACAGAGTATCATAGTCAAACTTTAAATATTAATGGCAAAGATTTTACTATTGGTCAGGATGGAATAAATGGCATTAATGATTTGGTTAGTTCAATTAACAATGCAAAAAATGCAGAGGGTGAATCATTAGGGCTTAAAGCTGCTTACGATAAAGATTTAGGAAAATTAATGATTAATACTAAGGATCAAGGAGCAGATCAAATCATTAAAGTTGGAGATAATACTTTATCTCAAAGCTTTTTTGGAGCAGGTAGTAAGGTTTTAGTAGATGGTGTGGCAGGAAAAAATGCAAAAATCCAATTTAACGGAGAAACTATAGAAAAATCTTCTAACAACTTTTCAATATATGGGGTTAATTATCAACTTAAATCAGCTGATCCAGGTACCGAGATAACTGTCAACGTTGATACTAACGTTGAAGGTATGATGGAGAAAATTACAGGGTTTGTAGATAAATATAACGAACTAATTGATGAAATAAATGGTAAACTAGGCGAAAAAGAATATAGGGATTATCAGCCTTTAACAAGTGAAGAAAAAGAAGCTATGACAGAGAAGGAAATAGAGCTTTGGGAAGAAAAGGCTAAAAGTGGTCTTTTAAAAAATGATGCAACTTTAAATAGAACACTTCAATCTATGAGAAGTGGACTGTATGAAAGTGTATATATTGATGGCTCAGATACTAAAAATAAAGATGGCTTATTGGCAGGGTTTAGTCATATAACAGAAATTGGTATTACTACAGGGAACTATCAAAGCGGTGGAAAGCTTGAAATAGATGAAAATAAGTTAAGAGCTGCTATTAATGATAACCCTGAAGGTGTTGTAGATCTTTTATTTAAAACATCTGATACTGATGTTCCAAAGCTAGGTGATAATCCTACAGCAGCTGAAATAGCAGCTAGAAATGAAGCCTTGGCTAAAAAAAGTGCAGAAAGTGGTCTTGTAAATAGACTTTTTGATGGCATGATTTCTGGTATGCAGGAGGTCGTTAGAGTATCTGGAACTGGTGAAGATGCCAGCTTATTTAGAAGTGTTAAGTCTAATATGCTTATTGATTTTGTAACTGGAGGGTCAATGAGTAAAATCGATAAAAACATTATGAATATTGGAAATCGTATAGCTAGAGAAGAAAGATTACTATCTTCTAAAGAAAGTCGTTATTGGAGTCAATTTACAGCTATGGAAAAGGCTATGGAAAAAATGAATCAGCAAAGTGGTTGGTTAATGGCTCAGTTAGGACAAATGGGGTAAAAAGATATATTTATTGTAGATTTGAATAGTTTTTAGGAGGAAATAATATGGCAATGAAAAACCCGTATGGACAATATAAACAAAATAGTGTTATGACAGCAAGTCCACAGGAGTTAACATTAATGCTTTATAACGGAGCTTTAAAATTTATAGGGAAAGCCAAAATATTTATAGAACAAAAAAATATTTCCAAAGCCAATGAATCTCTTATTAGAGCTCAAGATATTATACGAGAGCTTAATATTACATTAAATATGGAGTATGAAGTTTCTCAAAATTTGAGAAGTCTATATACTTATATTATAGAAAGATTAATAGATGCTAATATTTCTAAAGATATTAAAGTTTTAGATGAAGTTAGTGAAATGGTAACAGAGCTTAGAGATACTTGGAAAGAGGCTATGAAACTTTCTAAAGCTGGGAAATAGGTGATTAAGTGGAGAATGAAGAATTAGTACTATATCTAATTAAGCTAAGTGAAGGTAAGTTGTTTTTAATAAAACAGTTATTAACTTTAACTGAAACACAGAGCGAAATTTTAGAAAAACAAGAAACTAGTAAATTAGATACAATACTTAAACAAAAACAAGATATTATGAAAAGAATTGACACTTTAGATGAAGAGTTTGTGGATAAGTATGATTTATTAAAAAAAGATTCTTACATTGATAAGATAGAAAACTTACAGCTTGAAGGTAAAGAAAATTTAAAGTTTCTCCAAGATAAGGTCAGTCAAATTAAAGATATAACAGAAAAAATAAAGAAAATAGACAATGCGAGTGCTGAAAAATTAAAGCAGAATATGGAATCCATTAAAAATGAACTTAAAAAAGTTAAGTATGGAAAAAAAGTAGCCAAGGGTTATGGAGAGAAAAAAATAGGCGGATATTCGATTTTCGTTGATAAAAAAAAGTAGATAGAGTATAATAGGTATAGTGCTTTTAAAGGTCTGTGGTTGAAAGTCCAAGCCAGTCGCAGGCAAAAGGATCCACGTAAGATAATAAAATTATTATTGAGCATGGTGCGGCTTAGAAGTAAGACCTGCCGGTATTAAAGTCGAGAGAAGTAGTAGTGAAAGTAACCCTGTAGCGAACCTTCCAGCAGGCGAGTGTGGGGTCAAAGACCAGGTCAGCTTTAATTGTACTGTAATAATTAAATAAAAAATTAAAAAACATCGAAAGATGTTTTTTTAGTATAAAAAAATATCTAAAATATTTATACGGTGTAATAAATTGTCGTAATATTAAAAAACACTTTATCCCCAACTATTGATAAAAATATTCACAGTCTTGTTTCACTGAAAAATAAGTTATGCACAGACTTATGCACATTATCCACAATTCATATGTAAACATATCCACATATTAAATTAATCCATAAATGTATAAATAATTATATAAATGGACTATAAGTATTAAAATTTTTAGTATAATTTTGTAATAATAAAAATCTAAATAAAAACATATACTTAATAAAACTAATATTTGATTAAATATTGATAAGCGACTCATAATCTATATATATTATTATTTAAATAAAATATTACTAATAATAGTTTGACCTATAAATATGTGGGTAAAATAATACAAACATCAATTATACAAAATAAATAATAGATTAATATTTTGAGTTGATTAATATCAGCTTAAATTCTATAGATTGAAAGGAGCTGGATTTATGAAAATAATAGTTAGTGGTAAAAATGTTGAGGTTACAAGTGCTTTAAGGGATACAGTTGAATCTAAATTAGAAAAATTAGATAAGTACTTTAACAATGAACTGGAAGCGCAAGCTACATTATCAGTTGAAAAAAATAGACAGACAATAGAAGTAACAATACCTATTAATGGATCAATATTAAGGGCAGAAGAATCTACAGAGGACATGTATAGCGCTATAGATAATGTGGTAGATAAATTAACTAAACAACTTAGAAGATATAAAAATAAGTTAGAAGATAAAAATAGATATAAAACAATTAGGTTTGAAAATATTCCACCGTATAAAGAAAATGAACAAGAGTCTGAAGAAAGTAAAATTGTAAAGACAAAACGCTTTGCTATGAAGCCAATGGATGCAGAAGAAGCAGTTTTACAAATGGAACTTTTAGGGCATAACTTTTATGTATTTTCAGATGCAGAAACAGATGAAGTTAATGTAGTATATAAACGTAAAGATGGAAATTATGGTTTAATAGAACCAGAATTCGATTAAAATATAATGTGATTGTACAAGACAGGGTGATTTTAAGTCATCCTGTTTTGTTTTGAGTAAATTTATTAAAATAAACTAAAATTGGTTTAGAAAAATTCTGCTAACTTTTAATTATTGGATAAAATATTTAGCAGGAAAAGAAAAAAATGTAGAGAACTTCTTATATAATAAATAAAAAGGACTACTTCTTAAGGAGGTGTTTTTGTGATATTTGAAGGTATAGTTTTAGGAATAATAATTGGAAAACTAAGAGGAGGAAAAATAAATAACATTGGAAAATTTATGTTTAGAACATCTTTTTTATTAGTATTTTCTTTAATGTTACAATTGGGAACTTCTATATTAATATCTTTAGGATATGAAAAAGCAATAGAATATAAACTTATTCTATATATTGCTTCATATATTATGCTTTTTGTAGTTTTATTTTTAAACTTACATAAGAAATCCATTTGGTTAGTTTTAATAGGAACTATATTAAATTTTGCTGCTATAGTACTAAATGGGGGAAGTATGCCTATAGATACTAAGCTTTTAGCAGAAAGGGGATTTGTAAATATATTGAAGTCTCTTGAAATAGGTGCTATGCAAAACTATATAAGCATTAGTGAAGCAAATTCTTTTACTGTATATCTGGCTAAGAAATTTGTTACTCCAGAGTGGTATCCGATAAAGCAGTTTTTTAGTATAGGAGATATATTAATAGCTGTAGGACTTTTATTCCTAGTACAAAGTATAATGCAAAGTAAAAAACATAGATATTCATCTAGAGTTTTAAAGTTTGATTCACATGGAAAAATGCGGTTATAAGGTTTAATTATTGTATTGTTAAATAATTAATGTTAAAATAATTAGATGGACATTAGATGGACATATTAATAACAAATAATAGAGGTGGATATGGTGAGGAAATTATTTGAAAAGGTTTTTGGCACCTATAGTGAAAGAGAAATTAAAAAATTAGACAAGACAGTTGACAAAATAGAAGCTTTAGAATCTGAATATGAAAAATTAACTGACGAAGAACTTAGAAATAAAACTATAGAATTTAAAGAAAGACTTCAAAAAGGTGAAACATTAGATGATATTTTACCAGAAGCTTTTGCTACTATGCGTGAAGCTGCATGGAGAACTTTAGAGATGAAACATTATAGAGTACAGCTTTATGGTGGTATAATACTTCATCAAGGAAGAATTGCAGAAATGAGAACCGGAGAAGGTAAAACTTTAGTTGCTACTTTACCGGTGTATTTAAATGCATTAGAAGAAAAAGGAGTTCATGTAATTACTGTAAATGATTATCTAGCTAGAAGAGACCAGGAGTGGATGAGTAAGGTTTACAGCTTTTTAGGTTTATCTTCTGGCGTAATAGTTCATGGATTGACTCATGCAGAAAGAAGAGCTGCTTATAATTGTGATATTACTTATGGAACTAATAATGAATTTGGATTTGATTATTTAAGAGATAATATGGTGATTCACTTAAAAGAAAGAGTTCAAAGAAATCTTAATTATGCTATAGTCGATGAGGTAGATAGTATTTTAATAGATGAAGCTAGAACTCCTCTTATTATTTCAGGTCAAGGTGAAAAGTCCACTAAGATGTATTTTGTAGTAGATCAATTTATTAAAACGTTGAAAAAAGAAGAGCATTATGCAATGGATGAAAAGGCTAAATCTGTTACATTAACAGAGGAAGGGGTTGAAAAAGCTGAAAAATATTTCGGCATAGAAAATCTTTCTGATATTTCAAATATGGAGCTTTCACACCATATTAATCAGGCCCTAAAAGCTCATAATCTAATGAAACTAGATAAGGATTACGTTGTAAAAGATGGTGAAATCGTTATAGTAGATGATTTTACAGGAAGATTAATGTTTGGTCGTCGCTATAGTGAAGGATTACACCAAGCTATAGAAGCAAAAGAAGGTTTAGAAGTAAAAAGAGAATCTAAAACTTTAGCTACAATTACATTCCAAAACTATTTTAGAATGTATGACAAATTATCTGGTATGACTGGTACTGCTAAAACAGAAGAAGATGAATTCATGTCCATTTATCACATGGATGTTGTTGAAATTCCAACAAATAAGCCAGTAGTAAGAAAAGATAGTGCAGATCTTGTATATAAATCAGATAATGGTAAAGTAAATGCTATAGTTGCAGATATTGAAGAAAAATATAAAAAAGCTCAACCAGTATTAGTAGGTACTGTATCTATAGAAAAATCTGAGGAACTGTCTAAAGCATTAAAGAAAAAAGGTATTCCACATGAAGTACTAAATGCTAAGCAACACGAAAGAGAAGCGGAGATTGTTGCTCAAGCTGGTAGTAAAGGTGCAGTTACTATTGCAACTAATATGGCAGGTCGTGGTACAGATATTCTTCTTGGTGGTAACCCAGAATTTTTAGCGAAGAAGGAAATGAAAAAACAAGGCTATAGTGATGAAATCTTAGCTATGGTGACTAGTGAAGAAAAGACAACAGAAGAAGAATTAGTGAATGCTAAGAAGAAATATGAAGAGCTTTATGCTAAACATAAAGTAAATACTGATAAAGCTCACAAGGAAGTAAAGGAATTAGGTGGACTTCATATTATTGGTACTGAAAGACATGAGTCTAGAAGAATCGATAACCAGCTTAGAGGTCGTGCAGGACGTCAAGGTGACCCAGGTTCTACTACATTCTATATCTCCTTAGAAGATGATCTTATGAGATTATTTGGTGGAGAGCGTATGCAAGGATTAATAGATAAAATGGGACTTGAAGAAGGAGAAGCTATTGAGCATAAATTCTTAAGTAATTCCATTGAAAATGCACAGAAAAAAGTAGAGGGAAGAAACTTTGGAATTCGTAAGCATGTACTTCAGTATGATGATGTAATGAATAAGCAAAGAGAAGTTATATATGAAGAGAGAAGAAAGGTATTAGAAGGAGAAAATATGAAAGGTCATATTTTCACATTAATAGAAAATATAGTTGACAGTGGAATAACTTTATATACTGCTGAATCCACTTATCCAGAAGAATGGGATTTAGATAGTCTAAAAGACTATTTACACAATGTAAATTTACCAGCAGAAAACTTAGATTTTGGTGATATTCAAAGCTTAAGCAAAGAAAAATTAAAAGATATAGTACTAAAAGCTACAGAAGCTATGTATGAACAAAAAGAAGAAGAAATTGGTTCAGAGCGTATGCGAGAAATTGAAAGAGTCATTTTACTTCAGGTTATTGATAAAAAATGGATGGATCACATTGATGCTATGGATCAGCTGCGCCAAGGTATTGGACTAAGAGCTATAGGACAGCAAGATCCTGTAAGAGCTTATCAAATAGAAGGTTATGATATGTTCCAAGATATGATAAATAGTATTCAAGAAGATACTGTAAAATATTTATTAAGCATAGAAAAGGAAGCTATAGTTGAAAGAAAGCAAGTAGCTAAGCCTATCCGTGCAAGCCATGGGAAAGAAGATACAAGTAAAAAGCCTGTAGTTAAAAAAGACAGTGTTGGACGTAACGACCTTTGTCCTTGTGGTAGCGGTAAAAAATACAAAAAGTGCTGTGGTAAATAATGAGGTGTAAAAATGCTGAATTTAGATAATTATAAACAGCAACTTTTGAAATTAAAAGAAGATATAGATGGACTGAGGGATTCACTTTGACATAGATAAACTAAAGTTACTATGTGAAGATCTGCAAGGAAAGATGACAGAAGAAAACTTTTGGGATAACCCAGAAGAAGCTCAGAAGGTCTTGAAAAAATCAAAAAGCTACAAAGATAGTATAGAAGCTTATGAAAAGTTAGTAGACTTGTACGAAGAATTAGAAATGATGATTACCTTTGTAGAAGATGGGGATTCTGACTTTGAAAAAGATTTAATTAAAGGAATAGAAGATCTTGAGGCTAAAGTTAGTAAGATGAAGATAGACACACTTCTTCAGGGAGAGTATGATAAAAATAATGCTATTATATCTATTCATGCAGGAACTGGAGGTTTAGATGCTCAAGATTGGGCTGAAATGCTTCTAAGAATGTATACTCGTTGGGCAGAAAATAAAGGTTATAGAGTTAAAACTTTAGATCTTTTAACTGATAAAGAAGCAGGAATTAAAAGTGCTACTTTGAGTATGGAAGGAAGTAATGCTTATGGATATTTAAAAGCAGAAAAGGGAGTTCATAGATTAGTTAGAATGTCTCCCTTCGATTCTTCTGGTAAAAGACATACATCTTTTGCATCTGTAGATGTTATGCCAGAAATAGAAGACTCTGTAGATCTTGAAATAAATCCGAATGATTTAAAGATAGATACTTATAGGTCGAGTGGTGCTGGTGGTCAGCACGTCAATACAACAGATTCTGCTGTTAGAATAACACATATTCCTACTAATGTAGTAGTTCAGTGTCAAAATCAGAGATCTCAGCATAGCAACAGAGAAACAGCTATGAAAATGCTAATAAGTAAACTTATAGAAATAAAAGAAACTGAAAAGAAAGAAAAGATAGAAGATCTACAAGGTGAATATAATCAAATAGCATGGGGAAGTCAAATACGATCCTATGTTTTTAATCCTTATAATTTAGTTAAAGATCATAGAACTAATGTTGAAGTTGGAAATGTACAAAGTGTTATGGATGGAGATATAGACTTATTTATAACTGAATATCTTAAATATAATATATAAAAGCGATTGTGAGGCACGGTTCTCAACTGTCGCTTTTTTAATTTTAAAAAAGACAACTTAACTATTGTCGTATGTGATAAAATAGTATAGATTTTTATCGATAATCAATATTAATTTTATAATCTTGGATAAATTTAGAAAAAAATGAAGGATAAAAAGATGTAATGTAGAAGTATAAATAATATGAATATGTAATGTTTACAAAAATAAATACTACGTCATAGACGATTTATGAGGAGGATTATATGAGCTTAAATACACCTAAAAAATCAAAAAAAACAACCCCAAATAGTAAAAAGTTTAGAAGTATAAAAACTGCTCTAATATTTACTGTTTTTATACTTTTGTTAATTCCTATTTTTTCAAATACTGCAGTTTCATACTATATAGATTCACAAGAAATCAGAAATAGCACAGAAGAAAAAAATATAAATATGGCAAATTCTGTAGCAACTCAAATAGATATCTATATACAATCCTTAACTGAAAAAATGGAATTAATTGCTACTACTAGTAACTTTTCAGAAATGAGCATTTATGAAATAGGAAGTGTTTTTAAAAAGTATACTTATCAAAATGAAGACTTTTTAGGATTTAATTATATAAATTTGGATGGAAATGTTATTTATAGTAATTTAGGTAGTGAAGGAAATAATGTTAATGGTATTGAATGGTTTGATAAAGCTAAATCTGGTAATTTATTTATAAGTCAATCATTAGAAGGCAGTAGAAGTAATCAAATAGGAATTATGATAAGTGTTCCATTAAAGAATCAATATAGCTCAAGAACAGGTGTATTATCTGTTATGGTTAGTATGGATAGGGTTAACGAGTTAGTAAAAGAAGCTAAAATAGGAGAAACTGGATATGCATATGCAGTAGATGCTAATGGGTATGTTGTAGGGCATAAGCAAAGTACAGAGTATGTTTTAGGTAGATATAATGTTTTAGATGCAGAATCAGGTGCTGTAAAAAAAATAGCAAACTCTGAAGAGAATATATTTTATGGAGAAAATAATCAGGGTGAACAAAATTTAATTGTAGGTTCAACTGTAGAAAATACTGATTGGCGAGTTATTGTAGAACAAAATGAAGATGAAATATTAAGCCAAACAAGAGAATCTTTAACTAGAAGCTTGATTATAGCAGGTATACTTTTAACATTGTCTTTAGTATGTACATATGTTTTTGCTACAATATTTACTAAACCTATTAAAGATTTAGCAGAAAGCGCTATAAAAATAAAAAATGGAGATTTAACTGAACGGATAGATGTAACTAGTAAAAATGAAATAGGACAACTTCAAGAAGTATTTAATGAAATGACTAGTTCCATTGGAGAAATTTTAGGTCAAATAAATCATGCTACAGATAATGTAGGTAACTTTATTGTTGAATTAAATGAGGATATTGAAGTAAGTTCTAAAGCTTCTACTGAAATTTCACAGGCCATAGAAAATGTAGCCTCTGATACTACTGTTCAAATGAATAGTGTTGAAGATACAGCTAATGCTATTAATAATATGGTTAAAGAAATTAATGAAATGAATGATCAATATAGTGTTGTATTAAAATCATCTGAAGAAGCGTCTGAACTGGCTAAAGATGGAACTGTAAATATAGAAAATATGCAAAATATGATGAAGGAAATAGCTAAAGCTTCTAATATGTCTGCGAATTTAATGAAAAATTTAGATAGTCATATTGAAAATATAGGTGTTGCAGGTAATTTAATTACTCAAATAGCAGAGCAAACTAATTTACTAGCTTTAAATGCAGCTATAGAAGCAGCTAGAGCTGGAGAAGAAGGTAAAGGATTTGCAGTTGTAGCTGAAGAGGTTAGAAAGTTAGCTGAACAATCTAAGGAAGCATCTGAAAAAATAATAGGATTAATTAAAAATATTCAAGTGGAAACTAAAGAGGCAGTAAAGGTTATAGATGGTGGAAATAAAGGTGTAGAAGAAGGTAATAGAATTACTGATAAGGCAGCAAAATCTTTTAAAGGAATTGCGCAGAAAACAAATAATTCTGCAATAGCTATGAATGATTTATCTGTAAATTTGGAAAAAATATTCGAAAATGTAGGGGTAGTAGAGAGTACAATAACAGAGGTGTCTGGAGTTGCTCAAGCTACAGCGGCAGGTGCTGAGGAAGTATTGGCAAGTACAGAAGAACAAAGTTCAACTATTGAGCATATGAATACTTCTGCAAGTAGATTATATGAAATGACAGATACATTAAAAGATCTGGTACACAAATTTAAAATAGAAAAAATTGAAGAAAGTAAAGCAGAAGATGAAATAGAAGAAATAGTTCTGGAAAATATGGAAGAAAAAAATAGAGATAATGAATTTAAGCAGACAACTGAAATTAATATGAATAATACTGAAGAAGTCCAATATTATTATGATGAAGAGCTTGAATCTGTTGAAGAAGAATTCCATGATTATAATCAACAATCTGAAAGTTATGATGAAGAAGATGAGATTAAAGAATAATATACAGTGTTAATCAAACCAAATAGCCCCTAAGTTTAATTAAACTTAGGGGCTAAAATTATTTTTAAATAAGGAAAAATATATGCTATAGATTTAAAAAAATATAAGGTTTGAGTCTGTAAATAACTTTGTGCTTTAAGATTAAATAGTTCCGATCTGACAACAATTAAATACATGAATAAATTTTAGTTGTCTTTAAATTTATTTATATAGTTGCCAAAATTATAATTAGATATACATAAAATATTATAGTTTTGGCAATAATTTTTATAATAGGGAAGTGTTTCTCAGGCTATAGACT
>JADWMM010000018.1 GCA_015978205.1 Alkaliphilus sp. NP8 | reverse complement strand
TTTGCAACTACCTAACTTTGGGTATAGCTCGTTGCAGAACTCTACAACTCGCATAAATACTACATTAAAATCTATTGAAATGGATAAGTTTCCCCCAGTTTTGGGTATATATTCATTAACTAGATGTGTATAACTCAAAACCTAAAAGAAAAGAAAGGAGAAACTTATGCCAATTTCAGCTAATCGAGGAAATTGCATAATTAACTTTTTATAAATCTGAAAAAAAGGACAAAGAGCGATAGCTCATTAAAAATGAGATTTTTTTGAAATTAATATTCAGATTTATAAAATTGCAAAAACCTCCTATTTTATATTTATCTGCCGTTAGGCAGCTTTACTTAATGATTTATTTGAATTTAAAGCCATAGTCCCTGCTACAAGTGATATACAATTAAGTAATGCATGAACTTTAGCTTTTTTAATACCTTTAGATCTTATATTGTCTAAGTTAAGATACTGTTTAAGCCTGCTATTACATCTTTCAACTGAAGTTCTTTTATTGTATTGGTTTTGCCATTCCTTAGAAGATCTTAATGGATAACCATGTATTCTTGGATTTTCTTTATAGTTAATTTTAAAGGTATATCCATAATTAGAAGAAGAACACCAATCCATCCCAAAGGGACAATTACATTTGTCTACAGCATGAGGGCATCTAAATTTAAGATAGTTTCTATCCTTGCCCCAATATACTAATTTATATCCTGCGGAGCAGATTGGATTAAAGTTACTATCTAGCCCTTCAGGTGGTGCATAACTTTTCCTAGGATTATAGGCTATTATTGGAATACCATTAAAATCATTTATTATATCTTTGTAAATATATTCAAAATCATAACCTGAATCCATAGAATAGTAAGTTGGCTTAAATGTATCTTTATAATTACTAAAAAATCGTTCAATTAAGGATATGGCTACAGTACCATCATAAACACTAGCTGGAGAAATTGATATATCTAATGGCAATTCACTTTTGGAATCACATAATATATATAATTTCCAACCGAACCACTTTATGTTATTACCATTAGTATCTCTTTTCATTCCCCAGTTAGGATTAGTTCCATCATCAACTATAGATTTTTTAGGTTCTGCAGCTTCATAAGAATCTAATTTTGTTGAATCAATAGAAATATGGTCTCCATCAATAATATTTAGTTCTTTAGCCTCTAATACTAATTGATGAAAAAGTTTTTCAAGTTCATCAGTTTCAGTTAATCTATTTAGGAATCTACTGAATGTAGATTCAGATGGAACTTGACCTAATACATCAAATCCACAACAATATCTAAGAATTGGATTTTGCTTAAGATTTAAGACTAAATCTTTAATAGTTTGTATTTTTTCTACCTGCATAGCTATTAAAGCATAAATCAATGATGATGGTTCATAGCCCTTCGGGCCTCGCTTTTCAGCAGTTTTTCTTAATGCTGAAGTTAATTTAGAAATATTAATTTGCGAAAAAATCATTTCTAATTTATTTTCTTGTTGAAATTTTATAATTTCTTCAAAGGATATTAAACTTATTTGTCGAATATACATTAAGAGGTTTCACTCCCTTCGGGTGATTTGGTTCGCACTTAATCTATTCGACACATTGGGGTGAAGCCCTTTTTGTATTCAAATAAAAATTAGTAAAATCAACAATTAAAAAATATGAAATTTACTCAATTATAAAAATAAATTAAGATATAAATCAAATTTATTCATGTATTTGGTTATTGTCAGATAGGATTTATTTAATCCTAAAGCACAAAGTTATTTACAGACTCGACTGGCTCGAAAAAGCCAATTAATTTTTTATATTAACTGGCCCAGTTTTTTACCTCACTCACTTGGTGTGGAGTGTAGAATTCACCAGCCTTCTTTCCAAATTCCATAGCAAATTGTCCAATTAAATATTTATAGGCATCCCCTAAAATATCTCCCTCTTGAAGATCAACCATGTTCAAATCTGCAAAGAGCATTATTAATGCTTGTATATTTTTACTACGTTCATTTAGGTTGCTTCTTAAAGAAGTATCAGTTAGGTCTATTGTAGAGCTTGAAAACAAACCTTTGAAATCAGCATTGCTAGATTCAATAGCTACAGAACGTTCAAAATTATGTAAGCTATCTGTTACCTTCTGTACTTCAAAATCATCTTTGTCAATATTCATTATCCAGGTTTGATACAAATACTCTGGAAGCACATAATATCCTAATACACTTTGTATGGTTGTATCTAAGAGTTCACCATATTTTTCTCTAGCTTTTTTATATTCTTCTACCAACTCTCCTTCTGTTACTTTACCTAAACATGCAGAAGTCCTAAATGCCTCTAAGGTTTTATCACTTTTAATTTATCTCCCTGCTGAATGAAACATGAAGGTTCTTGATATTCATAGACTCCTGCTTCAAATGGAAACTTTAGTTTTCTTGCAAGATATTTATTCCAAGCTTCATATAATTTCATTTCATCATCTTCAATATCAGCAATCACATTTTGTATTCTTTCATCTTGTTCATCATGTATTTTCCATTTCATTATTAAATCACATCTTTCTATAAATTCTTACCACAGCACTTTTTATACTTCTTTCCACTACTACATGGGCAAGAATCATTTCTTCCTATTTTAATCTTCTTTTTATTATTTTGAACTTTTTTGTGCTTAATCTTGTTAAAACAATACCACCATCCGATTTCATCTTCTATATCTCCAATTATCTTAAAATGTCTATCCTCTTTTTTAAATGAAAGAACTTTTTCTTTTCGCATCCCCAATACTCTTTGAACATCATTAAGGTTAATTGTGCCTTCATCTACCATATCATTTTCATAAGCTAATTTAATTTCATCTATAGCTTCTTCAGGGTATAAATCCGTCAATCCATTGATTATGTTTGTTACAATTCTATAGTCTTTTTCTTTGGTTTTTTGTATAAGTAGGTCTTTTAGATACTCTACAATCTTTTCTCTTTCTAGCATACCTTCAAAAGTTAAAATAGTGAGTGCCTGTATACCTTGACCTCTCACATATTCATCAACATCTCTATCTTCGATTAGTTCATAAATCGCACCAAGATTCCCATTATAAACTGAGGCAATAATTCTCCCTAAAGCTTCAGTAATAGTATCTCCATATAAATCATGTGGTATTTCTTCTGGCAGTCTAGCAACATCAATGATAATTTCATAAAAATCGCTAACTCTAAATTGTGCTAATAAATAGGTAGCATATATATGTATAAAATAATCTTCATCTAAATATTTTTCATAGTTATCACGAACATTCTTCATTACATCTAGCAACATAGGAATTGCTTCTTCTTTATTATTGATTATTTCTTGTAACTCTTTTTTATGAAATTTTTCTTCATAGTATTTAATCTTGTTTAATAGTTCATTCATTTGATTGCCTTCTCCTTTTTTAAAATATTTCCCTACATACTTATAACTTTATAACACAAAACTAACATGCACCCTCTGAGATACCACATCGATTCTATCTCCGATATAGCTTTACTACGCACTCCACATGTGTCGGGTGATAAGTAGGAATATGGTTCTTTTCCCATAGTAATCGTCGATTTTGGACCGGTTTTAAATACGAAAGTTAATTGATGAGGATCTTTTTGACCTTTATCATCAATACCACCGAGTATAATTTTCTCAACAATGGATTCAAAGACATCAGCATCAAACTTCTTAAGTGGCTTGTTGGCATCAAAGTATTTTCTAAAGCTTCTAAGCCTTGTTTTCATTTCTTTTTCTTCACTGGCTGTTAAAGTCAAATCATTGGTTTCCTTGATCAAACGTTCTTTATCTGAATTAAGTTCAAGAAGCTTGTTATCATAATTTTCACGGTCAATAGCGCCATCAAGATGAAGATCAATCAGCTTCTTGATTTTATCTTCCACCTTACTCAGCTCTTTATTAAGTGTTGTTAGTTCTTTTTTGCTGGTACTTTCACTTAATGTATTTTCAATGGTTGCTATGAACTCTTCAATGATTTCTCTGTTATACTGACACATTTCATTAAAGACTTTTACAAAGGCTTCTTCAATAACAGCTTCATGAATACCCTTGCTGTCAGGACAATGTTTCTTACCATGCTTACTGGATTTGATACAGTGCCAAACCACTTTTTTATTTTTGGTGCCTGAGTTCCATGCTCTTCTGCCAACAGTGGTTTCGCAAAATCCACACTCGATTTTGCTGCTGAAAGTATACTGTCTGCTATAACGCTTTAACCGTCCTTTTTCCATGTTGCAATTACGTTTATTTCTTATGGCTTGAGCTTTTTCAAAGGTCTCTTTACTGACAATAGGTTCATGGTGGTCTTTGATGTAATACTTTTCTTCTTCTCCCATATTATCAAGGCGCTGCTTTGTGATTGGATTAACGGTAAAGGTCTTCCCTAGGAGTAAATCACCCATGTATTTTTCATTCTTTAGAATACCTCTAATGGTACTATCAGGCCAATTGCTACTCCCTCCTTTGGTCTTATAACCTTTTTCTTTCAATTCCTTTCCAATAAGGCGGGTACCCTTGCCTTGATTATACGATTCAAAGATAAAACGAACGACTTTAGCTTCTTCTTCATTAATCACAAGTTCTTTGGTTTCTTTATCATAGTCATAGCCTAAACAACCTTGAAAACCAACCAACTCACCACGTTTCATTTTCATCTTTAAGCCCATCTTTACATTGGTTGAAATACTTTCACTTTCCTGTTGGGCTATTGAAGTTAAAACCGTCATGGCCACTTCGCCTTGCATAGAGAATGTATTAATATTCTCTTTTTCAAATAACACAGCTACGTTGTGTTTTTTTAATAGCCTAGTATATTCCAGCACGTCTTTTGTATTTCTACCAAATCTTGAGATGCTCTTGGTAATGACTAGATCAAACTCACCAGCCACAGCATCACGAATCATCTCTTGAAAACCTAGACGTTTATCAATATTGGTGCCACTAATACCGGCATCAGAATATATCTTTGCCAATTCCCACTTAGGATTTTCTTTAATCTTCTGCTCATAATAAGCCACTTGAGAATCATAACTTGCCATCTGTTCAGCAGAATCAGTGCTGACTCTACAATAAGGTGCAACTCTTATTTTGGTGAGTTCTTTGCCCGATGCTCGGTCAAATTTATTCTTTTTAGGTTTTATGATTTCTACTTCTTTCATGTCATCACTTCCTTCACTGAATCTAAAACAGGATTACTTCTTATGTGTCCATTCATGTTCTTCTAAATACACATCAAAGTCATCTTTTTCAGGTGCACTTAATCGCTTTTGATTAAACTTCTCATATTCTTTTTCAGCAAGTTCCTTGACTACTTCATGTGAAATAGTACCTGCACCAGTAAGAATATCTCGCTCATTAAATTTAAGAAAGGCATTGAGCTTTTCTTCCCAATCTTTCATATGCATAGGATTACGTCTTTCTGCCTGATCTTCAGCATAATCAAGATACATGGTTACAATACGGTTAAGGGATTTTATCTCTTTTTCTGTTAAATAATTCTTAGCAACTGTAATATCCCCTTTACGTACCTTGTCACCTTTCCAAGTTGTAAGTCCCATATTGTCTTTTGAAGCATCAGCTCTTTGTTCAATAAGTTCTGCGGCTGTGTGACCATGAATAGCAAAATGAAGCTTGTTTTGCACCGTTGCAAAGAACTTTTTAGCTTCTTCTGATTTTCCATCATAATCTATAGATAAGGCATAAATATCTGTGATCTTCTTATAAAATCTTTTTTCTGAGGCTCTAATATCACGAATACGCTCTAAAAGCTCATCGAAGTAATCATCACCAATATTACGCATACCTTTAAGGCGTTCATCATCCATGGTAAAGCCTTTGACTAAGTATTCATTTAATCTCTCTGTTGCCCATCGTCTAAATTGGGTACCTCGACTGGAGCGTACACGGTAGCCAATTGCAATAATCATTTCAAGATTATAATGGCGTGAATTTCTCTGAACCCTTCTATTTCCTTCATTTCGAACTTGTAAGTAATTCTTACAAGTTGAATTTTCCTCTAATTCACCTTCTTCATAAATATTTTTTATGTGAAGTGTTATATTTTGAGGTGTTGTTTGATATAGCTCAGCTATCGCCTTCTGTGTCATCCATACCGTTTCATTTTCAAGTCTAACATCAATTTTGGTTTTTCCGTCTTCCAATTGGTAAATAAGAATATCTGTTTTGTTTTCCACATTATCCCCCATTTCCGTAATTTATTAATCAATTCATCAGACACTGTCTGATGTTTATAATTGAACTATCCGGTAATTCCGGATAGTTCATCAATCCATGTTCCCAATTATCATTTTAATTTTATCATGGTAGATAATTAAGTGCCACTTAAACCTCGTTTTATTTTGTATTTTCTTTCCAACTCAGCTTTGATCTTGATGAATTCTTTTTCTGAAATCATCTTTTCATCAAGCAGGCTGGAAAGCATGGCTAACTGTATAGTAAACTTCATTAAGTTTTCCATCTGACCCTCCTGCTCTGCTTGATCTTCTTTTTATATTATTGGATAGGCTATACTTAATT
>JADWMM010000060.1 GCA_015978205.1 Alkaliphilus sp. NP8 | reverse complement strand
ACCCATGTTATATAATTAATTACTAAAAATTAAAAGTCAACCTATCAAAATTGGATGTTTTAATAGTAATTAATCTTTAGCCTGAAAAACACTCCCCTATTATAAAAATTATTGCCAAAACTATAATATTATATGTATATCTAATTATAATTTTGGCAACTATATAAATAAATTTAAAGACAACTAAAATTTATTCATGTATTTAATTGTTGTCAGATCGGAACTATTTAATCTTAAAGCACAAAGTTATTTACAGACTCTAGTTAATAATTGTATTTTTATTAAATGTTGCTATTTAATCTATATTGCTATATCTTTAATACTAATTTATTTTAAAAAAAGCACAGCTTTTAAGTAAGCTATGCCTTAAGTTTATGGTCAGTGTTAAACAGCTGTAGTTACATCTAATTCGGTAGTAGCTGTTTCGATTAATAAAGCAGAATTTACTTCAACTAGATCCCCAGAGTTAGAGTGGACTATATTTTTAGCAACGATAAGGTCCATTACAGTTTTTACTTCTGTTGCTGTTAGGTCATCTCTTGGAACACCTACACGTATACTAACTGTTCTATCTTGATCAGTTTTAAATACCATTCTTAAATATTTGTCCATGGCTTAGCCTCCTTTCGCTTTGATTTAAGTACATTAAGTTTTTACCTAGTGGTTAGAACTTAGCTTTTAATTTACTTACATTCCTTCAATTAACTCACATCTTTCATTTAAGTTAATATTCTTTGGAGTGTAAGGGTAAAGCCCAGCTACTGCAATAACCACTTCATAAACATCATCTAAAGTAGAACTTACTTTAAATCTGCTTATAGTTCTAGTCATATGCTCTTCTTTTCCTTCTCCATCAACACCTGTAATAAATCTACAAGATGCACTTCTAGTTTCATCAAACTTTTCGATAGCCATAATATCACCTCCTTTCCTGTAGTCTTAAAACAATACCACCTCCTTTCATGAAGAAAGATTCAGCTTGAGTGGAATTTTAAGTTTTATTATATAAACCTTTTAAAATTAAAAGGTTTTAATAGCTTTATGATCTTCTGGAATTTCTTCATCATAATCAATATCAAATAATTCTTCTTCATCCACTGGATCTACAGACAGATCCTCTATATGTTCATCTGATGATGAAGCTTATATGTCTTCATTATTTAAATCTGTACTTAAATTTTCTGAATCAATATCTTTGGCACCATTTTCATTAGAAGATTCACTAGCAAAAAGCTCTCTTTCCTTTGGATATAGTTTTTTTAGTTTTTCTCTTTCTTCAATTTCATCCATAGATAGTTGGAGAGATTGAAGACTTACTTTTACTTCTTCATTAGGTCTAAATTTACGAATAGCAATTAGATTCTCATCATTAAGCTCGATATCACTAAGGGTAATTGTGATGGTTTGACTCCATTTATCAGCAGTTACCTTATTTGTAATATCCATCTTTTTTACCTTTGCAAATAAATTAGTACAGGGCATTTAGCCACATCCCTAAATTTTATTGTTTTAGAAAATGTAGCAATACTTTAAGCACTTGAGATTTTTAACGTATGTTAAAAATTAAGTGCGCCATGAGTCGATGCGTGAGCATCAGACGAGTTTTTAGTAGCCATCTTTAAAGTGATATTTATTAGGTCTAACATCTACATGTACAAAGTTTGAATATGTACCTATTCCAGTAAATCCCACTTCCTCTGCAGCTTTTGCTATTTCAGTAGGATTATGACCCGGGGAATAAATATCAGCTGCCATTCCTTTCATATGATAACTGTTAGATGATCCACCAACACGCTTGCTACATTCTGGTGTTCTATATCCTGAAGTTATGTTGATTGGGTTATTTAGCTTGTCCCGTAGTAGTTGAAGTTTTTCTAGTAATTTACTGTCTAGTTTTACAACAGAATCACTATCAGTACATTCAAATTCCTTAAGTTTAAAGTTTTTAGATATTTGGATATTGTTCATAGAATCCTCCTTTCAATTGAAGTTAGTATATTATACAGTATGGGATTTGGAAAAATCAGAATAACAATAGAATATGAAAGTTTTATTATTGAAGGTAGTTGTATGTTTTTTGAATTAATTTAATAAAGGGTTTTAAATTGGTATGTAGAATGGGTTATATAGAAATATTTTACAGATTTTTTAGTAAATGTTTTATAATTTAAATTGATATGTTTATTAAATAAGATATAAAAAATAAGAAATCTTTATTGAAATAAAAATAGAAGTGATTATATAAAAAGTTAATATAAAAACCGAACTTTTAAAGGTGGGAAATTTATGGAATACATTCAATTTAGTTTTGGGATTTTAATTATTTTAATTATAATTACTGCAATTGTAAAGGTTTATATGAAATTTGCAAATCACATTGGTGAAGTTTTTGGGATAGGAAATTTTTTTATGAAAGTATATGAAAAAATAAAAAGTAAATTAACTAAGTAATATAGGAAGATTATTTTTATCTTTGCAATGTGTATTAGATAAAAATATTAAGGGAAAGGGAATATAATTACTTTCCGTATTTTTATGGAATAGAAATTTGATTATTAGTGAAATGAACGAAGAATAGAGGATTGAAAGAGACGGAGAAAGTTCAGCTTAAGTGGTCAGATAAATTATTAGATGATATAGTTCTAAAAAAGAGTTTATAAAAGGGTTGGAGGATTAATATGAAAAAACATACTAACCTATTAGCAGTTACATTATTACTTATTATAGCTTTCTTTGTAGCTTTGTTTTTTTATAACATTATTTATACCTCTTTTTATAATACAAATTATAAACATTTTCAAGAGGAAGTATTAGAAGTTGTAGAAAAACAGAGCTATATAGATTTTAAAGATATAATATCAAAAGATTGGGATGAAATGTATATATTAGATTTAAGGAAAGATATAGATACTTATTCAAATATATATGATATTGATTTTTCTAATATTAACTTACCATTTAGAGATAGAGATTATTATCAACTTATTATTTTTTATAAGGATAATAAAATAATAAGTTATGGATATTTAACTATAGACAGAATTATTTTGGCGATAAATCCGGAAAAAGATATACCAATACTAAGACATAATTCTAAATTTAATGTTAAGACAGATAATAACTATAGATATACATTATACAAATAACATTTTACTGAATATAAGATAAAGAATATAAATGGTTTAGTATTTGCTTCAACAGAGGAACAATGAGCAGGGTAAGTATATATTGATATATGTAATATTGTAAGAAATAGAAGGTCTAGAAAAAAAGGGGGATACACCATGGAACTTAGGAACAAAGTATTTACAATAATACTAATGTTTATGTTTTCATTCTTTTCACCATTAATATTTACTATAACTGAAATATTGATACAATTATTAGAAAGTGCAATTACTGGTATATCTATTTCTTGGAACGGAACTCAAATAATAACTATTATACTTTTAACAATTGTACATTTTTTATTTATTATTTTTCTTAGAAAAGAATTTAATAAAGAAAATGTTAAGTATGGAATAGTAGTATTTGCAGTATTTAATATTATTTGGAGTTTATTAATATTTAACAATCCACTTTCTATGGCTAGAACGGTATACCAAGCAGTAAATTTTCTATCTAATGTGATCTTATCTACTTTTATCTTTACAGTTGAAGAGGGTAAATTGTTTATGGTGTTATCGCCTATTACTACATCTACAATACATATACTCTTGAATTATTTGGCTGAACTTTTATTTTCTAATAAAAAACTTCTATATAAATATAAAAATTAATAAACATCAAAAGGAAACAAGAGAAATAAATATAGGATTATGTTAAAAGTAAATACAATCGAACCTAAAATGTGAATATAAATAAAGGAGTAGATAAAGTGAGAGAATTTAAGAATGGGATATGCCCTAAATGTGGGTTGAAAATGGAAAGTGGATATATCTACACTACTAAACAAATAAAATGGACTTATAATAATAAACCTAAATTTACTGTAATTGGTGATGAAACATTGATAGATATATCGGGATTTGCTATGAAAAAGTTAGTATCTTATAGGTGTACAGATTGTAAAGTTGTTATATTTGAGTATGATTAATAAGGACAAACTGCTATACAACATATAAGAAATTTATTATATGATTTCTAAAACATATAAATTGATACTTCCCAAGGGAAAAAGGAGAAATCAAATTGAATAAGAAAATTAAAAGTATAATTAGCATTATATTAATTTTTATCTCCATAGGTATATTTTCTGGTTGCACTAACAATAGTTCTCAAATAATCCATTCCTTTATAAAAGAAGATATCAAATCGGTTGATATCATTGTAGGAAAATTCAAGAAGATTGTTGATGAACCTAAAGATATAGATCTAATACGAGATTTATTAAATAGTATAAATGGTCAAATAGACTCTAATCATGTTGCATTAGATGGATGGAAATTCGAATTTAAACTTATAAATCAGGATGAAGAATTAGTTGATGAAATTATAATTTATAAAGATTATTTAAGTTATAATGCTAAAATTTACAATTACGATAACAAAGATAACTTATATAATGAAATATATAAGTTATATGAACAATTAGAATATGATGAAATAGTGGAAATAGAAATAGAAGAAAGTATTAAAGCAGAAAAAAACAGAAGAGAAACATTAGAGTCTAATGAAGCAATGCAAGGGTTTTGGCTTCAAGATAATCAAGAACATCTGTACTTTACACCAGATTATATAGTTCAAGGTGACTATAAATTTCAATATAAAATAAAAGAAGTTAGAAGTGATTATATTTATATTACAGCATTTAAAGAGTCAAGATTTTCTTTAAAAGAGAATAAGCTTTTTGATTTGTATTTAGAATTTGACAATACAAGAAATAATATGAGATTGAAAAAGGAAGTAGAGCAATTGTGGAGCCCACCTCTTATATATAAAGAAAATATGGTATATGTTAGCAATAATAATTATATTTTAGGTTCATTTGAATCTGAATTTTTTGATAAATATAACTAAATAAGATGAATTTGACGAATTAAGCGAAGTAAGGACTAGGAGAAATGTTTATTTTATTGAACAAATATTTTAGGGGGTGGCAGTTGTGAGTGGTTCTGAATGGTTTATATTTATTGTTTTCTTAATACCTGTATATGGACTGTTAATTTGGTCATATATTGAACCAGAAGAAAGCTATCTTTGGGGTAGAAGATGGATGTATGAAGAAGAACCTGAATTAAGTGAGGAGGCTATTTGGCTTCAAAAAAAAGTATCAATAATAGCTCTTATTGTAATAACTTTGGGGTTACTATTAAATATTTATCGAAGTTTTAAATAGACGTGTATATAATAATCTAACTACAATCTTATGGTCTTTTAAAAGTATAATTCATATTCCAGATACAGTTTTAAATTTAGAACAAACTACTAAGAAGACAAATAATATATAATTTACACTTTCTATTTAAGAGGAATTAGATTAATAATGCTAAGTTTAGTTAATTCGAATTATTTTTTACATATACAAAACTAGGTACATAATTGGAGGTTAATTATATGGATTTACTAAAGCTTGTAGGGATTATTATTACGATTATTATTGGACTTACTGCACGTGCATATAATTTATGTAAGGATATAACAAATCCGAAAAAGTTTAAAACAAATATGATTACTACTGTTGGTGTATATATTATTTTACTACTTTTGATTAGCACTCCTATAATATTTATTCTTATATTAGGCAAAATACAAGGTTCTTAAATTAATTATTGCTATCTTTTAAGTCGTGACAGATGAAATATGCAACATAATGTTTGTGAAATAATGGAGGTGGCAATTTATTATGAAAAATAAAGCATGTATAACTGGATATATATATAAATTTGTTAAAATATTTATTCTAACTTATATTCCTATTTTTATAATTTTCAACTTTATGTTTTGGTTTATTGAAGGTTCGCTTCCAGCTATTAAAAACTACGCAGAAAATCCATATCTATTCATTACTGCAATATTATTTTCTTTATCTACAATATTCCATTCCAGAATCATAACTATAAGCATATCAATTGTAGATAAATATGAATATGTAGATTTATTGAAAAAGGCTTTAGAAAAGAAAAACTATACAATTATATTTGAAGAGAATTACAAGATTATAGCTAAAGCTAATTACTTGCACGATAAGTTGTAGGGCAGTAGTATTGAAATTAATATTTCTAGTAATGAAGTAATAGTGATAGGTGCTTCAGCTCTTGCTAAATCTCTTCAGGATAAAATAGAAAAGTTGTCGTAGTATTTTTAAAATGTGAAGTAGATGAAAAGTACGTTACATAATGGCCTTACTGGGTATAGTGGCAAATTACCAACGCTTGAATAGAATAAGTATAACGCTTTGGAAATTACGGGACTTATTTAAAGGAGAATGATATGAAAAAATCACTCAAGCTAATTGTAGGAATTGTAATAATTATATCATTAGTATCAATTATATACTCATGTTTCAATGTTACGGGTGCTAAGATTGCTGGTGTGTCAGATATTACGGCATCAAGTAATATAATAATTAGAAAGAGTTATTTGGAAACCACAGCCTATGAAGAATATGAACTTAGTATTAATCAAATCGAGATGTTAAAATCATTAATTTTGGAATCTAGTTTTACAAGAAATTTATCTAATAAGGTAAGGTTCTATGACAAAGATTTGTATACAATCTCTATAAGTGATAGTGAGGCTGGTATTTGGTTTAATATCCACTGTATTGGAAATGAGTGGATTTCAATTGCAAATCAATTTAGTGGGAAACATCTAAAAATAAAAAATCCAAATTGGAAAAGTACTCTTGAAGAAATAATAGAATTATCAAACTAAAAATTTTTTTTGATAATTATGTAAATTTCTGTTGCAATGAGAATAAGTTAAAGGGTTTTTATGACCTACAAGAAATGACGCACTTGATTTAAAATGTGAAATAGGATATAGATAAAAGTCCAATTATTAGATTTGGAGGAAAATCTATGTGGGATGATATACTAGAATTTATTTTAGAAATTGTAGTGGGATTGATTGACTTTAATTGGAATAGGAATAAGAAAAAAGAAGGTACACATGAAGAAATAGATGAAGATGATATAAAAAAGCTTTAGATATCTATATAGAAAAATAACAAGCCGCACAAATCATTACGTCTTATCTATTTTATATGCCACAAAATGCATAAATGTTTTTACTTGTATTTATTTTATTATTATAGCGATAAAACTATTGAAAAATAGGAATTAGTTAGAAGGAGATATTTTATGAATGATATAGATAATGAAAGGATAAAAAGGAAATTTAGGAAAAGGCAAAATATGCGATTTATATCAACAGCTGTTGCTGCAATTACTGCTCCATTTGTATATATAACTAGATCAAGATATATTCCTGAAGGATCAAGTGGGCCTTTAATAGAGTTACCAGCATATATATCTGTTACTGTAGCTGTTATAGCAGCACTAATGCTAACAATAAGTTTAATAACATGGAGATGTCCTGTTTGTAATAAGTTTTTAGGGAGATCAACTATTGTAACTAAATGTAATAAATGTGGGACTAAATTTATTTAGTCATAACTTCTATTGTATTTATTAATTAAAGTAGATAAATTTTATCTCAGAGATGAAAATGGAAATGTAATATATCAAGAGATGTTTTACTATGGAATTTTTTTATGTGTATTAAATATAAACATTAATAACCAATAGGAGATGATTAATATGAAAAAGAACTCTTCTGAAAGATGGATAATATATTTAGGAGTAGTATTGATTATAATGATAATTTCCATGAATTTGTATGGTTATTCTTTTATTTCCCCATTAATTCAGAAGGCTTTTTATATACTTTATATTTTGCATTCTTTATATACACTTTATCTTCTTAGAGAAAAAGAAGAGATAAGATTACATCATATCATATTTACAATTTTTTTTATTATACTAATAACTATTATACTTAAAAATCTTATGTTAGCATTTCCTCTATTATTTATGTTTCCAATGTTAGCTTCAAAGAAGTCTCATATAATGTTTAAATGTATATCTTGGTGTATGTATGTTGCAGTATGTTTATTATTTTGTTTGACTATTTCAATTAGATTTGGATTTGTAAGGACTTATACTTTATATACAGAAATATCACCAAATGAAAAGCAAGTAGCTTCTGTTATTATGCATGATGAAGGGGCACTAGGAGGAAGTATAGAAGTTCAATATGAAAAATTATACGGAGGAATTATTAAGAAAAGCAAAACTATTTATAGAGGTGGATTAAATGAACCTGAAATTAAGTGGATAGGAAATAATAAAATAAAAATAGATGAAATGATTATAAATATTGATGATAAAGATGTTATGTATAAAAGATAATAATTAAGGAATTGATGTATAAAGTAAGGTAGAAAATTGTTGTTTAAAACTTTCTTAAAGTGTAATAGGTTTTAAAATATATAATGACCAGAAGAGATTAATATGGATAATTTGATAGTGAAAAAGAATAAGCAAAAAATCCCTATGAAGATATTTACTATTGGAATAATTCTATTTTATCTAATTCCATATGCAGCACCTAAGATATTGCCAAATGATGCAGGTCTAATATTTTTTATAACAAGTCTACTGATATTTAATTCGTTGTACAGTGTATTAAGTTGTTTTTCAGCTATAAATATGGGAATATTAAAGTGGATTATGCCATTATGTATAGGAATATTTTTTATTCCATCCATATTTTTATTTTATAATGAGAGTGCATGGATATATCCAATAATATATGTTGTATTAGGATATATAAGCGTATTAATAAGTAGTGTCATTAAAAAGCAAAAGTTTTTAATGTAATTTCAGAAAGTACTTAGTGACTTTAATACAAATCAGAACTTTTAGTTTCAATGAGCAGAATAAGTGAAGTAAAAAATACCTCTTGAAATTTTTCAGCAGCTTAGGTCAGTCTTTGGGGAAATCATGTCCAAACGATCTACCTTAGTAATTCCAACTAACGCTTACGCTTTCCCTAAACGTACATTTAGTTAATAGTTAAGGGGAAGATGTATTAGAATTATTATTTCTTATTTTAAAGAAAGAAAAAATAATTCTTTGTATTAATTGGTTTAGTTTTCAAATAAAATAAGTTATGGTTTTCGAGATTTTTGGGTGGAAAGTATAATTTGAGAATATGTTAAATGATGCAAATTTTACTATTACTACTACTACCTAAGGGCCTGCTTTTGGGTCTTTGGTGTGTTGCTTTTCTTCTGCTTTTGTTAGGGTAGGGCTTTGGAGTCTTGTCTATAGGGTCAACAAACTTCCTAATTAATTTTTTAGGTAGTTTTTATTTTTTATAAAGTAAACAGTTTTATTTTGAAGTTTGAATTTTAAAGGAATAAGGAAGATGGTTCTTTATGGTCTTTATAGTAAGTTAGAGTAATAAATCTTATATCTAATAATGTATGTAGTATTTGTACTGTCGCTCCCTCTCACAGACTGTAGTTTTTTAAGGTGTTTACAGACTGTTTTGGTCTCGAAAAAATTACGTTTGATATTTACATCGAACATATATTCTGGTAAAATATCATTAAGAACATATGTTTGCAAAGGAGGGATGATAGTATGGTAAATGACTGGTTAAGATATTCATTAAATAATTATAAGGTAATCACAATTATGTATATAAAAGGGTTAGAAATAACTCAACGGAAAATACAAGTTTTAAAAATGGATGATGAACATATAAAAGCATTAGATATAGATAAGTGGAAATTTAGAACTTTTAAAATAGACAACATATTATCAGCAATGGATGCGAAATTAATAGATGGTAGTATAACAATGAAGGAGAAATGTGATGTTAACTTATACAGAAAAAGAGATCTTGAAAGCTATATATCAGTATGTAGAGGCTAATGGCATAAGTCCACCGGTAAAAAATATTTGTGATTTAGTAGGGGTTAAATCTAAATCTACAGTACATAGTTATATTAAGCATCTAGCAGAAAAAGGTTTTATAACAAAGAAAGAAACAATACCAAGATCTATAGTTATAACAGAAGAGGGATTGAAATTTATAAAATTAATTTTAACAGTTTAAATAAATTATAGCAGGGGGAGTTATAATTGGATTTAAGAGATAAAATCAAAATTTTTAATAATTGTAATGAATTATTTGGGAAGTATGAATTAGAACATAAGGATTGTTTATTTATATAGAATTGTTTTGGCGATGAAGTTATGGAAATTGTGGGTAAAAAATATGGATTATCTATAATTGAAGTAGAAGAAATTTATGAACATGTACAAATGCTTTTTATCGAAGCTGCTGTAAATAAATTATTAAGTATTAATAAACCTCTTAGTAAAAGATTGAATTAAAATTTAGAACATACCTACTTCCTGAATTAGTAAGAAAGTAGGTATATTTATTTTATAAATATTAATAAGTAAAAATGCTTGTCGAAATATGTAGTGCTATCTTTGAAGGATAACTGATTTGTCTGTTGAAAATGTTTTATAACGGATTTTATTGTTTGGGGTTCTGTTTAATTATAAACTTAAGAAGATAAAGAAAAAAGAAGAAAATAATAGAAGAGTTATAAAGTATTAAATAAAATACATTTAAGTATGTCAGTAGTTTTATGCATATAGTTACTGAAAGATAAGCATTTATGAAGTGATAATCCTAAATTATGGAGGGATACTTGTGTTATCTGAAGAGTTAGTTAGATCCTACTTATATAATTGGTTAGGTTCAGGTACTTTTAAATTATTATGAAAAGAAAGAACTTCTTAAAAGTTGGTTATTTAAAAAACAAAAATACAATTTATATAAAATAAATATATCTAATTTATATATATTTAATGTAAGAAATATCGAAAAAGTTTCAAATTATGATAAAATAAAAATAAGATAAACAGTGATAATTTAAAAAGGAGGTACATACCTTGAAATGGTCTGAAGTAAGGGAGAATCATCCTAATAAGTGGATATTATTTGAAGCAGTAGAAGCTCATTCAAAAGATGGACAAAGGATTATTGAAGATTTAGCAATCCTTAATGTGTTTGATGGAGGTAGAGAAGCTTTAGAAGAATACTCTGAGAAACATAAAAAAGATAAGAGCCGAGAGATGTATGTTTACAGTACTAAAAATAAGGAATTAAAAATTGAAGAAAGAAACTGGATTGGAGTAAGAAAATATGGTTAAATTAGATTTAAAATATGGACTGCCATTTTGTAAAGTTACTCTTGTTCATAATGGAAAATCTATAGTGTTAGATAATATACTCTTAGATACTGGATCTGGTGGAACTATTTTAAAAATGAATAAGGTAGATGAAATAGGTATTACAATAGAAGATGATGATATTATAGAAAGTATTTCAGGTGTTGGTGGTTCGGAATTTGTATATAAGAAGAACATAGATTGTATAAATGTTGGAGATTTAGAGATTAAAGGATTTACAATTGAAGTGGGAGTTATGGATTATGGTTTTGAGATAAACGGTATAATAGGTATGGATTTGTTTAAGGAAATAGGAGCTATAATAGATTTAGATTCTATGAAATTAAATATTAAGTAATGTTTAGCAAAGTTTGTGGTGGTTCAAATTGTACTAAACTTAAAAATCTATTAAATAATGAAGATTATAGAGAATTTCATGAAGTTATTAGCTATATGATTGAAAATAATGTTACATTAGAGCAAGAAGATTTAGATATAGATTAATACAGTAAGGGACTACTAAAAGTGAATATATGTCGAAAATAGTTCAAGTTATGATAAAATAAAAATTAAGATAAACATTTATAATTTTAAATTAAAGTAGAGATAGTTAGAGGGGATTAAAGAATGTCAAAAAACGAAAATACAGGAATTATAATTTATCAGGCTGAGGATGGAAGAGCTAAAGTAGATGTTAAGGTGGAAAATGATACGGTATGAATGACCCAAAAATCTATTGCAGAATTATATCCAAAAGGGGTAAATACAATTAATGAACATATTAAAAATAATAAATTAAGTAAAAAAAGATTAGAAAAAAATCAAAAAGATGATTTTGATATTTTTATAGAAGAAAATAAGTTAGGAATAAAAAAATAGGGCCCACAAAATAATAGGCCCTACAAATATTCCCTTATCAACACATAAATTTCTCTACTAGGGTAATCAACTTTATTCTCCCATCGCACAATAGTTTTTCGATGAACACCTAAAGCTTGTCCTAATTCTTTCTGAGTTAAGTTATGAGATTCACGTATTGTTTTTATCTTGTTACCAAAATCAGAAACAATAAACTTTAGGTACTTATCATATAGAAGAGGGGGATCAACTCCTATAGCTTCAGCAATTTTATTACATATATCTAAAGAATGAATAGCTTGGTTATTTTCATATCTTATAATAGTAGATCGGTTAATCTTAGCTTTTTTAATTAAATCTTTTTGGGACATTCTTTTGGATAATCGGTAATATTTTATTTTTCCACCAACAGTAGATAAATCTAGCTTGTTTCCTAACATATCAATGGTTGCAGTGTAATAGTGTGTTTCCGTTATGCTAGGATAGAAAATGAAATATTAATGACAATAAGATCTACTAAAAAGATAAAAACTGAAGTGTCTCTTCAAGATCCAATAGGTGTAGATAAAGAAGGCAATGAAATTTCTCTAATAGATATATTAGGGACAGATCCAGACGAAGTATTAAACCAAGTAGAACTTAAAATGCAAATTAAGAAACTGTATTCTAAAATAGCTAATGTAT
>JADWMM010000038.1 GCA_015978205.1 Alkaliphilus sp. NP8 | reverse complement strand
GTAGCACCTGGTGTACTACGAAAACAAGAAACTTCACCATTACAGTGATCTTCTACAGCACCTTCAAACCCCCAGACTTTTGTTTCGGGAAACATAGGTGGAAGAATCTGTTGCATAAATTGAACCATACTAATTGTATAATTATGACTTATTTCTTCACCTGTAATTGTATCTTTTACAATAGTTGGTTTAAATACAGGTGGAATAAACAGTTGGTTTTCATATTTAGGGATGCATTTTGGATCTAATGGATGAGTCATTCTTATTGCCTCCTTTTTCATGAATAATTGAGAATAGGTTATTCTTTCTCATTATATCTTATGAGACTTGCTTAAAAAGTGATTAATTAATTTAAAATATTTCCTTTTTAAATTTTAAACTTGTATATTTATCTAATATTGACTTTAACAAGTTGCAGTGATAATATTAAATTATTCAATCGGCTGGTCGGCTGACAAGTGAGGTGAAAAATTATTAAAGAATGTAAAGGGAGCAAAACAACAGATACTAGACAAAACATACTTGATGTGGCTGGTAAATTGATTACCCAAAAGGGTGTAAAAGATACTAGTCTTGCTGATATTGCCAAAGAAGTAGGAATAAGTAAAGGAACATTATACTACTACTATTCAAGTAAAGGTGATATTATATATGACATTACTGATATTCATCTTAAGCAAGTAACACAAGAACTTTTATCATGGATTGGCAACATTGAGAATGATGCTGTTCCAGAAGAAATATTTAGGGTCGTTTTCGAAAAAATATTGGGTGCTGAAACAAGAGGAAAGCTCCATCTATATCTAATTAGTGATGCTGTAATAGGGAATAATTCTCTTAAAGAAAGATTCAATCAAAGATATAAAGAATGGAGAATAACACTTGAAAACGGTATTAAAATGGTGTTAAAAGATAGAAAAATAGACTATAAAATACTATCTCATATTATTTTGGCAACTCTGGATGGATTTATAATTCAACGTATGCTTGGTGTAGAAAAGATTCCACTTAAAGATATTGCAAATATGTTGTCTAGTGTATAATAATTTTTTTTTATAGCCAATCGGTCGGTTGGCCGACAAAGTACATAAAATAATTTAAATCTATATACATATAAATGAAATATAAAGTCATTAAACAAAGACTAAGTTCAGATGGAGATAAGAATTGTTAGCGATTGGAAAAGGGTATTATAAATTACAATAAAAGGAGAAGTAATGTTATGTATAAGTTTTATTGTAGGACCTATCAAAATATATTAAGATTAGCTTCTTACTTCGTACCTTGGCGTAAGCCTAAGTTAATTTATGGAGAGAATAGCATAAATCAACTTCCAAAACTAATAAAAAGTAAGGGTGTTAATAATGTTTTGGTGGTGGATCTCCAATGGATTGTGCAAAGGGAGTGGGAGCACGTATAGCTAGACCAAATAAAAGAATTCCTCAAATGAAAGGGTTATTATATGTATAGTATTAAAGAAGTTATAGAAAAACAAAGATTGTTTTTTAAATCTGGAAGAACAAAAAATTTAAATTTTCGTATAGAAAAACTTAAAATACTAAGAAAAGCAATAATAGAGAATGAAAAAGAAATAATAGAGGCGTTAAAAAAAGATTTAAATAAAGCTCCATTTGAGGCTTATGAAACAGAAATTGGTATTGTTTTAGAAGAGATTAGATATACTATAAAGCATCTTTCTAAATGGACAAAATGTAAAAAAGTAAAAACACCATTAAAACATTTTCCATCTTCTAGTTACATATACTCAGAACCATATGGAGTAATATTGATTATGGCGCCTTGGAATTATCCTTTTCAACTAGTCTTAGCACCGCTAATAGGTGCAATAGCAGCAGGAAATTGCTCTATTGTCAAGCCATCAGATTATTCAAAGCATACGTCTAGACTTATAAATAAGCTTATAAGAGAGAATTTTGATGAATCGTTTATTGCAGTTGTACAAGGTGGAAGAGAAGTTAACAAAACATTATTAGATGAAAAATTTGATTATATTTTCTTCACAGGTAGTGTATCAGTAGGAAAAATAGTAATGGAAGCAGCTTCAAAGCATCTTACCCCTGTAACATTGGAATTAGGTGGTAAAAGTCCTTGTATTGTAGATAAAACTGCAAATATTGATTTAGCTGCAAAAAGGATTGTATGGGGAAAGTTTTTAAATGCAGGTCAAACTTGTGTAGCACCTGATTATTTATTAGTGGATCACAGTGTAAAAGATAAACTTATTAGTAGTATTGTAAAGTATATTACTCAATTTTACGGCACAAACCCTTTAAGCAATAAAGATTATCCAAAAGTTATTAATGAAAAGCACTTTAATCGTCTTTTAAATCTAATCCAAAATGAAAATATTGTTTTTGGTGGGCAATCCAATGCTAAAACTATGCATATAGCCCCAACTATAATTGATGATGTAACATGTGAAAGTCTTATTATGAAGGAAGAAATATTTGGGCCTCTATTACCAGTACTAGAATTTGGAAAACTAAACGAAGCTATTTCTCTAGTAAATAAATATCCTAAGCCACTGGCACTTTACTTATTTACCCAAGATAAGAAAAAAGAGCGATACGTAATAGATAATAGTTGTTTTGGTGGAGGCTGTATAAATGATACTATTATACATATTACAAATCCACTTTTATCATTTGGAGGTGTTGGGGAAAGTGGCATGGGAGGATATCATGGGAAAGCAAGTTTTGATACTTTTTCACACAAAAAAAGTGTAATGAAGAAGTCAAACCTATTAGATATACCACTTAGGTATCCACCATTTAAAAATTTAAATTTATTGAAGAAAGTTATGAAATAATTATATTAACTTGAGTGCCATTAATAGATATAAACAAATAATTTTATGTAAAAATAATTAATAAATTTTTATATGGTACTTGTTTTGGAATAAGAATTTTTAGGAGTGGTTAAATGAATTATTTAGGTTTTTTACATGGATTAATTGCATTTATATTAATAGGAATATTTCATCCTATAGTAATAAAAGGAGAGTATTATTTAGGCAAAAAAAGTATATTCATTTTTATATTAATGGGTGTTTTATCATTAGTTGGATCACTGATTACACAGAATATAACCATTTCAACTTTTTTAGGTATATTTGCTTTTTGTTGTTTTTGGAGTATAAAAGAAGTTTTCGAACAAGAAAAAAGAGTTTTAGAAGGGCGTTTTCCACAAAACCCTAATAGAGTATACAAAGAAAAACAAAAAATATAGTCATAAACGTCAAGTATTAGAATTTTTTGATGAAATAATAAATACTTCTTGCAATACTAAAGGCTAGATATACTTAATATAATATGATATACTTTATTTGAAAAATTGAATATTAGAAAATAGGTTCAACATATATTTTATTTTATTATTTTAATTCCTATCTTTACTTACTTTTTAAGTATTAGATAGGAATTTAACAGTTGATAGATAATACGATTTTAGGCTAAACGTAGTAAAAAATATATTAAACTTAGTCTTAGTTTATATATGTTGACTAAAAGGGAAGTGGGTTTAAATCCCACGCGGTCCCGCCACTGTAATAGAAGAGTTCCTATATTATACCACTGGACAACTGGGAAGGTTATAGGAGCGATGATGCTTAAGCCAGGAGACCTGCCTGTTTTTTAGTTCACTGAAAACTCTACGGGATATAGGGAGGTGTAATATTATTGAAATTATTTATTTTCTTTTAACAAGAACCCGTCAACACTAAGAGGGTTCTTGTTTTTTTGGGGAAAAATGTAATAAATATACTAAGGAGATGAATTTACGATGAAAAAAAGAATAAGTACTATTTTAGTATTGATTTTGATATTTGGAATAATTGGATGTAACAATGATGATGTAGAAACTGGGTTGAAAATAGAAAATAATTCAGAAAATAAATTAGAAGAAAATAATAAAGAATTATCCCATTATCCTGTTACTATTACAACTTATAATTATGCCAAAAAACCTATTGAAATTACTTTTGAAAAAGCTCCTGAAAAGGTTTTAGCAGTATACCAAAATTCAATAGAGACATTATTAGCTTTAGGATTAGAAGATAAAATTGTTGCAACTGCTGGATTAGATCATGATGTTAAAGAAGAATATAAAACTAGTTTCAATAATTTGAAATATTATAAAAAAATACCTTCTAAAGAAGAAGTTATTGGATTGCAACCTGATTTTATATTAAGTTGGTATTCTTTATTTGATGAAAAAAGACTTGGTGATGTGGATTTTTGGCATAAAAGAGATATAAATACATATATGGCTCAAAATAGTGGTGTTATTAATCCAAATACTTTGAAAAATGAATATGAAGATATTTTAAATATGGGAAAAATTTTTAATGTAGAAGATAAAGCTAATGAAATAGTTAATACAATGAAAGAAGAAATTAATAAAGCTAAAGAATTTGTAAAGGGAAAAGAAAAAGTAAAAGCAATAATTGTAGAAGTAAAAAAAGATGGCGTATATCGAGTTTATGGCGAGGATAGTATTGGTGGAGATATTGCAAAACAAGTTGGAGCAGACTTAGTATCAAAATCCAATGGTAAAATTGGGAATGAAGATTTGATAAAACTTAATCCTGATGTTATTTTTTCTGTGTATTATGGAGATGAAATTCATAGTGACACTGCATTAAATAGCATTATAGAAAACCCTGCTCTTTCAAGTGTTTCTGCAATAGAGTCAAAACGTGTTCATCCTATAATGTTAAGTGAAGTTTATGCAAGTGGCATTAGAACTTTAGATGGTATAAAAACAATATCAAAAGGGTTATATCCTGAATTGTACGAGAGTAAATAAAGATGAATAGAGTTTGCAAAAATAATACACAAAATGGTATGTTTACTAAAATGCCAATTTATATAGGTGTTTTAGTTATACTTATAATCATATTAGTTTTTTCTGTTTTAATAACTTTAACTATAGGATCCGTTGAAATTTGCATGAAAGATGTGTACAAAATTATAATAAATAAATTGTTTAATATTGGAGATACACATACGGTATCAAGTGGACCTATGTATGATATTATATGGTTTATAAGACTTCCTAGAATTATTTTGGCAATTATTGTTGGTATCGGTCTTTCGGTATGTGGAGTAATTATGCAGGCTATTGTAAAAAACCCTTTAGCAGACCCATATATATTAGGAATATCTTCAGGCGCATATTTAGGTGCTACTTTAGCAATTATGTTAGGTGTAGGAGTTTTCTTTGGTAGTAATTATGTGGGTATATGTGCATTTATAGGAGCGTTTTTAGTATCAATACTGGTATTGACTATTGCTAATATAAATGGTAGAGCTAACTCAACTAAGCTTTTACTATCTGGTATGGCAGTAAGTAGTGTGTGTTCTGCTTTTTCTAGTTTTATAGTATACTTTTCAAACAATAGAGACGGTATGCAAAGTATATCATATTGGTTATTAGGAAGTTTAGCAGGTGCAAATTGGGAAAGTATAAGAATAATTTTTCCGCTTGTAATAATATCTACATTATTTTTTATTAGTCAGTACAGAACACTTAATCTAATGTTACTTGGTGATGAAGTTTCTGCAACTTTAGGAACAGATTTGCATAAGTACCGACAATTCTATCTTATAATTACATCTATTATAATTGGCTTTATAGTATATACATCAGGAATGATCGGATTTGTAGGACTTATTATTCCACATCTTTCAAGAATGATGTTTGGAACAGATCATAAAAAAATTATAATAATATCTGGATTAATAGGAGCTATATTTATGATCTGGGCAGATGTTTTATCAAGAGTTATAATACCAGGAAGTGAACTTCCAATAGGAATATTAATTTCTATGATAGGAGCTCCAAGCTTTATATATCTTATGATAAGCAAATCATATGGATTTGGGGGTAATGATTAATGGAAGTAAAAACCTTAGGCGTAGAGGCTTATTTGGGAAAAAGTCATATTTTAAAAGGGTTAAATATACATGTAAACAAAAAGGAATTTGTAGGTATAATAGGACCTAATGGTAGTGGTAAGAGTACACTTTTAAAATGCATATACAGAATTTTAAAGCCTTCAGTAGGAACTATATTGTTAGATGACAAAGATATTAAGAGTTTTTCTATGAAACAGAGTGCACAAAAAATGGCTGTAGTTTCTCAACATAATAATCATAACTTTGACTTTACTGTGTCGGATATGGTTTTAATGGGAAGATCACCACATAAAAGATTTATAGAAAAAGATAATGCTAATGATTATAAAATAATGAAAGACTCATTAGAAAAAGTAGGTATGATAGATTATATTAAAAGGAATTTTTCAAGTTTATCAGGAGGAGAAAAACAAAGGATAATTCTTGCTAGAGCTTTAGCGCAAAAAACAGAATGTCTTATTTTAGATGAGCCTACAAATCATTTAGATATAAAATATCAGCTTCAATTGATGGATACTGTAAAAGAGATGGGAGTTACAGTTATATCTGCTATTCATGATTTAAATATAGCTGCCTTATATTGTGATAAAATTTATGCTATAAAATCAGGTGAAATTTTTAGTTACGGAACACCAAAAGAAGTTTTAACTAAAGAATTAATAAAATCTTTGTATGAAGTTGATGTTAAAGTTATAGAGGATGAAGAAACAGGTATTTTAAATATCATATATAAACAAAGATGTAGTTCAGATGGAATTTCAACCCCATCTGAAGGCTAAATCTGCGGAACAAATACTTTGATGGTATCATTTCATTAACTGTTCAATTCTTATCTTCATTACATAGAAGATAGAGTTTTAGGATTGTTATATAACGGATTGAAAATATAAATATCAAAATGGTGATTAAAGTTAAATAACAGTAAATGGAAATGTCAATCAGCAAAAGGAATAAATAATGCTGTTTGGCATTTTTGTTTTTATAATTAAATTAACTAATAACTAACAAATACTGAAGAAGGTATATTAACTATATTATATTGTAATTTTTAATTTGTATAAAATTACCACATTAATCCAATTTATATGATAATTTAAATAAAAAAGGTAGAAATATTAAAAATAGGATATATAATAGTAATAGATTAATATAATAAAAGAGTTTGAAAAATAGGGGGATAAATAAACACTATGAAAGTTTTAATCGCAGGAGATTATGGTTTTTTATGTAATCAATTAGCAGAAAGGTTAGAAAGAGAAGGAAATGAAGTTTACATTATTAGAGGAAAAAATGGTGATAAAAAAAATAAGCCATTATGTAAACATGTTGCATTTTCATCTGAATTAAAGAGTACTAAAGTCGAAGATATATTTAAAAGTATAATGCCGAATACAGTAATATTTTTAGGAGCATTTGATGAAGGTTTATGGAATAAAAAAGAAAATAAGGGTGAAAGTGAGTTTTTATCTGGTTTAATAAATTTTCTAAGATGTTCTAATATGTTTAAAGTGAATAAGTTTATATATTTATCTTCTGCTGAAGTATACGGTCAAACCATAAATAGAGCCATGACCGAACTAGAAGAAGCTTTTCCAAATACTATTAGAGGAAATTTATTTTTAGAAGGTGAGGCTCTTTGTGAAAGATGGGAAAAATCATATGGATTAAATTGCTTAAGTATTAGAATGACAGAGCTTTATGGTGCTAGACAATATAATACTTTTAAAACTGATTTTATAATGGAGCTTATAGAAAAAACTTTAAACGAAAAACCAATACATATAAATAAAGATAAATCTCATTCTTTTTTATATATAGGTGATGCTATAGATGCTATTTATAGGTCGTTAGGGAGTACTGTTAGTAACAAGATAAATGTATCATCTAATGAATTACTAAATGAAGAAGAAATATTACAAATTATAGAAAAGTATCTTGGTAAAAAGACTACAACTATTGAACATGTAAAAAGTGATACAAACTCAGTAATATTAGATAATACTCTTGCTAAAAGAGAGCTAGACTGGACACCTTTATATGATATAGAAAATGGTATTGAAAAAACTATAAATTGGGTTAAGAAAAATTTAAAAGATTTAGGTGAAGAAGTAGAAGTACAAAAAAAATCTAAAACAATTAAAGCTATCAAAGCTAAGGAAATTTGGGATAAAGTTTACCCTTATTTGGAAAATTTAGTTGTTTTTTTATTACTTTTATTATTTAATAATATGTTTACATATCATCCTATTTTTTCTTCTTTAGATATTCCTATGCTTTATGTAGTACTAATGGCAGTTTTGTTTGGAGTAAAGCAAGCCAGTATTGCAGTTCTCTTAGTATCGGGTTTATATGTAAGTGGATTAATTAATAATGGTAGTGATTTAGTAGGTGCCTTATTAAATTTTCAAACTATGATAAAAATTGCTCAGTATTTCTTGATAGGTATTGCAATAGGATATACATTAGATAGAAGAAGATTAGAGTTGTCAATGAAGGATGAAGAACTAGACTATATGAATATGGAGATGGATGAACTACAGAAAATACATGATGAAAATTTGAAAATAAAAGAAATTTTGGAAGCTAGATTAATCGGATATGGAGATAGTTTTGGTAAAATTTACTCTATGGTTTCAAAATTAGATATGTTACATCCGGAACGAATAATACCTTCTGCAGTAGATGTTTTAATGGAGATTATGAAATCTAAAAAAGTAGATATATATTCTTCAAGTTCTGAAGGGAGTTATTTAAGATTAGCTGCATCTAGTACAAATGATGCTCCACGCTTAGGAAAGTCTATACGTATACAAGATTTACCTGAATTAGGAAAATCAATTAAAAAGCAAAAAATATTTACAAATAACAAATTAAAAGAAGATATGCCTATGATGGCTACAGGTATATATTATGAAGGAAATTTAATATATGTAATTTTTATATGGGATGTACCTTTTGAAG
This sequence comes from Alkaliphilus sp. NP8, assembly GCA_015978205.1. Classification (GTDB taxonomy): domain Bacteria; phylum Bacillota; class Clostridia; order Peptostreptococcales; family Natronincolaceae; genus Alkaliphilus_B. The sequence continues at coordinate 39,526 of JADWMM010000038.1, read as the reverse complement.
TTGCTAACCTGTATCATGCTAATTTACTTCGTACTGTAGCAGCTCTTATTTCTTCTTCATTAAATAAAGCATATAAATATCTTGAAGCTACAGAATATGATAAATATATTTCAAATACAAAGGTTTTAAAACCTGATATTTTTGAAGAGATATTAAATGCAAAAAAAATAGCAATGGAGCGAAAAGTCTCTGAGTACTCTATTCTACAAATTGATTATAAAGATGAACTAGAGAATGCAGCTAATAATGTAGATAGAATAATACGTGATACAGACTATATAGGGCTAGATAAAGAAGGTAATATGTTAGTGCTATTATCAAATAGTAATGAAATAGACAGTAGCATAGTATTAAAAAGGCTTGAAGAAAAAAAATTAGTGTGTAGTGTGGTGACAAATTAAATGATGAAATTAGTAATCTTTTTAATAGCTCATATTATCATAAGTTATATATATATATTTGTTTTTTATAATTCGTATTATTACGAAAAAATTTATAGAGGTACAGTTGTATTGTTAATACCTATTTGGGGGATTTTGTTCTTTTTAATATCTGATATTTTAATTAGGTTTAGAAATAAAGAGATGCTCTATGATAGAGAAGAGTTAATGGCTAAAAGATCTAAAAAAGAATTTTTAGTAAGACCAGATTATAATCAGTATGTTAACTTGGTTCCTTTAGAAGAGGCTTTAATTTTAGCTGATCCGCATGAGAAAAGAAAACTTCTTTTAGATATATTGAAAAAAAATATGGATGGATATGTTAGCTATATAAAAATGGCTATTGAAGATAAAGACTCAGAAACATCACATTATGCTGCATCAACTTTAATGGAGCTAACAAGAAAGCATATGCTTATTTTACAAAGTATGGCTTTAGAATATGAGAAAAACCAAGACGACTTACAATTTGCATTATCTTATGCAAATAGTTTGAAACAATATGCTGATAGTGGTATTTTAGAAGAAAAAGATAGAAAAAAATATTTGAATCAATATATCCAAGTAATAGAAAAAAATATTTCTAAAGATGAAAATCAAATATCTGAACATATATACATAGATTTTATAGAGGCTTTAATAGATACTGAAAATTATAGCAATATTGAAAAATGGTGTAAAAAATATAAAAAATTATACTCAAGGAGTGAAAAGCCCTACATTTGTTTTTTAAAGTATTATTATTTAACAGGCCAAACCAGAAAATTTTTCAATGTGCTAAAGAAGCTTAAAAATAGTACAGTGCCAATTTCTAAAGATACATTATCTATTATTCGATTTTGGATGGAGGAGCAAGATAAATGCTAAAATACAAAAGAATATTTATGTCACTTAGCATTGTATTGTTATTTGCTATAACAATACAACTTTTAAGAATGAACACATTAGTAGAATGGAGTAAGGCATCTAACGTATTTTATTCAGTTGATAATATAAAAACAGATAATATAGATATACCTTATGAAAAGCTAAAATCCGATAAGTATATTATTTATTATGACAATAAAGATTTAATTTCCCAAGAAATATTTAATAATATTGTAAAGTTTTTAGATTTTACAAAAAAAGAATATATATCATCAGAAACAGTAAAAGAAGAAGATTTAACAATAGAAAAAACTGTTATAGTAGCTACTCGCAACTTAGATTCGTTAGGAGATATTACACCGATAATTAATTTTTTGGAGTCTGGTGGTAATGTAATATTTTCTGTAAGTCTTGAAAAAGATAGTAACTTTCATTATATAGAACAGAAATTAGGGATATATGAATCAGGTAACTTATACTATGCAGAGGGTGCTGACTTAAATTCTGGCATATTAATAGGTGGCAATTTAAGTATTAATAAAGATGATATAAAAACTTCCAGTTTAAGTGTAAGGTTAAATGAAGATAGTAATATTTTTGTAAAGGCTTATGACGATAATCCGCTTTTTTGGGATATAGAAGTTGGAAAAGGAAAAGCGGTTGTTTTAAATAATACTTTTCTTACAGATAAATCGGGAATAGGTATACTTACTACTGCACTTTCTAAAGCTGATGAAGTATTTCTTTATCCTATTATAAATTCTAGGGCTATACTTTTAGATTATTACCCAATATCTTTAGCTGGTAATGAAGTATATATGAAAATGCACTATGGAAGAAATACAGAAGGTTTTGTAAGAGATTTATGGTGGCCAGATATGGCAAAGATGTCTAGTAAATACGATTTTAAGTATACATCCTTTTTTCTAGTTGGCTTTAACCAAGATATATATAAGCCATTTAAGGTTGATATATCTAATTCCACAAATTTATCTTTTATAGGCAGGGAAATACTTAGATACGGAGGCGAACTAGCTTTATCAGGTTATAATGATATTCCTTTAATTTTTAATGGAAAGGGCCATGAAGATCCATATATGTATTGGTCGGATATTGGTAAAGCTAGGGAAAGTATAAAATTTGCAAATGAAATTTTCAAAACACATTTTCAAAATTATGATTTGAGATGCTACAGTCCACCATATGGAACTCTTGGTCAAGAAGGATATAAAATATTAGAAGAGCATATAAAAGATTTGGCAGTAATCAATGGTGTATATGAAGGGGATAAAGATACACAAATTATACAGGATTTTGATATAAATGAAAAGGGTATAGCTTACTTTCCAACAGTTTCAAATGGATTTGCATTTGATGGAAATGAGTATTGGAGATTAGCTAATACTGCTACAGCTTTTGGTGTAATATCTCATTCGTTAGATTTAAGAGAAGTTATGTTGGCTCAAGATGAAGCTGGAAATTGGAACAACTTAGGTGAGAATTTCAGTAATCTTGCTGAAAATATTTATAATGATTTTGGGTGGATGAATAGTAAGACTGTTTCTCAGGCAGCTGAAGAAGTTAAAAAATATAAAGAAGTTCATCCATATGTTTTTAAATATAAAAATAAAATAGAAGTATATAATGAAAATTTTATTGGACCTATAAGTTTTATATTAAGATATGAAGATAATGTAAGAGCTTTGGAAGGATGTACTATTACAAAGCTTGAAGATGGATTCTATTTAATAAATGCAACAGATCCTATTTTTTCTATTGAACTGGGAGGTAAAATATGAAGGTATGTTTGATTGCAGAAGGGTGTTACCCCTATGTAGTAGGAGGTGTATCCACATGGATACAAACTTTAATCTCCGAATTTTCTGATGTAGAATTTTGTATATATACAATTGGAGTAAATGAAGAAGATAGGGGTAAGTTTAAATATGAGCTTCCACAAAATGTTACACAAGTACAAGAGTTTTTTATTAACACAAAAGATACACAAACAAAAAATAAAAAAGGCTATAGAATCAATACTGCAGAAAAAAGTGTTTTAAAATCTTTGATGTTAGAAGAAGATGTTAAATGGAATCAGGTTTTTGACTTTTTTAGTAAAAAAGAAATACAGCCTATGGAAATATTAATGGGAAGAGAGTTTTTAGATATAGCTATGGAAGTATATGAAAGATCTTATTCAAGAACAGTTTTTGTTGATTTTTTATGGACATTACGATCTATGTATTTGCCATTTTTTATGATTATCAAAAATCCAGTGCCAAAGGCTGATTTATATCATTCTGTTTCCACAGGTTATGCAGGTGTTTTAGCCAGTATGGGAAAATATCTATACAATAAGCCGTTTTTATTGACAGAGCATGGAATATACACTAGAGAAAGAGAAGAAGAAATTATTAAGGCAGAGTGGACAAAAGGATACTTTAAAGATATGTGGATTCAACATTTCTATAAATTATCTCGATGTGCCTATAATTATGCAGATAAGGTAATTTCATTATTTTCTGTAAACAAAGATCTTCAAATAGAACTAGGATGCCCAGAAGATAAAACTATTATTATTCCAAATGGTATACAAGAGGAAAAGTACACAAATCTTCCTGGTAAGAAAAAAGAAGAAGAATCAATAAATATAGGAGCTATAGTAAGAGTTGTACCTATAAAAGATATAAAAACAATGCTTATGGCTTTTAATGAAGTTAAAATGGAGTTACCTAATGCTAAATTTTATATTATGGGTTCTATAGATGAAGATCCGGAATATTATGAGGAATGTAAAAAAATATTAAATTCATTAGGTACTAAAGACGTATTTTTTACTGGAAGAGTAGATGTAAAACAATACATAGGTAAAATGGATATATTAGTTTTAACTAGTATTAGTGAGGCACAACCAATTAGCATATTAGAAGGAATGGCTGCTAAAAAACCTTGGGTAGTTACTAATGTAGGAGCGTGTAAAGAGTTAATAGAAGGAGGAGAGGATGATAATTTAGGTTCGGCAGGAATTGTTGCACCTACTATGAATATATCTCTTATAGCTTCTGCCATTATAAAACTTGGGAAGGATAAAAAACTAAGAGATAAAATGGGTTATGTAGGACGAAGTAGAGTAAAAAAATATTATAGTCACCAAGATTTTATAAATGAGTATTTTGAAATTTATGAAATGCTGGGAGGTGAACTTTCTTGGCAGGTATAGGTTTTGAGTTGAAAAAAGTTTTTAGAAAATCTGGTTTTTTTAATATGTTTAAAGGAGTATTATATGCTTCGGCATCTACTATAGGTCCAATTATATTGGTTATTATTGGGCTACTATCTATTAATGTAATAATGAAATATTTTAATATACCCTATTTCCAAAGAGAGGTTTTATCAGGTGCCATATTATATGCTTTTGTATTTTCACTTATAATTGCTACATCTATTGGTACTGTACTATCTAGATATATTTCAGACAAAATTTTCAATGAGCAAGAAGATGATATTGTCCCTTCTTTATATGGAAGTATTACCGTAGTTACTTGCATAACAGGTATTTTAGGTATACCATTTTATGTTTTTGCAAATTTAAACTATATATTTTCATTTGGAGCATATAGTTTACTGATGGTTTTATCTATTGTATTTATTTTAATGCATTATGTATCTGCTATTAAAGAATATAGAAAAATTACAGTAGCCTTTTTTATAGGAATATTATTAGGAGTTTTTATAGGTAGCATCGCCTTTTATGTTTTAAAAATAGATCTTATATATGTAATAATATATTCTATGACTATTTGTTTTTTATTAACAGCAATTTATATGTTCTATGTAATTCGAAGCTTTTTTAAGAAAGATAGTAAAAATTATTTTGAGTTTTTAACATATTTTAGAGAGTATAAGCTAATTTTTATTAGTGGTTTTTTCTATATATTAGGATTATATGTTCATAACTTTATATTTTGGTTTTCTCCTATAGGGAATGTAGTAGCAAATACTTATATATCTTCTTATACATATGATATGGCTAGTTTTTTAGCTATGCTTACAAATCTTTCTGCTACAGTAATATTTGTAGTTAAAGTAGAAACTAATTTTCATCAAAAATATCAAAATTATTGTTATGCCATAATTGGTGGGAGCTTAAGTGAAATAAAAATGGCCAAGAAAGATATGTCTAGAGTCCTTAATCACGAACTATTTTTTATTACAGAAGTACAACTTATTATTACTTTAACTTTAATATGTGCAGGGATTGCATTATTACCTGTCTTTGGGTTCGGAGGATTAATTTTAGATATTTATCCTATTTTAGCCTTGGGATATTATGCAGTTTTTATGATGTACTTTTTAATAGTGTTTTTATATTATTTTGATGATCAAGTAGGAGCTGTTTATGTAAGTAGTATTTTTCTTATAACTACAGTACTAATGACTATTATAACAGTAAATATGGGGGTTGCTTTTTATGGTTTAGGTCTGTTAATAGGTGGTATTGTTGCATGGATAACAGGATTCTTTCGATTAAAAACTTTGCTTAAAAATATTGATTATCATATGTTTTGTAACATAAAAGAAGTGAAAGAGAGTGAACAAAAACTATGTTAACCTACAGAAAAATAAAAAAGAGCGTGTTGGTTTTAGTTTGTATATTGTTAGTTGGCTGTGTAGACGATGGGAGCTTATCAAGCAATAAAGTAGAAAATAATATAGAAAAAGATGATGTTTTAGAAAATCCTATTGTATGGGACATAGAAAATAGTCCTTTAAATGGTGTACCTTTTAAGGAAAACAAAGGTGTTTATAAAGAAGATATAGATAATGAAGTTATAACCTTATATTTAACAGTATATCCAACACCAGATGAAGAAGGAAATGTTTTATCAATGGATGACTTTGACAGAATACAGGCACGTCAAATGGATTATAATCCAGAGTTAGAAGTGTTAGTACAAGAAGGAAATGATAAAGGTATTTTATCAGATGGATTTGGATCTAAAGCTTTAGAGCCAAATGGTATTATTAGAGTTAGAGGACATTCGGCTAGAGGTGGTTTATATAAGTCTTTTAAAGTTAAGTTATATGATCGTGCAGGAACTTTCAAAGGACAAAAGGTGTTTAACCTGAATAAACATCCTTTTGATGCCACTAAGGTAACAAATAAGTTTAGTTTTGATTACTTTGAAAAGTTATCTGATATTGGAAGTTTTAGAACTCAATTTGTTCATTTATATATAAAGGATATGTCATTAGAAGATAAAAAATATGCAGACTATGGTTTATATACACATATAGAACAACCAAATAAAACTTTTCTTAGAAGTCGTGGATTAGATGATAAAGGAAACTTATATAAAGCAAGAAGTTTTGAATTTTTAAGATATCCAGATAAATTAAAAGCAGAAGATGACCCAGATTATGATGAGGAAGTTTTTGATACAGTTCTAAATATACGTGAAGGAAAAAGCCACAAAAAGTTACTTGAAATGTTAGATGATGTAAATAATATGAATCTTGATTTTAATGAAGTTTTCGATAAGCATTTCAATCGTGAAAATTATTTGACATGGTTGGGGATTAATATTCTTTTTGGAAATGAAGATACTGTATCTCAAAACTTTATTATTTATAGTCCGCAAAATGCTTTGACTTGGTATTTTTTACCTTGGGACTATGATGGTGGTATGAAATACAATGAGCAACGTGGTGTTTCAAGTGTACCTGATAATATGTATGGAATAGGTAGGTATTGGGGCGTTGTACTTCATAAAAGGTTTTTTAGAGATCCTGAAAATGTTAGTGCATTAACAGTAAGGATAGATGAGCTTATGGAAACAATTACACTTGAAAATACTAAAGCTTTAACAGATAGTTATAAGCCTGTTATTAGGAAGTATTTATACACTACGCCAGACATTAGACTTCTAAGGACGAATCCATCATTTGTGGAGCCGTATTTAGATGATTATCAAAAAATTATAGAATATAATAGAGAAAGATATTTAAAGGCATTAGAAAATCCAATGCCAGTTTTCACTGCAGAGCCTATAAAAAATGAAGATGGAAGCTTTTCGTTTTCTTGGGAGTCTTCATATGATCTGCAGAGAGATTTAATTAGCTATGATTTTGAAATAGCAAGAGATTACAATTTTTCTAATGTTGTATTTTCAAAGAAAGATATGAAAGAAACTAGTGTAAAAACTACTCCTTTATCACCTGGTATATATTACTGGAGACTAACTATTAAAGATGATAAAGGAAATATGCAATACTGCTTTAACAATTATTTGCCTTCTGGGGCTGATAGAACTCTTTGGGGAGTTTCTGAGCTAATTGTACGTTAAGAAGAAACTTACCTTATATAGGTTTAGAATTAGTAGCTATAAGATGAAAGGGGGAGTAGAATGGAATATGCTGGTGAGAATTTAAGGCACGAGTTAAAGTTTTTTATTAATACTGGAGAGTATTATTTGCTAAAGTCTAAGCTAAAGCAATTTTTAATAAAGGATACTAATACTAAGCAAGAAGCAGGATACTTTATTAGGAGTTTATATTTTGATGATATGTACAACTCGGCTATGGAAGATAAAATTTCTGGTGTACCTCGAAGGCATAAATATCGTATTCGGATATATGATGGTTCGGATAAGGTTATTAAGCTTGAGAGAAAAGATAAATATGATGAGTATATTTCAAAAAAGGTTGAAAGATTAACAAAAGAAGAATATGAAAAGATTATTGCTAATGATTACGAATTTGCTTTAAAATCTGGAAAACAGTTACTATTAGAATTATATTGTAGTAGAAAAACAAGATTATTAAAGCCTGTAGTCATTGTAGACTATATAAGAGAAGCTTATACTATGAATGCAGGAAATGTAAGGATAACCTTTGATAAAAATCTTTCAGGTAACTTGCACAATCTAGATATATTTAATCCTAATGTAGTAATGAAAAAAATATTACCTCAAAATATTATGATTATGGAAATAAAATACGATGATTATTTACCTGCAATTGTTAAAAATCTCATACAAACTTCATCTTTTCATAAAAGTGCGATATCAAAATATGTGCTTAGTAGAGCACAATTATTGGAGGTAAAACATTATGACTACATTTATGGATGTATTTAAAAAAAAGTTTTTAGAAATGGGAACTATGCAGGATATTACTTTAAATAGAGTTGTGATATCTTTATTAATTGCTATGTTTTGTGGACTTTTGATTTTCTTTTTTTACAAAAAGTTTTTTAAAGGCGTAGTGTATAGCCATAATTTTAATATACTATTAGTTATGATGTCGATGGTTACAACACTTATTATTATAACAATAAGTTCTAATATTGTATTATCCTTGGGAATGGTTGGTGCTTTAAGTATTGTGCGTTTTAGAACAGCTATAAAAGATCCTTTGGATATAGGTTTTTTATTTTGGGCAGTAGCTGTAGGTATTACAGTAGGAGCTACCTTGTACTCATTAGCTATTATTAGTACTATTTTAATAGGAAGCATATATGGACTAATGGCAAAACTAAAAAGCAAGAAAAGTCTATACTTATTAATTGTACAATATGAAGATAATGTATCACATAAGGTTAATGAGATTATAAATCAAATGAAGTATACATTAAAGAATAAAACCTCCACAAAAGGAAAAACAGAAATAACTTTAGAGCTTATGATTAAAGGAGATAATACCGCATTTGTTGGACAATTATCTTCAATTGGAGGAGTAGATAATGCGGTTTTAGTTCAATATTCAGGTGATTATGTAGAATAAACAGTTTAAAAATAAACTTAAATAAATATTAAAGCGTTGATACTTAGGTCTAGCTTAATATCAACGCTTTTTAATAACATAATAGTATATAAAATTTTTGATTATTTATGAATTAAGAAAAGCTATACATATGTTGTAATCCTTTTAAAAGACTATATTTTGGCCTCCAATTTAAAATATGTAGTGCTTTTTCATTGCATAAATAACTTTCTTTAATATCTCCAACTCTTTCATTAGCATATGATACAGAAAGAGAAGAGTTGAAGGTAGATTTCATTTCATTAAATAGTTTATTAATAGTTACAGGTACTTGCGTACTAATATTGAGAATAGATTTACTCCCTTTACTTAATGTAGCTATATTTGCTGAAACCACATCTTCAATGTATATAAAATCTCTTGTTTGAAGTCCGTCTCCGAATATAGTAGGTTGTTGTTCTTTTAAAAGCTTATCCCAAAATATTTTCACTACTCCACATTCGCCCTTTGCTCCTTGTCTTAAACCATATACATTTGCATATCTAAGGATAGTATAGTCTAAACCAAAAAGCTTAGCATAGGTAATTATATAATTTTCTGCTGCAAGCTTAGATAATCCATAGAAAGATAAGGGTGATGTAGTAGATGTTTCTTTTATAGGTAAGTTTTCAATATTTCCATATATAGCAGCAGATGAAGGAAATACTATTTTTTTTACATTAAACCGTTTCATATTTTCTAATATATTAATTGTACCCATTATATTAACATCTGCATCAAAATAAGCGTCTTTAATGGATTTAGCCGCATCAATTTGAGCTGCTTTATGAAAAACTACATCAAACTTTTTTTCTTTAAAAATATTACTTATACTACTGTCTCTAATATCTAATTTATAAAAACCAGCATTAGAGTTTAAATAATCTAATGTTCCCGTGGATAAATTATCTATAATAGTTACATTATGGTTTTGTTCAATTAATCTATCAACTATATGTGATCCTATAAAACCACATCCCCCTGTTACTAGTACGTTCATTTATATTACACCCCATTTAAATATTAATTTTAAAGTATATAAAATATATAGCCTTTTATAACTAAATTAAACATTATATACAGATGCTTTTAATTTGTCGGACCACAAAGAAGTTGACATAGAATCTTTTATACAAAGATATATATTTTTAGATTTTATTTTATCCATTTATTCAGTATCTTACCTTTTTTAATTATTTTATATATTTATTAACTTCTAGAACTAGAAACTAAGGAAGAACTGGAAGTTTTTTGTACTACTAATCTACTTTTGAAATATATAGTTAAAGTTATACCTAAAGTTACTATTTCGTATATAAAAGGTGAAACCCAAATTCCAAAGTCATCTAATAACATTGGTAAAACAAATAGAGATAAAGATATAAGAATATATCCTCTTAACATTGAAATAGTAGTTGCTTTGTTTGTTTCTTTTAGTGCAGTAAAATAACCAGAAAAAATAATGTTAAACCCACAAACTAAGAACCCAAAGCTAAATATTTTTAATCCTTCTAAGGATATTTGAAAAGCTTCTATATTTGAAGGTTCTATAAAAAGAGAAACTAACTCTTGGGTAAACAATTGTGAAGAAACAAAGAATAATATTGCAAAGCCTACTGATGTTTTTAAAGATAAACTTAGCAACTTGCTAATATTTTTGTCATCACCTTTTCCATTATAATAACTTATTAAAGGTTGCATCCCTTGATTTATACCTATCATAGTCATTAGTACAAGATTATTTATATACATGATTACTCCAAAGGCTGCTATACCATAAGGTCCAATATATTTTAAAATCGCAAAGTTAAACACAAAGGTTGTAAATCCTGCAGATAATTCTGTTAAAGATTCTGGAAAACCAATTATAAATATATTTTTCATATAAGAAAAATTAAGCTTAAGTTTTGTAAACTTTAGATTGGACTTTCCTATTATAAAATGTAATAAAAAAGCTATACAAGATATAAACTGAGACATACCAGTAGCTATAGCAGCACCTTTCACTCCATAGTTTAGACGGATTACAAATATATAATCTAATACTATATTTGTAAAAGCAGCAATAGTTACAAATATAATAGAATAAATAGGAAAACCATCTGCTTTAACAAGTACTTCTAAAGAATAAGCAACCATAAAAAAAGTACTAAAAATAATTATAATTTTTAAATAGTCTTTTACATAAGGTAGGGTTTCAGGTGTTGCTCCTAAAAAAAGAGCTATTTTTTCTAAAAATAGTACAGATAAAATACTTATTGTAATACCTAAAAAAGAAAGAATAATTATATTTAAAGTAAATATTTCATTACTTTTTTCCTTTTTATCTTGACCAAAATAAAAGGTTATTAAAGTAGAAGAACCTACTGCTACTAAAAGAGCTACTGCAAAAATAGTGTTAATGTAAGGCATAGATAAATTGACAGCTGCAAGTGCAAGTGGCCCTACGCCCTTTCCTACAAATATTCCATCAACCATAGTGTAGATAGAAAAAAACCACATTGCACTTACGGATGGTATTAAATACTTAAAAAACTTTTTTACTAAATTTGACGAACTATTACTCTGTTGCATAAAAAATTCACTCCTTATTTTTAAAAAGCACAATTACTATGTGCTCTTGTTTACTACTATAAACCTTGGTACAATACTAATGTCAAGGGAAAATATAAGGAGTAGATAATATATGAAAAAAGAATATACAATAGGTGAAATTTGCAAACTATATAACTTAGGACCTGATTCTATTCGTTATTACGAAAAAAAAGGTCTTATTTTTCCAGGTAGAAGAGAAAATGGGTACAGAGTATACTCCATTGAAGATATTTGGAGATTAAATATAATAAAGGATTTAAGAAAACTAAATTTTTCTATAAAACAAATTGGGGAATACTTAGAGCATAGAAGTATAGATATAACTATTGATCTAATGGAAAAGGAGATTAGATTAATACAAAAAGAGATTATGCCTTTAGTAGAATTGAAGGAAAACTTACAAAAAAAAGTACAAATATTAAAGAGCTTTGAGAAAATAAATGATTATGGAGAAATAAAAATACAAAAAATAAAAGCTAGAAAAATTATTTTAATAGAAGTACCTATGAGTAAAGATGAAGAAGTTGATCTAGCTTTTCGTAAATTAGAAGGTAGAGATGATTCAAAGCTATTTTTGTTTGGTAATAAAGATATGGGAGTTTTTATTTCGGAACAAGGTTTAAAAAAGGAAAATTACAGTTTGTATGAAAATGCTTTCTTTTTTGTAGATGATAAAGAAGAAAACTACAATATGATTTTGCCAGAAGGTTATTTTGTAACATTAATTTATCGTGGAGTTTATAAAAAAAGTCAGATGTTTTTTAAAAAAATGATGAATTTTATAAAAGAAAAAGGATATTCTTTAAATGGTAATGCTATGGAAATATATAGGCTAGACATACATGGAACATCAAATGAAGACGAATTTATAACAGAAATACAAATTCCAATAAAAAAAGCAAAAAAGCAAAATACTTCATATTGACAATAAAATAAAGACAATAATTAAAATAATGTATAATGATCCATTTAAGAAGTTGTCATTAAATAGTGAGAATATAAGTAATCAAGAAAATTCTACCTTTAATATAATAGATTTATGGTATATAATAATGATAATCAATATTATATACAGACTAAAACTTAGGCTAGAACGGTTTTGGATGGAATAGGAGTTAAAAATGGAAGAATATAAAAATATAAATGAAATATATTTTGACTTAATGGAAAATATATTTTTAAATAAAATTGTAACAAAGCCTACACTTGTTGAATATAAGGTAAAAGACTACTTAGGTTGTGGAGTTATAAATAGAGTTATATTAAACAAGGGCATAGAATTTTGTTTATGTAAAAACCATACTTTTAATAGAAAACTTCTAAATTCTCAGTTAAATGAAAAGCAATTTGTAGAAATTAACTATTGTATAGAAGGGGAAGCAACTATTAATTTAGATATTAATAAGGACTTTATTAAATTTCAAAAAGGAGATTTAATATTTTATAGAAATCACAATTTATCTCAAGCAGAATGCTTTAATATAGAGTTAAAAAACTATACAGGTATTACAGTGGGGATAGATGATAATATGCTTAAGAAGTTTTTCTTTTCAGAATGTGAAGAAACTATGCTAAAAGAGTGGGAAAAATCTTTGGATGTTATATTTGGAGAAAGTACTCACTTAAAAGTAAAAGCTCCTCCAATAATAGAGTGGGATATGAAAGAACTGCTTAATTACAATTATAATTTTAAAGATATTTCAAGTTTGCTCTTGTGTCAAAGCAAACTTATAGAAGTTATATCTAAAAGCATAAACTATGGAATAAGTAAAAGAAAAGATATAAGCCTGACAAAGCTAGATAAAGAATATATATGCAAAGCTAAAGATATATTGACTAAAAGTATAGAGAGTCCACCTAGTATAGAAGAGTTGTCTAAGATGTGTAATACAAATTCTTATAAGCTAAAGAAAGGATTTAAAGAATTATTTAATAATACACCTTACGGTTATTTAAGAGAAGTTAGGATGCATAAAGGAAAGTACCTATTAGAATATACAGATATGAATATATCAGAAATAGCTAGTTGTGTAGGGTATACTAACCCTAGTAAGTTTTCAGAAGCATTTAAAATTAAGTTTAATATAACTCCTAGTGAGTATAGACAAGTCCATAAAAACATTTAAGGTCATAAATTATATTTAAATATTATTTGTGGCTTTTTATTTTGAATACAATAAGGTTATTAGGCCCCGTAATCAATCTTTAATGACTTAGATAGGTGTTTTTTTGTTTTGGAGTATAAAAAATACTTAATGGGGTTGAGAATCATTTTCAGTAAATGTAAAATATAAGGCAGAAGGGAGTTGGAAAAGTGAAAAAACAGTCAAATTTAAGTTATTTACTATATTTAGCTGGAGGTGAAAAAGTAAAACTACTTTTATCAGTTATTTTAAGTGTTATAAGCTCAATATTAGCATTTGCACCTTTTTTAATTATTTACAAAATGATAATGATATTATTTGAAGGCAATGTAGTTTATAAAGAAGTTTTTAACTTAGCGGTATTAGCAGCAGTTATTATATTGTTAAGGATAGTATTTTTTGTAGCGTCAGGTGCATTTTCTCATGTTGCAGCTTTTAATATTCTATATGACATAAGAATGAAAATAATAAAACACATGGGAAATTTAAATCTAGGTTTTTTTACAAATAAGACTTCAGGTGAGTTGAAAAAAATTATAAATGAAGATATAGAAAAAATGGAAAATTTCTTAGCTCATCATATACCAGACATATCTGCAGCAGTAGTAGCACCACTTCTTATGTTTATTTATCTTTTTTATTTAAATTATAAAATGGCATTAGTTTTATTAATTCCTATAACTATTGGTTTAGTATCTCAAAGTATTATGTTTAAAAGCTTTGAAAAGAGAATGGGGCATTATTTTAGTTTGCTTGAGAATATGAACTCAAGTATAGTTCAGTTTATTCAAGGGATATCTGTAATGAAAGCCTTTAATGTATCGTCTTTATCCTTTAAAAGATATAGAAACTCCATAGAGGAATATGCTGATTATTGGAAAGAGATAACCAATAATAATTCACAATCATATTCAATATTTTTAGTTATTATGGATTCAGGCTTGTTATTTACAATACCTTTAGGGGGATATTTCTACGTTAATAGTGCCATAGATTTAGGAACTTATCTATTGTTTATAGTGATAAGTATGGGACTTTTTAATTCGTTCAAAACATTATTAGAGCTAGGGTCAAATTTTTCCATGATATTTGAAGGTGTAAAGAAAGTTAAAGACATTTTAGATATACCAAAACAAGAATCTGGAACACATTTACTAGATAAAAATAAAAGTTATGATATAGAAATAAAAAATGTTACATTTAAATATGAAGACAAAGATGTACTAAAAAATATAAATACTAAGCTTAAAAAAGGAACTATCAATGCGTTTGTAGGTGCATCTGGAGCAGGAAAAACTACATTAGCACAGCTAATAGGAAGGTTTTGGGATGTAAACAATGGAGAGATATTAATAGATAATAAAAATATAAAAGATATATCTATGGAAAACTTAATGGAATCTGTAGCTTTTGTATTTCAAGATATATTTATGTTAAATGATACTATATACGAAAATATTAAAATGGGAAATGAAAATGTAACAAAAGAAGAAGTAGTAAAGGCAGCCAAGAAGGCTCAAATACATGATTTTATAATGACACTGGCTAATGGATATGAAACTAAAATAGGAGAAGATGGTATAAAACTTAGCGGTGGAGAAAAACAAAGAGTATCTATAGCAAGGGCAATACTAAAAGATGCTCCTATTATAATATTTGATGAAGCTACATCTTTTTCGGATATAGAAAATGAAAGAAAAATACAAATAGCTCTTGAAAACATGCTAAAGGAAAAAACAACTATAATGATAGCTCATAGACTTCACACTATAAAAAATGTAGATAAGATAGTTGTATTTGATAAAGGTGAGATAAAAGAAGAAGGTAGTCATAATGAACTATTAAGCAAAAATGGACTATATAAAGACATGTGGGAAACTTATATAGAAAGTGAAAAACTAGCAATAAAAGGAGGTGCTTAGAATGATAAGTATGATAAAGAGCGTAATAGGAGAAGATGCTAAAAAGTTAAGACTACCAATTTTACTTATGTTTTTAGATAGTGTAGGTTTTATGGTTTTTATAGGCGTTTTATACAATGTACTTATGGATATAAACAATAATTCATTTAGCATAGGTAAGGTTAAAATATATACTATTATTCTTATAGTAGCCTTCGTATTTAGATGCATAATGGTAAGTGTAGGATATAAGTTAAATCACCTTAGGGGTTCCGATATTATAAAAGATATGAGAGTAAGCTTAGGAGATCATATAAGAAGTTTAAACTTAGGTTATTTTAATAAAAATAGTATAGGAAACTTAATGAGCATACTAACGTCAGATGTAACTGAATTTGAAAGAATTTTAACACATAGCTTAGGAGAAATCATAAAGGCAGTTGTGTTAATACCGTATATAACTTTAATATCATTTTTTATAGATACTAAAATTGCTCTAGCTCAACTTATAACTATAGTAATAGGTATACCTATTTTAAAAATAAGTGGCAATATGGCACAAAAGTTTGGACTAAGAAAAAGAGCCGTATTAAGCGATGTAATATCTAGAATAATTGAGTACATAAATGGTGTAAAAGTATTTAAAGCACATAACCAAACAGGAGATAAATTTAAAAGGTTAGAAAACTCCTTTAAAAATTTTAAGAAAGAGAGCATAATGATTGAACTTTCTGTAGCACCATTTGTATTGGCATTTCAAATATTATCTGACTTTATACTTCCTGTAGTACTATTAGTAGGAACATATACGCTTTTAGGAGGAAGTATAAATGAAAAAACTCTTATAACATTTTTAATTATAAGTCTTTCTTTAACAAATATATTAAAATCACTATCGTTGCAGTATCCACAGTATAAAACATTAAAACTTGCAGCAAAAAAGATAAATGATGCCTATGCTAAAAAGCCTTTACAATATAGCATAGATAGTGTAGAATTTAAAAACTTTGATATAGAGTTTAAAGATGTTTCGTTTGCATATGAAAAAGATAAACAAATACTTAAAGATATAAATTTTAAAGCTAAGGAAGGAACAACCACAGCATTAGTAGGCCCTTCTGGCTCTGGTAAAACTACTATAACTAGTCTAATAGCTAGATTTTGGGACAATGATAGTGGAGAAATACAAATAGGAGGAAATAATATAACTGAAATAAATCCAGATTATTTACTTAAACAGATGAGTGTAGTATTCCAAGATGTATATCTTTTAAATGACACTGTATTAAATAATATTAAGTTAGGCAAACCAGATGCTAAGTATGAAGAAGTATTAAGAGCGGCAAAGCTTGCTAATTGTCATGATTTTATAGAAGGTTTTAAAGATAAATATGATACGATTATAGGAGAAGGCGGCTCTACTTTATCAGGAGGAGAAAAACAAAGAATATCAATAGCAAGAGCTATATTAAAAGACTCACCAATTATACTTTTAGACGAAGCTACAGCATCTCTTGATGCAGATAATGAAATAGAAATACAAAAATCCCTTCAAAAATTAACAGAAGGTAAAACAGTAATAGTTATAGCACATAAGCTAAATACTATAGTAAATGCAGATCAAATAATGGTTCTTAATAATGGCGAAATTGAAGAAATAGGAAATCATGAAAAGTTAGTTAAAAACCAAAAGCGTTACTATAATATGTACAAAGAACAAGAAAAAGCTAAAGGTTGGGCTGTATAAACTTAATGTATAACTTTATTTAAGTGCTATTAGTTTTTACAATTCAGTATTAGGTAAACCGGTAACAAAATCTCCTTTATACATGATAATATATTAACAAGTAAGATAAAGGAGGTAGACAAATGCAAGAGAGAAAACAAATTTCAAGAAAAGATTTTCTTAAAGGCGTAGGTACAACAGTAGCAGGTGTAACAGTTATAGGAAGTGTAGGATCTATTTTAACAGGATGTTCAACAGATACACCTACAGCTAGTGTTACAGAAAAATCTGAATGGCCTTTTAAATATCAAAAGTCAGATCCAGACAAGGCAGCTGAAAGAGCTTATAAGGGATACAAAGAAAAAGGTGGATGAGGTATCGGTACAGCCGAAGGTCTTTTCGGCATGTTAGCAGAAGAGGTAGGATATCCATATAATCAAATACCAACTGAGACATTTTTAGGATTTGCAGGTGGTTTTGGTCAAGCATCACTTTGTGGAACTGTAGGAGTGGGTAACGCTTTTATACATGCAGTATGTGATAAAGAAACAGCATCTAGATTATCAGGAGAACTTGCTAAATGGTATAAAGAAGCAGAGTTTCCATATTATCAAGCAGAAGGTTCAAAGGTTAAACAAACAGTAGCTAATTCTACCTTATGTGGAGATTCTGTAAGTAAATGGATGGATGAAACTGGAGCTGAGTATGGATCAGATGAAAGAAAGAGTCGCTGTGCAGGTGTAGCTGCAGATACAGCTAAAAAAGTTATTGAATTATTAAATGCAGAATTAGCATAGTATAACTTATTTATTCAATCGAATAATATAAAAAAGAATCCTAATATGGGATTCTTTTTACTTTGAGCACTTTAGATTCTAAGAAAAACTTAGAATTGAGTGCGATATAAAGTTTATGAGTGTAAAAGAATAAATTTTATTTTAGAATGATTACATAAAATATTTGACTAGAATTTTACTCCCAACAATTGCACCTAGGAACAAAAATATTGCGTATACCCACCCTGAAAGTGACAGTGAAGCAACACCACTATAGAATGCACCAATATTACATCCAGAAGCTATTCTTGCACCGTACCCCATTAGTAGGCCACCTAAAATTGCACTTATAATCTGTTTTATAGATTTAATTTTTTTTATCCTAAACTGAGAAGCTAAAAGAGTTGCTAAAAGAGCACCAAATATTATTCCGAGATTGCGTACCGAAAAAGGATCATTTAAAAAGCAAGTATTTAAAATACAGTGGGCTTCTTTACTACTAAAATAATACCATGTATTAACGTTTCCGCCTACTATATTATATAAACGAGCTCCAAAGTTTGTAAAGCCTGTAGAGATTCCTAAAGGATTGCCTGTAGTAACTAATGTAACTATTTGCAAAAGAGATATAAGTATTGCACCTACTGCATATGTCCATGGTTTTTTAAACCAAAGCTTATAGTATCTTTTTTTTTGTTCCATAGTACTATCACCTCTAACTTTCTAATTATTATCAAGGATAAATACTATTACAATTTAAATTTACTTTAATTTATAGTTCTGCCATTTAGTAACTAAAACATACAAAAGGCCTATGAATAGTAGTTGAATAGTTATAGCACCAAACCACCCGAATATATCAGGTAGAAATATAGATTTTCCTTTTATAATAAAATTATACTTCCACCAACCAAAATTATAAGCACCTAAGAGTGAACCTACAACAAAGGCAAATAATACTATTAACTGTAACAAGAACCCTTCACCAGTTCTTATAAGAGTACCAGTTGCACAGCCTCCTGCAATAACCATACCAATACCAAACATGAAGGATCCTATAATTGTAGCAAGGCTTATTGGAGCAACATAGCTTTGACCAGGGATAGGTAAATTATTGATATATGCAGTATATTTTATAGCAGTGAAACCAATAGTGGTTATTGTAAATGCAATTAATACAGCTTTAGTTAAGCTAGTACTCCCTGTTAAATAGGGATCTCTCATAGAAGCTACAAAACAAAATCTAGATTTTTGAAGTATAACTCCGAATGAAACACCAGTAATCCAGTATAGTCCTAGACTAGAAGATATAGTAGATAAAAAAAAACCTATTATTAATATAATTATTAATGCTATAATACCTGAAAAAAATTGGGTTTTAGGTGATTTTATACCTTTATATTTTGTTGATACTTGTGTATGTTTTGATTTAATCATCAAATTAATCATCTCCTAACAGAGAAATTAAATATATAATTAACAATGTTAACATTATTTAATGAAATTATATCATAAATTAGTACTTATCAACAATGAACCAAATTTGTATGGTATAATATTTAAAAGATATTAATATTTATTCTAAGTTATCTAAAGTTAACTAATAAATAATAAAAAGGAGGGACTATCTTGCATATAGAATGCTTTGAATATTTTTATAAGGTTGCAACAGCCAAAAGTATATCAAAGGTTGCAAATAGTGCTCATATTTCTCAATCTGCTCTTAGTCAGCAACTTCAAAAGCTTGAAGAAAGCTTAGGATATAAGCTTTTAGAAAGAAGTAATAAAGGAGTAGAATTGACTGAAAAGGGTTTGATAGTTCTGAAATATGCTGATAATATTGTTAGAACCTATCAGTCCATGACAGAACACTTAGACGAAGATTCTACAAATGGACAAACAATAAAGATTGAGGCTTGTTGGCCTATAGCCACTTATGCATTACCCTGTGTGCTATACAAAATTAAGAATAAATTTCCGCAACATAACTATGAGTTAATATCAAATTCATATGATGTAATAGAGGAAAATGTAAAAAATAATATTGCTGATCTTGGTGTAATTTATGGTAAACCAAGTGATACTTCATTGTCTTACTACGAAATTGGCACGGATAAGCTAGCTTTAGTAGCATCATATGATTATAAAATAGATGAAGAAGTCACTTTTGAAAAACTGTTAGAGCATCCCCTTGTTCTATTAAATGACAAGCTAAATACTAAAGACATGATAATAGATAAAATAAGGGAATATGGCTATAAATCAAAGGAACTAAATATTCTTTATATGAGCGATTCAACTGAATCAGTTAAATCTTCGATTTTTAAAGGCTATGGAATAGCATTTTTACCATATATTTCAATAAAAAAAGAATTATATACAAAGCAGTTAAAGTTAATTAATATTGTTGATTATTCAATAGAATATCAAATGTATTTAATAAATGAGAAGCAAGGAGTAAGAAATAAAGCTATTAGCGAATTCGTAGAGTATTTTAAGAAGATTGGGAAATCTAGTTTATGCTAGATTTTAGTCACTGTGATTTCCCAAACTCCATTTATCACTTCTTCATAATCATATTTGACATTACAGTTTTTTAGCAAATCAATTAAATTCTCTAGTGAGCAGCTATGATCTGTTACTACCATAATGGACTCTCCAGACTTCATACTCTGGAGTTCTTTTTTTGTCTTAATAACCGGAAGAGGACATATGTCACCTAAACAATCGACTTTTTTCATCAAAATTACCTCCATTTAATATATTGGTTAATATTATATCATAATTATTTATTTAAATGTATTAATGTTATTCTAGACCATAAGTTTAGAAGGATCTACCTTTCTTTATCAAATATACAGATAAAATTCTAAAGAAACTTGATTAAAGAAATTTTAACTATAGATAATATCAATTGAATGAGTGCTAATTATTATTATTATGAATTAGACAATTATAGACATTAAAAGTTATAATATGTATGAAAAAAATTTATATTAGGGGGTACATATTTTGAAAAAGAATACTTTTAAAATTATATTAGTGGGGATTCTGATTTTTTCTATGGTGTTAACAGGGTGCAGTAACACTAAAAAAGCTGTAGATAGTAAGGTCCAAGTTCCTACTCTAAATGTGGGTTATATATTCACAAACCATCAAACTCCTTTAATGGTTGCAGCAGAAAAAGGCGAGGAGTTTAAGGAAAAAGGGATATATTTAAAAGAAATAGTAGAACGTGAAAAATATGCTTTAATGAAGAAAGATGAAGTGGTTGCAAACATAGATTTAATAGTAACTAAAAGCGGATCAGAATCTATGACAATGATTGGACAAGGACATATTGATATTGGTCTTGCATCAAGTGCAGCGTGTATAACAGCAATTGATAAAGGAACAAAAATAAATATTTTAAATCCTATACATACAGAAGGAATTGGATTAGTAATGGATAAAGAATCCCCTGTAGATAATTGGGACGACTTCAAGAAATTTGCTAAAGAGGGAGACTCACCTATTAAGGTAGGATATCATTCACCAACTAGTGCGCCTGTTATTTTATTTGAAGCAGCTCTTGAAGATTCAGGATTGACTGCTACGTTTGATACTGAAGATATGGATGCGGATATACTTTTAGTTGATTTAAAAGGAACTAGTAATCTTATTCCAGCTTTAACAAGTAAACAAGTAGACGCATGGGTTGGGCCATCACCTTACCCAGAATTATCAGTAACTGAGGGTGTAGGGAAAAAGATTCTAGATATGAAAGATTTACCTCCAGAAGGAAAATGGCATGACTTCCCTTGTTGTGTAACTTCAGCAACAGAAACTATTGTTAAAGAAGAACCTGAAGCTATTGAAGCATTTACAAATCTTCTAACAATAGCAGCTGATTACTCAAATAGTCATAAAGATGAAGCAGCAAAGATTACAGCTGAATTTACAGGAGTATCTGAAGAAGCAGCAAAAATGTCCACAATTAAGTATACTACTGATCCTTCGGAAACATGGATAGAAAATGTTGGGCTGATTTTTGACGCTTTAAAAAAATCTGATAAATTAAATAAGGATTTTGTAAATGAAGAATATGAAAATATAAAAGAAAAAATATATGACTTTAGCTTTGTTAACAAGGTTTTAAAAAGATAAAGTAATTTATTATAATTAGCAGGGTATCGTGGCCCTGCTATTATCATTTATTGAAATATTTGGAGGTAACTAAAATGAGTAAAGTTAAAAGATATATTTCACCAGTAATTCTACCTATATTTTTTTTGATACTTTGGCAATTTTTTTCAGTAAAATTAAATAATCCTATAGTACTTCCAAGTGTCACCGAAGTTTTAGTAATTTTAGCAAGACCTAATAGTAGCCTTTTGAGTTTAGGGTCATTAATTAGGAATACTCTTATAAGTATACTAAGAGTTGGAATTGGGTATATATTAGCAATTTTATTAGCAATACCATTAGGAATGTTAATTGGATATTCAAGAAGAATTGAAGAATTTTTAATGCCTTTTCTAAATTTATTCAGGCCTATTGCTCCCTTAGCATGGGTTCCTTTAGTACTGGCCTGGTTTGGTGTTGCAAGTTTAGCCTCAATTTTTAATATAGAACAAGGCGGGCTATACTCTTTATTTAACAATATAAAAATATCCATGCTGTTTATTATATTTATAGGTGCTTTCTTTCCTATTCTAACCAATACTATTTATGGAGTTAAAAGTGTAAAAAAAACCTTAATAGATTCTGCTCTTACTATGGGGGCAAGGAAAAAGGATATATTTATTAAAGTACTTCTGCCGGCTTCTTTGCCATCAGTAATTACAGGCTTTAGAGTGGGATTAGGAGTAGCATGGATGTGTTTGGTTTCCGCAGAGATGTTGCCAGGCAGTTTAGCTGGTATAGGATATCTAATAACTCATGCTTATACAGTGGCAAGAACAGATATTGTTATAGCAGGTATGATTTCAATAAGTTTTGTTGGTGGACTATTTGATTTAATGTTTCAAAAAATAGAAGTGAAATTTTTTAAATGGCAAAGTATGGACAAGTAGGTGAATATAATGAAAAATGTTATTGAGATTAAGGGAGTAAATAAATTATTTTTAACAGATAAAAAACAAGAAGTTAAAGCATTAAAAAATATTAATTTAGATATAAAAGATCAAGAATTTGTTTGTATATTAGGACCAAGTGGATCTGGAAAATCAACCCTGCTTAGATTGATGGAAGGTCTTATAGATCCTACTACAGGGAGTATTAATGTAATGGGAAGTCCTCTAACCAAACCTATTCCAGAAGCAGGTTTTGTATTTCAGGAATATTCTTTGATGCCTTGGAGAAATATAATTGACAATGTATCCTTTGGGTTAGAGTTGAGAGAATACTCAAGAAAAGATAGATATAAAATTGCTGAAGATATACTAACTAGATTTGGTTTAAAAGAATTTACAAAAAGTTTCCCATATGAACTTTCAGGAGGTATGAAACAGAGAGCTGCAATAGCAAGAGCTATGGCCACATCTCCTAAAATATTATATATGGATGAACCATTTGGTGCTTTAGATGCATATACAAGATTTCAAATGCAAAAAGATTTAATTGAATTTTGGTTAGAGGAAAAAAGAACCATAGTTTTTGTAACTCATAGTGTTGAAGAAGCTGTTTTCTTAGGGACAAGGGTTATTATTATGAGCCCTAGACCAGGAGAGATAATTGCTGATTATAACATAGGTTTATCTTATCCAAGAGATCGTTGGAATAAGGAGTTTGGAAAAAAATTTCAGACCATAATGGATATAATGAATGATATAAGTTAACAAAATTTAAATATATCATTTATATAGGTAGATGATGTCTTTATTATTGTCATGGTTCTTTGTGTTATATCAAAGAATATTTTAATTTTGACAAAGTTAATATTTAGGGATATGATATAGAAAATGATATAGTTTTTTACTGAACTGGGATTAGGTAGCTAGGGTTCCACCATGAAATTTAAATGGGCTTGTGACCAAGCGCTACATCTCTTGTCTTTTAAAGAGGCACCTACTAGAATAAAATGCTCGAGGGGGAAGGTTCAGCGTATTTAGTATGCGCTGAATTCTTACCTACACGAGCATTTTTTATATTTTAAATAAAGGAGGAGATATTATGGAACACATTAAAGAAATACGTCCAGGTGTAGCAGTTATAATTTTTAATGAGAAAAATCATGTTTTATTACAAAAAAGAGCAGATGTCGGTCTTTGGGGTATACCTTCAGGCCATGTAGAGCCAGGTGAAACAATAAGTAATGCTGCAGTAAGAGAAGTATTTGAAGAAACAGGTTTACACATCAAACTACTACGTTTAATCGGAGTATATTCTGATCCTGAGTCCCAAATTTTTAAGTATCCTGATGGTAGAATAACTCATTTTGTAACTTGTTGTTTTCAAGGAGAGATAAAAGGTGGAAAAATTTCCTGTGAATCTCCAGAGTCTTTAGAAGTAAGATTTTTCCCTACAAGTACATTACCTTCAAATATAATAAAAATGCATCCTAACTGGCTAAAAGATGCACTATCTAATAAGTCACCCTATATTCGATAAAATACATGTTTTTTATTTTTAGTTTTCTAGTTTGTACATACTTCTTTATATTAAAACATTACCAATTAAATGGTAAAAATAACTATAATATAGTAAAATGTAATTAACTAATCGTTTAAAAAACATAGGAATTATGTTTTTTCTAAAACAGTAAGTAAAGTTTGTAAATGTATTTTTACATGCTAATATTAACAATTTTTTAAAAAGTCCTATTCTTGTCTAGTTAGAGCTAATCTATTTTTCATAAAGTATTGACAACAAGTATATAAGAGTCAAATCAAAGATTATGTATATACTGTACTTTATTAACTAAGGGGCTGATACAATATGACTAAAGTAAAATTTAGATCATTAGGGGCTTTTATTTTAGTTTTTATTATTATATGTAATGCAAATTTATGTAAAGCAGAAGCCAAAGATAAAGATAAAGATAAAGTAGTATTACAATTAAGGTGGGATCATCAATTTCAGTTTGCAGGTTATTATTCGGCTCTATGGCAAGGATATTATGAAGAAGAAGATATTGATGTAGAAATACGATCGGCTTTTACGGATGATGGACAAATATTACAATCAACAGATGAAGTAGGAGAAGGAAGGGCAGATTTTGGTGTAGGTGCAGTAGACATTTTAATTAAAAATGATAAAAACTTTGATTTATCAATTATAGCTTCAATATTTCAAAGAAGTGCTGTAGAGTTTTTTATGAAAGAAGAGACTCAATTTAATTCTATAGTAGATTTATTAGATTTAAAAACAGCAAGAAGAGACAATGATTTATTAGATATTGAGCTACAAGCAATGCTTATTGCAGAGGGTTTAAATCCAAATCAGTTAAAGTTATACAAGCATAATGGAAATTTTACATTAGATGATTTAACCAGTGAAAGGTTTGATATAGTACCAGTGTACCTTAGTAGCATTTTATACTATTCTCAAAAAAAAGGTATTAATCTAAAATCTATAAAGCCTATAGATTATGGAATCGATTTTTATGGAGATAGCCTTTTTACAACTGTACAACTTGCAAATAATAATCCAGAACTGGTTGAACGTTTTAAAAGAGCTAGCTTAAAAGGCTGGGAATATGCTTTAGAAAATACTGATGAAATAGCAAAGAGAATACCCACATCATTTGAATCTACAGATGAAAACATAAAAGATGCTATTGAAAAAAATAGATTCCAATCAAAAAAAATTCTAGATCTTACTTTTTATCCAGTTGTCCAAATAGGAAATATAAATGCTCATAGATGGAAGACAACTCATGAATATTTATATAAATTAGGTATGGTATCTAATGATATTATTTTAGATCAACTTATTTTTGATTATGATGAAATAATTATGAAAGAATCAAAACGCAAAGAGAAAATTCTGAAAATATTAACATTTGCTAGTTTAATAATATTAGTACTAATATTATTAATACATATAACAGTAAAGAGCACAATGAATCAGCTTGAAAAATCATTTCAAAAAGAAATAGAAGAAAACAAGAAAAAAGAAGGTATTATAATATATCAAGCTAGAATGGCAGCTATGGGAGAGATGATTGCTAATATAGCTCATCAGTGGAGACAGCCACTTAATAATTTAGGATTAGTTCTTACAAATATTGAAGATGAATTTATATATGAAGAATTAACTAAGGATTCTTTAAGTTGTGCTATAGAAAAATCAAGAAAACTTATAAATAAAATGTCTGAAACTATAGATGATTTTAGATATTTTTCAAACCCAAAGCAAAATAAAAAGGAGTTTTGTGTTTATAACAGCATAATTTCTGTTATAGACTTAATGGAGGAAAAATTAAGACTTAATAATATAAAGGTTTTGTTTTATGGGATAACAACGGCGAAAGGATATGGATACGGTAATCAATATTCTCAAGCAATATTTAATATTATAGCTAACTGTATAGATGTACTATTAAATACAAATGTACAGAGTAGACAAATTTTAATTAACATATACAGAAGTAAAAATATGATTATAACTGAAATAGAAGATAATGGAGGAGGGATCAGTGAAGATATAAAAGATAAAATTTTTGATGTATATTTTACAACAAAGGATAAAAGTGATGGAACAGGATTAGGGCTTTATATGACTAAAATCATTATTGAAAATAATTTACAAGGGGACATAAGTTGGGAAAATACAGATAAAGGAGTAAAAATGATAGTGAAAGTTCCGTGTAAAGGGGTAGATAGAAATGATGGAGCTAGAGAAAAATAGTGTTTTATATAATTTGAAAGTTCTATATGTAGAAGATGAAGATTTTACTAAAAATGAGATGGTTAAGTATTTAAAACGTCGTGTAGGTAAGTTATATACAGCCGAAAATGGTGTTAGTGGTATTGAAACATTTAAACAAAACAATCCTCATATTATTATAGCTGACTTAAAGATGCCAGTCATGAATGGGCTAGAAATGATAAGAGTAATTAGAGATATGGGATACAATTCATCTATTATTATTACTTCAGCTATATCAGATACAGATACTATACTAGAAGCTGTAGATATAGGTATTGTAAAATATGTACTTAAACCTGTTAATCCAAAAGAGCTTATAAACACTATGGAAAAGATAGGGGAAGGTATTTTAAAAGATAAACTAAATAATACAGTTTTAAAACATAAAGTGATACTAGATAAAGATAAAAAGAATAATTTGGAAAAAAGAATAAAAAGCTATATAGCTCATTTTATTAAAGTAAACAGTGGCAGAGGACCAAGAGATATACAAGTTTTTATAGAGGCAAATTTAATAAAAATTAAAGCTTTTGATACTCTTACTAACTTTGACTTGTATTTAATTTCTAACAATAAAAATATTAGTTTGGTTGAATACAATAGGAGGCTTTTTTATATAGAAGGTAGCAAAGAAATGGAAAAAAAAATAGAAGCTATACTAAATAATTCAGTTCAATTTTCTAATGTAGTTTGTAATTGTAAAAAAAACATAGATGAACTAATATTCTCAATATTATAAAAATACGCTTGAAAAGTAAAACTTAATGTGTTATAATATTAACAAATGGATTTTATGATAAGCTAACAGAGAAATTAAATTTTAGCTCTTTTAGTTTAAATTATTATTGTGTAGAACTTAATATATAGTTGACAATTTTTAGCGATAACAACATTTGTTAGGCACTAGAAGGTCAGCACATAAGAAGTAAACTTCTTTTGTGTTGACCTTTTTTATTATATAATTATAGAATTTTCTACAAATTTAACAATCCAATTTATATAGTTTAATCAAAGAAAGGGGGAAAAAGATTAAAGAATTTTAGGCAACAAATAAGTAGTTTGTATTGGGAAGATTAAAATTAAATCGAGGGGGAGTAAAATGATAGGAAAGAGTAAGTCAAACACTTCAGTTTTTGATTTAGATGGAGTTCCACCATTAGGGAAGGCAATACCTTTAGGGTTACAGCATGTTTTGGCTATGATCGTAGGGAATGTCGCGCCTGTTATTATTATTGGTGGTGTAGTAGGTCTTAGTACATATGATAGAACCTTACTTGTACAATGTGCTCTGTTTATAGCTGGTATTGCAACATTATTACAACTTTATCCAATAGGAAGAGTGGGATCAGGACTTCCTATTATCATGGGTGTTAGCTTTGCTTATGTGCCTTCACTTATTGCTGTTGGAGCACAATATGGAATTACAGGAATTTTTGGAGCTCAACTTATAGGAGGAATTGCTGCAATAGTTGTTGGTATTTTTATTAAGCCAATAAGAAAATATTTTCCACCGATTGTAGCAGGAACAGTTGTATTTACTATAGGGCTATCTCTATATCCTATAGCTATAAACTATATTGCTGGAGGGGTAGGCTCACCAAACTATGGCGATTTTATAAATTGGGGAATTGCTGGAATTACTTTAGCAGTTGTTTTGTTTTGCAACCAATTTACTAAAGGATATACAAAACTAGCTTCAATTTTAGTAGGAATTACAGTAGGATATATTATTTCTCTATATTTTGGATTAGTTGATTTTACAGCAGTAAAAGAAGCTGGATGGCTTTCTATTCCTAAGCCATTACACTTCGGGATAGAGTTCTATCCATCTGCTATTATTACAATGGTGATAATGTATATAGTTAATTCTGTTCAAGCTGTGGGTGACTTATCTGCTACTACAGTTGGTGGTATGGGTAGAGAAGTAACTCATGAAGAACTTTCAGGCGGAATTATAGGAAATGGATTTTGTAGTGTGCTTGCTTCGGTAATAGGTGGACTTCCTACAGCTACTTATAGTCAAAATGTAGGTATAGTAGCTATGACTAAAGTTATTAGTAAGTTCGTTTTAGCGTTGGCTGCAGGTTTTCTACTTTTAGGTGGTTTTGTACCAAAATTTGGAGCATTGATGACTACCATTCCTCAATGTGTACTTGGTGGAGCTACAATTACAGTATTTGGAATGATAACTATGACAGGTATTCAGCTTATTACACAAGATGAGCTATCTGGTAGAAATATAACTATTGTAGGTTTAGCAGTAGCATTAGGAATAGGAATTAGTCAAGTTCCTGAATCTTTAGCTCTTTTTCCAGATTGGGTAATGATGATATTTGGTAGTTCAGCAGTTGTAATTTCTACAATTATAGCAATAGCATTAAATTTAATTTTGCCTGAAAAAACATTAGCGGATGAACAAAATGAAAGAGAAGAAATGGAATAAAAGGAGTGAGTGATTTGATAACCATAAAAAATTACGTTGTTCCAGAAGCAATTGAAGAAGCATATACCTACTTAATGTCAAATAAATCTGCTACTTTATTTGGTGGAGGAGCATTTATACGTATGGGTAAAAAAAATATATCTACTGCAATAGATTTATCAAAATGCAATTTGAATTATATTACAGAATTGGAAGACTATATAGAAATAGGTGCTATGTGTACATTTGGAGATATTGAGCGTTCATCAACATTAAGCAAATATTTTAATAATATACTTAGTATTTCTTTAAAAGAGATTGTGGGAATTCAGCTAAGGAATATAGTAACTGTAGGAGGAACAGTTTATTCTAAATATGGTTTTTCAGATTTTATAACCTCTTTAATGGTTCTAGATACAAGTGTAAAACTATATAGACGTGGGATCATTCCATTAGAAGTATTTTTAACTGATAATTGTAAAGAAAAAGATATTCTACAAAGCATAATTATTAAGAAGGATAATAAAGTGGCAAGTTTTAAATCTATGAGAAATTCAAGGGCAGACTACGCTATATTAAATTTAGCTGTGTCAAAAGATGATTACTATAAAATCGCTGTAGGAGCTAGGCCTGGCAGGGCGGTTTTGGCTTGTAAAACTATGGAGTATATTAATAAAAATAAATTAACCCATCAGAATATCTCAACTGCATTAGATATACTATGCGATGAAATTACTTTTGGTACAAATATTAGAGGGAGTAGTAACTATAGAAAAAAGGTATGTGCAGTACTAGGAAAAAGAGCTTTGATGGAGGTGGGTTGTTTTGAAGCTTAATGTAAAAATAAATGGAAGAAAAAAAACATTTGAAATAAGCCCTGATGAGTTTCTTGTGGATACACTGAGGAATAATGGCTATATTGGAGTAAAGCAAGGGTGTGATACTGGCACTTGCGGAGTATGTACAATACATTTAAATGGTAAAGCTGTTTTATCCTGTGTATTATTATCAGCTAAAGTGGAAGGACAAGAAATAACAACTATTGAAGGAGTGCAAAAAGAGGCAAAAGAAATTGGTAAATATTTAGTAGATGAAGGTGTAGATCAATGTGGATATTGTAGTAGTGGAACAATAATGAGTATAATATATTTAGAAAAATGTATTAAAAATCCAACAGATGATGAAATACTTTATTATTTAAATGGTAATCTGTGTAGATGTACAGGGTATATAGGGCAGTTAAGAGCTATAAAAAAGTATTTGGAGGGAAAGTATAATGAAAACAGTAAGCAGTAGCATATCTAAACTAGATGGTATGAGTCTTGTAATGGGTAAAGCTGCATATACAGATGACTTTGTTCCTAAAGATACTCTTGTTATAAAAGTACTAAGAAGTCCACATGCTTTTGCAAAAATAAAAAATATAGATACAAGTATTGCTGAAAAAGTACCTGGGGTTGAGTGTATATTTACTTATAAAAATGTAATAAGAAAACCTTATACAAGAGCTGGACAATGTTACCCAGAGCTAGCTCCTTACGATAAATTTTTATTAGATAACTATGTTAGGCATGTAGGGGATGATGTTGCTATTATAGCAGCTGTAGATGAAAAAACAGCTACAAAAGCTATGAAATTAATAAAGGTAGATTACCAAATCTTAACTCCAGTGTTAGATTTGAAACAAGCAGAGAATAGTACTTTGGTACATCCAGAAAAAGATATTTTTACACAACTACAAGTAGGATTTAAAAGAAACAAGAATATAGTAGCTCAAATAGATTTTGAATTAGGGGATACACAAAGAGCATTAAAGGAAAGTGAAATTATTCTTAAAAGAACTTACAATACTCAAGCTCAAGCTCAAGCGATGATGGAGACTCAAAGAAGTTATACATACTTAGATAACTATGGTAGGTTAGTAGTTGTAACTTCAACACAAATACCATTTCATGTAAGAAGAATATTATCAAATGCTTTAGATATTCCTATGAGTAAGATAAGAGTTATAAAGCCTCGTATAGGTGGAGGGTTTGGAGCTAAACAGACTGCTCATTCTGAATTTTATCCAGCTTTAGTAACCTTGAAGACTGGAAAAGCATCTAAGATTGTATATAGTAGAAGGGAAGTATTTAGAGGAACAACTTCAAGACATGCAATGACTTTTGATATAACAATTGGAGCAGATAGAGATGGAAAAATTAATGCTATAGATATGAATGGGTTATGGGATACAGGAGCATATGGCGAGCATGCCTACACAACTTTAGGTGCAGCAGGGAAAAAAGTATTAACTCTATACAATAAAGTAAAAGCGTGTAGATTTGGAGGGAAAGCTTTGTATACTAATCATGTTCCTGGAGGAGCATTAAGAGGTTTCGGAGTTACCCAAGGGACATTTGCATTAGAATCTGCAATTAATGAGTTATCAAAAGAACTGAATATAGATCCTATAAAGTTAAGGGAAGAAAATATGATAAAAAAAGGAGAAACTACCCCTTTATATAATATGACGACAAAAGATGCAGGAAAAGAACCTATGTATATGGATAGTTGTCTTTTAGAGTATTGTGTAAGTAGAGGGAAGGAACTAATTTTATGGGATGAAAAATATCCTATGAAAAAAATAACTCCTACAAAAGTAAGGGGAGTAGGAATGGCAATATCGCAACAAGGTTCTGGAATACCTAAAGTTGATATGGCATCTGCTACTTTAAAGCTTAATGATGATGGGTTTTTCACATTACTTCTTGGTGCTACAGATATTGGAACAGGTAGTGATACAATATTAAGTCAGATTGCAGCCGAAGCTTTAGATATAGATATTAATAAAATAAATATTTATACTGCTGATACAGATTTAACTCCTTTTGATAGTGGTGCTTATGCTTCGAGTACTACTTATACAACAGGTAATGCAATAATTGATGCTGCAGAAAAAATGAAAAATCTAATTATTAAGTATGGAGCAAAATATTTTAATACTGTAGAAAAAAATATAGTTTTTAGTAATAGTAATATTATTAAAAAGGATAGTAATGAAATTATAAGTTTGGAAGATTTTTCGAAAAAAATAACATATAATATGCTGTTTAGTCAGTTAACTGCAACTGGGTCTTTTGTACCTAAAAAAGCAGCTCCACCATATATGGCAGGGTTTGCCGAGGTAGATGTAGACATAGAAACAGGAAAAGTTGAAATAGTTAATTTTATTGGTGTGGTAGATTGTGGCATGGCAATTAATCCAAAGCTTGCTAAAGTTCAAGTAGAAGGTGGTATAGTGCAAGGAATAGGATTTGCTCTTTATGAAGAAGCAAAATATACCAAGGAAGGTAAACTTATTAATGATACTTTTATGGAATATAAAATACCAACTAGAAAAGATATTGGTAATATATATGTTGAACTAGCAGATGGATATGACGAAACAGGTCCATATGGAGCAAAGTCTATAGGAGAAGTAGTTATTAATACTGTTGCACCTGCTATTACTGACGCAATATATAATGCCTGTGGAGTTAGAGTAAGAGATTTGCCAGCTACTCCAGAAAAAATACTACTTCAATTACAGTTAGATGGTAGCTTAAGTTGTATAAATGATTGAGTATTATAAAAATAATATGGATAATTGATAAAATAATGATATTGTAGAAGCTTTAATAATAAGGGATAGCATGTATAATGCTATCCCTTATTATTTTTGTGTATATGAAAATGATCTTTTAAGTTGATGGTTCAAAAGATCAAAATTTAAAATATTTAACTTTGATAAAGGATTTTATCAAGTAATGTCGAAAAATATTTAGATTGCCTAATATATCATTAAAAGAAGTAGACTATTAAGGGGGAATTATAGGTGAATTTTAGATTTAAAGATTGGAATATACGAACAAAGATAGTCACATCATTTATGGCACTTATAATATTATTTATGTTTATAGTAGGTCAGGCTTATTTAGGAATTACTGATATTAATAATAATAAGATACCACTATTAATAGCTAATGAAGAAGTGGCTAAAGCAATGTTAGAGATGAGGAAAAGTGAAAAAGACTTTTTAATTAGAGAAGTTTCAAATGTTGATTTTTTTAAAGAAGAAAAGAGTTCATACCTTGAAAAACATGAAAAGAATTATAAAAAACTTAATGAAAATATAAATGTAATAATGGACAATGTGGATATAGCTGAGAATCCAGAGTTAGTAAATAAATTAGAAGAAATTCTAGTAGAGGCTAAACTATATAGAAATACATTTATAAAGTTAGTGGATAAGATAAAAGAAAGAGGATTTAAAGATTATGGACTTGAAGGTGAATTAAGAGAAGCAATTCATAATATTGAAGAGAGTATTAACAAACCAGACCAAGTTATTTTAATGCTTCAGGCTAGAAGGGCAGAAAAGGATTATTTTTTAAGACATGATTTAAAATATGTAGAAAAGTTGAATCGGATTGTATCTGATTTCAATCTTTCTCTACAATCTTCTGGGGATATTCATGAAATAGAACTATTGGAAGAATATCATAAAAAATTCAATGATGTTGTTAGAGTTGAGCAAGAAATTGGATTAACTGAAAATAGAGGTTTAAAGGGTGTATACAGAGAAGCTATACATAAATTAGATCCTTTACTTAGTGAATTAAATACAAATATTATAAATATGATTAATGCTAGAGCTCAAAACACACAGAAAATTATCACAGCTTCAGCTATTATTATATTTATAATTGCATTACTATTTAGTTTGTTTATATCAAGATTAATATCTAGACCTTTATATGCAACGAATCATATGCTTAAGAATATTGCTGAAGGAGAGGGCGATTTAACAAAGAAGTTATCAGTTGATACAAAAGATGAATTAGGCACACTTTCATTATGGTTTAATGTATTTATTGACAATATAAAAAGAATTATAAATCTTGTACAAAGCAATGCTAACACTATAGCAGAGTTTTCAAAAGAACTCGCAATAGCTACTGAACAATCCAATGAAGGAATGGACAATATATCAAGAGAGATTTCAACTATAACAAATGGTCTTCAAAATAATGCAAGTGTTATTGAAGAAGCAACAGCAAGTATACAGGAAATAGCCAGTGGAGCAATGATTGTTTCACAAGAGTCAGAAGATGCTGCAAAAAATAGTCAAGATGCACTTTTAGCTGCAAAACAAGGGGCTGATAAATTAAGTGAAATGGTAAAATCCATAGATAGTGTATATAAATCTTCTAATAATATGGGCAGTTTAATGGAAGAGTTGAAAGATTCATCCATTAAAATTAATAATATAGCTACTTTAATAACAGGAATATCAGAACAGACAAACTTATTAGCCTTAAATGCCGCAATTGAAGCTGCTAGAGCAGGTGAAAGTGGAAGAGGATTTACAGTAGTAGCAGATGAGGTGAGAAAACTAGCTGAAGAAAGCAAAAGATCAGCTGATGATATTACTAACCTAATTATAAGAATTGAGAAAAAGATCGAACTTTCTTATATAGCTATGAAAGAAGAACAAGAATTGGTTACAACTAGTGTGAAGAAAGCAGAAGAAACAGATGAAGAATTTAAAAAAATACTTGATATAATTGAAAAGACAACAGAGAAAATTTCTGTAATTTTTAAATCTGCAAAACAACAATCTGAGATAACAGAAGATATGACTAATGCTATGGATCAGATTTCAGGGTCTACACAACAAAGTGCTTCAGCTTCACAACAAATTAGTTCAAATATTGAGGGACAAGTGAGTACATTTGAGGAAATAAGTGCAAGTGTGGAAGCGTTAAGTAATATTTCAAAAACTCTAAGAGAGCAAACAAAAAGGTTCAAAACTAAATAAATGAGTTTAATAAGCGTATATAATACAAGAATATATACTATTGTTTGTTTTTTAATATAATATAGAAACCAGTTGGGATTTGAAAAATCTAATCCTGACTGGTTCTATTATTTTATACAATTTTATAATAAATATAGAAAAAATTTTAAAAATAGAAAATAACAAGAATAGAACAGAGTATTAAGGGAAAAATTATGAAGAGTATGTTATTAAGAATAACTTGATTTTAATACTATTATTTTATAAAAATATAGTTTAAAAAAATTAAGAAATAATAAAAATTCAATTGTATGAAGATGAAAAATATAAAAAGAGGTGAATAGTAAGTGGAAAATGCAATGTTTTGTTATCAGTGTGAACAAACAATGGGAGGAAAAGGTTGTACAAAACACGGGGTATGTGGAAAGACGCCAGAAATAGCTAACCTACAAGATTTATTAATATACCAATTAAAGGGTATATCATGCTATGCAAAGCCTTTAATAGAAAATGGAGAGGTTATTGATAAAGAAATTGTAAAATTTGTAGAGAATAGCTTATTTACTACACTAACTAATGTAAACTTTGATGCAGAAGTTCATGTGGAGTTACTAAAGGAATCTCAAAGAATAAAAGAAGATTTAAGAAAAAAAGCACCAAAAGGACAGTATCCTGATGAGGCTACATATAACCTTAGTGATACTAAAGAGTCTATGCTAAAGGATGCAGTAAAAGCTGGTATTATGTATGATCAAGATCTTGATGCTGATATTCGTTCTTTAAGATGGACAATACTTTATGGATTAAAAGGTATAAGTGCTTATGGACATCAAGCAAGATATATTAATTATCATAGTGATCAAGTAGATCATTTTTACTTCATAGCATTAGAGTCTACTACAAATGATGATCTAACTCTTGAAGATCTTATTAGAATGACTATGAGAGCTGGAGAAATGAGTATAGAAGTAATGAGAATTTTAGATGAAGCAAATACTGAGACATATGAAAATCCATCTGCTAATAAAGTTAATGTAAATATTAAAAAAGGACCATTTATAATTGTATCTGGACATGATTTAAGAGATTTGGAAATGGTACTTCAACAAACAGAAGGAAAAGGAATTAATGTTTACACCCATGGAGAAATGTTGCCATGTCATGGTTATCCAAAATTAAAAAAATATAAACATTTAGTAGGCAACTATGGTTCGGCTTGGCAAAATCAACAGAAGGAATTTAATGATATACCTGGATGTATTTTGATGACCACTAACTGTTTAATGAGGCCAAGAGAATCGTATAAGGACAGAATATTTACTACTAACGTTGTAGGATGGGATGGCATTAAGAATATAAAACTAAATGAAGATGGTACAAAGGATTTTAGTGAAATTATAGATAAAGCATTGGAATTAGGTGGGTTTAAAGAAGATGAAGAAGAAAAAAAAATTTTAGTAGGGTTTGGACATAATGAAACATTATCTCATGCTGAAACTGTAGTAAATGCAGTGAAGGAAGGTAAAATTAAGCATTTCTTTGTAATAGGTGGATGCGATGGTGCAAAGCCAGGGAGAAATTACTATACTGAATTTGCTCAAAAAGTACCTAAAGATTGTATTATTCTCACATTAGCTTGTGGGAAATATAGATTTAATAAATTAGAGTTTGGAACAGTAGCAGGACTGCCTAGATTATTAGATGTAGGACAGTGTAATGATGTATATTCAGCAGTTAAAATTGCTTCATCACTTGCAGATGCATTTGATACAGATGTAAATTCTTTGCCACTTACTATAGTACTTTCTTGGTATGAACAAAAAGCAGTTGCAGACTTATTAGCATTATTGTCGCTTGGAATAAATGGGATGTATTTAGGGCCAAGTCTACCAGCTTTTATATCTCCTAATGTATTACAATACTTAGTAGACACATTTAGCTTAAAACCAATAAGCGCACCAGAAGATGATTTGAAGAATTCTCTTCAACAACATTATCAATAAAATAACCTTATATGAAAATAGAAAATATATATTCATAAAAAAAGAGAAGATTTAAGCCTTAAGCTTTCAATCTTCTCTTTTTTTATGAAAATTTAATTCTTATAGATTAGTTATGCGAATTTTAAAATAGGATTCTTTATATAATTTTAATTCATAATGTTCGTGTTTTGATAAAAAAACAAAACGAAAAAGTGTTGA
Source organism: Alkaliphilus sp. NP8 (assembly GCA_015978205.1). GTDB lineage: Bacteria > Bacillota > Clostridia > Peptostreptococcales > Natronincolaceae > Alkaliphilus_B. The sequence continues at coordinate 1,977 of JADWMM010000038.1, read as the reverse complement.
TTTTTTTTAATATCTAGATTATAATATCAAATATCGAACTATATTATAATGAATTTTAAAAAAAGTTCGTTAAATAAAAATGATTCAGAAAGGAAGAAAAACGATGAACAAAAAAATTGTAGCTCTAATTTTAGTAATTATCACGGCAGTTTCATTTGTAGGATGTGGCAATCAAGAAAATGATCAAAAAAGTGAAGTAAGCCCTAGACCTATTGTAATTCAAGGTGCTATGGATGTAGAGGTTGAAACTTTAGTGTCTCAATTAAAGGATGCAAAAGAAGTAAAGTATGGAACTTGGACTTATTGGGAAGGGACTATGGATAATTATCCTGTTGTAGTTGCAAAAACTGAAATTGGTATGACAAATGCTGCAGCAAATACAGTATTTGCAATAGAAAAATTTAATCCAATTGCAATTATTAATCAAGGAACTTCTGGGGGACATGATCCAGCATTACATCGTTATGATATAGTTGTTGGTAAAAAAGCTGTTAACTTTGGAAGCTTAAGATCAGAACGTGCAGAATATGGCGAAGGAATTCAAGCGGAGAATTGGATACCTATGAACAATGCTGCTATAGATAAGGAAACTGGTGAAGAAAAAAAGGTTTTCGAATTTGAGGCAGATAAGAACCTTGTTGAAACAGCTATGAGTGTAGCTAGTTCTTATGAGAATGGTACTGTTGTAGAGGGAATTATTGGATCTGCTGATGAATGGAACCGTGAGTTAGATCGTATTCAATGGATTCATGAAACATTTGGTACATCTACTGAAGAGATGGAAACTGCTTCAGCTGCACAAATAGCAGACGTATTTGATGTACCTTTTGTAGGTATTAGAATTTTGTCTAATACAGAGATACATAATGAAGAATATGATCGTGAATCAGGAATTTATTGTCAAGAGTATGTTGCTAAAGTAACTAAAGAATTAATTAAACAATACAGTATGAAGTAAATAAAATTTAAAGCAAAGAAAGACCTGTCTTGTAAATGCAAATCAAGAGCAGGTCTTCTTTTTTATTTACACATAACTATAATTTTATATGGGGTAGTTTGAGCTGGAATACTTCTTGTAGTAGGACCATATATAACAATTAAATTTCGATTTTCAATATTGTCATTAAAAATTTGTCCATTATATAATATTATCTTAGTACATGGTGAAATATTTAATTTTAATGTGCCATCGCTACTTATTAACTGTGAATCAAAGTAATCTACTTTTACATTTTTATATGGTGAAGTTTTAGCCATTACAACTGCTTCATATTGTGGCGGATAAATTGCAGGAACTGGGGCATTTGCATCATAGAATCCAATTACACAATCTCCTATTGCTAACATTTCATGGTCTACAATGTAAGTCTCTGGTGTAACTACGAAATTTACAATATTTCCACATTTATCTACAACAGTCATTAATTTATAACAACCTGAAGTTTGTTCGTTTCCTGTACTTAAATCTTGTATCATAGTAATCATGCCAGTAAAACTTCCGAAATATGTCATTTTCATTCCTCCACACTTATTTTGATTTCTACTTTGTATATAATATGCATATTTTAGGCTTTATGTTCTATATTTAGATGTTAATGAACTTGTTTTTCAAAATAGGTCTATTAAACTATTGCTTATAATTCGACATAAGTGTATAATTGAATTGTGTTTATTACATAATATTTAGGTAGTTGCAAAATATAATTTTCAACTTATCCACAAAAAAATCTTTTTTATGCGTTAGCATGAGAGGAAAATACACAAAAAAGTGCATAACAAACTAAAGGTTTAAAGAAACCTTTTTAAAATTATTTAGTTTAAATCTATTTAAATTAAGCAATTAGAGATTTAATAGCAAGTGGATTATCATAATTTTTAGTTTTGTACATTAGTATAAAAGCTATTAATTGAGAAATACAAGCAAGTATAATATCAGATTTTAAAGATACAGTATTTCTAACCTTAGATGATTTAATC
>JADWMM010000037.1 GCA_015978205.1 Alkaliphilus sp. NP8 | reverse complement strand
GTTATTTACAGACTCTAGTATTATTTTAATGAAGCCACATAAGATTCTAGCTCTTCTAATAGAGATACATATTTCTTCTCAGTTTCACTACTATTTAAGTTTTGTTCAGCTTTTTCAAACTCTGATATTAACTCTTTATGGCTTTCTGGTTTTAGTTGTCTTTCTGCAAAGCTATAGATTGCATTATCCTCTTTATCTATATGACGATATAATAAATCTGTATATGCAGTAGCATTTGCAATAATGTCCACCTTTGCATTATTATTACCTTTTTCAGCTTCTATTAAAGCATCTTCTAAATTTTTCACAAATAATCTTCCTAAATCATGTTCAGAAAGCATTCCAAAGATAGGACCTTTCTCAATAGCTTCTCCAAGTTCGGAAGACATTTTTTTAAATAAAATATCTTCCTCTTTTCCATGATGAAATTTATCTGCATAATTTCTTATAAAGTCTATAGCAGAGTAAAATCCTTCATAGTATACTTCTTTTGTATTAAAAGTATGTATACATAAACTTTTTACAACCTTTAACATTCTTAATATATTTTTATGCTCATCTTTTAAAACTTTTATAGGGTTCATAATAATCCTCCTCGTATATTGATTATACATATAGTATATCCATATAAAGTGTATAAAAATGTGATATTAATCAAAATTAATTAATAAATATATATTTTATTTAAAATATTAGATATAAACGTTTGTTAAAGTAAAGAACTAGGTTATACTATAGTAAGGAAAATAAATAACTTTAAATATTATTTGTAAAATTATATCTTGTAGAATATAAACATATTTTACATCTAAAAACAGTTAGTTAGGATGTGATAATGTGAAAATAGGAGGATACTCCCATTTTAATGGAATTACATTTTTTTGTGATGTATTTAAAATAAAAGGAAGTATAAAGAAAAAAGATATAGATTATAGCATAGAATGGATAATTCCACCTAAATGGTTAAGAAATTTAGAAAACAAATTTATAATAGGTGGATTATTAACAGGGTATTACCAGTGGAAAGTTTTAAGCAAAAAAATGAGATTACTTTTTTTATTTTTAATAGGACTTTATTTTATTGAAGGAATAATAGATTTAAGTTATATATATGATTATATAAGTTTTTATATGGGAGAGTTTAAAATTTATTTAATTGTATCTACTTTATTAATATTAATCATAAATTTCAAAAAAACACTTAAGACTTTTAGATATCACGGTGCAGAACATAAGGCTATTAATTGTTTTGAAAAGCATAGATATGTTGATTATCATTTAATTAAACAATCTTCTAGATTTAATAAAAGGTGTGGTTCTAATATAGTTAGTATATTTTTAATTTTATATACACCTATATGGTTTTTAGAAATAGACTCATTAACGGTAACGGTTATTATATTCTTAATTTCTGTTCAAATAATACGATTCTTGTCTACAAAAAATTATAAATGGAATAAATACATTCAACTTCTTCAGTGGGTTACAGTTTTAGAACCCAAAGATGATGAGCTAAAAGTAGCAGTAAATACTTTTAATAAGTTATTGAAAGGATATAATATATATAAATATGAATCTAAAAATAGAATTAAAAGTTCTTAAAATAAAATCAGCCCCAGGTATAAACCTGAGGTTGACTTTATTATTTTTTATTTTTGATATTTTTCCAATTATTTCATAGTGTTATTATTAATTTGGTTAGTTAATCCACTCTGTTTATTTGAGCTACTTTGTTTAGATTGAGCATTTTGAGTGTTTTGTTGTTGACTTTGCATTCCCATAGATTGTTGTAAATATTGAGGTTCTTCACTTTCTACATAACTTTTACGAGACTGTAGCATTTGTACAGTGTTCTCTAAGTTAGATGATAATTGATTAAACATTTGTTGAGCTTGTTTATCTTCTGTATCTAGAGAAAATGCTTTAAGATCTGATTGAAGACTTTTAGCAGAAGTTAAAGCTTGTTCTAGTTTACTCATAGTAGTCATTTACAGACCGCCTCCTAATAATATAATTTAATCTTATGGATTTATATTCAAAGAAAATTTAAACTTTCTCTGAATTAAATATCCTTTATTAGTATGGCTACATATTTAAAATTTATTATGAAAAAAACTATAAACTCAGATCAAAATATAGTATATCGTATGAGTTTACAGTTTTTTATAAGAATAATTTTTTAAGTTTTATTTTTGTAAAATCTGGTGAATAAGTCCTTGAGAGTTTGCTGAATTTTTATAAGTATAATTTGGATTAGCATTTTCAACAAAAGATTTAATCCAAGAAAAACGTAATTTGTACATTATTTCAGAATTTGCATTTGCTTTATCCCAATAATGTTTATGAAGACAACTAGAGGTGTTCCATTTTAATAGTTGTTCTTGTGAAGTCATAACGCTGTTTACATTATCGCATGGCATACCTTCAAGTAAGTAGTTGTTAAGAGCTTCGTATAATGAAGGAGCATCAGATACATTAACTTCTTTAGAGGCTTCAATGCCAATTTGACTACCTTGTTGAATATAACTTTTTTCTATTATATCTATAACTTCATTTCCAAAGTTATCCATAAAAGTTTTTATAGTTTCTGCATGTCTTGTCTCAGCTATAGAAATTCTGTTTTGAAGCCATCCATGGATATTTTGTGTATCGATTAGGTTTTCTAAAGGTTCATCTGGAATAAACTCTTCATATTTTCTGTTAATTTCATTTGTTATATTTTGTGCTTTATCTTCATATTTAGAAATAACCTGATTGTTTATATTTTTTTCCAGATTTTCAAATAATGTAATTTTATTAAATAGCCAATGATGTATAGGTCCTAAAAATGCACTCATATATAATCCTCCTTAAAGTTTATATTAAAATTTATTTTCTTTATCTATTATATTAATTTACTACTTATAAACTTTATATGATAGAAATCACAAAAAATAAAATAAATTAAATTACTATATCACATTTTTTAAAAATCAACATAGTATAAAGTAGAAAATAAAATAAAAAATTAAGGGGTGTAATTATGGCTGAAAATACTAAGAGTAATGATTTATTAGGATCATTCTTTGGCGGACATTGTGGAAACAACAATAATACATTTTTAATACTGATTTTACTTTTTGTTTTGTTTGGTAGTGGAAAAGGTGGTTTTGGTTCATTTTTCAATTGCTTTGATGAAAATCTATTACTTATTTTCTTAGTTATAATGTTAATATTTGGTGGAGGAAATTTTTTTAAATTTTAATTAAAATAGAATATAAGTAGTATAAGATAGATAATAAATTATAATTTATTATCTATCTTAATTTTGATTTTATTTAATTGTTAAACTGTTTTTATATAATTTTATCTAAAATTTAGACAGATTAGTAAATTTTACAATGTGTAAAAGATGAATGATTACACATAATATGAATGTAGCAGATAGCTACAAACAAACATTTAACTAGAGAGGAGACATAAATTATGGCAACTAATAATAACAATAGTGGTTCAAACAGAATAGTAGTTCCAGAAGCAAGACAAGCTTTAAATTCTATGAAGATGGAGATTGCTAATGAGCTTGGATTAACTAACTATGACAACACTGATAAAGGTAACCTAACATCTAGACAAAATGGATATGTTGGTGGTTACATGACTAAAAAATTAGTTGAAACTGCTCAAAGACAAATGAGTGGGAAATAATACCCAATAANNCTTTGTTTTTGTTGTTATTAACATTCAATATTTAATTGGTTAATTTTAAAAGTTAAAATAGAATATATTTAATCAATAAAACTTGAAACATGACAATATTTCAAGTAAACTAATATATGTAGTTATTGAAGCAAAGTAGACTCTCTAATTGCTAGAGGGTTTTTTCTGTTTTTCTCTGTGAAAAGGAGGGATATATTTGAAAATTGACAATAAGCTATTAAAAAAAGTAGATTATAGTTTAATAATAACTGTACTGCTAATATGTACTATAGGTATAGTTGTAATAGGTAGTGCTACCCATAGTTTAGGTAGTGAACGATATATAAGAACTCAGACTATTTCAATACTTTTAGGTATGATAGCTATTTCTGTTATTTTGTTTATAGATTATAATACATTCTCTAGGATATATATACCAATATATATTATTTGTAATTTAATGCTTCTATCTGTTTTTATTTTAGGACAAGGAAGTGAATCTTGGGGAGCTGATCGTTGGATTAGAATCGGTGGTTTTGGTTTTCAACCTTCTGATTTTGCTAAAATAGGAATTATAATATGTTTGGCCAAGGTTTTGGATGATAATAAAGATAAATTGCATAAGCCTAAAGTTCTTTTTAAGGTACTTTTATTTGCAGCAGTTCCAATGTTATTAATTCTTACTCAACCAGATTTAGGTACAACAATGGTATTTGCAGCGTTTGTATTCGGTATGCTCTTTGTTGCAGGATTAAAGTATAAACATATAATAGTAGCAATGGGTGTTGGGTTAGTAACAGCTCCGCTAGCCTGGTTCGGTGTTTTACACGATTATCAGAAACGACGTCTTTTAACATTTTTAAATCCAGAACAGGATCCACTAGGTGAAGGGTACCATACACTTCAATCTGAAGTTGCTGTAGGAGCAGGAAAGATATTTGGTAAAGGCTTGTTTAATGGTACATCTAATCAATTTGGTTTCTTACCGGAGAAGCACACCGATTTTATATTTTCAGTGGTAGCTGAAGAATTAGGTTTTGTAGGAGTCTTAGTTCTTATTATCCTTTACTCTATTATGATATATAAATGTATAAAGATTGCAAAAGAAGCTAAGGATGATTTTGGATCTTATTTAGTTATAGGTGTTGTTTTTATGCTAGCATTTCATATTTTCCTTAATATTGCTATGACTATAGGTCTTGCACCAGTTACAGGAAAACCTTTACCATTCGTTAGCTATGGAGGTACTTTTATGTTAACAAATATGATGGCAATAGGTTTAGTATTAAATGTAAGTATGAGAAAAGATAAGATTAACTTTTAGAAAAGGTGGTGGTGGAAATGGATTCTAGTCCGGAACATTTGTGTATTAATATAATAGTATATTCAAATATTAACAAAAGAGAAGGAGTTTCTACCATTAAAAACGACACTTCTTCTCTTTAAAGGAAGAGGTGCAAAGATGAATGAAAAAACATTAGAATTAATTAATCAGAAAAAATTTGGATTATTAAAAAAAGAATTAAATGAAATGATGCCAGCAGATATAGCAGAAATAATAGACGAGTTAGATGAGAAAAATGCTATTATAATTTTTAGATTATTACAAAAGGATCAAGCAGCAGATATATTTTCACTTTTATCTTCTCAACAAAGAAAAGATATAGTATCTTCTATGCATGAAACATTATTAGATGAGATTTTAGAAGAATTATTTTTTGATGATAAAATAGATTTTCTTGAAGAAATGCCAGCAAATGTTGTTAAAAGAATATTAATATCATCTACAGAAGAAGAAAGAAGATTAATTAACCAATTCTTAAATTATCCTGAAAATTCAGCAGGAAGTATTATGACAATTGAATATGTTGATCTAAAAAAAGAAATGACAGTAAAACAGGCTCTTGAGCATATAAAGAAAACAGGTGTAGATAAAGAAACAATATATACTTGTTATGTAATGAATGAAAAAAGAAAGCTTGAAGGCATTGTATCTTTAAGAAAATTAGTGCTATTAGACGAGGATTTACTTATTAAAGATGTAATGAATGAAGATGTGATAGTGACTAATACATTAGATGATCAAGAAGAAATAGTTAATATATTTAAAAAATATGATCTTATAACATTGCCAGTAGTAGATAAAGAAAATAGATTAGTTGGTATAATAACAGTTGATGATATTATTGATGTAATTGACCAAGAAACTACTGAAGACTTTCATAAAATGGCTGCTATGGAGCCAACAGACGAAGAATATTTAAATTCAGGTGTCTTTTCTTTAGCTAGACAGAGAATATTATGGCTTTTAATATTAATGATATCTGCTACCATTACAGGAAGTGTTATTAAAAGGGCCGAGTCTATACTAGAAGCTGTAGTAGTTTTAATGGTGTATGTACCTATGCTTATGAATGCAGGAGGAAATGCTGGTAATCAATCATCTACATTGGTAATTAGAGGGTTGGCGCTGGGAGAAATAAAGCTAAATGATTATTTGCGTGTGTTATGGAAAGAGTTTCGTGTAAGTATATTAGTAGGTACTGTACTTGCCGCTGTAAATTTTGTTCGAATGATGGTTATGGATGGTGTTGAAGCAACAGTTGCTTTAACTGTTTCACTAACTTTAGTAGCCACTATTATGATAGCAGAAGCTATAGGTGGACTGTTACCTATTGCAGCTAAGAAGCTTAATTTAGATCCTGCTATTATGGCTGGACCACTTATTAGCACTATAGTAGATGCTGTATCTTTAATTGTTTACTTTAATGTAGCAAGTCTTATATTAGGGATATAAAGTGGTGTTAATTAGGTATAGTTTTTAATTAAATTCTAATTTTTAATATTAGTTTCTTAATAAAAGTTAAGTATATTGAAAAAGACCCTATATAGATAGACTCTTTGTATAAGTGTTTATCTATATGGGGTTGATTTTAGTTTATTTTAATTTTCTCATTTTTATTTATATGGTTATTGTTAATTGAGGAAACTACAATATTATTATATTTACCATTTTTATAGACCCTATCTCTTAAGATGCCTTCTTGTTTAAATCCACATTTTTCTGTAAGTCGTTGAGAAGCAATATTATACTCTATAATGTTACTATAAATACAGTGCATATTAAGCTGTTCAAAAGCGTATTTTAGTAAAGCTTTAGTAGCATTTGTTCCATATCCTTTTCCTCTAAGATTATGTTTACCTGTAATTTTTATGTGAAACTCTGCGTTACGATTTTTCCAATCTATATTTGTAAGCATTACTATACCTATTGCTCCATGTTCTTTAGTATCTACAATAAGTCTGAGTTTGTTATGTTCATTAGATAGCGTATTAAACCATTTTTTATGTTCATATGTGGATACAGGAAATGAAAAACCTGTCATCATATTTTCAATTTCTGGATCATTTATCATATCTTTAAGTAATTCTAAATCACTTTCTTCTATTGCTCTAAGGGTTATATTTTCATATTTTATAATCATATCTTTATCTCCTTAGTTTACATAAATAACTAGAATTAACATAGTTACTATATTAATTCTAGTTTGCTTTTTATAGTTAAGGCGTTATGTTTCATCATATAAATATTTTCTTGATAATTTCCAATATTAGGTTTATTTATTATGCCTTTTAAGTTATTGATTATATACTTAGGAAAATTTACTCTACATTCATAAGCTAGTGGATACCCACCTCCAAATCTTGGGTTTATTTCTGAAATATAATATTCTCCATTTATATTAAACACATCTATATCTATAGGCCCGATCAATCCTATACTAGTTACCAGGTCTTTAATTATTTCAAATAACTTTTCACATTTTATAGATCTTGCTTTATCTGTTTCTCCAGCTCTCATAATTATTTTTTCTTTAATAAAAATAGAAACTATTTCATTAGATAATATATCAACATAAACATCAACACCTATTTCTTGGCCATTTAAAAATTCTTGGATAATCATGTTATCATTTGACTTAAATATAAATTCGGCCTCTTCAAGGTTTCTTGCTTTATTTATATTTATACTAGCACTACCTTTTTGGGGTTTTATAAATACTGGAAAATCTATTTCTTTTTTATTTAAAGCGGTTTTAAATCCTGTAAATGAATTAAAGGTTTTAGCAAATTTAAAATTATTTTCATAGCAGAATTTAGCTGTAGAATATTTATCTAAACATAGTTCACATTGTTCATAAGGTGAAACAATTGAAATAACTCCTATTTCTCTAAACTTATCTATATGTTTTGATAATAAAGATAGTTCAGGGTCTATAAGTGAAATAATAGAGGTTATATTTTCTTTTTTACATATATCTTTAATAATATTAATATAATTAGGATCATTAATTTTAGGAACTACATACTGTTTATTTGAATTATATAAAGTTGGAGCTAAGTTGCTACAATCTGCTGTTACAATATTTCCAAGATTATTCAGTTCCTTTTTAAAACAGTCAATAAGATGAGTTCTTGTGCCTGAACTAGTGATTAATATATTTATACTTTGATTCATCTTTTTTCCTCCTTTCTTACAAAATATTTTTAGGGTTCCATTTATTTCTTACTATTTTATAATCTTCATTTTGCTTTATATATACTGCTGGAGGAAGATTAATAAAGCATGAGTTATATGACATAGTGTATGAACCACATTTTTTTATTTCGATAATATCTCCTATTTCTAATTTTTCTGCATTATCAATATACAAGAGTCTGTCATCTTCCATACAAGTACTTCCACATATAGTTTGTGTTTCTTCACATAATGGACCATTAGAGTATATTTTGTAAGAAGGTTTAGGTTTTCTAAAAAGAGGATCTATATGTAACTTAGATCCATCAACAGTTATTATCCTATTTCCTCTTACATTTTTTATATCTATAACCTTAGTTATATAGCTTATGGGTGTAGCAATAACAGAAGCTCCTGGTTCAATTATTAATAGTGTATTTTGAGGGGAAACTACCTTAGATAATTCTTTACATATTGTATATGCGTAATCATCAAAGGTAGGTTTGTTAGTAACATTTCGTCCACCAAAGAAGCCTCCACCTATATCAATATATTTGAGATTTTCTTTTAAATTATATATATTAATACATTGTGCAGCCTTCTGGGCTAAAGCTTTAAATACTTTATTACTACGAGTTTTAGTACTTTGATGCATGTGCAATCCTATTACTTTTATATTAAAATTACTACACATATTTAAAGCTCTTTCAAATTCACCATTCTCTACACAAAAGCCAAATCTACTAGGTTTATCTCCCATAGCAGTTTCATTAGGACAATCATTTTCTAAGTTAAAATTAACTCTAAGCCCTATTTTTATTGATTCTTTGTTTGAAATATCTTTTAAGGCATAAATCTCTGAAAATGAATCTATATTTACAATACTTCCATTTGAAATTGCATATTGTAAAATATTTTTATCTTTATATGGTCCGTTAAAAATAATGTTAGAAGGGGAAAAACCAATAAGCTCTGAATATTTGTATTCATCTTTAGATACTACTTCCGAATATATGCCTTGATTATTCATATATTCAAGAATCCATTTAAGATGATTAGTTTTAACTGAATATCCAATGCATAAGTTGCTACTCCAGTGGTTTATAAATGCAGCTTTAATTCCATTTAGGTTATAATCAAGTTCATTTATATCAAGTAAATAACATGGAGTCTGTAAAGTATTAATATTTTTCATATTAACTCTCCTTTAATTATTAAAAATTTAAATATATTTACCTATTTCATTGTATGAATAGAACATATTCATTGCTACTTTAGTATAAAAGTAGTGTTGACATAGATACCTTAGTAGCAAGTATAGCAATATAAACATAATATAAATAAAGAATGTAACTTTAGGTGATAGACAGTAAGTAATTATAGAACAAAATATTAAGGGGAGATAATATGAAAGTGAATTTAGGTGCACCAGATATTACTGATAAAGAAATAAATTTAGTTAAGGAAGTATTAGAATCTGGAATTCTAAGTATAGGTCCTAAAATAGAGGAATTTGAGAATAAATTTACAAAATATTTTAATGTTAAGCATGCAATAGGAGTAAATAGTGGAACAAGTGCGTTACATTTGCTCATTAGATCATTAGATATTAAGGATGGAGACGAAGTAATAACTACACCATTTAGTTTTGTTGCTTCTACTAATTGCATATTATTTGAAAGAGCAAAGCCTGTATTTGTTGATATAGATGAAGAGACATTAAATATAGATATAAATAAAATAGAAGAAAAAATTACTGATAGAACAAAGGTTATTCTACCTGTAGATGTCTTTGGACACCCAAATAATATGACAGAAATTATGAAATTAGCTAAAAAATATAACCTAAAGGTTATTGAAGATTCTTGTGAAGCCATTGGATCTGAATATAAAGGTATAAAATCTGGAACTTTAGCAGATGCAGGAGTGTTTGCATTTTATCCAAATAAACAGATTACTACAGGAGAAGGTGGCATGATTATAACTAATAATGATAATATAGCAGAATTGTGTAGAAGTATGAGAAGTCAGGGAAGAGCTACTACAGGTTTATGGCTTTATCATGAAAGATTAGGATATAACTATAGAATGAGCGAGATTAATGCAGCAGTAGGTATTATACAAATGGAAAGATTAAAAGAAATAATAGCTAAAAGAGATAAAATAGCACAGATATATAATGAAAAATTGAAAGATATTAAGGGTGTTATTCTACCTTATGTAGATTCAAAAGTTACAAATATGAGTTGGTTCGTTTATGTTATAAGACTTGAAGATAATATTGATAGAAATAAAATAATTGACTATTTAACTGAAAGTGGTATTGCTTGTAAACCATATTTTACACCTATACATCTTCAGCCATATATGAGAAATATGTTTGGTTTTAAAGAAGGAGATTTCCCAATAACAGAAAAAGTAGGGAAGTCAACTATAGCGCTACCATTTCATAATAAGTTAAATAAAGCTGATATAGACTATGTAGTTAAAAAACTTAATGAAGCAATTAACAAAATTTAAATTAGATATGTAAATTATAAAATAATAATAAACAAATTTAGTAATGATAGGTGGTGAAAAGATGGTCAAAAATAATAATAAACAAGAAGGTCTTGTTAGTGTAGTGATATCCACTTATAACTATGGCAAATATATCTGCGAAACGTTAGATGGATTAAAAAATCAAACATATTCTCATATAGAAATTGTTATCATAGATGATGCTTCAACAGATAATACTGAGACAATTGTAAATAAATGGAAAGAAATAAATGAAAATAAATTCGAAAAATTTATATATTTTAAATTGCCAATAAATTGTAGTTCTGCTTGGGCATTAAATATTGGTTTTCAACTTGCGAGAGGTGAATATATAGTTATACATGATTCTGACGATATTAGTCATCCAGAAAAAATTGAAAAGCAAGTAAATCATTTAATACAAAATCCAAAGGTTTCAGCTGTGGGAACTAGATTTCAAACCTTTTATGATACTAAGGATAAAATACTTTGGCCTGCATCATGGCTTAGCTACGATATAAAAGAAATAGAGGAAAATTACAAAAATAAACCTGTAAAACACTGTGTGTCATTTGGAACACTTCTATTTAGAGCAAATATAATAGAAACTTTAATAGGATGCAGAAAGATTCCAGGTGTGGCAAATGATATTATTTTTGTAGGTGATATAGTAAGACAAAACTATATATTAGATAACATAAATGAAGTGCTTTTTAATGTAAGGATTCATTCAGAACGGAGAAAACCAGAATATAAGGAAAAAAAATTAGAGAGAAAAAAGCAAAGAGCTAAAATAAAAGGTAGGGTATCTGTAATATTACCTATAAAATATAATTCTTTAAAAACATTAAATGTATTAAAGTCTATATTAACTCAAGATTATTCAAATATTGAACTCATTATTGTAGATGATAGCTCTAAACACAATACAAAATCAATTATAGAGAACTGGTATAGCAGATATAAGAAATTTCATAAAATGGTAAACATTAAAAATATAATTTATTTTAAATTGCCAGCTTCAGTAGGGTATCCTTGGGTATATAATATAGGTGCTTATTTAGCAAGAGGAGAATATATTGTTTTTCATGGATATAATGGTAAAAGTGCAACTAGTAAAATTAGAAATCAAGTAAATTTTTTGAAAAAGAATCCTAAATATAGTGTAGTTGGTACAAACTTTAGTGGAAATTCTCTTAAAATTAAATTCGGATATGGTATTAGGCATGGATATATAACTAATAAAACTCACTGTGTAAATATTAATACAATAATGATGAAAAGTTGTATTATTGACGAAACTATGGGATTACGCAGAACAAATAAAGGGCAAGAAGATTTTGAGTTTATATATAGACTTTTATATGAAGGATATAAGGTAGAAAACTTAACAAAAGTACTGTATTATGAGTAGAAGTAAATCAGATGTTATAAACTAAGCAATTTAAGTCCCTACTTTTTATAAAAGGTAGGGGCTTAGTTATATAATGAATATAAAACACAATACTAAAAGAACATCAAAAGAAGGATTTAAAATTAGATTTTTGTATTTCTTTTATGCACCATATTATTTTGATATACTAAAGATTAGTAGATTATGAAGCAGAAGTAATAGGCCCTATTTTAAAGGATTTTTATGAAAAGGATTTTAATACTATTAAAAGTGTAACAAATCAAAATAAATACATTATACAATCTGTAAGCTTACTTAAAGAAAAGGGGTATAAGTTAGTTGTTGCAACAAATCCACTTTTTCCTGAAAAAGCTGTTTTACATAGAATAGAGTGGGCAGGACTTAATGTCGAAGATTTCACATTTATTACAAGCTTTGAAAAAATGCATTACTGTAAACCACAACTGAAATTTTATGAAGAAGTTTTAGAAAGTATTGAAGAAGATGCTTCAAGCTGTTTAATGGTTGGAAATGATGTAGGAGAAGATATGATAGCTAGTAAAATAGGAATCAAAACATATCTTATAGAGGATTATGCAATAAATAAAGATAAGGAAAATATAAATATAGACTATAGAGGAAACTATAAAGATTTTTATGAAGTTGTTAGGGAGTTACCTAGTTTAAAACAAGATTAATACTAATTAGATAATAGTATACATAACAGAACTAAAGACTTAATAAAAATTATTTAGCGACTACATTTACAGAGTAATAAGATAACTGTAAATGTAGTCGATTATATTTTTAATTAAAACACCCAATTACCATTTCTAAATAGTTCTACTTCAGTACCATCTTTTTCATAAGCAGTAATATTAAGCTCTGGGCCGCCTACCATAAAGTCAGTATGAATTAGACTAAAGTTTGCACCTTTTGCTTTTAGTTCTTCTTCACTTAGTTCAGACCCATTTTGCATTGCATAAGCATATGCTCTACCAAGAGCAAAGTGAACTGAAGCATTTTCATCAAATAGTGTATTATTAAAAAGTATGTTTGTATTTGAAATAGGAGAATCATCTTGAACTAAAGCTACCTCCCCTAAATACTTAGCACCTTCATCATTTTCCATTAGTTTTTGTAAAACATCATAGCCTTTTTCTGCATAGAAATCAACTACTTTTCCATCTTTAAAAGTAAATCCAAAATCATCTACAATTTTTCCATTTAAACTAAGTGGTTTAGTAGCTTTTAAAGTACCGTTAACTTTTAAAGCATGAGGCGTTGTAAATACTTCTTCAGTAGGTATATTTGCTATAAATGGAGGTCCAGCCTCACTTTCTTTAGATCCTCCCATCCAGAAATGATCGTCTGCAAGGTATACTTCTAAATCTGTACCAGGCCCTTTTAATAATAGTTTTTCAAATTGCTTTCTGTTTAAAAAATCTCTATATTTCTTTAAATTTTTATCATGTTCTATCCATGCTTTTACTGGATCATCTGTATCAACCCGTGTTGCTGCAAATACTTTTTCCCATAATTTATCTATTGCAGTTTCTTCATTTAAGTCTGGGAACACACTCTTTGCCCATGCTACTGAAGGCATAGCAATAATGCACCATTTTGTAAAACCTGTCATTCTATAGTGCATAATAGAAGCCATTGATTTAGAGGCTGTTTTTTGGCTTTTAGCAACTAGTTCTCCATCTATGTTTTTTAGCAACTCTGGATTTGGTGCAGAAATAAACAGGTGATGATAGTTATCTTTATACATAGCTTCTAATTGATTTACTTTCCATTGTGGATAATTTTCAAAAACATACTCTTTTCCATGTTCAAATCTAATTAAACTCATTTCATCGTCAGCTAGTTGAAAGTCTACATGTTTTGCACCTGTTTCATAGGCTTTTTTAACAATGTGTCTAGCAAGAGGCAAAGTTTCAGCATTTCCTATAATTAATAGTCCTTCTTTTTCTTTTAAATTAATCCCTACTTTAATAGCCAGTTCAGCATATTTTTCAAGATTTTTTTCAAAATTTGTCATAAGATCCTCCTTGTATAATAATTTTATGTATTAATTATATTTTACCACAATTTTGAAAATTTAACTTTATATATAGAATATATTAAGTAAATATTATAACCTTGTTTTATTTTTTTAATATAAATACAAGAATCAAAATATTACTCATATGTGCTAGTCGATAGGTGGCAGTTTAGTATATTAAAATATAAGGAAAGAGTACTATAATATAGGGAAGAGTTTAATGGATAAATAATTAAAGAAATTAAAAATGATAAAATTACATCTTGTTATCTATAGAATTAAACAATATAATATACATAGAGACTACGAAGAAAATACCATACATCATCTAAGGAAACTTTAGAGAAAAAGGAGGGAACTAGATGACAAATGAAGAATTCCAAAGCTTAGTTTTGCAAAAACTAGATTCTATAGGAATAAGATTAGATTCTATAGAAACAAGATTAGATTCTGTAGAGCAAAGACTAGATTCTTTAGAGGAAAAACAGGCTTCTTTAGAAGAAGGACAAAAAGCTTTAGAAAATAGGCTAAGCTCAGTAGAAGAAGGACAAATTGAAATTAAAGAAAAGCTTAGTGAAATATCAGATCGAACAGCAGACTTAATTGAATTTAAAACAGAAGCAAACCAAAAGCTTGATTGTTTGATTGAAGATAACAAATCTATTTATCAGATATTAGGAGAACATGAGGTGGCTATTAGAACGTTACAAAGGCGAGCGGTTTAATTTAAAATAAACTAAATAGCAAAAAATACAACAGCCAAGTAGATAATAAAAATGCGACTGATTGATCAGTTGTATTTTTTTACAAAAAACAAGATTGTTGATACATTTAAATACTTTATGAATAATATAAATAACATGGAAAGTAAGAAGGTGGTATTGGGTGGAGATGTTTACTATTATAGAAAGTGTTTTATCTTTATTTATTATGATTTTAGTAGGAGTTTATGCAAGTAAGAAAAAAATTATCACTTCTGAAATAAATAAGAGTTTAACCAATATTCTTATTCAGATAGCATTACCGTTTATGATAGTTTCTTCTTTTATTTTTACTTATAATGATACTATTAAAAATAATGTTATAAAAACATTTTACTATAGTTTTGTAGCTTATATAATAATTATAGTTGTTTCAGTTATACTAGTACTTCCTATAAAAGGAAATAAAAAAATGATAATACATTTTGCTAATATATTTCCTAATACAGGCTATATTGGTTTTCCTATATTAAATGCTATATATGGATCAGAAGGAGTTATATACGGGTCAATATTTAATATGTTTTTTGTAATACTTGTGTGGACATATGGGATTTTACTATTTAAAGGAAATTTGAACAAAGAAGATATAAAGTATGAAATAAAAAAAATTCTTTTTAATCCGTCGCTTATAGCTGTTTTTATAGGTATTATAATTATGGTATTTAATATAAAATTACCAAATGCAATAATAAATAGCATACAAAGTATAGGAAATACTACAGGTCCATTATCTATGATTATTATTGGAGTTATACTTTCTAATTCTCAAATAAAAAATTATCTAAAAGATTGGACAGTATACTATGGATTAATTACTAAACTAGTAATTATACCGGCAATTTTTTATTTTATATCAATATTGATAGGTGATACATCAAAAGCTATAAATACTGTAATTATTATGACTGCAATGCCGGCTTCGGCTATGACATCTATATTTGCAGAAAGTTTTAATATAGAAAAAGAATATGCTGCTGTTATAGTGTCTTTAACTACGTTAGGTACAATTATTACAGTACCTACACTATTAAAAATAATATTATAAATTTTAATGTTATTACATATATTCTGAAACTATATTTAAATAAAAAAGTTTTAATTTATATTATGTATTTGTTGTACTTTCAAGTTAAATATGGTATTATCGTAGGTATAGTAATACTAAAAGGGAGTAGCATAATAAATAGATTCAACATACCCGGGATATCCCTGGATCTATTTACTTTTAATACTATATACATTAAAAGAGCGAGACTTTTAGTTAGTGCATTTATTATGCATTAACTAAAGGCCTCGTTTTTTATGTTGAATTAAAAATTAAAGATAACAAAAACTATGTTAGGTGGTGATAACGGTATTTTTAAAAAATTAAGTTTATTTTTAACTTAAATAGGAAATTAATTATACTTATAGGAGGAATTTATATGGATTACATATTATTATTATTTGGATTTATTTTACTTATAAAAGGAGCAGATTTATTTGTAGACGGTGCATCAAATTTAGCTAAAAAGTTAGGAGTTCCAGTGCTTTTAATTGGTTTAACAATAGTTGCATTTGGAACTAGTGCGCCAGAAGCAGCAGTTAGTATAAATGCAGGATTACAAAATTCAAGTGAAATATCAGTAGGTAATATAGTAGGATCAAATATTTTTAATACACTTTTAGTAATAGGGATAGCGGCTTTTATTAAACCTATAGATATAAGAAAAAGTACTATAGTAAAGGAATTTCCTTTTATGCTACTAGCCACAGTAGTTCTTTATATTTTATCTAATGATATAGTATTTCAAAGTAGAGAGATTAATATGTTAACATTAGGAGATGGATTAATAATACTTTCTGTATTTGCAGTTTTTCTATATTATTTAGTTGAAATGAGCATAATGTCTAAAGAAGCTAATGATGAAAGTGATTTAGACGAAAAAACTTCAAAGACAGAAATAAACATATATAAAACTAGTGTTTTAGGTATTTTAGGATTAGGTGGAATACTTTTAGGTTCAGATTTTGTAGTTAATAGTAGTACATCAATAGCTTTAGATTTAGGAATGAGCGAAACATTAGTAGGACTTACAATCGTTGCATTAGGAACTTCTCTACCAGAACTAACTACTTCAATTATAGCAGCTCGTAAAGGAGAAGGGGAAATAGCAATAGGGAATGCTATAGGATCAAATTTATTCAACATACTATTCGTTTTAGGAATATCATCAGTTATATCTCCTTTAACTGTAGAACCTAAAATATTATTTGATATTATTTTCTTATTAGGAATAACAGCATTAACCTATATATTTGCTATTAGTAAAAAAAGTTTATCAAAAATAGAAGGTTCAGTTCTTACTTTGTTGTATATTGGATATATGATCTATATAGTTATAAGAAATTAATAAAGGGGATCAAAACATGAAAAAAATAACTTTTGAAGACATAAGAAAAAACAAAGAAATTGAAACATATATACAAAAAGCTGATGATTTATTATCTTTACTAGGATTTACAGAACATTCTTTTGTACATGTAGGAAGAGTAGCTAATATTGCAGCAGACATATTATCTACTTTAGGCTATAATGAAAGAGATGTTGAATTAGCTAAAATATCTGGATATATTCATGACATAGGAAATATGATTAATAGAGTGGAGCATGCACAAACAGGAGCTACGTTAGCTTTTAATATTTTAACTAGAATGGGAATGGACCCAGAAGAAATAGCTATTGTTACATCAGCAATAGGAAATCATGATGAAGGTACAGGAAATCCAGTTAATCTAGCTTCAGCAGCATTAATATTAGCTGATAAATCTGATGTGAGAAGAAGTAGAGTTAGAAATAGAGATATTTCAACCTTTGATATTCATGATCGAGTGAACTATGCAGTCGAACAAGCCAATGTTAAAGTAGATTCTGAAAAAAGAATAATACTGTTAGAAATGAAGATAGATGTAGAAATATCTTCTCTTATGGAGTACTTTGAAATCTTTTTAAACAGAATGATGATGTGTAAAAAAGCAGCAAACTTTTTAGATTGTAAATTTGAATTAATTATGAATGGAACTAAATTATTATAAAAATAAAACAGAAATTTTAAAACTCCTAAAGGGCAGTAATGCCTTTTAGGAGTTTTTTTATTGTCTATACTGTAGCATGAAATGAACTTTATTTATTAAGAAAAGCTTCAATATACTCTTCATATGACATCATTCTATCGTTATATCCTGAAGGAGTAAGCTCTATTATTCTATTAGCTATAGTTTGAATAAATTGATGATCGTGAGATGCAAATAGAATATTACTTTTATAATCTTTTAATCCGTTATTAACTGCAGTTATAGATTCTAAGTCTAAATGGTTTGTAGGTTGATCTAATAAAAGAACATTAGCATTGGTTAACATCATTTTAGATAACATACATCTAACTTTTTCTCCACCAGATAGAACTTTAACCTTCTTTAATGGCTCATCTCCAGAAAACAACATTCTTCCTAAAAATCCACGTAAATATATTTCGGATTGATCTTCAGAAAATTGGCGTAACCAATCTATAAGGTTTAAGTCTACATCATTAAAGAATTCAGAGTTATCCTTAGGGAAATAAGACTTCGTAATTGTTACTCCCCACTTTACACTACCACTATCTGGTTCCATTTCACCCATTAAAATTTTGAATAAAGTTGTAATAGCTATTTCATTGTCTCCAATAAAAGCAATTTTATCACCTTTATTTACTATAAAGCTCACATCATTAAGAACTTTTACTCCATCTATAGTTTTAGATAAATTTTCAACTAGTAGAATATCATTTCCTACTTCTCTTTCCATAGTGAATCCTACAAAAGGATATCTTCTAGTAGATGGCTGAATATCATCTAAAGATATTTTTTCAAGTAGCTTTTTACGTGAAGTAGCTTGCTTCGATTTAGATGCATTAGCACTAAATCTAGCAATAAATGATTGTAATTCTTTTATTTTTTCTTCTTTTTTCTTGTTTTGCTCTTTCATCATTTTAAGAGCTAATTGACTTGATTCATACCAAAAATCATAATTTCCTACAAACATTTTTATTTTACCAAAGTCAATATCCACCATATGTGTACATACTTCATTTAGGAAATATCTATCATGAGATACTACCAAAACAGTACCTTCAAAATCTTCTAAAAATCTTTGAAGCCAATTTACAGCTGCAATATCTAAATGGTTAGTAGGCTCGTCTAGAATAAGAATTCCAGGCTTACCAAATAAGGCTTGAGCAAGTAAAACCTTCACTTTTTCAGTACCTGTTAAATCTTCCATTTTTTTATAATGAAGATCTGTGTTTATACCTAAACCTTGCAATAAAGATGAAGCTTCAGATTCTGCACTCCATCCATCCATTTCTGCAAACTCTGCTTCGAGTTCAGATGCTTTTATTCCATCTTCATCTGAAAAGTCTTCTTTTGCATAAATTGCGTCCTTTTCTACCATTATTTCATAAAGTCTTTTGTTTCCCATAATTACAGTTTGTATAACTTCTTCTTTATCATATTCATAATGATCCTGCTTTAAAACAGACATACGAGTATTTGGAGCAATAGATACATCTCCAGTATTTGGCTCTATTTCACCAGATAATATCCTTAAAAAAGTACTTTTACCTGCTCCATTAGCACCTATTACACCATAACAGTTACCAGGTGTGAATTTTAAATTAACATCATCAAATAGTTTTTGTTGTTGAAATGCTATACTTACATTATTTACAGTTATCAATTTATTACCATCCTTTATATAATATTTTCCGATT
This sequence comes from Alkaliphilus sp. NP8, assembly GCA_015978205.1. Taxonomy (GTDB): domain Bacteria; phylum Bacillota; class Clostridia; order Peptostreptococcales; family Natronincolaceae; genus Alkaliphilus_B. Next base: position 29,962 of record JADWMM010000037.1, on the reverse strand, counting down.
AAAATATTATATCATATCTAGAATATAAGTTCACTTGATTATTGTTTTTCTTTTATTTAGTGGTATAATCCTGTAGTATTAAAGTAAAACTAAGTTTTAAAGTACTAAAGTTTATTTGGGAGGAATATAAATGGCAGCAAAATTTAATAATGATTGGGGACTTTTATTAGAAGAAGAGTTTAATAAAGAATATTATCAAAAGCTAAAAACATTTTTAATAAAGGAATACAAAACTAATACTATATATCCATCTATGAATGATATTTTTAATGCCTTGCATTATACTGCATATAAAGATGTAAAAGTAGTTATATTAGGACAAGACCCATACCATGGTCCAAATCAAGCTCATGGTCTTAGTTTTTCTGTAAAACCAGAAGTTAAAATACCACCTTCATTAAGAAATATATATAAAGAATTAAATGAAGATTTAGGCTGTTATATGCCTAATAATGGCTACTTAAAAAAATGGGCTGATCAGGGCGTGCTTTTACTGAATACAGTCTTAACAGTAAAAAAGGGAGAAGCTAATTCTCATAAAAAAATAGGATGGCAAATATTTACTGATAATATAATAGATTTGTTAAACAATACAAAAGATCCCATAGTGTTTATATTTTGGGGAAATAATGCTATTAGCAAAGAAAAACTAATAACAAATCCGAGTCATTACATAATAAAATCTGTACATCCTAGTCCTCTATCAGCTAGAAAAGGTTTTTTTGGATCTAAGCCTTTTTCTAAAACAAATGAATTTTTAAAATCCATAAATGAAAACCCTATAGATTGGCAAATAAATAATATATAGTTTGAACTATCATATATATAAACAGAAAAAACAAGCTCTACTTGTTTTTTAATTTAATAATTTAATTGATAAAATAAAAAAGCATTTATACGTTTAATATAATTGATTAAGGGTATTTTATTAAGGCAATATATTTACTAAAATTTAATTTAACATAATTAAATATATTTAAATTAATGTTTGAAAGGAGATTATTCTATGTCAGATAAGAGACAAGGCTTAGTAACAATGGGAGGTAACCCAGTTACATTAATAGGAAAAGAAATAAAAGTAGGAGATAAGGCACCAGATTTTACAGTACTTACAAATGATTTGCAACCGTATTCTTTAAAAGATGCAGAAGATAAAGTGAAAATTATCAGTATTGTTCCTTCTTTAGATACAGGAGTATGTGAATTTCAAACTACACACTTTAATCAAGAAGCATCTAACTTAGGAGATGTTGTAATACTTACTATAAGTGTAGATTTACCATTTGCACAGCAAAGATTCTGTGGTGCCAAAGGAATAGATAAAGTAATCACTTTATCTGATCATAAAGATTTATCCTTTGGAATGAATTATGGATTTGTTATGGAAGAGCTTAGATTGCTTAGTAGAGGAATTATTATTTTAGACAAAGATAATAATGTTAAGTATGTTGAATATGTAAAAGAGGTTACAGAACATCCAAATTATGATAAAGCAATAGAAGAAGCTAAAAAATTAGTATAAGATATAAAAGCGAATTATAAAAAAACATGTGACTTGAATTATATAAAGTCACATGTTTTTTTATATAAAGCTTATTTAATGTAAGTTTTGCCTGCAGAATATGCAGTTTTTTGTAGATATATAAAAATACATGTAGTAGCTATAAAAAATGCGCATAACCAGAATATTGAAATCTTTGTTAAATAGTATACAATGTTAAATATAAATAAAATTTATTAAATATAAAAATAAATTATAAAAATAATAATTTGTGAAGAAGAGGATGAATATGGATTTTAACCAATTAAGAGCTATAGTTGAAGTTGTAGAAACTGGAAGTATATCAAAGGCTGCTAATAACTTATTTGTTTCCCAGCCAAATTTAAGTGGGCAAATTGCAAACTTAGAGAAAGAAATAGGAAAAACCATATTTAATAGAACTAATAGGGGAGTAACATTAACTTCCTATGGTGTTGAAGTGTATCATTATGCAAAAGCAATGGTGGAACAATATAAGATTGTAGAGAAGAAATTAATGACAAACTCAAATGAAAATAAAATTAAAATTCCTTCTTTTGGTTCTGAAATTATAAATTCTCAATTTTTCGAGGTTTGCAAAAAATACAATAAAAATAATTATGAGTTTGAGATATATGAATGTGGGGTTGAAAAGGCTATACAAAAAGTCAATCTTAGAGATTCTGATATAGCTATAATTATATATAGCGATTTTCAACTAAAAAAACTAACACATTTTTTAACAGCTGAAGGGTTAGAGCTAAAAAATCTTTTTAAAGGCAAATTTAGAATTCATATTAGTAAGAATTCATCTTTAAGCAAAAAAGAAAAGCTAGAAAAAGAAGATTTAAAAGGACTTTTCCATGTAAAAAAGTCATATTTATTTGAAGGTATGTTTGGTTTTGACTATGAGCTAGAATATTTAGGTATTCCGTATAATAAAAAAACTATACTAGCTAATGGAAATAAGACTTATAATGATGCGCTACACAAACTTCCATCATTTGCTATAGAAATTGACTGGAAATGCAATAAAGAATTACCAAGTGATTTAGCAAGAATACCTTATTCTGATAAAACTCTTTCAATAACTTGTGCAATGGTTAAAAGAAAAAATGAAATTTTAAAAGAAGAATTAACATTTTTTATAGATAAATTAATAGAAGCGTATAGATAACAGTATTAAATTAAATTTAAATGATTTGGAAACAATACAATTCTGTTATTGTAATTATTAACTTTAATAGTAGTAATTATTTATATATAAATTATCATATATAAATTTAAGGGGAATACAAATGAAAAAAATATAGTACTAATGACTATTATAGCAACTATGCTTTCTGGAGTAGTTGCTTGCTCAAAGGCAGATACGCCTACAAATTCTACACAAAATTCAGACACACCTCAAGTAGCAGAGAAAGTGGATAGTGTAGGATCAGAAGATGCTGATACTGTAACATCAGCATCAACAGATGGAACAACATCTGCTTCAATAGTTCCTGAAAATTTGGTTGATACTTATAAACCAAAAGGATTTACAGATGGAGACAAAAAGAAAGTATTATTTGTAGTGGCTGATCCAAGAAAATATAGTGTTAATTATGACTTAGCAAATACAGCTATGGAATATTTTGAAGAAAATGGAGTGGAAGTAGAATTAAGAGATTTATATGATATGGAGTTTGATCCAGTTGTATCTCGTGAAGAATTTTATTATGCAAAAGATGGAACGGGACAAGCTTCAGAAGAGATTAAGAAGGAACAAGAATTTGTAAGTCAAGCAGACCATATTATATTTGTTTACCCAAATTGGCACGACACTCCAACAGCAATAGTTAAAGGTTATATGGAAAGAGTATTTGCTAAGCAATTTGCATATAGAGATACAGATTCTGGTTTAGAAGGACTATTAAAAGATAAGTCTATTTATACAATAATGAATGCAGGATTCTTAGGTGGTGGAAGAGGCTACATTGGAGATGGTGTAGGAATTGATGATGAAGCTTGGGATGAGTACATGAAAGCTTTCAAAGTAATGGATGATGATACTGCTGGATTCTGGGGATTAGAAAACAAAGGAAGATTTGTGAATGATAGAACTCCTAGTAATAACTCAGAAAATTATAAAGAAGAAATAACGGAATTAAGACAAGATTTAAAGAATGAATTAAAAGAAGTGTTTTTAAAATAAATTATTTATTTTAAAAGGTGTTATATTGCTTACAAAATAAGTAGTATAACACCTTTTTTAGTGGACTTCAAATAAGTAAAAATAAAAACTATGATAAAACACTAATAGCAATTATAATATAAATATAATAGTTATTATTTATTGTTTATTATTTAATAACGAGTATAATATATAGCATAAGGATGTGTTAATATGAAATTAAATAAGAAGTTGTTAGTTGAAGACGGAAAGAAAATACCAGGTTTAATGTTAGCTTTTTTAATTATAGGCTACGGGATAGCTCAAATTAAAGCATTAGATTTTGGAATGGCACCTTGGGATACTCTTGCTTTAGGAATGAGTAATCATATAAGCTTAGAGTTTGGTCAAGTTACACAAATAATGGGATTTCTTATAGTATTATTTACTATAAGTATTAAAATTCATATAGGTATAGGAACCATACTTAATATGATATTTATTGGATATTTTATAGATATAGTTTCTAAATTTAATATTTTACTATCTCCTGAAAACTTCTTTCTTAAGATATTAGTTTTATTTTATGCTCTCATTGTACAAAACTATGGTATGTATTCATATTTAAAGTATGAATTAGGAGCAGGGCCTAGAGATGGGCTTATGGTTGGGATGGTACAAATAACAGGATTAGATGTAAAGTATGTTCGAACAGGAATAGAATCTATTGTTTTAGTTCTAGGGTTTTTATTAGGTGGAATTGTTGGTGTAGGGACTGTAATTGCGACTTTCAGTGGAGGGTATATATTGGATAAGGTTTTTGAATATAAAGGATTTGATGCAAAAACAACATGTCAGAGGAAAATTTTTGACTATATAGCTCTAAATAAAGATAAAGATTTAGTAAAAAGTCAAAAATAAGATTACAATAAAGTTAAAATTTCAACTTTATCATTTATTTTTCGACAAATATGTTATAATTTTATTTGTTAATTAAATTTTATTATCTAATGATAAAATATAAAATGATAAAGGATGAATTATTATGAGAAAAACTAGGATAAAAAGTAAACAAAGAAAAAGGTTTAATAGATTGTTTTCAACTTTAGTTGTATTCTGTATAGTTTTAACAACTCTATTCATACTAAAGGATAAACTTTTTTATCCAGATACAGTTATTGCTGGTCAGATTTCAGAAGAGAACTCTAATAATCTAAATACAGAAGAGGAAAATTTTAATAATGAAGCTGATAAACAAGAAGAAGTAAAAAATTATCCAGTTTCGATTGATAAAGCAGAAGATATTCTTATTGTTGTAAATAAAGATATACATGTAGATTCAGACTATAAACCTGATGATTTAGTAATACCAGATGTGAAATTTTCATTTGACGGAGAACATGAAAAGAAATATATGAGACAAGAAGCTGCTAAGGCCTTAGAAGAGCTTTTTAAAAATGCTTACGAAGAAGGAAAGTATATATTTGCACTATCTGGATATAGATCCTATAATACTCAAAAATATATTTTTAATAACTTTGCAGATAGAATGGGAGAAGAAGAAGCGAATAAATTAAGTGCAAGGCCAGGGCAGAGTGAGCATCAAACAGGTTTAGCTATGGATATAACTAGTCAACAAGTTGGATTTGGCCTGGAAGAAGAATTTGGAAATACTAATGAAGGTAAATGGGTAAAAGATAATGCTCATAAATTTGGATTTATTATACGATATCCTAAAGATAAAACTCATATTACAGGATATCTTTACGAGCCTTGGCATTTAAGATATGTAGGAAAAGATGTAGCACAAAAAATATATAATGAACAAATAACGTTAGAAGAATATTTTGGAATTGAATAAGCACTACTTAAATATAAAATAGAGGATGAAGCTAATTAGCTTCATCCTCTATTTTATATTTAAGTAATCTTTAATTTAGTGAATCTGGAAACGTATGAAATTATATCTAAAATGGTGCAAATTCTTGTTCATTCCACCAAACTTCTTTGTAAATATTATATTGTTTAATAAATTGATCTAAGTGAACTTTCTCCCACTTAATTAAAAGGTCGTAAAGTTTTTTTGCTTCTTCAAATTTAGTTTTTTGTTTTGCGTCTTCATAAAAGTCTATAGAAGATCTTTCCATTTGAATTCCTATACCAAAGACTGAAACAGCAAGGCTAGTATATTTGTCGTCTACTTTTTTCCAGTCAAAAATTTTAGGTGATGGAGCATCAGCTAAGAAAGAAAGTTTGAAATCATCTTCACTACTAGTTTTTACCTTGTCAAAAAGTTCTTGTAAATAATCAGCATGCTTTAACTCTTCATTAGCTAATTCTAAAAATGCTTTTTTACTATCATCTGTACCGGACTGTGCGGCTGCCATTTTATAGAATTCATAACCTTCGATTTCATTTAAAATTGCTTGTTTAATAATATTAAGATCTTCAGTATTCATAAATTATCATTCCTCTCTAATATAAATCTAATATTTACTCATAATTTTTAATACCCTATATTTATATAAAAAAACAAAAAAGATTTATATATATAAATAAAAAAATACAAAGGAATTTATCTAAAAATTTAGAATAGTATAGATGAAAGAAATGTTAATCTATGAGGATTAAAACTTTGCACATTGTTTAAGGAAAGGGTGGGGGGATGGATAGACAAAATGGTATTATAATAGATGAAGTTTTAAAATTAGAATGTATGAAACATAGTAAATTAATTGCTGGTTTTAAAGGAACTAGTAATACAGTAACTAAAGTTAATATAATGGCAGACCCTGACATTTTAAATTGGGTTGATAAAGGAGAACTACTTTTAACAACAGCTTATTCTTTTGAAAAAGACAATAAAGAGCTTCAAAAATCTTTAATTAAACAATGCTACCAAAAAGGATTAGCAGGAATAGGAATTAAAATATCGCCTTATTTAGACTCGTTATCTTCGGAAGTAAAAGATGTAGCTAATAAATTGAATTTCCCAATTATTGATATTTATTATGCTACTCCTTTCTCGGATATTATGACACCAATTTTTAAAGAAATTTTTAATAGGCAAACTTCGTTATTACAGCGGTTAGAAAAGATTCATGAAGATCTAATGCAGGTTGTACTAGAAGGAGGACAAATAAAAGAAATAGGACAAATAATTTATAAAAATGTGAGAAATCCAGTTGCCATATGCGTAGGAACCCCTCATGAGTGGTTTTTAAATTTTGACAATGTTCAAGATCATACGAAGGAAGCTTTACATAAAAATGCTCAAGAGTTTTATAAATCTGATATAAGACAGTGGAATGAAAAAAAATTACATGAAAAATCAGAATTAATCCAACAGAAATATTTAAAACGTATGGTTATGCCAATCATAGTGAAAAATAATATTTACGGTCATATTTTCAGCTGGTCTGCATGTACACCCTTAGGCGGCTTCGATCTTTCTGTTTTAGAAACTTCATCTACAACTATAGCATTAGAAATTTTAAAGCAACTTTCTATAAGGGAAATAGAAAATAAATATAAATCTGAGTTTTTAGATGAATTGCTTTCATTAGATAAATCTAGAAAGCAAAATGCTTTAAATAAAGCAAATAATTTCAATTTAAAATTAGATTCATCCTATGTAATGATTATAGCCAGGATTGAAGACAAAAACAAAGAAAGGTTAGAGTTTTTAGAGGAAGTTACAAACTCTTTAAGTTCAGAGATTGAAAGTTTCTTATATAACTCACCTTACGAGGTTTTTATGGTAAACAAAATAGATAGTATTCATTTAATTTTAAATCTAAATAATGAGTATAAATGTGAAAAAATATTAAAAGATTTTGCTTCTAATTTAAATAAACTTATGATAAAAAGAAATAAATTTTACGATTTTCAAATAGGAATAGGTCGTGTATATAAAGGATTAAGTAAAATACATAAAAGTTATTATGATTCAATTAAAGCAATAGAAATAGGAAGAATTTTAGGTGAAAGTAAAATTACTTATTTCGATAATTTAGGTATTTATAAAATACTATGCCAGGATGTTTTAAAAACAGAGTTAGAAGAGTTTTATAACACTACAATATATCCTTTAGTTCAATATGACTTAAAACGTGGTACAGAGTTGATAAAAACTTTGGAAGTGTATTTTCAATATAATGGAAATCTAAGGAAAATATCTGAAGAACTTTTTACTCATTATAATACTATTCTTTATCGTATACAACGAATTCAAGAAATTACAAATTTAGATTTAAATAGTCAAAAAGATAGATTAAATTTAGATGTAGCTTTAAAAATAAAAAAAATATTAAATTAAAATTAGACATAAATCAAAATTTTAAAACCCTAGTCATTAAATAATATACTCATTGGATTATTAAGAGTCCAATGAGTATATTAAGTTAGAGATAAAGTAGGGTTTTAAAATTAAATCTTTTACTCTTCTACTAATGCTACAGCTCGAATTGGAGAACCAGACCCATCCCGAATTTTAAGAGGTAAGCCAAAATATAAAAATCTTTTATTTACAACTTTATCAAGATTACATAAGTTTTCGGAATTTGTAATATCGTATTCACCACATACTAAATGTCCTGAAAAATCTAAATCATCTGGATGGTCAATAGCAGGTGCATCAACACCGATGTTTATAACGCCTTTTTGTGCTAACCATTTTGCAGCATTATAGCTTAATCCTGTATATTCAGTTTGCCATTTATCTGTTCCAAAATATCTGTCATAATGTCCTGTATAAAGTAAAACAATATCTCCTTTCTGTATTTCCTGTCCAGATTTTAATACAGATTCTTCAAGATCCTTAGGTTCAATTCTTTTGTTTGATGGAATATGAGATACATCTATACATATGGCACTGCCCCAAAAATATTCTAATGGCATTTTATCAATAGTAGCACCAGATGGCTTATATTCCCAAACACCATCACAATGTGTACCCCCATGCTCGCTAATAAGTAAGTTTCGAGCAGAAAAACCTAATTTTTTACTTCCAGTAGCTTTCATATTTTCTTCATGAGTCATATTTGTCATTATAAAAGTTGGTTGATGCATAGGAAAAACAGACATACCTTGAAAGATTTCTTGAGATAAATCAATTAATTGTAATCCCATAAATAAACACTCTCCTTTTTGATTGATCGGAGTAAAGGGGAAGTAGATCAATTTCCAATAAAGAAGATTATATTTAATATTATACTATTTTTTTCTGAAAATTCCTTTAAATTTTAAAGTTCGAACCACGAATTGTTTATTTTTGTTAATATTCCATAAATTAATAAAATATAATTTGAAAAAATACTTTATATATTTATAGAAAGTCTATAAAGGTAAAATGGAATAGTAATAGAATTTTTGAAATAGAAATAAAATAAACAAAATTTAAAATTAAATATTTATTAATGAATTAGAGAGTAAAGGGGAGGAAAGATTATGGCATTAGAAAAGCAATATATTTTGGCAGTACCCAATTTTAGCGATGGTAGAAGAACTGAAGTTATTGAAGCCATAGTGAGTCAACTTAAAGGTATAGAAGGTGTAAAGCTTGTAAGTTATGAGCCTGAACATGATTTCAACAGAACTGTTGTGACAGTTATTGGGGAACCAAAACCACTAAAAGAAGCTTTACTTAATATGGCAGAAAAAAGTTATGAGTTAATTAATATGGAAGAGCAACAAGGATCTCATCCAAGAATTGGTGCTCAAGATACTATTCCATTATTTCCATTTAGAAATATTTCTATTGAAGAATGTGCAGATTTAGCAGAGGAGATAGGAAAGGAAATTTATGATCGCTATACAGTACCGGTATATTTTTCAGGACAAAATGCTCGCTGCGAAAACCGAAAAAAATTATCTTTTATTAGAAAAGGACAGTATGAAGGTTTAAAAGCGGTTGCTCATACTGAAGAGAGAAAACCTGATATAGGTCCAGCTGCATTACATTCTACTGCAGGAGCAACAATTGTTAGTGCTGATTATGAAGGTTTAACAGCTTATAATGTGTTTTTAGATACAGAAGATGTAAGTGTTGCTAAAAAAATTGCTAAAGGGGTTAGAGGTCCCAGTGGAGGATTTTCTACAGTAAGAGCAGTTGGAATTAAGTTTCCAGAAAGATCAGGTACAGTAGTTTCTATGAATATGTTTGATTGTAATGCAACACCGCTTTATAGAACATTTAATTTTGTAAAGCAGGAAGCAGCCAGGTATGGGGTTACAGTAACAGGGTCTGAAATTGTTGGTCCTGTAAAATTAGAACATATTATTAATTCTTTAGAATATTATTTAGGATTAGAAAATTTTAGAAAGGATCAAATACTTGAAAGTCATTTAATGGAATAGTTTTAAATATTAAAAGGGGGCTACAAAATGAAGTATGATGTAATTGTTAAAAATGCAAGGATTCCACAGGGAAATAATACAATGCTTACAAATATCCTTGTTAAAGATGAAAAAATATCAGGTTTTTTAAGTAATTTAGAAGGAATAGAATGTGATAAAACTATTGATGCAGAAGGTAATTTAACTATTCCAGGATGCTTTGATTCCCACACTCACTTTATGGATCCAGGGTTTACTCATAGAGAAAATTTTTTAACTGGTACTTCAGCAGCAGCAGCAGGCGGTATTACTACGATTATGGATATGCCATGTTGTTCTAAACCTTCAGTTAGAAGTGTTCCAGAATTAGAGTCTAAATTAAATGCTATTAAAGATAAAGCAATAGTAGACTTTGCATTTTGGGGTGGAGTAACTGGTGAAGATATAAGAAATGAGGATTTAGAGCATGTTCAAGCTCAAGCAGATTATGGAGTATGTGGATTTAAAGTATATATGACACCATCTGTTCCAACTTATGAAAAGGTAACAGATCCAGAAATGTTAGAAGCATTTAGGGTAGTAGCAAAAACAGGTCTCCCAGTAGGAATTCATGCTGAAAACTTTGCTATGTGTGACTATTATGTTAAAAAGTTCCAAAGAGATGGAAGAATGGACGGACCAGCTTGGGCAGAAGCTAGATTAGCACTAGCAGAAAAAGTTGCTATACAGTTAGGTATAAGCTTTGCAGAAGAAACAGGTGCAAGATTACACATTGTTCATATGAGTACTGGAATTGGAGCTAAGCTAATAGGTGATGCAAAGAAAAAAGGTCTTAGTGTAACTTCAGAGACTTGTCCGCATTACTTAACATTAAATTATCAAGATGCAATGTCCCAGCGAAAACAATATGCTAAAATTGCACCTCCACTAAGAACTAAAAAAGATAATGAAGAACTTTGGGAAGGTCTACAAAATGGAAGCGTAGACTTTATAGGTACAGACCATGCGCCATATGAAATAGAAACAGAAAAAGAAGCTGAAGGAGTTAATATTTGGACTGCTTTTCCTGGTATTCCTGGAGTACAGACTATGGTTTCTATACTTGTAAGTGAAGGATATAACAAAGGAAGATTAAGTCTTAGTAAATTAGTGGAAGTATTAAGTACTAATGCTGCAAAGCAGTATGGACTTTATCCTAAAAAAGGAGCAATGTATATAGGTTCAGATGCAGACTTTACTATTATTGATCTTGAAAAAGAATGGACTATTGATGAAAAGGATACTTATTCAATGGCTAAGTATAATCCATTACATGGTATCCAGCTAAAAGGTAAACCTGTAAAAACTGTTGTAAGAGGAACTTTAGTATACGACGATAAGGATGGTATAGTTGGTGAAGAAGGCTTTGGAGAGTTTATTAAGCGTCAAAGCATTCAAAAACTTGATCGTGTGATTAAGTATTAATAAATATTGATATTTGATATATATGAAACTTTGCTTAGTATTTAGTAGACATACATTTTAAAGTAAAAACAAATAAAGTGTTTAAATTTAAGGAGGATAATTTTATGCCAAGACATGCTATTTTGATAATTGATATGTTAAATGATTTTGTAGATGAAAAAGGGGCATTAACATGTCCAGGAGCAAGACCTTTAGTTCCAAATCTTCAAAGAATTTTAAACTGGGTACGAAAAAGAGAAGGTGATGATATTCAGATTGTACACATTCAGGAAGCACATCGTAAAAACGATGCAGACTTTAGAGTAAGACCATTACATGCAGTAGATGGTACTTGGGGATCTGATTTTATTCCAGAATTATACCCAGAAGATAATGAATATGTTGTAAAGAAAAGAAGACATAGTGGATTTGCCCATACAGATTTAGATTTATACTTAAGAGAAGAAAATATAGATACAGTTGTAGTAACAGGTGTTTGGACTAATGTTTGTGTAAGAAGTACAGCTACAGATGCACTTGCTAATGCTTATAAAGTAATTAGTTTAAGTGATGGTTGTGCATCTAAAACTGAGGAAATGCATGAGTATGGATTAAAAGATCTTAGTATTTTCTCTAAAGTAATGACAATAGATGAATACTTTAAAGCTTGGGAGAATGGTGAAGATCCATGGCTAGGCGGTGGAGATGCAGAAAACAAGGTAGAATAACTTGATATTAAGGGAGCCTGTCTACTTAATTGTAGACAGGATTTCCCATAATTAACACCGAGGGAAGAAAGTGGTGAATCAAATGGAATTAATTGTAGGTATTACAGGTGGGAGCTGTGCTATTTACGGTGTAGGATTATTGCAAGTTTTAAAGCAATTAAATATAGAAACACATCTTGTAGTTTCTAAAATGGGCGAAGAAGTGGTTTCTCATGAGTGTGGTATGACTTTAGATGAATTAAAAAATCTTTCGACTTTTTATCATGATAATGAAGACTTAACAGCTGCTATTGCCAGTGGATCTTTTAAAACTGACGGTATGATTATTGTCCCTTGTTCGATGAAAACTCTAGCTGCAGTTTCTAATGGTCTATCAAATAATTTAATAACAAGAGCTGCCGATGTGGTTATGAAGGAAAGAAGAAAGTTAATTGTAGTTCCTAGAGAAACACCTCTTAGCTTAATTCATCTAGAAAATATGACAAAGCTTACTAAAATGGGAGTTATAGTTATGCCAGCAGCGCCAGGATTTTATCATCAGCCAGAAAGTATAGGTGATTTGGTTAGCATAATGGTTGGTAGAATTTTAGATCAGATAGATATAGATCATAACTTATTTACTCGCTGGGGTGAATCGTAGAAGGGAGGGATAGAATGGAAAAACAAATGTTGAGGGCTGCTTTATCAGAATTAGAAGAAAAACAATATTTAGAAACATGTTATGTGGAAGTAGATCCTAAATATGAAATGGGTGCTGTATTAAAATATTTTAATAATGAAAAACCAATATTGTTTAATAAAGTAAAAGGAAGTCCTAATTCAGCAGTAGGAGGACTCTTTGGTGATCGAGATATCTACTATGAAATGATGAATACTACTAAAGATGAACGAATTACTCAACTTATGAATGCTGTTGCTAATCCTCAACCTTTTAAAAGATTACATAAAGGACCTGTAATGGAGAATATCGTTACTAGAAATATTGATATTGAAAAAATGTTTCCTATTCCAACATTTCATGGAGATGATTCTTCTAGTTTTATTACAGCAGGTGTAGTAGTAGTTAAAGATCCAGAAACAGGGAAATACTCCACTTCTGTCCGTAGACTTCAGGTTAATGCTAGGGATGAACTTAGTATTTTGATAGCATCACCTTTAGCTACAAAACAGTTTATACATTTTGAAAATCAAAATAAACCATTTGAAGTAGCTATTATATTAGGCTATGATTATCCTTTTTTATTAGCTTCTCAAATAAGCACTGCTACATACGGTGTAGATAAATATGAGGTAGACAGTGCGCTGAGAGGAGAGCCTTTGGAACTAGTTAAATGTACCAGTATAGATTTAGAAGTACCTGCTTATGCAGAAATTGTATTAGAAGGAGTCATGGTTCCAAATAAAAGAAAGCCTGAAGGACCATTTGGAGAATTAATGGGCTACTATGGAAATGTAGGTAACCACCCAATAGTAGATATTAAAGCTGTTATGCATCGAAATAATCCGATTATGCAAGTAGCCTTTCCTTGTAGAGAAGAACACTTGGCTAACGGATTAGCAAGAGAGATGGAATTGTATACTTATATTAAAAATATGGTAGAGGTAGTAGATGTAAATGTTACAGTTTCTGGAGGATGCAGGTTCCATGCAGTAGTATCTATTAATAAAAAAACTGAAGGTGATGGTAAAAGTGCTATAATTGCGGCTTTGGCCAGTAATAAAGATATGAAACATGTTGTTATAGTAGATGATGATGTAGATATATATAGTCATGATGCAATTGAATGGGCTATTGCTACACGGTTCCAAGCATCTAAAGATCTTGTAGTAATACCAGGAGGAATAGGGTCAGGTTTAGAGCCTTCTCATAGTGTTAGAGGTGTAACTGATAAGTTAGGTTTTGATGCAACAAAACCTGTAGGAGAAGCTTCTAAAAAGTTTGAAAAAGCTAAAATTCTCGGTTATGAAACAATAGATATTAAACGTTATTTTCCTAAAATGAAAAAATAGTAAAAGGTGGTAATTGTTATGAAACAGGCCTTAGGTATGGTAGAAACCCGAAGCTTAGTAGCCGCTATTGAGGCCGCTGATACTATGGTTAAAGCAGCAGATGTACATATAGTTGATTTAAATTATGTAGGGTCAGGTATAGTTTCTGCTGTTGTAACTGGTGAAGTGGCAGCTGTTAATGCTGCAGTATCTAGTGGAGAAGAAAAAGCTAGGGAGATTGCAGAAGTGATTTCTACTAATGTTATTGCAAGACCACATGACGAAGTGGATAAATTGATACAGGAAGTAATTAAATAGAGGAGGTTATAAAATGGTGAACTCTTTAACAAGGGTGATCATAGGAAACATAGCAAGTAAAAAGAATCCTGTGTGCTGTAATAAAACATCTGATCACTCAAACCAGAATCTATCACTTGATGAAGAACAGTCTTTGCTTTCAATTATAAATGAAAATAAAAAATTAAATATAGAAAAAAAAGCTATTAACCAACCTCGCAATAAAACTATGGTTACTTTGGCACAACTAAGTGGAAAAAAATCGGAAGAAGAAACGTTTAAACCTAATAGTAGCTATAATCAAGAAAAAGAATTTAATAGTCATATACAGAAAATTTCCTTAGAGGATATGAGTAAAAAATATAAAGCAGGGTCTAAGAAAAAAAGGTAGGAGGTGTTTAAATGAAAGCAGCTCTAGGATTAATAGAAACTGTAGGATTAACATCGGCTGTTACAGCTTTAGATGCAGCTTCTAAAGCAGCAGATGTTGCTTTAGTAGGATATGAAAAGATAATAGGAGCAGGAAAATCTGTTAGTGTTACTATTCAAGTTGCTGGAGAGGTTGCAGCAGTAAAAGCTAGTGTTGAAGCTGGTGTTATGGCAGTAGAAAGAAGCGGAATTGTCTTAGCACATCATGTAATTCCAAGACCTCATGAAGAGGTAAATACATTAATAGACGAATTTAAAAAGAATATAAAAAATATAGAAAATAAAAATGAAGTTTCAAAAAGTAAAGAAAAACAAAATACTTCAAATAAGTCTTCAGATAAAAATGAAAAATCTTCAAGCGAAGAAAAGAAATAAATAAAAAGGAGGAAGGATTATGAGTCAAGCATTAGGTATGGTAGAAACGAAAGGTTTAGTTGGTGCAGTAGAGGCAGCAGATGCTATGGTTAAAGCTGCTAATGTAGAATTAGTTGGTTATGAAAAAATAGGCTTTGGTTTAGTAACGGTTATGGTAAGAGGAGATGTAGGTGCTGTTAAAGCTGCAACTGATTCAGGAGCAGAAGCTGCTAGAGCAGTAGGAGAGCTCCATTCTGTACATGTAATACCAAGACCTCATACGGAAGTAGAACGAGTATTGCTAAAAGGAGAATAATATAAGGAGCATAAGTTATGAAAGGTCATGATCAAGCAAGGGAGATTTTAAAACACTTGGCTAATTGTGCAAATGACATATCCAAAGAATATGACAATAAAAATCATATACTCTTAGTTTTAACTGGAAAAGGCGATTCTATAGAATCTGCTTTAAGAAATATTCCTAAAATAAAACGTTATGGATTTGTAGTGGATATTGCACTTTCATCCTCTGCAGAGAAAATATTAGAGGATAAAAACATATCTATTCCTTTACAAGTAGAAAAAGTGTTAACTGAAAAGGAAGAAAATTTAGTGGATGAATCGATTCAAATAGCTAAAAGAATTGTCGTTCCTTCTATAACACAGAATACAGCTATTAAATTAGCTACAGGAATACAAGACCAATTTATTCCTCGTTTACTATGGCAGTGTTTATGGAAGGGAAAATTGGTTCAAATAAATTTTAATCAGCTTCTTAATTATAAAGGCTCAAGTTCTCAACAGCCTTTTTTAGAAGAAATGATTAAAGAGAATATTGAAAAACTAAAAAAGATGGGTGTAATGTCTTTAGATGAAAAAGAATACTACTTAGAGTTTTTAGACAAGGACAAAAACTCAGTTAAATCTAAAGAAAAAATATTAAATAATGCTGATGAAGAAGATAAAAATATACAAATAAATAAAAACCAAAAGGTTATAACAAAAAAAGATATTTCACTGTTGCCAAATAGTCAAAAGCAAATAAATTTTCCTAAAGATACGATTATTACACCATTAGCCTATGATAAGGCAAAAGAAAAGGGAATTCAGCTTATTAAAGGATAGTACCTCATTTTGAAGGAGAGGGTAAGATGCATATAGGCAGAATAATAGGAACAGTAGTGGCAACACGAAAAGATGAACGATTAACAGGGTGTAAGCTCATGTTGACTCAACCACTAAATATTGAACAAAGTCCAATAGGTGAACCTTTAGTGGCTGTAGATACAGTTGGATCAGGAATTGGAGAAGTAGTTATATATACTAAAGGAACTGCTGCAAGATATGCTGCAGATAAAATCCAATCCCCTATAGATGCCTCTATTGTAGGCATAGTTGATCACATGGACATTCAAAAAGAATAAAAGAAGGGGGGAAGTTTATTGTTAGATGCTATAGGAATTAAACAAGCAATGGTATATAGGCAGTTAATTGATAGTCTTATGGCAGAAGATCAATTTGCAGATATTGTTTTATATCAAGGAAATGTTATTAACGTATTAACGAGAGAAATGTACCAAGCAGATATTGCTATTAAAGATAAGTATATTTTAATGGTAGGAGATGCTGAAAAATTAATAGGTCCAGATACACTTGTCGTAGATGTGAGAGGTAAATTTTTATCTCCAGGATTTATAGATTCTCATATGCACTTTGAAAGTAGTATGTTAACTATTACAGAGTTTTCAAGATTATCTATTCCTTCAGGAACTACTACACTAGTGGCTGATCCACATGAAATAGGAAATGCATTAGGACCTATAGGAATGAAAGCCATGGCCGATGAAGCTAGTGTTGTGCCAAACCATGTTCACTTAGTAGTGCCAGCGTTAACTCCAGATTGTCCAGGACTAGAGACTGCAGGGTATGATATAACTTCAAAGGATATGAAAGAAGTTTTAAACTATCCAAATGTTATTGGAATTGGAGAGTTGCAAGGGTTTAGTAATGTTAAACATGTTTATAAAAATACACCTGAAGTTATTACAGATTTAGTAGCTTCAACAACATATGCAAAGAGTATTGGTAAAATTGTAGATGGAAATGCGCCAGAACTTTTTAGTAATGAATTAGCAGCACATATTATTGCTACTGGAGGAAACTGTTCTTGTCACGAAACTACTACTAAGGAAGAATGTATAGAGAAGCTACGTCAGGGAGTATATGTTTTTATGAGAGAAGGTTCTACTCAGCGTAATATGGCAGAATGTATTCGTGCTGTAACTGAAGAAGGTATGGATTCAAGAAGATGTATTTTAGCTACTGACGATATGGTAGCAGAAGATTTAGAAAAACTAGGTCATATGAATGAGATAGTAAAAAGAACCATTAATGAAGGTGTAGATCCTATAGAAGCTATTCAGATGGTAACTATTAATCCAGCTTCTTATTTCGGTTTAGAAGATCGTGGTATTTTGGCACCAGGGAAAATAGCAGATATTGCTATTATAAACGATTTAAAGGAAATGTCGGTAGAGGGAGTTTTTCTAGAGGGGAATTTAGTAGCCTCTAAAGGAGAATTATTAATTAATTTACCTAAATATGTTTATCCTGATGAAGTAAAACACTCAGTTAAATGCAATGAGATTACAGAAGATTCAATAACTATACCTGCTTCTGGAAGAGAAGCTTTAGTAAGATGCATTGAGCTTATTCCAGATCAAAACCTTTCTGGAAGCTTAGAGGTAAAAGTTAAAACACAGCAAGGAATTGCAATGCCAGATGTAAAACAAGATGTGCTACAGATGGTTTGTATTGAAAGGTACGGTCGGAATGGAAATGTAGGTAAAACCTTTGTAAAAGGTTTTGGATTAAAGCAAGGAGCCTTTGCGGAAAGTGTTGCTCATGATACTCATAATATTATAGCTGTAGGTACAGACATTAAAGATATTACTTTAGCAATAAATCGTGTTATAGAAATGGAAGGTGGTATTGCTGTTATTAAAAAAGGTCGTGTAATTGAAGAAATGAGATTACCAGTTGGTGGACTCATTACTGATGAACTAACAGGCCCAGAAGTTAGTAAAAAAGTTGCAGATTTAGAGAAATCAGCAAAGTTAGAGCTAGGATGCAGTGTTCATGCACCATTTATGCATCTATCATTCTTAGCTTTATCAACTAGCCCTAGTTGGAAGCTTACAGATCAAGGTTTAATAGATGTTAATAATTTTGAAGTATTATCACCGGTTATTGAATAGTAACATATGACACCCGGGAATGTGAGAAAATCTCACAGGCATAATTTTTCAGAAACACCTAAATAAGAGGGGGAAAAATTATGAGTATAAAAAATGAAAAGCTAGAGAATAGTTTTTTTGAAAGAAGATTTAAACTAAAAGAAAATAACACAAATGTAAAGACAGAAATTATTGCTGGTATTACTACTTTTATGACTATGGCTTATATTTTAGTGGTTAATCCATCTATTTTAAATGATGCAGGTATGGACTTTGGTGCTGTATTTACTGCAACGGCTTTAGCCTCTGTAATTGCTACACTAATAATGGCATTTAATGCAAACCTTCCATTTGTTTTAGCTCCTGGGATGGGACTTAACGCCTTCTTTGCTTATACAGTAGTATTGCAAATGGGGTATACCTGGGAATTTGCTTTAACAGCAGTATTTTTAGAAGGTATGATATTTATTGTTCTTTCATTTTTTAATGTAAGAGAAGCTATTGTTAATGCTATTCCTATTAATTTAAAAAATGCTGTTTCAGTAGGTATAGGTTTGTTTATTGCATTTATCGGTCTTTCTAATGCAGGAATAGTAATTACTGGTGATGGAACAATAACAGGAATCGGTAACTTAACAGCTACTGGACCTTTGTTAGCTATTATAGGGGTTGTTATTACAGGATTTTTACTAGCTAAAGGATTAAAAGGAGCTCTGCTTATTGGTATTTTAATTACAACTATAATAGGAATACCAATGGGTGAAACTATTCTACCTGAAGGATTAAAGTTTGTAAGTGCCCCTCCATCTCTTGCGCCTACTTTATTTAAATTTGATTTCTCTCAAATATTATCTTTTGATATGTTAATAGTTCTATTTTCTTTCTTGTTCGTAGATGTATTTGATACAGTAGGAACTCTAGTAGGAGTATCTTCTAAAGCTAACATGTTAGATGAAAAAGGAAATGTTCCAAAAGCAAAGCAGGCATTATTTGCTGATGCCATAGGTACAACTGTAGGTTCATTTTTAGGAACAAGTACAGTAACTACTTATGTAGAAAGTGCATCTGGTGTTGCTGAAGGTGGAAGAACAGGATTAACAGCATTATCAGCAGCAGGAATGTTTGCAATTTCATTATTATTATCTCCGTTATTTACTATGATTCCTGGATCTGCAACAGCTCCAGCATTAATTATAGTAGGATTATTTATGATGTCTCCTATAAAAAATATAGACTTAGAAGATTTTACAGAAGCAATTCCAGCATTCCTAACTATTGCGATGATGCCTTTTGCATATAGTATAGCTGAAGGTATAGTATTCGGTATAGTTTCATATGTACTACTTAAAGCTTTAACAGGAAAAGGAAAAAAAGTTTCTCCTATTATGTATAGTTTAGCTATAGTGTTTTTAATAAAATATATGCTATAACAGTTTCAGAATTTATAGGGGTCTAGCTCCCTCTTAAAATAGAGGGAGTTTTAGGACTCTCACCTATAAATAAATTGAGAAAATAATATAAAAGAATAGTTTATATAGTTTTCTTAGTTTATTTAAATAGATATTTAAGTTTTAAAAATTAATTTTCATATATTTAATAGGAGGGATGAACATGAGTAAATTATTAATAAAAAATGGCACAATTGTAACTATGAATGAAAATAGAGAAATATTTAAAGGGGATATTTTAGTTGAAGAAGATAAAATAAAGCAAATAGGGAGAAATTTAAATATAGAAGCAGATAATATTATTGATGCTACTGATAAAGTAATAATCCCAGGACTCATTCAAACTCATACACATTTAACTCAAACTCTTTATAGAGGTCAGGCTGATGACTTAGAGCTTTTAGATTGGTTAAAGAAAAGAGTATGGCCTTTAGAAGGCTCTCATGGGGCTGAATCTAACTATATTTCGGCTAAACTAGGAATTGCTGAGCTAATAAAAGGTGGAACTACGTCTATTATAGATATGGGGACAGTGAATCATACTGAATCTATTATTGAAGCTATTGATGAAAGTGGATTTAGAGCTATTGTAGGAAAATGTATGATGGATTATGGAGAAGGTGTACCAAACACTTTAATGGAAAAAACTGAAAGCTCTATTAAAGAAAGTGTATCACTTTTAAAGAAATGGCATGGTAAGGATAATGGTCGAATTAATTATGCCTTTGCTCCAAGATTCGTTATATCTTGTACAGAAGAGCTGTTGATTAAGATAAGAGATTTAGCTAAAGAATATGGCACCATGATTCATACACATGCCTCTGAAAATCAAGGAGAAATTAAAGTAGTTCAAAAAGATAGACGTATGCGAAATATTAATTATCTTCATAAAATCGGTCTGACAGGAGAAAAACTAATTTTAGCTCATTGTATTTGGTTAGATGATGAAGAAATGAAATTGTTAGCAGAAACAGGCACAAAAATTTCCCATTGTCCTAATTCCAATTTAAAATTAGCATCTGGAATCGCTAAAATTCCTGAGTTAATCAAACTGGGAGCAAATGTTTCTATTGGAGCGGATGGAGCACCTTGTAATAATAACCTGGATCAATTTGAAGAGATGCGAAGTGCAGCACTAATTCATAAAGCTAGACTTTTAGACCCTACTGTTATGTCAGCAGAACAAGTTTTTGAACTTGCAACATTAGGTGGAGCTAAAGCTATGGGAATGGAGAATGAGCTAGGAAGTATTGAGAAAGGGAAAAAAGCTGATATTGTAATAATGAATTTAAATAAAATACATAGTAGTCCTAGTAAAGGTGTGGATTTAATATCAAGATTAGTTTATTCTGCACGCTCTTCTGATGTAGAGACTACTATTATTGACGGAAATATAGTTATGGATAATAAAAAACTAACAACATTAAATGAAAAGTCCATATTAGAAGAATGTAATAAAGTTATTAAAAATCAGATAGAAAAAGCTAATATTAAAAAATAATAAAAGGGGGAGCATAGCTTCCCCTTTGTAGTAGGAGGAAAGAGTATGAGCTTAAAAAATGTGTATGTTGCTAAAACACTTGACGAAGTCCTAAATTTATTGAATCAATATGGATGTGAGAGTAAGTTAATTGCTGGAGGTACAGATGTAATTATACAGTTAAGGGAAAAAGAAATCTCTCCTAAAGTATTAGTTGATATTTCCAACTTGAGTGAAATTAATTTTATTGATGAATCTGAAGACAAAATCACCATAGGGGCATGTACTACATTCACTACTATAGCAGAAAGTTCTATATTGAAAGATAAATTAAAAGGACTAGTTCAATCAGCTGAATCAGTAGGATCACCGCAAATTAGAAATGCGGCTACAATCGGAGGGAATATATGTAATGCATCTATGGCAGCAGATATTGTACCTCCATTATTAGCATTAGATGCTGAAGTTTTGATTGAAAGTAAAGCTGGCAAACGAAGAATTTTATTAGATCACTTTTTAATGGGAAAAGGAAAAGTTGATATTAAGCCTGAAGAAATAGTAACCGCTATTACTTTTAATAAACCTAAGAATAGAGAAGCTTTAGGATTTGGAAAGTTAGGCTTAAGAAAAGCTTTAGCTATAGCTAGAATTTCTACTGCAATTTATCTTTCTTTGGATGAAGAAAATACTTGTAGAAAAATAAGAATAGCAAACGGTGCAGTAGGGTTTAGAGGCATGAGAGAAAAAGAAGTAGAAAATATATTTATTGGAAAGCAGTTAACAGAGGATGTTATTAATATGGGGATAGAAAAGTTAAGGGAAGAGTTAAATCAAAGATTAGCTGGAAGATCTAGTGCAGAATTTAAAACTACGGCTATTGCTGGAATTTTTAAGAAAGCTTTGCTAGAAACGGCAAATAACTGCAAAGAATAAATTCTATTTAGATTACTTTATCTAAAATACTGGAAGTTCAAAAGGGGGAAAAATATGAAAGATATTAATTTGAAGATTAATGGAAAATCTTATAGACTAAGTACTAATGAAGATATGCGGTTAATTGACGTATTAAGAGATGAGTTAGGCTTACTAGGTAGTAAAGAAGGCTGTGGCGAAGGAGAATGTGGGGCATGTACTATTCTAATGGAAGGACGTACAGTTAATGCTTGCATGGTTATGGCATTTCAAACAGATGAAAAAGAAATCATAACTATCGAAGGCTTGTCAAACGGAGAACAACTTCATCCAATACAACAAGCTTTTATTGAAATAGGAGCAGTGCAATGTGGCTTTTGTACTCCAGGTATGATTTTATCAGCTAAAGCTATATTAGATAAAGATACTAATCCTACTAGAGAAATGATTCGACAAGGTATTTCTGGAAACCTATGTAGGTGTACAGGATACGCTAAAATAGTAGATGCTATTGAGCTTGCAGGAAAATTATTACGAAATGGAGGTAATAATTGTGAAGCGTGAAATCGTAGGTAAAAGAGCTATTCGTGTCGATGGACATAGTAAGGTTTTAGGAAAAGCTGAATATCCTCAAGATATACAAAAACAAAGTATGTATCATGGCAAAACATTAAGATCAAAAAAACCTCATGCTTATTTTAAATTAAATATAGATAAAGCTAAAAATTTAAAAGGTGTAATTGCCATTTTAACTGCAAAAGATGTACCATATAATCATCATGGAGTTTTATTTAAAGATCATGAAATTTTCTGTACTAATAAAGTGCGAAGAGTAGGGGATCCAATAGCATTTGTAGTAGCAGAAAATGAAAAAATAGCAAAACAAGCTGTTGAATTTATAGAAATAGAATATGATGAAATTCCTGGAGTATTTGATCCAATAAAGGCAATGGAACAATCTGCGCCTATTGTTCATAAAGAAAGCAATATATTATACCATTATAAAATACGTAAAGGTAATATTGAAAATGCTTTTAAACAGTGTGAAGTTATTGTTGAAAATGAATATCGCACTGGAATGGTAGACCATGCTTTTTTACAACCAGAATCAGGTATTGCTTATATGGATGAAAATACAGTTGTTGTATGTGCTTCTAGTCAATATCCTCATTTTGATCAAATAGAAATAGCAGAGGCTTTAAATATTCCTACTGAAAACGTTCGAGTTATAAACCCTGCTATAGGTGGAGCTTTTGGAGGTAGGGAAGATATTACACTTCAAATTCATATTGCACTTGCAACGAAATTAGTGGGTAAACCTGTTAAAACAACTTATTCTAGAGAAGAATCTTTTCTGGCTCATGGAAAACGTCACAGTATGATTATGAAATATAAAACAGGAGCAAATAGGCAAGGAAAATTAGTAGCAATGGAAGCAAATATTATAGGAGATACAGGTGCTTATGCATCTTGGGCTCCAAATGTATTGAGAAAAGCAGGAGTTCATGCTACTGGACCTTATGAAATTCCAAATGTAAAAGTGGATAGCTATGCAGTTTATACTAATAATCCATTTGCAGGAGCTATGAGAGGGTTTGGTGCAGCCCAAGGCCCAATTGCTTATGAGCAACAGATAGATGAAATTGGAAGAAAATTAAGTATAGATCCAATTACAATTCGGAAAATAAATGGATTTAAAGTAGGGTCTGAAACTGCCACTGGGCAAATATTAGAAGCAAGTGTTCCTTACATACAGTGTATAGAATCTGTAGGTAAAGCCTTAGGCCTAGAGCAAAAGGAGGGAATAAGATGAAGAAAAAAGGAGTAGGAATAGGAAGCACTTTTTACGGTACAGGTTATGGTAATGGTTTTCCAGATGTATCTAGAGCTAAGGCAGTGTTAAAAGAAGATGGAAAAGTAGCAGTACATGTAGGAGCTACAGAAGTAGGTCAAGGTTCTAAAACAATAATGAGTCAAATGGCAGCAGAAGTCATGTCAATACCACTAAATGATATTATATTCATTTGTGAAGATACAAAAAATATGCCAGATTCCGGTACAGCCGCAGCAAGCAGGCAGACTTATAATACTGGTAATGCTATTAAACTTGCATGTGAAGACCTTAGAAAAAAAGTAATTGAAAATGCATTTAAGGAATTAAAGTTAAATAGTAGTGTAGGATTAACTTTAAAAAATGGTGAAATTTATTTAAAAACATTACCTAGTAAAAATATATCACTAAAAGAATTAGCTTTATGTTTATTGAAAAATAAAGAATTACCTTTAATTGGTGAAGGAAGTTTTACAGCTCAAACTATAGAAATGGATGAAGAAACAGGTCAAGGAGCACCTTATTGGCCATATACATTTAATGTTTATGGTGTTATTGTAGAGGTAGATACGGAAACAGGTCTAATTGATATTATAAAAGCAGTATGTGCTCAAGATGTTGGTAAAGCCATTAACCCAGAAATGATTGAAGGGCAAATGGACGGAGGCTTTGCTATGGGTTTAGGTTACTCTATATATGAAGATTTAGGGTTAAAGGAAGGCAAAATGAAAAATAAAAATTTTACAAACTATTTAATTCCTACAGCCTTAGATGTACCGGAGTTAGAGAAATTTATTATTGAAGATCCTGAATCTACAGGTCCTTTTGGAGCTAAAGGAATTGGGGAGCCTGTAATGTTAGGTGTTGCCCCAGCAGTTTTAAATGCAATCTATGATGCTGTAGGAGTTCGTATAACTCAGGTGCCAGTTACTCCAGATAGGTTATTAAGGGCATTAAAAGAGGAAAGGAGAGAATAATATGGAAAGTAATGTAAAAAAAAATATCGATTTGGCAGCTGGAAGAGAGAGAAGTGAGTTAGTATTAAAAAATGCTAAAATTATAAATGTATTTTCTACTGAAATCATTAATGGAGATGTTGCTATTAATGATGGAAAAATAGTAGGTGTAGGTAGTTATGATGGAATCAAAAATATAAATTTGGAAGGTAAATTTGTTATACCTGGATTAATTGACAGTCATGTACATATAGAATCTGCAATGGTTACTCCAGGAGAATTTGCAAGAACTATTGTCCCTAAAGGAACTACAACAATTATTGCTGATCCTCATGAAATTGCTAATGTATGCGGCATGAAAGGAATAGAATATATGCTTAATTGTAGCGAAGATATACCCTTAAATGTATATGTGATGCTACCATCTTGTGTACCTGCTACCTCTATTGAAAATTCAGGAGCTATTTTAAAAGCTGAAGACTTAAAAAAGTTAATTAACCATGAAAGAGTATTAGGACTAGGAGAGCTAATGGATTATCCAAATGTTATAAAAGGAAAACAAGATATTATAGATAAACTAATTATGGCAGACGGAAAAATAATAGATGGTCATGGGCCTGAAATAGAAGATAAAGATTTAAATGCTTATGCTATGGCTGGAGTAAGAACAGAGCATGAATGCTCCACTGTAGAAGAAATGATTAATCGCTTGAGACTAGGTATGTATATATTAATTAGAGAAGGTTCTGCAGCTAGGAATTTAAAAAGTCTTATTAAAGGAATAACGGCAGAAAATAGTAGACGGTGCTTATTTTGTACTGATGATAAGCACCCTCAAGATATTATAGAAGAAGGACATATAGATAATAACGTAAGATTAGCTATAAAAGAGGGAATACATCCTATAAGATCTATACAAATGGCTACTATTAATGCAGCTGAATGCTATGGATTAAAAGATATAGGGGCAATAGCTCCTGGATATAGAGCAGATTTAGTTGTGCTAGATAATTTAGAGGAATTTAGTATAGAAAAGGTTTTTAAAGATGGTAAATTAATAGCTGAAGAAAATAATCCATTTTTCAGTGTTGATTATAAAGAGGATAATAGAGTTATGGATACAGTTAATGTTAACAAAATAGAATCTGAGGATATAGCGATTCCTTTAGAATCTGATAATGTTAATGTTATTAAGCTTTCATCCCATAGTTTAGTAACTAAAAAAGTTAATCGTAAGGTTAAAATTAAAAATGGATTGTTCCAATATGATAAAGAAAAAGATATTCTGAAAATGGCTGTTATTGAAAGACATAAAAATACAGGTAATATAGGGTTAGGATTAGTAGAAAATTTCAAACTTAAAGAAGGAGCAATAGCATCTACAATAGCTCATGATTCACACAATATTATTGTTATTGGTGATAATGACCAAGATATGATTTTAGCTGTTAATGAGTTAAACAGAGTAGGTGGAGGAATTACAATATGCTCTAATGAAAATGTATTACAAACATTATCTTTACCAATAGCAGGATTAATTGCAGAAAGATCTATGGAAAGTATAAATGAACAGCTAAAAGAAATGTTAAATATAGCATATGAACAGTTAGGTGTTAATAAAGAAATCGATCCTTTTATGACATTATCCTTTTTAGCTTTGCCTGTTATTCCAGATATTAAATTAACTGATTCAGGATTATTTGACGTTAAAAATTTTAAGTTTATAGACATAAATAATAGATCAGCAGAAATGAGTGATTAATATGCTTATAGATGAACTAAAGCTAGGTTCGATTACCACAATAATTGGCTCAGGTGGCAAGACTAGCACTGTATATAGATTAGGAGAAAAACTGTATGAAAGAAATCAGTCTGTTTTATTAACTACAACAACAGGTATGCTGGTTCCCGAAAGTAATCCAAATTTAAAAGTAATAATTGAGCCTGATATTGAAATGCTTTATAAATATTTAAGCAATATGGATGATACATATAAGGTTTTCGCAGCCAAATATTTTATTAAAGATGATAAAGTAAAAGGTTATGAGAATGAAGAATTAATGTGGCTTAAAGATAAAATAAAAAATTTAAATATAATAGTTGAAGGGGATGGGTCTGATGGTAAAAGTCTAAAAATCCCTGAAAAATGGGAGCCAGTAGTACCTAAATCTACAGAACTTACTATTGTAGTAGTTGGATGGGATATAATAGGAAAACCGATTGAAGAAAAATGGATTTATAGAAGTTATTTATTAGAAAGAAATAAGGTTTTTAATAATATAAATAAGTCTACTGATTATGTAAATGAAAAAATGTTAATTAAGCTTTTAGAAAACCCTAAAGGTCTACTTAAAGGGATTCCAGAAAGTAGTACAGTAATACTGTTATTAAATAAAGTGATTACTTATAATGAAATAAAGGAAGCTAAAAAGATGGCTTCTGAAGTATTAAAGAAAATTCCACAAATTAAGAAAGTAGCCCTAGGAGAAATACGAGATAATATAGTCTTGATTGAAAGGTAAGGGATAACATTGATCGCAATTATTTTGGCATCTGGATTTAGTAGAAGAATGGGAAAAAATAAGCTTTTGCTTTTATACAAAGGAAAACCTATTTTAAAGTGGGTTATTGAAGTGGTATTAGATTTAAAATTAGATAAGATTATATTGGTATATAAAGAAGAAGCTGTAAAAAAGCTATGTGAAAACTTGGATATTGAACTAATATATAATGAAAATGCTATAAATGGTCAAAGTACATCCGTAGTAAAAGGAGTTAAAGCAGCAGATGAGTTTTTGGATGATTATTTATTTTTAATGGGAGATCAACCTTTGCTAAATGTGCAAGAAATAAGAAGTATGATAAATGCTTATAAAAATTCAAAGAAATCAATAGGAGTACCACTATATAATGAAGTACCTGGAACTCCAGTAATATTTTCTAGAAAATGGAGAGATCAGCTTTTAAGTTTAACTGGTGATTCAGGAGGCAGAACTATTATTAAAAAAAACAAAGAAGAAATACTTTTTTATTCAATTAAAAATAGGATAATGGGTTTTGATATAGATACGGAAGAAGATTATGCAGAATTGTTAAAACAAAAAAATAGAGTTTAGGTAATAGTTATAAAAAATAAAGACAGGTTAATTGCAGTAGGAGTTTTAGAAGTAATTTAAGTTAGTTTTTGATTTTATTGGTATTTTTTAGTTTTAAATAGAATTTTGTAGAAATTAGCCTAAAACTGTTGTTATAATAGAAATATAACTAAAAAATGGGAGAGATTAAATTGAATATAAATAAAAAGGTTTTAGGCTTAATGTTTGTTATAGGTATTATTTCTATTGTTTTTCTACAAAACTATTATCCTATAAATAGTATATTTCTAAATAAAGCACTAGAGGTTGAGGCATCTAATGATAATTTAAATGAAGAACAAACTAATGATACCTTACATAATGAAGAAAACAGTGATGATACTGATGATGTAAAAAACTCAGATTCATCTGAAGAAGATGAAGAAAAGTTAGAGGTTGATGATATAGATAATAATATAAATGAAGAATTTAGAGCTGCTTGGATATCTACTGTATATAATTTAGATTGGCCATCACAAAAAGGATTAACTTCTACAGAACAAAAAGAAGAATTTATAGAATTATTAGATGGACTTAAAGATGCAGGTTTAAACTCAATAATAGTTCAGGTAAAGCCTACTGCAGATAGTTTCTATCCATCTGAATATGGGCCTTGGTCTGAATACTTAACTGGAGTTCAGGGACAGGACCCAGGGTATAATCCACTTTCTTTTATGATAGAGGAGACTCATAAAAGAAATATGGAATTTCATGCT
This sequence comes from Alkaliphilus sp. NP8, assembly GCA_015978205.1. Classification (GTDB taxonomy): domain Bacteria; phylum Bacillota; class Clostridia; order Peptostreptococcales; family Natronincolaceae; genus Alkaliphilus_B. The sequence continues at coordinate 1,002 of JADWMM010000037.1, read as the reverse complement.
TGGTTTAATCCTTATCGTGTAAGTATGAAGGATAATTTAGAAACTTTAAGTGATAATCACCCTGCTAGAGAAAATTCAGACTGGGTAGTATCTTATGGAGGAAAGTTGTATTATAATCCAGGTATTCCAGAGGCTAGAGAATTTATAATTAAAAGTATAGTTGAAGTTGCTAAAGATTATAATGTTGACGGTATACATTTAGATGATTATTTTTATCCATATCCAGAAGAAAACGTGGATTTTCCCGATGATGATTTATACGAAAAATATAAAATGTCAGATAGTGAAAGTAAGGAAGAATGGAGAAGAAATAATATTAATGATTTTATAGAAAATCTATATAAATCTATTAAACATGAAAAAAGTCACGTAGTATTTGGTGTAAGTCCATTTGGAGTATGGCGCAATGGTGCAGATGATCTTAGTGGTTCAAACACTAAAGCCTGGGTTACAAGCTATGACACTCTATATGCTGACACCAAATATTGGATAGAACAAGAATGGTTAGATTATATAGCACCTCAAATATATTGGCATATTGGTTATGAAGCAGCTGAATATAAAACTTTAGTTAATTGGTGGTCTGACGTTGTAAAAAATAAAAATGTGGACTTATATATTGGACAGGCTGCGTATAAAATAGAAGAAACAGATACTCCTTGGGGTAATCCTTTAGAAATTATAAATCAAATAGAATATAACCGAAGTATTCCAGAGATTAAAGGAAGTATATTTTTTAGAGCAAAATCTATACTTAATAATCCTTTAGGTTTAATGGATAAGTTAAAAAATGAAATTTATAAATAAAGCTAAAAGTTTATAGTTATAGTTAGAATATTAAAACAACAAAAACTCTGGAAAGTATTTCAGAGTTTTTGTTAATTCTGTTATAATGAATAGTAAATCATTTATAGGCTTAAGATATAGTTAAATAAATTTTATGTTTTAAGTAACTTTATATTGAATATGCAAAGATACAAATTAAGTCCAGCTAAGAAATGT
>JADWMM010000012.1 GCA_015978205.1 Alkaliphilus sp. NP8 | reverse complement strand
GAATAATTAAATGCCATTAGAATTATAATAATGGGGACTAAGATAATCTTAGTCCCTTAAAAAAATAGATTACCTACCTAATAGCGAACTTTATTTAGACTCCAAAATGCGCAAAGCTTTTATACTAATAATAAAGTAATTTTTTGTTGACATGAAATTAAAAGTGTGATAAATTTTAAAAAGTAATCAATTATATAATAAGAGCTAACTATGCGCTTGAGCAATAGATATGTTCGTTAGGCAGCTATAATGGGAGGTGTTTTAGGTGCGAGTTAATATTACATTAGCATGTACAGAATGCAAGCAGAGAAATTACAATACAAGCAAAAATAAGAAGAATAATCCGGATCGTATGGAGATAAAAAAATATTGTAAGTTCTGTAAAACTCATACTGTTCATAAAGAAACAAAGTAGGATAGCATTAGAACTTCGTTAAAAGGATGTGAAGAAAACAATGGCTACCCAATCAAATACCAACAATGGCGAAAATTCAAAAAGCCTAGGTAAGTTTTTTAAAGGCGTTAAATCAGAACTAAAAAAAGTAATTTGGCCTAATAAAAAAGAATTGACTAGCAATACTATTATTGTAATTGTTTCTGTTATATTAACAGCTACTGCAATATGGGCATTGGATTCAATCTTTGGATCAGGTTTAAACCTTATTATAGGTTAATTAATATGCTTAAAAGGAGGGAGAGTATCCAAAAAAAGTGGATGCTCCTAACATATGTCCGAAAAAGCAAAATGGTATGTAATGCATACTTACTCAGGTCATGAAAACAAAGTAAAAATGAATATTGAAAAAATGGTTGAAAACCGAGGTATGGAAGATATTATTATAGATGTAGAAGTGCCTACTGAACAAAAAGTGGAAATAAAAAATGGAAAGAAAAAAGTTAAAGAATCCAAATTATTTCCAGGGTATGTACTTGTTAAAATGCATTTAACTGATGAATCTTGGTACTTGGTGCGAAATACTAGAGGTGTTACAGGGTTTGTTGGACCGAGTTCTTCAAAACCTATACCACTAACTGATGAAGAAGTAAAGTCTATGGGAGTGGAACAACCTACCCTTGAGGTAGATTTAAAGGTTGGAGAAAGTGTAAAAGTTACTTCAGGTCCTTTTGAAACTTTCATAGGAACTATTGAAAACATCAATATTGAAAAACAAACTCTTAAAGTTCGAATTTCAATGTTTGGAAGAGAAACACCAGTTGAGCTAGAATTTAACCAAGTTGAAAAAATGTAAGTTAAATAATAGCAAAACAGATATTTTTAATATAGATTTATATGCTTTAATTATTAAGGAGGTGTAAACAACATGGCAAAGAAAGTAATAGGACAAATAAAATTACAAATTCCTGCAGGTAAAGCTACTCCAGCGCCACCAGTTGGACCAGCATTAGGACAACATGGTGTAAACATAATGGGATTCTGTAAAGAATTTAATGCTAAAACTGCAGATCAAGCTGGTTTAATTATTCCAGTAATTATTTCTGTATATCAAGATAGATCTTTCACTTTTGTTACAAAAACTCCACCAGCTGCAGTGTTAATTAAAAAAGCTGTAGGGCTTGATAAAGCATCTGGAGAGCCTAATAAGAACAAAGTTGCTAAGATATCTAAAGATAAAGTAAAAGAGATTGCTGAGCTAAAAATGCCTGACTTAAATGCTGCATCTATAGAAACTGCTATAAGCATGATTTCTGGAACAGCAAGAAGTATGGGAATTGAAGTTGAAGACTAATTTATAAGTTGGTTTATATATAAGTGGGAGGTTCTCACTAAAACCGCTAATACCACAAGGAGGGAAAGAAATGGCTAATAAAGGTAAAAAATACCAAGAAGCAATAAAATTAGTTGATAGATCAAAGTTATATGATCCATCAGAAGCAATAGAACTTGCTAAAAAAGTAGCTACTGCTAAGTTTGATGAGACTGTTGAAGCACATATTAAATTAGGTGTTGATTCAAGACATGCTGATCAACAAGTAAGAGGTGCTGTTGTTCTACCACATGGTACTGGTAAAACTGTTAAAGTTCTTGTGTTCGCTAAAGGAGACAAGATAACAGAAGCTGAAAATGCAGGTGCAGACTATGCAGGTGGAGAAGAGTTAGTACAAAAGATCCAAAAAGAAAACTGGTTTGATTTTGATGTAGTAGTTGCAACTCCGGACATGATGGGTGTTGTAGGAAGATTAGGTAGAGTTTTAGGACCAAAAGGCTTAATGCCAAATCCTAAATCTGGAACAGTTACTTTCGATTTAGAAAAGGCTGTTAAAGAAATTAAAGCAGGTAAGGTTGAATATAGATTAGATAAAACAAATATTATTCATGTACCAATTGGTAAAGCTTCATTTGAAGAGGATCAATTGAAAGAAAACTTTAGAACTTTATTAGATGCTATTGTAAAAGCTAAGCCAGCGGCTGCTAAAGGGCAATACATGAAAAGTGTTGCAGTAACAACAACTATGGGCCCTGGAATTAAGGTTAATCCAGCTAAAATAATGGAATAATATTTTCGTAAAAGGCAAAAATTAACTATTGACATAAATTGAGTTTACTGATAGAATTATTTACGTTATTAAAAATGAATATTTTGCCGTAGATAGTAGGTGCGTTAGCTTAAATATCCTACCGAGGCTTTGAATAAATAAATCAAAGGTCTCGGTGTGTCTAGTTAAGGCAAACCAAGACCTTGTTTTGATATACGGCAAGGTAATATGTAAATAATTTAAAAGGAGGTGTATCCCTTAATGGCGAAAGCAATTGAGATGAAAAAAGAAGTTGTAAACGAAATTACTGATAAATTCAAAAGATCTACTTCATCAGTATTAGTAGATTATAGAGGATTGAAGGTAGAAGAAGTAACAGAGCTTAGAAGACAATGTAGGGAAAAAGGCCTTGAATATAAGGTGTATAAAAACACTTTAACTAGAATGGCTGCTAAAAATGCAGGTATGGAAGAATTTGTAGAAGAATTAGTAGGACCAAATGCTATTGTATTCAGTTATGATGATCCAATAGCTGCTACAAAAACTGCAAGTGACTTTGCTAAAGAGCATGAAGCATTAGAGCTGAAAGCAGGATTCATAGAAGGGACTTACTACAAAGAAGACAAGTTACAAAAATTTGCTGCTATTCCTTCAAGAGAAGAACTTATTGCAAAGCTTCTTAGCAGCTTAAAAGCTCCAGTATCAAACTTTGCTTACTTAGTTAAAGCAATTATTGATAAGAAGGAAGCAGAAGGAGAAGCATAAAACAAAGTAGTATTAATAAAAACGAAAATTATAAATTGAAAAATAAAATCGGAGGTGCTTGTAATGACAATCGAACAAATATTAGAAGCGATTGAAAATATGAAAGTGTTAGAATTAAACGAGTTAGTTGAAGCAGCAGAAGAAAAATTTGGAGTATCAGCATCAGCTCCTGTAGCAATTGCTGGAGCAGCAGCAGGTGGAGCAGCAGAAGAACAATCAGAATTTGAAGTAATTCTTGAAAGTGCTGGTTCTTCTAAGATTAATGTAATCAAAGCAGTAAGAGGAATTACAGGACTTGGACTTAAAGAAGCTAAAGAGCTTGTAGACAATGCTCCTAAAACATTAAAAGAAGCAGCAGAAAAAGAAGAAGCAGAAGAAATTAAATCTAAGTTAGAAGAAGCAGGAGCTTCAGTAACACTTAAGTAATTAATTTCAAAATATACTAAAAGGGACTCCAGGAAACTGGAGTACCTTTTTATATTTTATAAAAACCCTTGCTTTGAAAAGGGAATAGGTTAAACGTCACTTATGTAAATCACTTTTCTTTCACACAACATAATTATACTATAAGTTCTAAAAAAACATAGTATCATATCATAAAAAATTCAAACAAAAACATTGACAATTTGACAAGCATATGGTAAAATTATAAATTGCATATTAGTCTTTAAAATGCTTTTTTTAAAACGTATTAAAGAAGAACTTTTTTGTTTTTGTATATAAAAAAAGCTAAAAGGCAATAGTATAAGAGATAGATATATATGGAAAATAAATAAAATATTTTAAAATTTAGTTTTGTCATGAAGCGCTACGAAGTAGTAGCGTAATTTTAAGCACTTAAAATTTTCAAATGAATATTTCAAAAATGAGTGCGCCATTAAGCGCTGCGAAGCAGTAGCGTAATTTTAAGCACTTGAAATTTTTAAATGAATATTTAAAAAATGAGTGCGCCATGAAGCGCTGCGAAGCAGTAGCGTAATTTTATTATTACAAGGGGTGAATTATATGATGCCACATCCTGTCCAGGTCGGTAAGAAAACTAGAATGAGTTACTCACAAATCGATGAAGTTTTAGAAATGCCTAACCTTATCGAACTGCAAAAGGAATCATACCAATGGTTTCTAGATGAAGGATTAAAAGAGGTTTTCAATGATGTTTCACCAATTGAAGACTACACAGGTAATCTTATTTTGGAATTCGTTGATTACTCATTTGATGAAGATCCAAAGTATGATATTGAAGAATCAAAAGAAAGAGACGTTACATATTCTGCACCATTAAAGGTAAAAGTTCGATTAATTAATAAAGAAACTGGAGAAGTCAAAGAACAAGAGGTTTTCATGGGAGATTTCCCTATTATGACAGAAACTGGTACTTTTATTATTAATGGAGCAGAGAGAGTAATCGTTAGTCAGTTAGTACGTTCGCCAGGTGTATATTATAATGGAGAGTTTGATAAAACTGGGAAAAAGCTTTTCTCCGCAACTGTTATTCCTAACAGAGGTGCATGGCTTGAATATGAAACAGATTCTAATGATATTATATCTGTAAGAATCGATCGAACTCGTAAACAACCAGTTACAGTATTGCTTAGAGCTTTAGGATATGGTTCGGACACTCAAATAAAAGAATTATTAGGTGAGGATGAAAGACTGTTAACTACATTAGAGAAAGATAGTACAAAGACTACAGATGAAGCATTATTAGAAATATATAAGAAACTTCGTCCAGGTGAGCCGCCAACAGTAGAAAGTGCTAAATCTTTACTTAATACTTTATTCTTTGATCCAAAAAGGTATGATCTAGCAAAAGTAGGACGATATAAGTTTAATAAAAAGTTATCGTTATCTAATAGAATTATTGGAAAACGTGCAGGTGCAAATATAGTTGACCCTAATACTGGAGAAATTTTAGTAGAAGAAGGTAGTAAAATTGATAGAGATACAGCTATGATTGTACAAAATTCTGGAGTAAATGAAGTATTCGTTGCTTTAGAAGATGATAAATTAATAAAAGTTATAGGAAATCATTTTGTTAATTTACAAAATCATGTTTCATTTAATGTTGATGAAATTAAGACTATGGATGAAAAAGTTTATTATCCAGTTTTAAAAGAAATCCTTGATACATTCCATACTGAAAGTGAAATTAAAGATGCTATAAATGATAGAATAAAAGAACTTTCTCCAAAGCATGTTATAGTTGCAGATATAATAGCTTCTATTAGCTATGAATTTAATTTAGCTCATGAAGTAGGTAATGTTGATGATATTGATCATTTAGGAAATAGAAGATTACGTTCTGTTGGAGAGTTACTTCAAAACCAATTTAGAATTGGACTTTCCCGTATGGAAAGAGTAGTAAAAGAACGTATGACAATACAAGATGTTGACTTGGCTACACCACAAGCTCTTATAAATATTAGACCAGTAGCAGCATCTATTAAAGAGTTCTTTGGAAGTTCTCAGCTATCTCAGTTTATGGACCAAAACAATCCACTATCAGAGTTAACTCATAAAAGAAGACTGTCTGCTTTAGGGCCAGGAGGACTTTCAAGAGAAAGAGCAGGTTTTGAAGTTCGTGATGTTCATCCATCTCATTATGGAAGAATGTGTCCTATAGAAACGCCAGAAGGTCCTAATATAGGTCTTATTAACTCTCTTAGTACCTATGCAAGAGTTAATAAATATGGATTTATTGAAACACCTTATCGTAAGGTAGATAAGAAGAGACATGTTGTAACTAGTCAAATTGAATATTTAACTGCTGATGAAGAAGATTTACTTGTTATAGCTCAGGCTAATGAACCTTTAGACGAAGAAGGTAGATTTATAAACAAGAGAATGGCTTGTAGAAAGCAATTCGGAGCTATAGATATTGCACCAGTTGAAGAAGTAGATTATATGGATGTATCACCTAAACAGGTAGTATCAGTCGCTACTGCTATGATTCCTTTCCTTGAAAATGATGATGCTAACCGTGCTCTAATGGGAGCAAATATGCAGCGTCAAGCAGTACCGCTTATGATAACTGATGCACCAGTTATAGGTACAGGAATGGAATATCAATCTGCTAAGGACTCAGGAACAGTTGCATTAGCAAGACATGATGGTGTAGTAGATAAAGTATCATCTGATGAGATAATTATTAAAACAGAAGATGGACAAAGAGATCGTCATAAACTATTAAAATTTAAACGTTCTAACCAGGGAACATGTATTAACCAACGCCCTATTGTAAATAAGGGAGAGAAGGTAAAAACTGGAGATGTAATTGCAGATGGACCTTCTACAAGAGATGGTGAAATTGCTCTTGGTAGAAACTGTTTAATAGGATTTATGACTTGGGAAGGTTACAACTATGAGGATGCTATATTAATTAACGAAAAATTAGTTAAAGAAGATGCCTTAACTTCTATTCATATTGAAGAATATGAATCAGAAGCTAGGGATACTAAATTAGGTCCTGAAGAAATAACAAGAGATATTCCGAATGTTGGAGAAGATGCATTAAAGGACTTAGATGAAAGAGGTATTATTAGAATCGGAGCTGAAGTTCAATCTGGAGATATTTTAGTTGGTAAGGTAACTCCTAAAGGAGAAACTGAGCTTAGTGCTGAAGAAAGACTTCTTCGTGCTATTTTCGGTGAAAAGGCACGAGAAGTAAGAGATACATCTTTAAAAGTACCTCATGGTGAATCTGGTATTATAGTAGATGTTAAGGTATTCTCTCGTGAGAATGGAGACGAACTACCTCCAGGTGTTAATGAACTTGTAAGAGCATATATAGCTAAAAAGAGAAAAATTAATGTTGGAGATAAGTTAGCTGGACGCCATGGTAACAAAGGGGTTATATCCAGAGTGCTTCCAGCAGAGGATATGCCTTTCTTAGCTGATGGTACTCCGCTTGAAATAGTTCTTAACCCATTAGGTGTACCTTCTCGTATGAATATAGGTCAGGTTCTTGAAGTGCACTTAGGGTTAGCTGCTAAAGCTCTAGGTTGGAAGGTTGCTACTCCTGTATTTGATGGTGCTAACGAGCATGATATTATGGATGCACTAGAAGAAGCAGGATATTCAAGAAGTGGTAAAGTAACATTATACGATGGTAGAACAGGTGATCCATTTGATAATGATGTAACTGTAGGGTATATGTATATTCTGAAACTTCACCATCTTGTTGATGACAAGATTCATGCTAGAAGTACAGGACCGTATTCACTGGTTACACAACAACCATTAGGAGGTAAAGCTCAGTTTGGTGGTCAGAGATTTGGTGAGATGGAGGTATGGGCTCTTGAGGCTTATGGTGCATCTCATACATTACAAGAGATCTTAACTGTTAAATCTGACGATGTAATCGGTCGTGTTAAAACTTATGAAGCAATAGTTAAAGGAGAAAATATACCTGAACCAGGTGTACCAGAATCCTTTAAAGTTCTAATAAAAGAATTGCAAAGTTTATGTTTAGATGTAAAGGTATTAACAGAAGAAGATAATGAAATTGAAATAAAAGAATCTACAGAAGATAGTGAAGCTGAAATAGGTGTAGAATACGCTGAAGAAAAATATCAAAAAGATGAAGTTTCACAACCAGATGAAGATTCAGATGATGAAGATAATGATGTTGATTATATAACTGAAGAAGATATTGAAGATCAAGAATTTGATCCAAAATATTCAGATGATGATTTTGATTCCTATGATGATAATGACTTTTAAATAGTCGGATAAGTTATTAGGGAAGCTTACTAGACTATATAGAAGGGAGAGAAACTCCTTGTACGAATTAAATAATTTTGAATCTATACAAATAGCTTTAGCTTCTCCTGAAAAAATTAGACAGTGGTCTAAGGGAGAAGTGAAAAAACCAGAAACAATTAATTATAGAACATTGAAGCCAGAAAAAGAAGGTCTATTCTGTGAAAAAATATTTGGGCCTACTAAAGACTGGGAATGTCATTGTGGAAAATATAAAAGAGTTAGATACAAGGGTGTTATATGTGACCGTTGTGGTGTTGAGGTAACAAAGTCTAAAGTAAGAAGAGAGAGGATGGGGCACATAGAGCTTGCTGCTCCTGTTTCTCACATTTGGTATTTTAAAGGAATACCGAGTAGAATGGGATTACTTTTAGATATGTCACCTAGAGCACTAGAAAAAGTATTATATTTTGCAGCTTATATCGTAATTGATCCAGGTGAAACAGGATTAACAGAAAAACAGGTTTTAACTGAAAAGGAATACGGTGAAGCTATTGAAAAATATGGTTATGGCAGTTTCAAAGCTGGAATGGGAGCAGAATCTGTAAAAAAACTATTGCAAAATATAAATTTAGAAGAATTATATGCTGATTTAAGAAAGAAATTAAAAGAAAGTACTGGACAAAAAAGAGTTCGTACTATTAGAAGATTAGAAGTTGTAGATGCATTTAAAAATTCAGGTAATAAGCCTGAATGGATGGTACTAGATGTAGTTCCGATTATACCACCTGAATTGAGACCTATGGTTCAATTAGATGGAGGGCGTTTTGCTACTTCTGACTTAAATGACTTATATAGAAGAGTTATTAATCGTAATAATAGACTAAAAAGACTTTTAGATTTAGGGGCACCAGATATTATAGTAAGAAATGAGAAGCGAATGCTGCAAGAAGCAGTAGATGCTCTTATAGATAACGGTAGAAGAGGTAAACCAGTTACAGGCCCTGGAAACAGAGCTTTAAAATCACTTTCTGATATGCTAAAAGGTAAGCAAGGACGTTTCCGTCAAAACTTATTAGGTAAACGTGTAGATTACTCTGGACGTTCGGTTATAGTTGTTGGACCAGATCTTAAGTTTTATCAGTGTGGTTTACCTAAAAAAATGGCCTTAGAACTATTTAAGCCGTTTGTTATGAAAAAGTTAGTAGAAGATAATCATGCTCATAACATAAAGAGTGCTAAAAGAATGGTTGAAAAGGTTAAGCCAGAAGTTTGGGGTGTATTAGAAGAAGTAATTAGAAACCACCCAGTTTTACTAAACAGAGCACCTACTCTGCATAGATTAGGTATTCAAGCTTTTGAACCAGTTCTAGTTGAAGGAAAGGCTATTAAGCTTCATCCATTAGTATGTACTGCATATAATGCAGACTTTGATGGTGATCAAATGGCGGTTCACGTACCTTTATCTGTAGAAGCTCAAGCAGAAGCAAGATTTCTAATGCTTTCACCTAATAATATTTTAGCACCAAAGGATGGTCAGCCGATTATAACTCCAACTCAAGATATGATACTTGGAAGTTACTATTTAACTATAGAACGAGAAGGCATGAAAGGTGAAGACATGGTTTTCAAAGACCATGAAGAGTTATTAATGGCTTATGCTAATAATGCTGTGCATTTACATGCCAAAGTTAAGGTTAGAAGAAAATTAAATGAAGATGATCCAGGTAAACTTGTAGAAAGTACTGTAGGAAGATTCATTTTCAATGAAGAGATTCCTCAAAATTTAGGTTTTGTAGATCGTAATGAAGATCCTTATGGATTAGAAGTTGACTTTTTATGTGATAAAAAAGCATTAGGTAAAGTTATAGATAAGTGCTTTAGAAAGCATGGCAATACGACTACTGTTGTGATGCTTGACTATATTAAAGCAACAGGGTACAAATTCTCTACTAGAGGAGCTATTTCTATAGCAGTTGGGGATATGGAAGTGCCAGAAGAGAAGAAAGAATTATTATCCTTAGCAGAAGAAAAAGTTGATAAATATGAAAAGGCTTTTAGAAGAGGATTGATATCTGATGAAGAAAGATATGAAAAGGTTATTGAAACTTGGAATGATACTACTGAAAAAGTAACAGATGCTTTAATGGATAGCTTAGGTGAGCTAAACAACGTATTCATTATGGCTCAATCTGGAGCGAGGGGTAGTAAAAATCAGATTCGTCAGCTTGGTGGTATGCGTGGTTTAATGGCGAATGCCAGCGGTAAAACAGTAGAAATTCCTATCAAAGCTAATTTCCGTGAAGGGCTTACGGTACTTGAATACTTTATATCTACTCATGGTGCCAGAAAAGGTCTTGCAGATACTGCTCTTCGTACAGCTGACTCTGGATACTTAACTAGACGTTTAGTTGATGTTAGTCAAGATGTTATAATAAGAGAGTTAGATTGTGGAACGGAAGAAGGTAGTAAAGTAAAAGCTTTTAAAGATGGAAATGAAGTTATTGAAGAACTTTATGATCGTTTAGTAGGAAGATATGCCCTAGAGGATATTCTTAATCCTGAAACAGGGGAAGTTATTGTTCCTAAAAGCGAAATGATAACAGAAGATAAAGCTGAAGCAATTTGTACTCTAGGTATTGAAGCTGTTAAAATAAGAGTAGCTTCAAAATGTCAAACAAAACATGGAGTATGTGGAACTTGCTACGGGCGAAACCTAGCTACAGGAAAAGCTGTTAAAGTTGGTGAATCAGTAGGTATTATAGCTGCACAATCCATTGGTGAGCCAGGTACTCAGCTTACAATGCGTACTTTCCACACAGGTGGAGTTGCTGGTGCCGATATTACTCAGGGTCTTCCAAGGGTTGAAGAGCTTTTTGAAGCTAGAAAACCAAAGGGTCTTGCAGTTATAACTGAAATAGGTGGAACTGTAAAAATCGCTGACTCTAACAAAAATCGTGAAGTAGAGATCATAGATAAACATGGAGAAAGTACTAAATATACTATACCTTATGGTTCAAGGCTTAAAGTGCGAAATGGGGATGTGCTAGAAGCTGGAGATGAGATCACTGAAGGTTCAGTAAATCCTCATGATATTTTAAGAATTAAAGGTGTAGAAGGGGTACAAAACTACATTATTAAAGAAGTTCAAAGAGTATATCGTCTACAGGGTGTTGATATTAACGATAAACACGTTGAAGTAATAGTCCGTCAAATGCTTAATAAAGTAAAAATCGAAGATGCTGGAGATGCAAATCTATTGCCAGGTAGCTTAGTAACAGTATTTAACTTCGAAGAAGAAAATGCAAGAATAGTTGCTGAAGGCGGAGAACCTGCTGATGGTAGACCTGTTTTATTGGGTATAACTAAGGCATCACTCGCTACAGATTCCTTCTTATCTGCTGCTTCATTCCAAGAAACTACTAGAGTTCTTACAGAAGCTGCAATAAAAGGAAAAGAAGATAACTTAATTGGTCTTAAAGAAAATGTAATTATTGGTAAGCTTATTCCAGCAGGAACTGGAATGAAAAAATATAAAAATATTGCATTAAATACTGACTTAGAAATAAGTGAGCAAGCTGATGAAATAGTAGAAGATATAGTAGAAGAAAATCTTTAGCTTTCAAATAAATAGTTGACACCTATTTTAACTGATGGTAAAATATTAGAGGTGTTGATTAAAAGTTGACTTTTTTATATTCTGGGAGATAGAATTATCTCCCAGGTGTTTAAAAAGGGAGGAAACTTTTTATGTTAGAAAATTTAAAGTCTGAAAAAAAGGTTATTGGAGTTAAACAGTCAACAAAAGCACTAAATCATAATAAAGTGAAAGTGTTATACGTTGCACAAAATGCAGATAGCCATTTGACAGAGCATTTAAAGCAAAAAGCAAATGAAAAAAATATCGAAGTGGTTGATGTTGATTCCATGAAGAAGTTAGGCAAGTTTTGTGGAATTGATGTAGGAGCAGCTGTTGCTGCGATTTTAAAGTAATTAGCCCCAAGATACAGCTTAAGTAAACGTTATTTATCTTTAGTAGTCCTAATAGATAAATACTTTATTTTATTTTAATTTATTAAATTTTTACCATTGGAAGGAGGTGCAATAGATGCCAACAATTAGCCAATTAGTACGTAAAGGGAGAAAAGTAGAACAGTATAAATCAACAGCTCCAGCTTTACAAAAGGGAATGAACTCATTAAAGAAAAAAACAACTAATATCAGTTCACCACAAAAAAGAGGAGTTTGTACTTCAGTAAAAACTGTTACTCCTAAAAAGCCTAACTCAGCTTTAAGAAAAGTTGCGAGAGTTAGATTAACGAATGGTATCGAAGTATCAGCTTATATCCCAGGTATTGGTCATAATCTACAAGAACACAGTGTTGTTCTAATTAGAGGTGGAAAAGTAAAAGACTTACCAGGAGTTAGATATCATATTGTTAGAGGCACACTAGATACAGCAGGTGTAGCTGACAGAATGCAATCAAGATCTAAATATGGTGCTAAGAAACCAAAGGATTCTAAAAAGTAATTAATATCGGAGCGGTTATTAATATAGATTTCTTCTATTATATTGGTAGAGAAAGATATAATATAAAACAGCGCACTACGGCAATTTAAAATTGTCGAGTACCGATGAACAAGTTCATTTATTGTTGAGGAGGGAAGAAGCGTGCCAAGAAAAGGAAACGTACCAAAAAGACAAATATTACCAGATCCAGTGTATGGAAGTAAGGTATTAACAAAATTAATTAACGGTATTATGTTAGATGGTAAAAAAGGTGTTGCACAAAAAATAGTTTATGATGCTCTTGAATTAGTAGCAGAGAAAACTGGTGAAGATGCAATAGAAGTATTTGAAGCAGCTATGAACAACATTATGCCTGTACTAGAAGTTAAGGCTAGACGTGTTGGAGGTGCTAACTACCAAGTACCAGTTGAGGTTAGACCTGAAAGAAGACAGACATTAGGAATAAGATGGCTAGTAAAATATACTAGAGCTAGAGGCGAAAAAGGTATGGTTGAAAGATTAGGTAAAGAAATTATAGATGCTTATAATAACACAGGTGCATCTGTTAAGAAGAAAGAAGATACACATAAGATGGCAGAAGCTAATAAAGCCTTTGCACATTATAGATGGTAATAAAAAATTTATAAAGAGCATTTCATATGTTATCTGTAGTAAGTTTTTATACTACAGATTCGCATGAGAGGAGGATTACGGTGCCAAGGCAAATTTCACTTAAAAATACAAGAAACATTGGCATAATGGCGCATATTGACGCCGGAAAAACAACGACTACAGAAAGAATTCTGTTCTATGCTGGTCGAATCCGTAAAGTTGCTGAAACCCATGAAGGTGGAGCTCAGATGGACTGGATGGAGCAAGAAAAAGAAAGAGGTATCACTATTACTTCAGCGGCTACAACTTGCCATTGGGGAGATAATAGAGTAAACATTATTGATACACCAGGTCACGTGGACTTTACTGTAGAGGTAGAACGTTCACTAAGAGTACTTGATGGATCAGTAGCAGTATTCTGTGCTAAAGGTGGAGTAGAGCCTCAATCTGAAACAGTTTGGAGGCAAGCTGATAAATACCATGTTCCAAGAATGGCATTTATAAACAAAATGGATATTTTAGGTGCAGACTTTTATCAGGCTGTAGATATGATGAAAGATAGACTAGGTACTAATGCAGTTCCACTTCAATTACCGATAGGGAAAGAAGATACTTTTGTAGGAATAATTGACTTAGTTAAAATGCAAGCTGTAATTTATAAAGATGACTTAGGTCAAGAAATGGAAATTACAGAAATTCCTGAAGATATGAAGGAAAAAGCTGAAGAATATAGAGAGTTGTTAATAGAAACAGTAGCTGAAACTGATGAAGAATTAATGATGAAGTATTTAGAAGGTGAAGAATTAACAGAAGAAGAAATTGTTAATGGAATAAGACGAGGCACAGTAAATGTTGAATTTACTCCTGTTTTATGTGGTACAGCTTACAAAAACAAAGGTGTACAGTTACTTCTAGACGCTATCGTTGCATATATGCCATCACCTCTAGATGTTCCAGCTATTAAAGGTGTTGCTGCAGAAAATTCAGAAGAAGAAATAGAAAGACATCCAAGTGATGAAGAGCCATTCTCAGCTTTAGCATTTAAGATTATGGCTGATCCTTATGTAGGAAAGTTAGCTTTCTTTAGAGTTTATTCTGGTACACTTGATTCTGGTTCTTATGTATTAAACTCAACAAAAGGGAAAAAAGAGAGAATAGGACGTATTCTTCAAATGCATGCTAATACAAGAGAAGAAATTACTACTGTATATGCTGGAGATATTGCAGCTGCTGTAGGTCTTAAAGATACTACTACAGGAGATACATTATGTGACCCTGATAACGCTGTTATATTAGAATCTATGGTATTCCCAGAGCCAGTTATTAGAGTTGCTCTTGAACCAAAGACAAAAGCTGGTCAAGAAAAAATGAGTATTGCACTTCAAAAGCTTGCTGAAGAAGATCCAACTTTCAAAACATACACTGATGAAGATACTGGACAAACAATTATTGCAGGTATGGGTGAGCTTCACTTAGATATTATCGTAGATAGACTTCTAAGAGAATTTAAAGTTGAAGCGAACATTGGTAAGCCACAAGTTGCTTACAAAGAAACAATTACTGAGCCTGTTGAAGTTGAGTCTAAGTACTCCCGTCAATCTGGTGGTCGTGGACAATACGGTCATGTTAAGATACGTGTAACACCACAAGAACCAGGTAAAGGATATGAATTCATCAATAAAATTGTTGGTGGAGCTATTCCTAAGGAATATATCCCAGCTGTAGATGATGGTATCCAAGGTGCTATGGAAAATGGTGTTCTTGGAGGTTATGAGGTTGTTGACTTAAAAGTTGAACTTTATGATGGTTCTTACCACGAAGTTGACTCTTCAGAAATGGCCTTTAAAATTGCTGGTTCTATGGCATTTAAAGATGGTATGAAAAAAGGAAAATCAGTACTTTTAGAGCCATACATGAAAGTTGAAGTTACTACACCTGAAGAATATATGGGTGAGGTAATTGGAGATATTAACTCTAGACGTGGTAAGGTAGAAGGTATGGAACCAAGAACGAATGGAATGCAAGTTGTTAAAGCTTATGTACCTTTATCTGAAATGTTTGGATATGCAACTGACCTTCGTTCTAAATCACAAGGTCGTGCAACTTACTCAATGCAATTTGACCATTATGAAGCAGTACCGGCAAATATTGCTGAGAAACTTATTAGTGGTAATAAATAATAAATAGTTTTTAAAACAGAATAGCAGATTAATAAACGTAATGTTATATTCTGCTATTCTGTTATATTTAATATTACTTAAAAGTAAAAAATTAACTAGATATTAAGGAGGAAAATAATAATG
>JADWMM010000017.1 GCA_015978205.1 Alkaliphilus sp. NP8 | reverse complement strand
ACACCAAATATTATAGAGCCGTTCATTTAAGCTAACCTGAAGCTAACTTACAAGGAGCTTTGTTTATACACGGAATAACTCCTGAAGATATTGAAAGTGGTGAACTGATAACTCGCCTTAAAGAGGCAAAAAGTAGTGGTGGTGTTGGCGAAATAAGCATTTTTATTAAATGAGAAAATAAATAACCGTGAACTTAATTAAAGTTATAAGCGTTATAAGAGAATAATTAACACTACTCAATACCAAAATGCAGCGCTGTAGAACGCACGTTCGAAACTCTGCAAAATAGCAATTTATATATATAATACTTAACAATTGTGGCTTTATGACTCTCATAATTGCTTTAAATTTTAGGGTATATATGCCTTTAAACAGTTTAATGATTTTATCATCAATATTTAAATAGATAAAGAAGGGGAGTAGTGTTTAGAAGATTTATTATATCACATTTAGAACATACGTTCTAACATAGGTGGAATCACTAATGTGATAATTATTATCAATAAAACAGCGGATTTATATTAGTAATTAATATAAAAATAAGAACAAGATACTATAAGTCAAATATGGAATAATTTATATGATTATTTAACAAACAAGATTAACCATAAATAGTAATCCAAAATATTAGCTTAGATAATTGAAAACAAAGTTGAGTTTAATTCGGATCCAAATTAAATATAAATAGATTAATCATAAAAGGTTTATGATTTAAAGTAATTAATTGAAATCGTAAAATGGATCTAAAGTATTTAATAAAGCATATATTAAATCATTTAAAGAATCAAAGTTTATAAATGTAAATCATAAATTATAAATATATAGTAAGTATAAATTTGATTATATTTATATAAATATAAAGATAGATTTACTGGCTAGACATATTAAAAGAAGTGGTTTATACTAATATTAACAACTATTCTTTAAATGTATATTTAGGGAATAGTTGTTAAATTGAAAATAAATTGCTTTTATGAATTTAATCTTTGCCCCTACTATGACTTAGCTGTTGATTAATTTATAATAACTTTATATAATATACAAAGGAGCTGATCAAATGGCAAAACAATCATTTAATATACATAATAAATCTGATAAACCAGACAATATTGTAATTAACCAGAATATTATTATTGAAAAATGTTTAGATATTGAAAGACAACTTCCAGGTTTCATGAAGGATTTTTCAATATACTTAAAAAATGGAGTTGCTGTATCTACTCGCCTAGCCTATTTAAGTGATGTTCTATTTTTCTGTAAGTATTTAGTTAATGAAACTAATCTTACTGAAGCTGAAAACGTTACGGATATTTCAGCTGATGATTTTAATAAAATCACTGCTAAAACTATCAATAGATTTATTGGTGACTATTGTTCACGCTATACTCTTCAAAATAATGATTCTATAAAAATTATGGAAAATAACAATAGAGCTTTAGGTAGAAAAAAATCTTCATTGTCTGTATTATTTAAATTCTTATATAGAGATGAAATTATACAAAATAACATTACTGATGGCTTTAACCCTATTCGCCTACCTAAACCTCAACCTGATGCAATTAAGAAGCTAGAAATTGATGAAGTAGCTATAATGATAGATGCAGTTACTTCTGGAGAATATTTCACTGAAGGCGAAAAAAAATATTGGCAAAAAACTAAGTTAAGAGATAAAGCTATTTTAATACTATTTGTTACATATGGATTACGATTAAGTGAATTACAAAGTTTAAATGTGTCTTCTTTTAATTTTAATAGAGGTGAATTTAGAATTTATAGGAAACGAAATAAAGAAGTTGCTATGCCTATAAATAAAACATCTGAAAATGTAATTAAAGATTATGTACAAAATGAACGTCCAAATGATAATATATTAGATGATGATCATAAGGACGCTTTATTTCTTTCTCTACAAAATAAACGTATGACAACAAGAGCTATAAGAAATCTTGTGAAAAAATATACTTCTATAGCATTAGGTACAAGTAGAGAAAATGGTTATAGTCCACATAAATTAAGGGCAACAGCTGCCACGTCTTTAATACAGCAAGGTTTTTCTATATATGATGTTCAGAATTTATTAGATCATGATAATGTAACAACGACTCAACTGTATGCTGCTCATAAGAAAAATGTTAAACGAGAAATTATTAAAAACTTTGAGTGGATAGATGATTAATAGCGAACGAGTGTTTGATACAATGAATAATATATGATATAATTTACTTATAATTAATTAGTGTCGTTATAGAAAGGAGTTTTTTAATGTATGAAGATTTAAGTAATAAACAGTTGGAAATATTAAACTATATGAAGTCAGAAATAAATAAAAAAGGATACCCACCGTCTGTAAGAGAAATATGCAAGGCAGTAGGCCTTCGTTCTACCTCTACTGTACATGGTCATTTATCTAAAATAGAAAAAAAGGGTTATATTCGAAGGGATCCAACTAAACCTAGAGCAATTGAAATATTAAACAATGACCCTTTTAGTGATTTATCTACTAAAGAAATTGTAAATGTTCCCGTAATTGGTAAAGTTACTGCGGGTCAACCTATTTTAGCAGTCGAAAACGTAGAAGATTCATTTCCTCTGCCTATAGATTTTACGCATAATGAAAATGCTTTCATATTAACAGTTAAAGGTGACAGTATGGTTGAGGCTGGAATATTAGATAACGATTATGTAATTGTTAGACAACAATCCTCTGCAGCAAATGGAGACATAGTAGTTGCACTAATAGATGATGAAGCCACTGTAAAGCGTTTCTTTAAAGAAGATGACCATATAAGACTTCAACCTGAAAATAGTTTAATGGAACCAATACTAGTTAAAGATGTTGTTATTTTAGGAAAAGTCACTGGTATGTTTAGAAAAATGTAGAATAACTTGAATAATAAAGTCTTCTTTGAAATTAATCAAAGAAGACTTTATTTAACTTTAAATTTAATTTATAGAATGTATAGAGAATGTTACTTTTATCTTAACAATAAGTATTATTTTATGTTATTTATATTTTGTAATGCTATTAACCCTCCTATTTTAGCATGTTCATAGGTTAAACCACCTTGATAATAAACTATATATGGCTCTCTTATAGGTGCATCTGCGCTAAGTTCAATAGAAGATCCTTGTACAAAAGCTCCAGCAGCCATAATTACAGGACTGTTATATCCAGGCATATCCCAAGGTTCTGGACTCACGAAAGAGTCTACTGGAGCTGCTGCTTGAATACCTTTACAGAATGCAATTACTTTTTCAGCACTACCTAATTTAACTTGTTGGATAATATCACTTCTGATTTCATTATATTTAGGCTTTACTTCATATCCCTCTTTTTCAAAAAGTTTAGAACAAAATATAGCTCCTTTTAATGCTTCACTAACTATATGAGGAGCTATAAATAAACCTTGGAACATTTGTCTTGACTGGCCAAAAGTTAACCCACACTCTTTACCTATTCCAGGAGAAGTTAATTTATAAGAAATTTGTTCAACAAGTTTCTCTTTTCCAACAATATATCCTCCGCCTAAAACAATACCTCCACCAGGATTCTTTATTAAAGATCCTGCTAGTATATCAACTCCTACTTCTGTAGGCTCTCTTTCTTCCAAAAACTCTCCATAACAATTATCTACCATACATATTACATTACTATTTTTTTCTTTTACTATATTAACTATTTTTTCCATAGTATTTATATCTACAGCAGGTCTAAAGCTATAACCAGTAGATCTTTGAATATATACCATAGTAGTTTTGTCAGTAACTTCTTTTTTTATATTATCAAAATCTACAGTACCATCGTCATTAAAATCAACTTGTTTATACTTAACACCTATATTTTTTAAACTGCCTTTATATTGGCCTCTTATTCCTATTAGTTCATCTAATGTATCATATGGCTTACTTGTTACTGAAATGATTTCATCACCTGGATTCAATAATCCAGATAAGCATAGACTTAAAGCATGAGTTCCATTTGCTATAGTTGGCCTAACTATTGAATCTTCTGTCTTAAAAACTTTTGCATATATTTCTTCTATTTTTTCACGTCCTATATCATCATAACCATATCCTGTTGTCCAGTTAAAGTGTTGATCACTTAATCGAGCCTCTTGCATTGCATTTAACACCTTATATTGATTATACTGTTTAATATTATCTACTTCTTTAAATCTTTCAGTTAAACTATCTTCTATTTCTATCATATTATTAATTAAACCTTCATTTATCTTAAAAGTATCTTTTAGTATCTTATGTACCATTTGTGTCTCCTTTCGATATTATCAGTTTTTATCATGATTTGTTTTACAGATTGGACAAGTATTACTATAATAGCTTTTCTGTTTAAAAAGAATAGAATTTAATGCTTTACCTTTTTCTATACCTTCTTTAATTCCTATTCTTCTACCTATTGAATATCCTATTAATATAAGAATACTAGACATGATAATAATGTATCCATATAGCATTATACCCCTCCTACCTCTCTGAATACAAGTAATTTATTAAAAGCCAAACTAAAAGTATTGAAACAGTATATATAGGAGACAACATAATAGAAGCTGTAATTAAAACTATGCTAATAATCAATACTTCTCCTTTTCCGTATTTATTAGCTAAATTAAAATATCCATAGATATAGTCCTGCTGCATGTCTAATAAATCATCAAATATTTGAATAAGAATAATTATAATAAAGCTATGGATAAATACTTCATTAGGCACAAATATTAAATTAATTATAATTAGTATAATAATTTCATGATATGATTTTAATTTAAATATTAATTTTCTATTAATAAAATTAAACATTCCAATCATATAAGCACTAGAAAATAAACTGAAAGTATATTCTTTTTCTAAAAGCATTGCAAAAGCTAATGTTATTAAACTATATGGATATTTATATTCTTGTAATTCATTTAAAATAGAACTTGAATATTTTGTGTTTTGATCTTCATCTACTTCATCATCTAATAATTTAATCACAATACCTATTAAAAAGAAGGCTATGGTTTGTTTACAGATTTCTACTAACAAAAGCTTTCACCTCTTTAAATCCAGTCATATTTATAGTCGATACAGGAATTATGTAGTTTTCTTTAAAAGTATTTCGAATAATTTTCAGCCCTTTTTCACTTTGTAATTTGTCTATTTTATTTGCTAAAATACAATAGCAACCTTGTTGAGATCCAAATTCGTTAATTTGATAATCTATTTCACTTATTCCTGATTCTTTTTTTCTAAATACATATTCAGTATCAAACATATGCAATATAATTTTAGCCTGACTTAATTCTCTTAGAGTATGTGCCATTGATTTACGTATCTTTTCAATTTTATTTATTCCATCCGTTATTCCTGCTGTATCAATTAACGTAAGTTGTTCATATCCTTTATATAC
Organism: Alkaliphilus sp. NP8; assembly: GCA_015978205.1. Classification (GTDB taxonomy): domain Bacteria; phylum Bacillota; class Clostridia; order Peptostreptococcales; family Natronincolaceae; genus Alkaliphilus_B. The sequence goes on along the minus strand of JADWMM010000017.1, from coordinate 1,267 downwards.
AGGAAAATCTAATTGTATTTTACATATATCTTTAGTTTTAAAAGGATCTATACTAACTAAGTATTTTTTAGCAGAATGCATAGAAATTTTCTTGGTATTTATATGACCATATATATCTTCAACGGTAATTTCGCATTGATTGATTCCTAAGTATTGTATAAGTGCAATAAAAAAAGATGTTTTACCTACATTAGGGTTACCAACAATAATACAATTTTTCATTTATTATTCACCATCCATAAAATCTTGTCGAGTTAACGTAATTAAATCTTCTCTACTATATATACTACTATCTTTAAGTCGCACTGCTTGTTTTCTAATAGACTTTTCGATTAAATTTCGAACTAATCGAGCATTCCCAGAATGATTGCCGTCTTGTCGTCTTTTTAGAGATAGTATATTAAATAGTTTAGATTTAGCTGATTTTGAAAGTTTGTACTCTCTTTTTTCCACCATTAGTTCAGCAATTTTAATTAATTCTTCAATAGAATAATCTTGGAATACAATTTCTATAGGAAATCTAGATCTTAATCCTGGATTTGAACCTATAAACGCTTCCATTTCATCATTATATCCTGCTAGAATTAATATTAAATTTTTTCTATTATCCTCCATTGCTTTTACTAAAGCGTCAATTGCTTCTTTACCAAAATCTCTGTTTCCTCCCCTTGATAATGAATATGCTTCATCTATAAAAAGAATACCTCCTATGGCATTTTTAACCTGTTCTTTAACTTTAATAGCTGTATGTCCTATATATTCTCCAACTAAATCGGCCCTTTCTATTTCAATTAAATGTCCTTTTTCTAATATTCCCATAGCTTTATATAATTTTCCTAGTAGTCTAGCTACTGTTGTTTTCCCAGTACCTGGATTTCCTCTGAATATCATATGCATAACTAAAGAGTCTATTCTTAACCCTTCTAATTTTCTTCTACTTTGAATTTCTGAATAAGCTATTATTTCATTGATTAATTTTTTTACTGAATCTAAACCTATTAATTGATTCAGTTCATCTAATATATCCTCTACAGATGGATCACTATTATTTGCATTATTTTCATTTATATTTTTCTGTGGGTTATAATTAGTTATTAAATGCTTCATAAGATAATTTGTTGATATTTTTCCATCCTCCATTAATCTATACAAATTGTTACTATCAGTTTTATATGTATTAGTTTGAACCATAGTACTCATCACCTCATTAAATAATATTTATATATGTTTAAATTAATGATGAAAAAAGAAAACTTCTTATTTCTAT
>JADWMM010000014.1 GCA_015978205.1 Alkaliphilus sp. NP8 | reverse complement strand
GCATATAACATGCTGGGCTTTTTTGTTTATGATGTTTTTTATGTTTCATGTGAAACAATATGGATTATTCAGCAAATGTAATTAATATAAATTTAACTAAAAAAATATTTTTGTGATAAAATAAAAGAAACAACAATATGTAAAGGAAGTGAGCTTATGAGCAGTAAAGAAAGAAGAGAAAAAATTTTAAATAAATTAACATCTACTGAAGAAGCTATAAAGGGAACTAATTTAGCAAAAACACTTAATGTTACAAGACAGGTTATTGTACAGGATATTGCTCTTTTAAGGGCTCAAGGTGAGAATATTATCGCTACACCGCAAGGATATATAATGCTTACTACTAAAGAAAATAGAATAAGGAAACGAATTGCTTGCAAGCATGAGGGATATAATTCTATAGAAGATGAGCTTCAAACTATGATAGATTATGGTGCAACAATAGTAGATGTCATAGTTGAACATTCATTATATGGAGAGATAGCTAGTATGCTTAATATTAGTAATAAGATAGATTTAAAGGATTTCATTAATAAGATTACTCAAAAAAACGCAGAACCTTTATCTACACTAACTGATGGAGTTCATATACATACTATAGAAATTGACAGTGAAGAAAACTTCCAGCAAATGAAAAAAGCATTAATGAAAAAAGGGTACTTGATAAACGAATAATATTGATAGGTATGAAAATTTTAGAAGAGTTATGAGTATCAACTTGTATTTATATGCGCTATTATAATTTTAAGGTGGTGAAATCAACATACATATGAAAATCAATGGTGAAACAACATCTATAAGAGAGTATATAACTAAGGCTCTTAATGGCATGGCCTTTGGGCTTTTTTCTTCATTAATAATAGGGCTTATTTTACAGCAAGTTGGAGAAATAATTGGCATTAAACTTTTATCAAACTTTGGACAAATAGCGCAATTCTTAATGGGACCAGCTATAGGAGCAGGAGTAGCATATTCTGTTGCTGCACCTCCTATTGTAATATTTGCATCACTAGTAACTGGATCTGTAGGTGCAAATACCATTTCATTTCTTGAATTAGGTACATACAGTATCCAAACAGGAGATCCAGTAGGAGCTTTCATAGCGGCTTTAATAGGTGCTGAAATTGGAAAGTGGATATCAGGAAAAACAAGAGTAGATATAGTATTAGTGCCAGCTACTATAATTATAGTAGGTGGAATAGTAGGTAACTATATTGCTCCTAGTCTTTCAATAATAATGATCTGGCTAGGTGAACTAATTAATGAAATGACTATGTTACATCCTATACCTATGGGTATATTATTATCTGCAATAATGGGCATGCTATTAACCTTACCTATAAGTAGCGCAGCTTTGGCTATTTCATTAGGCTTAGACGGTTTAGCGGCTGGAGCAGCTGCAGTAGGATGTGCAACCCAAATGGTAGGTTTTGCTGTAGCTAGTTACAAGGAAAATGGTGTAGGTGGATTGATTGCTCAAGGATTAGGTACAAGTATGCTTCAAGTTGGAAATATTATTAAAAATCCTCTAATATGGATACCACCAACATTAGCCAGTATCATTCTAGGACCATTAGCAACAACTGTTATTAGAATGGAGAACAATAGTGTTGGAGCTGGAATGGGAACCAGTGGTCTTGTAGGACAATTTGGTGCTTTTGCTACTATGGTTACTGGAAGAGGAGAATCTGTTTTAGCAGTATCTATTAAAGTAGGATTGCTTCATTTTGTTTTACCAGCTTTATTAACTTTGACTATATCATCTTTTATGAGAAAACAAGGTTGGATTAAGTATGGAGATATGAAGATAGAATAATAAGAAAAGAGCTAAGAGCCAGTTTAATAACCAGTTCTTAGCTCTTTTAACTCTTCTAAAGGCAGATTATCTAAAAAATAAGATTTTCTAGAAAATTCTTGCCTAGTAATAATTCCTTTGTCGATTAAAAGCTCTATTAACGTAGCTATGGCTAAGGTATTTCTGTAGTCTATTTCTTTCAAATCTCCAATTTGACTTATAATCTCTATTTTATTCATATATATACCCCCTAATAATTTTAATATATAATAATTTTTTAAAATCTTATATGTATTTAAATTGTTACCTAATAGTATTAAAATATACAAAAGACTTATATAATGGAATAAAAAATGTATATATTTTAATATTATTTCACAAGATAAGTATAATTTTAAAATACATCTTGAAATTTCTAAAAAATTATGATAATATACATTTCAATAATATATTTTAATGCAATGATGAGAAATAGTAGATAAATAGCTTCTGAAGAGAGTCGGTGGATGGTGTAAATCGACGTGGCGAGTTTATTGAATCCATCTCTGAGTGTTCTATTGAAATAGAAGTAGGTAGAAACAGTTAGCACCTGTTATAGTGCTTTAAGGTGAATCAGAATGTCTGATTAACTAGGGTGGCAACGCGGAGCTAAGTCTTTCGTCCCTTATTTGGGGGATAGAAGGCTTTTTTTTATGACTTAACCCAATTTACAAAACAGTTTATATATTTTTTAATAGCGCTAAACTAAAAATAGGAGGGAACAAATATGTTAGATATTAAACGAATACGAGCAGATTTAGATGGAATAAAGGCAGCTATGTCTAGAAGAGGAGAAAATGATTTTAATTTAGATGAGGTTGTTGAATTAGATGAAAAGAGAAGATCTTTACTTCAAGAAGTAGAGCAAATGAAAAGTGAACAGAATTCTACATCTAAGGAAATTCCTAAACTAAAAAAAGAAGGAAAAGATGCTACTGAAGTAATGGCAAGAATGAAGGAGTTGTCAAAACAAATTAAAGATCTAGATGGTCAGGTGAAGGAAGTAGAAGAAAAATTAGAGTATGCTTTACTTAGAATACCTAATGTACCACATCCAGATGTACCACAAGGTGAAACTGATGATGAAAATGTTGAAATAAGAAAATGGTCAGAGCCTACTAAATTTGATTTTGAACCTAAAGCACATTGGGATGTAGCAACTGATCTTAATATTATTAATTTTGAGGCAGCTTCTAAAATAACAGGGGCAAGATTTGCGCTTTATAGAGGATTAGGAGCAAGATTAGAAAGAGCTTTAATTAATTTTATGTTAGATTTTCACACTAATGATCATGGATATACGGAAATACTACCTCCGTTTATGGTAAATAGAGCTAGTATGACAGGAACAGGACAATTACCTAAATTTGAGGAAGATGCTTTTAAAATTCCACAGAAGGATTACTTCCTAATCCCTACAGCAGAAGTCCCTGTTACTAATATGCATAGAGATGATATTATAGAAGAAGAAAAATTACCATTAAATTATGTTGCATATACTCCTTGTTTCCGTTCTGAAGCTGGTTCTGCTGGAAGAGATACTAGAGGTTTAATAAGACAACATCAGTTTAATAAAGTAGAACTTGTTAAATTTGTTAAACCAGAAGATTCTTATGATCAGTTAGAAAAATTAACCAATAATGCTGAAAAAATATTACAATTATTAGGATTGCCTTATAGAGTTGTAAAAATATGCACTGGAGACTTAGGATTTACAGCTGCGTTTAAATACGATATAGAAGTATGGATGCCAAGCTATAATCGATATGTAGAAATTTCTTCTTGTAGTAATTTTGAAGATTTCCAAGCAAGAAGGGCTAATATAAGATACCGTCCTGAAGAAAAAGGAAAGGTTGAATTTCTTCATACATTAAATGGATCAGGTGTTGCAATAGGAAGAGCTTTAGCAGCTATATTAGAAAATTATCAAGACGATGAAGGTAATGTAACTATACCAGAGGTCCTAAAAGGTTATATGGGAGGAACTGAGGTTATTTCTAAAGAAAAGTAAATATTAAACCCAAAATCCTTTCAGATTAAAATAAAATATTATGATATAATAAGTAAGCAGCGTATATATTAATATATACACTGTTTACTTTTATTGTATAAGGAAGTAAACTTTCTTGTACGATTTATAAAAATATAATTATTTGTTTAAACTATATTATAAATTAAAATATTTATAATAGGAGGAATATAAATGAAGAAGAAAAATATATTAGCTTCTATGAGAAAAACTGAGTTTGATTATGAAGAAGATCCTTATGATAAATTATTAAATATGAAAAAAAGCAAAAAAGATTTTTTTACTAATAAAGCTAAAATGAAAAAAGCAGAGTTCGATTATGAAGAAGATCCTTATGAGCCAGAAGTGGAAGAAGAATAAAATGGTTTATATTCAAATATTTACAAATTGATTTTTAGTATTATATGTGTTAAACTTATGTTTGTATTGAATCAAAAATAGTAGACTTATCTACTGTGCACCTGTAGCTCAGTAGGATAGAGCAACGGTTTCCTAAACCGTGTGCCGGAGGTTCGAATCCTCTCAGGTGCGCCACTTTTAATATGGAGGCTAAACTATCTTGGAAGAAAAATACATGCTTTTAGCCATAGAAGAAGCAAAAAAAGCTTTTGAAAAAAGAGAAGTACCTATAGGTGCAGTTATAGTTAAAGATAATGAAGTAATAGCAAGAGCTCATAATTTACGAGAATTATCTAAGAATGCTATATCTCATGCAGAAATACTTTCTATTCAACAAGCGTGTACGGCTCTAGGGGGATGGAGATTGACAGATTGCACTTTATATGTTACAATAGAACCCTGTCCGATGTGCGCAGGATCTATCCTTCAAAGTAGAATAGATAAGGTTGTAATAGGCGCTATGGATCCTAAAGCTGGTGCTTGTGGATCTATATTGAATCTTCTAAATAATTCTGAATTCAATCATCAATGTGATGTTATAACAGGAGTATTAGAGGATGAATGTTCTCAACTAATGAAAGATTTTTTTAGGTCCTTAAGAAAAAATAAGAGATAATAAATTTAAATAATTTAAAATGGAGAGATGTCCGAGTTGGCTAAGGGGCACGCCTGGAAAGCGTGTAAGGCCGAAAGGCCCCGCGGGTTCGAGTCCCGCTCTCTCCGCCATTAATAAGTTTGCTGTGCTAGACGGGGAGGTAGCGGTGCCCTATAACCTGCAATCCGCTATAGCAGGGTTGAAGTCCTCTTGGAGGTTTGTTCTTTGTAGGGCTGGCCTAAACAAGTGATGATGATAACTGGGTCCTACGCAACGAAAGCTCATGAATTCCGTCAGGTCCGGAAGGAAGCAGCGGTAAGTGATCACTTTCGTGTGCCGCAGGGAAGCCTGGTTTGAGTTAACTATTTAGGTAACGACTATGAAGGCAAGTCGAATAGAGGTGCACAGCTTAAATAATAAAAATATATTATATTCAATATAGATACCATGGGAATTCCCCCATGGTTTTATTATTGTTTAAAAAAGAAGATTTATATATTCTATGATTTTACAGATACTAATAGATATAATCAATGAAAGCATATGATTGTATTTAAAAAGTAAATCAATATATATGTGTATAATACATTGAACAATGAGAATTCAATTGATATACTTAAATATGAAATAAATAAAAATTACTTAAGTTAAAGTTTAATAAAATGGAGGTCTTTATATGAATAAAGAGATCGATGCAAGAGGAATGGACTGTCCTCTTCCAGTAATTCATACTAAAAAAGCATTAGAATCTATGCATAATGGTAAAATTATAACTATTGTAGATAATGAAGTTGCAAAGGAAAATGTATCTAAACTTGCAAAGAGCATGGAGTTAAATACAGAAATCAAAGAAAATCAAGGAAATTTTTATATTGAAATTTTCAAAGAAGAACCAGTAGGAACAACAAGTTTAGAAAGCTTAGATATTGAGTGTGGTATAAATCCTACAAAAGACTTAGTTATCTTAATTTCACAAGATAAGTTTGGAGAAGGTTCAGAAGAACTAGGTACTCTATTAATGAAGAGTTATTTATATGCTTTAACAGAAGTGAATCCATATCCTAAAAGTATACTTCTTTTAAATGGTGGAGTTAAATTGGCAATAGAAGACTCTGAAACATTAGAGCATCTTAGAGAATTAGAAAGTAATGGAGTAGAAGTTTTATCTTGTGGCTTATGTCTTGATTATTTTAAAATAAAAGATAAGCTAGCAGTTGGTGGTATAACTAATATGTATGCTATAGTAGAAAAGATGAATAATGCTAGTAATACAATAAAACTGTAGTAAAGAAGGTAAATAAATGAAAAATGAAGAAATGTATGTAATAGTATTTGAGTCTACCCATTATGCTATTGCAGGAGAAAGTTTACTGAAAAATAAAGGATATAAATTCAATGTAATTCCTACACCTAGGGAAATTACACATAGCTGTGGATTATCAATAAAATTTAATTCGGACGATCTTGAAAATATAGAAGAAAATATGAAATATGCTAATATTTTAATTAAAGGAATTTATAAAATACAGAAAATAGCAACTAATAAGGTTGTTGAACAAATTGGTTAAATTATGTAGAAAGGTGTGAAGCTACAATGCCTATGGCTTTAGAAGTTGGAGATGTTGTAGAGTTAAAAAAACAACATCCTTGTGGTAGTAATAATTTTGAAATTGTGAGAACAGGAGCGGATTTTAGAATAAAGTGTCTTGGATGTGAAAAGCAGATATGGCTTTCTAGATCAGAACTTGAAAAAAGAATACGAAAAGTAGTTAAAGAAGAGGGGTAATATAATTTAATCCCCTCTTCTTTAATGTAGAAATCATGGATTATACATTGGCGGTGAAAGCTTACTATTATAAATATTAGAGTGTTCACCGTGATGTAAAGTTGAAGGAGTTGTGTTAAACCAAAACATAAAGGGGATAAAATTATGGTTATAGAAACTGTTGAAAAGGAAAAAAGAAAAAAAATAAATCTATATTTTATATTTGTTTTTATATTTATATTAAGCTGTATAATAAATGCATTTATAACACCTATACCAGATGGTGTATCAGTTATGAGTGAAGGTAGAAAAGATTCAGAAATAGAGTTTTTATATGACTTAACATATTTGAAAGATGATGAAAAGACTTATGAACAAAATATATTTAATGAATGGATTGATTTAATAAATGAAGCTAAAAATTTTATTATTTTAGATATGTTTTTATTTAATGATTATTATGATAGAAAATATGAGTTTCCAAACATATCAGAGGAATTAACGAACGCACTTATTAATAAGAAAGATTTGAATCCAGATATAAAGATAGTTTTTATTACAGATGAAATAAATAATTTCTATGGGGTATATGAATCACCACATATAAAGAGGTTGAGAAAAAATAATATTGATGTAATTATTACTAACAGTGAAGTAATGAGAGATTCTAACTATTTATATTCAGGGTTTTGGAGAACTATTTTTAAATGGTTTGGAGTGGAAGGAAAAGGTTGGCTAGCTAATCCTTTTAGTTCAGATTCCCCTAAAGTTAACTTAAGAGGGTACCTTAAACTTATTAATTTTAAGGCAAATCATAGAAAAGTAATAATTACAGATAAGGAGGGAATTGTAACATCTGCTAATGTACACGATGCTAGTGGATATCATTCTAATATTGCTTTTAAAGTAAAAGGACAGATATTAAATGATCTAATAGAATCAGAATTAAGCGTAGCCAACCTATCAGGACATGAAATTAATCAATCTTCTTTTCAAGTTAATGAAAATAGTAAAAATCAAAGTACAGATACATCTGTTAGACTTATTACGGAAGGTAAAATTAGAGATAGTTTAATTGAGGAAATAAATAAAACTAATGAGAAAGATGAAATTTTCGTAGGAATGTTCTATTTATCACATAGAAGAATAATAAGTTCATTAATAAATGCTGCTAATAGAGGAGTAGATGTAAAATTAATTTTAGATCCAAATAAAGATGCATTCGGAATGGATAAAAATGGGATACCTAATAGGCAAGTAGCAAAGGAGTTAAAAGATAAAACTAATAATCAAATTCAAGTTAGGTGGTATGATACAAATGGAGAGCAGTATCATTCTAAAATAGTTTTTATTGATAAAAGAAATGAATCTATAATTATTGGTGGTTCTGCAAATTTGACGAGAAGAAATATTGATAATTATAATTTAGAGACAAATTTGCTTATTAAAACCAAAACAAATAGCAAAATAAATAATGATGTTAAAAATTATTTTTATAGGATTTGGAACAATAAAGATGGTCATTACACAGTAAAGTATGAGAAATATAAATCAGAGTCAATTATTAAAACTATTATTTATCGTATTCAAGAGACTACTGGATTATCTACTTTTTAAAGCAGATAATTGCAATTAAAATAGGTGTCTATTTAAACAGATGTCTGTTTAAATAGACACTTTATTTTTACCTTTGAATGAAATGTTTTGTAGGTAAATGTATTTTTTAATTATTATGTTTGATATATTTTTATTAATTACATATAAACTGATATATTAATATGCAATTAAAGTAAAAGGTGGTATAATGTAATTAGACGAAATTTTACATAAATTTTTGGAGGTGTTTTGAATGAAATTTTCGAAAAAGATGAATTATTTAAAAGCATCAGAAATTAGAGAGTTATTAAAACTAGCTGAAAAACCAGAGATTATTTCTTTTGCTGGTGGACTTCCTGCACCAGAACTTTTCCCTACAGAAGAATTAATTAAGGTTTCAGAGGTAGTACTAAAAGAAGAAGGAAGACAAGCTCTTCAATATGGACCAACAGATGGATACACTCCACTGAGAGAAAAAATAGCAGATAGAATGAATACATTTGGATTTTCTCCTAAAGTAGAAGACATTTTAATAACAAGTGGTTCCCAACAAGGTTTAGATTTCTCTGCAAGAGTTTTTTTAGATGAAGGGGATATTGTAGTTTGTGAAAGTCCTAGTTATTTAGGGGCTATTAATGCATTTAAAGCCTCTATGCCAGAATTTGTAGAAATACCAACAGATAATGATGGTATGGATATGGAAGAATTAGAAAATGTATTAAAGACTAAAGAAAATGTAAAAATGATTTATGTTATTCCAGATTTTCAAAATCCATCAGGAAAAACATGGTCTATTGAGAGACGTAAAAAGTTAATAGAGCTAGCCAATAAATATGACTTACCAATTATAGAAGACAATCCATATGGAGAGCTTAGATTTGAAGGTGAAATTCCTCCATCAGTAAAATCATTTGACACTGAAGGTCGTGTTGTTTTCTTAGGTACATTTTCAAAAACATTCTCTCCGGGTATGAGAATTGGATGGGTAATTGCTGATAATAAAATCCTTCAAAAATATAACTTTATTAAACAAGGATCTGATCTACAATCTAGTACAATTGTTCAAAGACAAATGAATAAGTTCTTAGAAATGTATGATCTTGATGAGCATATTGAAAAGATTAAAGATGTATATAGAAAACGTAGAGATATTATGATAAAAGCTATAAAAGAACACTTCCCAAGTAATGTGACTTACACATACCCAGAAGGTGGATTGTTTACATGGGTGGTTCTTCCAGAGAATGTAAATGCAAGAGACGTAATGCCGAAGGCTTTAGAGAATAATGTAGCATTTGTTCCAGGAGGCTCATTCTTCCCTAATGGTGGCAATGAGAACACATTCAGATTAAACTATTCAAATATGACTGAAGATAAAATTGAAGAAGGTATTAAAAGATTAGGAAAAGTATTAAAAGAAATGATGTAAAACAAAAATAGAGTGGTCATATGGCCACTCTATTTATTATAAGGGGGAGATTGGGATGAATAAAATGTTATATTGTGGGGGCTATCTAATTATAGAATTACCAAAAAAGATTTATTATATACATTAAAAATTAAAAATAAATTATTTGCAATTGTATAAACTAAGTGATATAATACTTTAATGTGAGAAAATCATTTCTCTGCCCTGTATATGCAGGGCCGCTAAGTCCAGAGGGAGGTGTAAAAATGAATAAGTATGAATTAGTTTATATTCTAAAGCCAAATGTTGAGGAAGAAAAGAGAACTCAGCTAATGGAAAAGTTTAGAGGTATAATTGAATCTGAAGGATCAATTGAAAACGTTGATGAGTGGGGTAACAGAAAGTTAGCTTATGAAATCAAAAAATTCACTGAAGGATACTACACATTAGTAAACTTTAGTTCAACTTCTGAATTACCAAAAGAATTAGACAGAAACTTAAAAATTACTGATGAAGTAATTAGACATATGATTATTAAAATAGAAGAATAATCTAAAAGGTGGGGATAAGATGAATAAAGTAATTTTAATAGGACGTCTTGCTGTAGACCCAGAATTACGTTTCACCGCAAGTGGAAAAGCGGTAGCCACCTTTAGGATAGCAGTAAACAAGCCTTTTTCCAAAGAAAATGAAGCTGATTTTTTTAATGTAGTAGTATGGGGAAGAATTGCAGAAAACTGTGCTAACTATCTTGCAAAAGGTAGATTGGTAGGAGTAGATGGAAGACTTCAAAGTAGAACATACGAAACGCAAGCTGGAGAAAGACGTTATGTTACAGAAGTTGTAGCTAATCAAGTAGAATTTTTAGAGTGGGGAGATAGTAATAAACAAAAATCAACTCAAACTAAAAAGAGTGATGACTATAGCTCGGTCGATATAGATATTAATGAATTCCAAGCAATGGATGATGACGAAGACATTCCATTCTAGAGAAAAGGAGGGAATACCATGGTAAAAAGAAGACGTAGAGGAAGAAAAAAAATCTGTGTTTTCTGTGCGGATAAATCAAAAACTATTGATTATAAAGACGTTCACAAACTAAAGAAATACATTACTGAAAGAGGTAAAATTTTACCTAGAAGAATCTCAGGAAACTGTGCAATCCATCAAAGAGATTTAACACAAGCAATTAAAAGATCAAGACATATTGCTTTATTACCATACACAATTGATTAATAAAGAACTTGATTTTAAACAAAGGGAATAGCTATTTAGCTATTCCCTTTGTTTTTTTTATTTTTAAATATTAGTAAAATAAAAAAATAATAATATTATTTAAAGAATAAATTATATTAATTCCTCTTTTTGAAGGATTTATATGTTTAAAGTAGAATAAAAATGTATAAATATATAATAAGGAGTGGAGTAAATATGTCTTATATAATAGTAGGAGATAATATTTTAGATAGTGCCGAAATTTCAAATAAAATTAAAGAAAGAGATATTTTTAAGGAAGTAAAAGATTTAACTAAAGGTTCAAAAAGAGAAGATACTTTAGTTTTTCAGATTATACAGGATACAACAAAGTTACAGATAAATTTAGACAATGAATTAATTAGTTCAAATAAAGAAGAAATAATTGAAGAGTTAATGAGTATAGCAGATGAAACAGCTTACAATATAGAGGAGTTAGTTCCAGACAATGTTATATGCTATGTTTATTCGTATCATTATAATGAAGAACTAAATGAAATAAAAACTATAGTTGTGGCTGCAAATAAGGTTATTGGAGGATTGAGATTAAGAGATATAGCAGAAAGGATTTTAAGATCTGTAGATTAATCCAATGTTAAACTTAACATTGATTAATATATAAATAATTAAAGGGGGAGTTTAGAAATGGCTGCACCGGTATTAAGTGCTAAATTAAGAAATATTAATAAAGGAGATACATTAACAAAAATAAGAAAAAGTGGAAAAGTACCAGGCGTAGTTTACAGCAGAGGAGAAGAGACGAAGGAAATTTTATTAGACAGCAAAGAGATACAAAAGATATTATCAAAATATGGTCCAAGTACAAAAATTGGACTAGAAATCAAAGGGGGAAAAAAGTTTTCAGTTATTAAAGAAATACAAAGAGAAATTATAAAAAATGAGTTATTACATATAGATTTTCAAATATTAGATGAAAATGAAAAGATAAAAATGGTAATGCCAATTCATATTTCTAATAGAGAAGGAGTTGAAACATCAGATCAAGTAGTTCAACAAAATATTAATGAAGTAGAAATTCAAACATATCCTAGGTATTTACCAGAAAAAATAGAGGTAGATGCTATGAAATTGAAGGATAAGGACTCTATAACAATAGAAGACTTAGATATTTTTAGAAATGAAAATATCGAAGTTATGGAAAATAATGATAATGTTATTGCATCGCTTGTGTACACCACAGGTATGACTCAAACGAAAGAATCTGAAGAAGATATTCAAATTCTGTAGTATAAAAATTATAATCTAAACTAATTAATATACTTTCCTTGTAAAACACAGTTTAAATAATATAACTGTTAATTATGAGGAAAGTTTTATTTTACTTAAAAAACTTCTTGCTTATAGTAAAAGTATAAAATATAAATCTTTGGAAATAATTTTATACAAAAGAATCAGGAGGAGTTAAGTTATGAATCATACTTTAAGTAGCGAGGTTAGAAGCAAGGTAGGAACAAATGCCAATCATAGAATAAGAGAAAGAGGTCATATACCTGGTGTTATTTATGGAAGTAATATGAATTCGTTACCTTTAGAAATAAATTCTAATGAACTAGAAAATTTTATTAGAAATAATAATAACAATGGATTAGTAGGATTAGAAGTAGAAGGAGTTAACTATACAGTATTTATTAAAGAAATTCAAAAGGATCCTTTAACAAATAAAATAATACATGTTGACTTTCAGCAAGTATCTCAAAATCAAAAAATAAATGTATCTGTACCTATAGTGTTAAAAGGGAAATCATTAGTAGAAAAAGGAGGTTTGATAGTTCAGCAGCAATTAAGAGATGTAGATATAGAATGCTTAGCCCAATCTATACCTCAAAATTTAGAACTTGATATTTCTAACTTTAAGCCAGGAGATAGTATTAGAATTGGGGATATGGAATTTGGAGAAGAAATAAGTATAACTCAAGATCCTGAGTCTATAATTGCATCAGTTGCATTTGCGAAACAAAATGTTCAAGATGAAAATAGTGATGAAGATATAGTTGTAGAAGAAGAAAAGTAGTTTGTGATTTTTAGTAATAGTATTAAACAGCAAATATAGTGTTTATATAAACACTATATTTGCTGTTTAATATATTAAAAAAGTGTTGACATAATATAAAAAGGCTGATATAGTAATACAAGTCGTCAGGAGTTAACACAGTTTTGAGTTTTGATTTTAAGTTTCAAATAACAACTTAAAAAATAAATTTTAAAAAAGTATTGACAAGAAACGACAAAGATGATATAGTAGTTATTGTCGCCGAAACAAAGCGACGTGGCGAAAGCCGCTGAAGAGGTCTTTGAAAACTAAACAGTATAGATTAAGCCAAAAACGGTAATTGCTAAAATTTTTAATTTTATGCAAGATACCAAAACAGCAAAATGCTGAATTCATTTAATTTATTAAATGAGAAATCCATTTTAAATGGAACCCAGATGTTCAAAAGAGTAATTTAAGC
>JADWMM010000047.1 GCA_015978205.1 Alkaliphilus sp. NP8 | reverse complement strand
CAATTAAACCGAGACTAATTAATAAAGCCTCATTCACTTTTCCCATTATATCTTCGTTTACATGACCGATTTTTTCCTCCAACCGTCTCTTATCAATTGTACGTATTTGCTCTAAAAGTAATACTGAATCTTTCGGCAATCCGTAATCAGAGCTTTTAATTTCAACATGGGTGGGAAGCTTAGCTTTATTAATTTGCGAAGTAATAGCTACAATTATGATAGTAGGACTATATCTATTTCCTATATCATTTTGTACAACTAATACAGGTCTTACTCCCCCTTGCTCAGATCCTATTACAGGACTGAGATCCGCATAGAAGATATCTCCTCTTTTAATAATCACTCTACTCACACTCCGCCATCTGTGATTCGTAGGTCTCTAGTGAAGACATATCTAAACTCAACCCTAACTCAGCCAATGTCAGATTAATTACACCCATTTCTTGATAGCCTTTTTTCATTTGTTCCCTTAATTCCATTTTATTTCTCTCCCGAATATATAATTTCATAGCCTCACGAATAAATTCACTTCTATTTATTTTTTCCATAGAAACAATACTATCTATTTCTTTTAAAAGACTGTCAGGGAGGCTTATCATAATTTTTTTTGAATCAGCCATTGTACACCTCCTAAAATTTTTGAAGGAAAATTTTATGATAGTATAAGTCTTTCATTATTAGAAGAAAAATATACTACTTTACAAAAATCTATATTACTATACTAACAAACTATCATTAATCTGTAAAAGGTTATTATTTTCCATATAAACCCTTGGAACTCGCTTACCAACCATACATACAATTTCGTAATTAATAGTATCTAATTTATCTGCTATATCATCAATACTAATTCCACTTTCTCTGTCTCTACTGTATAATGTAACCTCATCTCCAGGATTAATATCTAAACCTGTTGCATTTGCCATACACTGATCCATACATATTCTACCTACTACTGGTATTTTATTTTCTTTAGCTAATATCTCTGCTTTTCCAGACATCATTCTAGTATATCCATCAGCATAACCAATAGGTATAGTAATTATTTTTTCAGCTTGTTTAGTAGCATATTTTAACCCATAGCTAATTCCTCGTTCTTTTGGAACAGTTTTTACATGAGAAACTCTAGCCTTTAATTCCATAACCTGCTTTAAATCAATTCTACCTTTATTAACATGTTTAGATGGATATAGTCCATAAAGCATTATTCCTGGCCTTACCATATCCAAATTCATTTCTGGGAGATCTATAATAGCAGCACTATTAGATACATGCTTTATAGGAATTTTATATCCTTCCTTTTCAAGTTTATTTATAAAATCCATATATTTGTTAAATTGCATATATGTGTATTCTTTATTTTTTTCATCAGCTACAGCAAAATGTGTGAAAATACCTTCCACAGTTATACTAGGGAGTTTAAATATTCTTTTTATATCTTCTATAGCTTCATCATTAGGCTGGAATCCTAATCTAGTCATTCCAGTATCTATTTTTAAGTGGATTTTAATATGCTGATTATTCTCTTTAGCTATACTTGAAAAAGCTAAGGCTTGATTATAGCTATATATAGTTTGGATAATTTCATTATCTAACACTATTTTACCATGTTCTTCTGGTGTGTATCCTAAAATCATAATAGGAACCTTATACCCTGCATTTCTTAACTGTACTGCCTCACTTAAGGTGGCTACTGCAAGACGCTCTGCACCGTTATTTAGTAACACCTTTGAAACTTGTACTGCTCCATGACCATACCCATCTGCTTTTACAACAGCACAAACTATAGTATCTTTTTTTACTATACTCTTTATTTGTTGAATATTATTCTTTAAATTATCTAAGCTTATTTCTGCCCAAACAGGCCTTAAGTTATTCTCCAAAACCATTTTCATCCCCCTCATTTTCAGTATATATTTTACTCTCGCTTAATCATTTAAATAAAATAAAGATTCTTCTAGTACAGGATTAAGTTTAAAATCTTCATAATAAACTTCAAACTTAACATTTTCTTTATTATCTTTAATATCAAGCTTCAGAGGAGTAAAGTCTTCTTCATTAATCCAAAGACTTTGACTAAAAAGGTTAGGATTCCCACCTGGTAATTCTGTTGTTATTACAATACTATTTTTCCCTTTAAGTTCATGGCTATAATGAGTAGTATTTTGACTATTTATATAGTTTTGCAAAAAATAGCCTATAAACATTAATTGTTCTTGTGACTGATTAAAATCATCCATCTTCCAGATTTGATTAATAGCATTATGTTGAATCCAAGCGGTTTTACCATTATACATAGTGTTATTCCCTGCTAAAGATTCTGGCTTTATAACTTCTAGGCGATATTTATTAGGATATTTAAATACTTGCTTAAATTTGTACACTTGATCTTTGCTATTATTGGGGTCATATATTATGGCAGTAGTTTCATAACTCTCTATTTTCATTATTTCCTTATGTGCATTATAATATTTTTCTTTAAGTGAAGGTTTACTACATGAAGTTATACATATAATAACTATAACAAATACAAGTATAACCTTCCAAAACTTCATTGGGTTCAACCCTTTCTTTTAAAATATTTAAATTGCAATAGCTTGAGCAATAGCATTTTCTTTACTATGAGATATGGATATTAATATTTCCTCTATATTCATACTATATGCTAAATCTCTAGCATTATTATGCAATTTTACATAAGGTTTGCCTAAAGAGTTTTTCAGTATTTCTATATCCTTCCACTTCATATTCCTTATTCCAGTACCTAACGCCTTTGCTACAGCTTCTTTAGCAGCAAATAATCCAGCTATAGTGTGAGGAAGATAATCTTTTTCTTCAAATATTTTATTCTCTTCTATAGTAAAAATTCTCTTAGTAAAATTGGTATTTTTAATAACTGCTTTTCTTATTCTATCAACCTCTATAATGTCGATACCTATACCTTTAATCATTAATTCACCTCTCATAATACTATAATATCATTTTTTCTATATTTTTAAAATATTTAAATAATTCTAAAATATATTTATTCAATTATTTATCAAAAAACTCTAAGTCTAATTTTTCTATTTCTTCAGGACCTATAATTGAATGTAACAGAGAATATAAAGTACTCGATTTTTTCTCTAGTTCCTCTTCTTCATCTCTATATTCACCAAGTTTTTCACGTAACACATCTATCTCTTTTTCTATAACCTTAATTCGAGATTCTGTTTTATTGATTTCAGAATAAGCCACATTAGCGGTTTCCTTTAAAAGTTCACAATTTGTTTCTTTTATACTTTGTGAATATATTTCCAAGTCTTCATATATACTATTTATTTTTTCATTTAAATTTTCAATTTCAATTTTAGCATTCTCAATATCTAACACTGTATTTTCTTCGCCATTACTATTTAACCGATCAGAAAGATGTATAATTTTGTTCATTAATATTCTTTTTCTATATTTATAATCATCTAACTCTTTTTTAAATTCCTTTTCTTCATCTAGCAATTCTTTAAGTTTATCACTTAGATCTTTCATAGTTTTGTTCATATTATTGCAAAATAATTCCTTCCAATGTGTATCATAAATCAAAATAGAAATACGGTTTTTATTTATTATATTATTAGTAAATTTAGCAGAGTCATTTTTCTTAAAAAACATGCTATACCTCATTTCTGACTTATTGTATGTAATCTAGTCATTTATTTTTTTCTTTATACCATTAAATCTTTATTATATTATTAACTTCGACAACATTCACTTTAAATGTTATAGTATAAAATTACTATTTTTCATATACTATTTATTGTAATCTTTTTTTCAATATTGGTAAACCTATAATAGAGGTGATAACATGAAAAAAAAATATATATGGAAAAATTATAAATTAATATCACTTTTAATTGTTTTATTTTTTTTAATAGGATGTAATGTAAGTACCCAAAAACCTACTCCTGAAAATGACAAAAAAGAGTCACCTAAACCTCCTGAAACTTTGTCAAAATTAGAAGAGGATATACTTACAGTAATGTATGACTTAGACTCAGTTACAGCTTTAGAAAAAGCTATACAAAAACAGAAAGATATTGAATCTAAGGAAGATACTTCTATGGAAGTGGCTTCTACAAGTTCTGGACAAGGACAACAGGATGGACAAAAACAATCTCAATCATCTGGTGAAGAAGAAAAGAAAAAAGAAGAAGAAAAACAGAAAAAAATTGAAGAAGAAATAGACCTTGAAGGATTAATAAAAGAAACAGAAATAATCATACCTCTACTAGATGCTAATGAGGCTAAAGGGAGTTTTGCAGAAAATCCTACTCCTCCAAATGATATAAATAAGGTTTGGAATAAAATATCGGATAGTGTTAAAGAGGTACATAAAAAATGGAATGTGCTAGAGTCCAATCTAACATCAGTAAATGTACCTAATTCAAAATCTGAAGAATTTGAAGATATATTAAACAATTTAACATTATCTGTTATGAGCAAAAATCGATTAAATAGTTTAAAATTAGCTAATGAACTTACACGCATTACAACTGACTTTAGGAGTTATTACAATGGTGTAGCGGACCATAGTATCTACAGTATGTATTATAACATTCGAGGTAGTATACTAGCTGCTGCTTCAGATGATTATACTACAGCTATAAAACATCTAAATGAAGCTAGTAATTCAGGTGCTGCTTTAAGGCAAGATTTGATTAATCAAAATTCTCAAGATGTACTACAAAAATTTGAATTATCAATAGAAGATTTAAAAAAATCGTTAGAAAGCAAAAATTTTATTTTGAGTCAAATAAAAGCACCAATAGTTATTAACAATATAAAACTCATAGAAGATGAATTTAAAACAATAAAAAAACAATAAAAAATTAACAGGTAAGACTATATAAATTTAAACTATATAATCTTATCTGTTTTATATTATTAAAATCTAATTTACTAATATCGCTTTTACTAATGATCTCAGTAACTTTGAATCCCCTTCTTTAATGATCCTTTTTTCTTTGCATCATCTGTTTCTTTTACAATCTCTATATT
Source organism: Alkaliphilus sp. NP8 (assembly GCA_015978205.1). Classification (GTDB taxonomy): domain Bacteria; phylum Bacillota; class Clostridia; order Peptostreptococcales; family Natronincolaceae; genus Alkaliphilus_B. Next base: position 28,909 of record JADWMM010000047.1, on the reverse strand, counting down.
AAATGCTTTTTTCATTCCTATCCATGATAAACATGAAATAGCAGCTATAGTTCCTAGTTTTCCTCCCACTCCTACATATGTGGAAGTAGCTAAAATAGAAATTGTTCCTACTATAAATCCGATTATTATCATTTCCCATATTCTAGGTGCTTTTTTTTTAGATATCATACCTGCATATGCTCCAGTTGTAGCTACAACAGCTAAAGTTAAACCTAATTCTGAATCCATATATGAAAAAACTATACCTGAAAGTAAAGTAGTTACAGCCGCTCCCATTGTGGGACCTTTATTTAAATATATACTTATAAAATATGCAGTAGTTGTTCCTGCTATTGCTATTAAAATTATTAATATATTTTCCACATTTATCACCTCACTATTTATTTTATTAGACTAAGAATTGTTTTTGTAATTAAAGTAGCTGTGGCAGCTGTCGTACCACCTTTGCCACCTACACCTGCGTATATTTCTTTTGTTAAAATTATAACAACACCCACTGTTATACCTCCTATAATTGTTCCAAATAAGGTTGGTATAACATTAAGACCTGACATACCAACGAATGATGATGTAAACACAGCTCCTGCCAACATACCAGGTAAAAATAAGGCTCCAACCACTCCTACTAATCCATTAGCTATTATAGGACCGCATCCCATTTTATGATTTAAAAACCATGTAATAAGTACACTAAGAACAGAAAAGATTAATATATTTTTATTAGTTTCTTTAATTTTCAAAATCAATACCTCCTATTCATTTAGCTCCTTATAATGAGTTATTAACCCATTAAAATAAAAACCAGCAATTACAATTATAATAACATAACTAATAATATCTTTTGCTATATTAAATGAATTTATTAATAAATAACTTCCTGTTAATATGAAGGCTATAAATCCTATTATTTTTCTTAACATAGTCACCCTCCTCAAAAGAACTTTGTTAAATTTTAATCAATATTCCTAGGTATAATTTTAGAATACTCCAACTCATTTGTCAATACTAATAATTGAAAATTTTCCACAAAAACTAATCTTTATTTTTTAATAAAAAACTAAAGTAGAGAAGCATTATGCTTCCCTACTTATAAATATAACATATTTTATTTTTTAGTATTTGATTTAAATCAAACTTCCAATATTTTTTTCTACATTTTCAACTATTTTATTAGATTTAATTATCTCTTCACACTTATTAATATCTATGTTCATAACTCGATCACTTTCAAGTTTAGGTATTTTTTCTCTTACAACATTATACGCCTCATTAGTACCTTTTCCTAAACCTTTATTCCCTCGTAGGTCTATTCCTTGGCATGCAGCTAATATTTCCATGGCTAACACTTTTCTAACATTTCCTAATATTTCTTTAGCTTTTCTAGCTCCAATGGTTCCCATAGATACATGATCCTCTTGATTGGCTGAAGAAGGAATAGAGTCTACACTAGCTGGATGTGCTAAAACTTTATTTTCAGATACTAAAGATGCAGCAGAATATTGAACTATCATAAACCCAGAATTTACCCCCCCATTTTTTACTAAAAATGCCGGAAGTCCATTACTTAAAGCTGGATTAACTAATCTTTCTAGTCTTCTTTCTGATAAGTTAGCAAGTTCAGCTAAACCTATTCCTAAGAAGTCAAAAGATAAGGCCATTGGTTGACCATGAAAATTACCACCCGAAATTACTTCTTCTTCATCTGCAAAAATTAACGGATTATCTGTTACTGCATTCATTTCTATTTCAACTTTTTCTTTTATAAACTTGAAGCAGTCCTTAGAAGCGCCATGAATTTGCGGTATACACCTTAGCGAATAAGCATCTTGAACCCTTTGCTCTCCTTGTTTAGTTGTCATATTACTTCCATCTAAAATTGACAATAAATTTCTACCTGTATCAATCTGTCCTTGATGTTGTCTAACTTTATGTACTTTTTCATCATATGCATCAGTTATTCCATTTAAAGCTTCTGAAGTTAAAGCTGCTGCTATATCTGCCGTTTTACTTAAATTAATAGCATCATAAATAGTAAGTGCTCCAATAGAAGTCATAACCTGTGTTCCATTTATTAATGCTAATCCTTCCTTAGATGTTAACTGTACAGGTTTAATATCAGCTTTTTCCATAGCGTCTTTTCCAGACATTTTTACCCCTTTATAGAAGGCTTCTCCTTCACCTAACATAACTAACACCATATGTGCCAATGGTGCCAAATCTCCACTTGCACCTAAAGATCCTTTTTCAGGTATAAATGGATGTACTTTTTTATTTAACATCTCAATTAATGTATTTAAAGTTGAAAGTCTTATTCCTGAGTAACCTTTAGATAAAGCATTTGCTCTTAAAAGCATTATCCCCCTAACTATTTCTTCATCTAGAGCATTTCCAACACCACAAGAATGACTTATAATTAGATTTCTTTGTAATTTTTTAGTTTCATCACCTGTAATTACAACATCGCTAAATTTACCAAATCCAGTAGTTATACCATACACAACTTTATTTTCACTTACATACCTGTCAACAAGATCCCTTGCTTTGTTAACATTTTCTATTGCTTTTGAATTTAATTCAACTTTTTTATTGTATCTAACTATATCTATAAACTGATCCAGTGTTAAGTTATTTCCGTTAAGTAATATCGTATTCATTTTTTATCTCCCCCGATGTTATGTATAATTATCAACTAAATTAAAGTATAGTAGCAGCTATAGTTCCGAATATTATTAATGGTATATTATAATGTATAAATGTAGGTACACAAGTATCCCAAATATGATCATGTTGTCCATCAGCATTTAATCCTGCTGTTGGCCCTAATGTACTGTCAGAAGCAGGAGAACCAGCATCTCCTAAAGCACCTGCTGTACCTACTAAAGTTATAATTGCTGCAGTACTAAATCCCATTGCAAGACCTAAAGGTACATAAATAGCCGCTATAATAGGAACTGTACCAAAAGACGTACCTATTCCCATTGTCACTACCAATCCTATTAATAGCATCATAAATGCTGATACCATCTTACTACCACTCATAACACTATCAGCTGCTTCTACTAAAGCTTCTACTCCTCCTGTAGCTCTAATTACTGCTCCATAGCCAGATGCTACTAGCATTACAAAAGCTATAAAGCCCATTAATCCAATACCACCGTTCATCATATCATCTAGTTCATTTAACTTAAATGAGCCAAATATAATCATTATAACAAGAGCTGAAATCGCTCCTAAAGGTAATGATTTGGTAATGATCTGAATACCAAATGCAGCAATTGCAGCAATTAAAGCTCCTATTTGTTCTTTTGTAAGTCCTTTGTTTTTTATATCTTCACTTGTTGCACCTATTTCCATATTTCCAGTTTCAGCATATTCTTTAGACTTTCTATAAGTAATCAAAACTGCTACAAGTAAACCAGCTATCATTCCTATTCCAGGTAATAACATTGATTTCCATATCATACTGGTTTCTACAGCAAGCCCATTATCAATCAGAGAATCCCTTATTGTGTTGTGAAAAATAAGTCCAAACCCAACTGGTAACATTACATATGGAGCTTTTAGGCCAAATGTAAGTGCACAAGCTACTCCCCGTCTATCAATTTTTAATTTATTCATTAATGCAAGTAATGGCGGAATTAAAATCGGTATAAAAGCTATGTGGACTGGTATTAAGTTCTGCGAAAAACAAGCAATACCTGCTAGCAATAATACAAAGGCTGTTTTTTTATCTTTGATTAAACTCCCTATTTTTACTACTAATACATCAGCAACTCCCGTTTTACTAATTGCAACAGCTAGTGCTCCTAATAGAATATAAGATAAAGCTGTTTCTGCATTTCCTCCCATGCCCCCAATAAGAGTTGACATAGTATCCTCTAAAGCCATACCTGACAACAAACCTCCTGATAATGCTGCTAAAATTATTGCAATAAGTACATTAACTTTCAATAAACATAAGATTGTCATCACTAAAACTGATAATACCACTGGATTCGTTAACATTATACCCCTCCTAATTTTTATATTTAGACTTAACTAGTAGATGTCAAATATAAATAAATTTATTCACCTCCATGCATATAGTTTATTAAACATTTATTATATATGTTTATTTAAAACATATGATTTGTTTATAGATAAATTTAAAATAATAATCAACGTTTTATTTTAATTAGGAAGATTGTAAAGAATTGTATCAAGTTTTTAGCTGACTTTACTTATAGTTTTTTTCCACTAACTCTTTTACAAAGTTTTCATCCGCAACATATGGAATTGTAATGTGATCAGTATTTTTAAATTTCTCATTATACTCTGCACATGTTTCTATTGAATTTTCATTTCTTGCCCATGCTCGTCTAGCCACTCCTCCCATTACGTCCCATGGAATAGCTGTTTTTAAAATATTATCTACTCTTTCAGATCCATCTAATACCATACCAAAACCACCATTTATAGACTTGCCTATACCAACTCCACCACCATTATGAAGTGCTATTAAACTCATACCTCTTGCTGCATTCCCTGCAAAGCATTGTGTAGCCATATCTGCCATTATATTACTTCCATCTTTTATATTAGCAGTTTCTCTAAACGGTGAGTCAGTTCCTCCTGTATCGTGATGATCTCTACCAAGCATTATAGGTCCTACTTCACCATTTCTAACCATTTCATTAAATTTAAGAGCTATATCTCTACGCCCTAAAGCATCCTGATATAAAATTCTTGCTTCTGTTCCAACAACCAACTTGTTATTTTCCGCATCTCTAATCCATACATAATTATCTCTGTCCTGCCCTCTTCTTTCTGGATCTATACAGTCCATGGCTGCTTTATCTGTTTTTATTAAATCTTCATGCTTTCCACTTAAACATACCCATCTAAATGGTCCGTAGCCATAATCAAATAACATTGGTCCCATTATATCTTCTACATAAGATGGAAATATAAAGCCTTCACTTTCATCTATTCCATTTTTAGCTATATCTTTAGCTCCTGCATCAAATACAGCTTTCATAAAGCTATTACCATAATCAAAGAAATAAGTTCCTTTTTCTGTAAGTTTCTTAATAAGCTTAAAATGATGGACTAAAGACTTATCTACTAATTCTCTAAACTTAGATTTATTTTCACTTAACAGGTCAGTTCTCTCTTTAAACGTAACACCTTGAGGGCAATACCCTCCATCATAAGGAGCATGACAAGAAGTTTGATCTGACAAAAGCTCAATGTGAATATCATTTTCTACAGCATATTCAAGAAGATCAATAATATTCCCATGATATGCAAGTGCTATGGCTTCTTTCTTTTCCATATATTCTCTTGCCCAACTAAACATTTCTTTTAAATTGCTGGAAGCTTTGTTAATCCACCCTTGATCTAACCTAGTTTGAATTCTTGAGTAATCTACTTCTGCTATTATACCTACTCCATTTGCTATTTCTACGGCTTTGCCTTGAGCCCCACTCATTCCGCCTAAACCAGAAGATACAAATAAATGTCCTTTTAAATCCTCATCATCTGGTATGCCTAATTTAATTCTCCCTGCATTCAAAATAGTATTAAACGTACCATGAACAATCCCCTGTGGTCCTATATACATCCATCCTCCAGCAGTCATTTGTCCATAATTTGCCACTCCCATAGCCTGAGCTTTTATCCAATGTTCTTGATCATCAAATGCTCCAATCATCAATGCATTAGTAATTATAACTCTAGGGCTTTGCTTACTAGATTTAAATAATCCTAAAGGATGGCCTGATTCTATTACTAATGTTTGTTCATCTGTTAATTCTTCTAAGTATTTCATTATTAATCTATACTGCATCCAGTTTTGACAAACCTGACCGGTTTCTCCATAAGTAACTAACTCATAAGGATATAATGCAACATCAAAATCCAAATTGTTGTCTATCATAACTTGAAACGCCTTACCTTCAATACATTTACCCTTATATTCTTCTATAGACTTTCCTTTAAGTCTTCCTTCAGGTCTAAAACGATATCCATATATTCTACCTTTAGTTAATAATTCCTCTAAAAATTCTGGTGCTAATTTTTGGTGAAGACTTTTTGGTACATATCTTAAAGCATTTTTAAGTGCTATTTCCGTTTCTTTTTTAGATAAAGTAAACTCTCTTTTTGGTGCTCTTCTTATACCTTCTACAAATTCCGGGTATTGTGGTAAATCTTTATCTAATTTAATTTTCATAGACTCTGAAATATTTTTATCATTCCACATATAAATCCCCCAATTCTAAGTATATTTAAGATTTTTTATAAACTACATCCCCATTTTTTATAACTGTATCCGTGTGATTAATTCCAAAATGATACACTAAATAAGCTAAGTTTGGTATATCAAACATAGATATATCAGCTTTTTTACCTGCTTCTAATGAACCTACTTTATCCTCTATACCTAAAGAAGCTGCTGCGTTCATAGTTACACCTGTAATTATTTCTTCTGGTGTCATTTTTAATGTTAACGCTGCTAATGTCATCATTAACTGTAAATTCTCACTTGGACAGCTTCCAGGGTTATAATCTGTTGAAATAGCAACAGGTACATTTAATCCTATCATTTTTCTAGCATTAGCTGCGGTTCCTTTTTGCAGGTTAAAACTAGTTCCTGGTAAAAGTACTGCTATAACTCCCTTTTTTGCCATATCCTTCATACCAGTATCACTTGCACCAATTAAATGATCTGCCGATATACAGCCTACTTCTGCAGCTAGCTCAGCCCCACCTAATGAAACTATTTCATCTGCATGAATTTTAGGCATTAATCCATATTTCTTAGCAGTATTTAATATTTTCCTTGACTGATTTATTGTAAAAACTCCTTCTTCACAGAACACATCACAGAATTTTGCTAATTTTTTATCTGCTATTTCTGGTATCATATTTTTAATTAAAATATCTACAAATTTATCTGTATCTTCTTTATACTCTTGTGGAATAGCATGAGCTCCTAAAAAAGTGGAAATTATATCTACTACATGATTCTCATTTAACTTTCTTGCCACTTCTAACTGTTTTATTTCTGTATCAAAGTTACCTATACCATATCCAGACTTAGATTCAACTGTAGTTATTCCTAAACTAAGCATAGTATTTAAGCTTTTTTCTGCTTTTTTATATAATTCATCAAAGCTAGCTTCAGTAGTTGCTTTAGTAGTAGAGTGTATGCCGCCTCCTGCTTTTAAAATATCCAAGTAAGCTTTTCCTTCTAGTTTCATAGAAAGCTCATTTTCTCTGCTTCCACCATGAACTAAATGAGTATGTGAATCTATAAAACCAGGAGTTACTGTTTTCCCTTTTCCACTAATTATAACGGTGTATTTATCAACCTCTATATTTTCTGGAAGCTCACCTTCACCAACATAAATTATTTCATTATCTTTTACAGCTACAATTCCATTTTCTATTAGTCCAATTTCTTTCTGTTTTTCTCCTATTCTAGGTTTGTTTTCTCCTTTTAAAGTTATTAAGTTTTGTATATTTTCAATGACTAATGTAGCTTTCACATTTATCACCTTCCCTTATTCAGCCATTCTATTTTCTAATATTTGCACATTATCAAAGTCTTCTAATCTTAAATAATATTCTGCTACATCTATTAAAGCATTCATTGGTACTAATCCAATAACCTCGCTTCCAGTTACATTTACACCATATCTTCTTGCTTCTCTTTCTACAGTATCAAAAACTCTAAATAAAGATGTTTTCGTATAGTCAACCATATTCATAGAAACTTGGACTATATCTCTTTCTTTAATCTCTATACCTATAGCTTTGCAGTATGTAAATCCTCCAGTTTTTGCTCTTACTACTTTCGCTATTTTTTTTGCTATATCTAAATTGTTAGTTCCTAAATTTATGTTATATGCTACTAACGGCATTCTAGCTCCAATTGCCGTTACTCCACTTTTAGCATTTAATTCTGTTGGTCCAAAGTCTGGTTCCCAACCTTCTTTCTGTAATTTATCCTTCATGCCTTCATACTGGCCTCTTCTTACATCAGCTAGATTTGCTCTATCTTTGCATGATGCTGACTTTTCATATAAATACACTGATATTCCTAATTCATTTCCTATTCTTTCTCCTAAAGTTTTTGAAAACTCTACACACTCTTCCATATCAATATCAGAAATTGGTATAAGTGGAATAACATCTGTAGCTCCCATTCTAGGGTGCTCTCCCTTGTGTGCTGTCATATCAATTACTTCTGAAGCTTTTTTAGCAGCTTTAAAAGCGGCTTCTACTACTTCTTCTGGTCCTCCAATAAAAGTTACTACGGTTCTGTTATGATCTTTATCCATAGAGTGATCCAATAGTTTCACTCCATCTACACTCTTAATTTCATTTAATATTTTCTGTATTACTTCTTCATCTATTCCTTCACTAAAATTTGGTACACATTGAACTATCTTAGGCATAATATATTCCTCCATTCTTTATATATAATTTATTTTTTTTGCATTCTACATATTTTATAAAGCAATTTTTATGCCAGATTGTACAATAATTGAAATAACCCATTTTGTGAATTTTGAATCTTATATAAAATTTCAGAAAATAAAAAATGTGTTTGATTTACAAACACATTTTAATTAACCCTAGTTATTTACTGTATTTTATTTTTAAAACAAAGTGTTTTATTTTGAAACATTTTTTCCTTATTTTTATACAATTAAATATTAAAGTTTAATACATTTCATAATTATTCTCTTTTAATATTAAATTTTCGTATTCTATAGTTTAAGCTCTGTCTACTTATTCCTAATACATTTGCAGTTTTAGTAACACTCCATAAATTTTCATTTAATGCTTTAAATATTAATTTCTTTTCTATATTATCCAATTTTTCCTGTAAGCTTTCTTCCTTATTTAATTCAGGTTCATCCAAATCTTCTATATTAGATTTCATAGCTTCTAGAATATTTCTTGGTACATTTTTGAATTTTAAATATCTATCATTATTATTACTTCTTACCGTTATGTTTTCAATAAAATGCTCTAACTCTCTAATATTCCCTGGCCATGTGTAATCTTTCATAAATCCTTTTAAATCATCTGTAATATCAACTATATTTTTATTCATAGATAAATTATTATTCAATATATAGTGTTCAGTTAACTCAAATAAATCATTTTCTCTTTCCCTAAGTGGAGGTATATGTAAATTATAGCCAGCTATTCTATAAAACAAATCCTGTCTAAGTCTACCTTCTTCTATTAGCATATATGGATCCTCGTTCATAGCACTAATAACCCTACATTTAATTGGGTAAATATCCTTTCCACCAACTCTTCTAACGCATTTTTCTTGTAATGCTCTAAGTAGTTTAACTTGCATGTTCACTGGCATTGAATTAAGCTCATCTAAAAATAATGTTCCTTCTCCAGCTGCTTCAAATAGTCCGGAAGAATCTATAGCTCCAGTATATGAACCCTTTACTGTGCCAAATAAAATGCTTTCAAGTAAATTCTCAGGAATAGCAGAACAGTTTATTCCTATAAAAGGTTCATTTTTTCGTTTTCCATAATTATGCATGCTCTGTGCTAACACTTCTTTACCGGTTCCTGTATCTCCAACAATTAAAACATTATTATCAAGCCATGATATAGCCTCGGCTTCTTTAATTAGTTTTTTAATTCCATCACTTGAACCTATTATATCTGAAAATGTAAACCTTGTACCATTTATGCCAATATTATTATCTTCTGTTGAATTTCGTTTAAATTGTCTTTTTAGTTCTATAGTTTCAGATAATAAAGACTGTAGCTTAGTTTCATTTTTACTTATAGAGTACACTCCTATTATATTTCCATTATAATTTATTGGAAAAGTGCTATATAATTTATACATAGGTTTACCATTATTATAAGCATGAGCTTTGTATTTATTAACTATAGGTTTACCAGTATTAAACACTTCCATATGCTCTGATTTACTCTTATCACTATATCCATAAGCATCCCATATGTATTTACCAATCATGTCTTCAGAGTTTCGTTTTTCAAGTTCTTCCATAGCCTTATTATATATAATTACCTTTCCTTCTTTATTAGTTAATAATACTCCATCGTATAAGTTTTCAATTATTTTTTCTAAACAAAAGGATATGGTTATATTATGTTTAGAATCACAAGATAATTTATGGCTCATTTCTTCACCTCCAAAAGTAACATAGCTTTAATATAATTATATAATAGATTTATAAAAACTTTAAACAATAAAAATAATATACTAATTTAAAAGGTTTTTATATCAAAAAAACAAGTAGATATTATATTATTCTACTTGGTTTTGTTTATATCTTATTAAAATATACATATATTTTTTATATTTTAAGTTAACATATTAACATGTTATAAACTTCAGAAATTAACTAAAAGACTTCAACTCCTTGATGAATAAGCGTTTCTATTTTTCCATCAACATTTTTTAAAGTACTAAGCATTTTATTTGAAAGTTCATATGCTTTATCATATAGCTCTTTTGCTCTGTTTTCATCTTTTTCTTTAACAGCATTTATTACGTCGTCGCCTGTACTATGTAGTTCATGATGGATGCTATCTATCTGTTTCCAATCATTTATAATGTCAGAATGATCTATTTTTATAGCATGATAAAAATGTCCAAAAGCACATTTTTTATCATTTGTTTGTATAGGATAAGTTCTCATTTCATCTACTATTCTTTTAAGTGTATTCATCCAATCAGAATGAGAATGCATGGCTTTCTCAATAACTTCTTTTATTTCTTCATTCTTAATTGCATTACTTCCGCCCTTTAATCCTTCAAACATTTCACTTACTATTGTTGAAAGTGAATCATCTACTTCGGATATTTGAGATGCAAATTCTACACTTTTCATTGCATCCTTATGTATAGTTTGAGTCATATAACTAAGTCTTTCTGCATCGCTACTTGAAGATTCCATAGCAGCATTGATTTCATCAGCGGCAAGATTAATACTCTCCATATAATTATTTATTATATCAACATTTGTAATTACATTTTTAAGCATTTCTACATTTTTACCTACAGTAGTGGATACTAATTCTATTTTATAACTTATTTGTTCTGTAGATGTTAATGTACTATTTAAGCTTTCCATCCCATCTTCTGCAGCAGTATGAATCATATTAACAAAATCGCTCATACCTTGTAAATTTTTCTTAGTATCGTCAGCCAGTTTTCTAGTTTCTTCTGCTACAACAGCAAAACCCTTACCATGTTCTCCTGCTCTAGCTGCTTCTATTGCAGCATTTAATGCCAAAAGGTTTGTTTGTTCTGCAATACCTTGTACACTATCTACTATTTTCCCAACTTCTGTTGCAAGATTCACTAATTGTTTAATTTTATCATTCATAACTGAAGTATCTTCCATAACATCTTCTTTAAGCAATTCGACTTCTTTCAACAAATTAATACTCTCATCATTTTGTGCTGATAAAACTTCTGATTCTTGAGATAAATTGCTTAGCGTACTAGACGTTGTATCAATAGATTGATTTACTTCGTTCATACTTGCTGTTGTTTGCTCTACAATAGCCAAATTAGATTCACTTAATTCAGCCATCTCTTCTGCAAAATCTATCAATTGATAAGAAATGTGAGACATACTTACATCAAAACTACTTATTGAACTTACAATATCTAAAATCTTTTTTGCTGACTTTGACATTTTAGCCTCATTATCAAGTAGTTTTTGAAAATTGTCCAAAACTCTAGTGTGGATATGATAATCTACACACGGACTTTCAACTCTTTTACCACTCAGCGAATCTTCAACATATTTTAGAATGCATTCTGCTTCATGACACGGCGCTTTCTTTAAAAATCCAATAGACATAAAATCACCCCTTTATAGCTTTATTGTATATATTAAATATAAAAAAAAATTCATTTATATAATTTAACTTAGATTTATTAAAATTTAACTAAACTTTATAAATTATACCACTTAGTGAGTTAAATGTCAATATTTGGAGAGATTTGAGGTTAATTGACGAATAAAAAACTCCTTTTCAACATGACAATTTTATTGAAAAGGAGTAGTTATAAATATTATTATTAATTACATATCTTTTTCTAGATAAACTTCTGATAATTCATCGATTCTTGAAGAATGTTGATTAAATCCTTTTACATTATTTCTTATTCCATCTAAATTTTTATTTGTCCATGCAAATATCCAAGGTGCTTCTTCTCTAATAATTTCTTGTACTTCTAAGTAATATTCTTTTCTTACTTCTGGATCAATTTCCGTTCTTGCTTTATCTAATAATTTATCTACTTTTTCATTAGAATAAAAGTTTCTATTACCAGCAGATCCAAATTGTGAAGAATGAAACATTGGATATAATCCATAGTCTGGATCCCCAGTTATTGTAACCCATCCTAAAACAAACATATCAAAATCTCCATTTGCACTTCCGTCTAAAAATTCTCCCCAACCAACAATTTTTACTTCAACATCAATATCAACTTCCTTTAATTGTTTTGCAATAAGTCTTGCTATATCTTTTCTTTGCGGATTATCATTTATATAAATACTAGTTTTGAATCCATTTGGATACCCTGCTTCATCTAATAATTCTTTAGCCTTTTCTACATCATATGAATATGGATTAAGATCTTGGTTAAAAGCCCATACTTTAGAACTCAAAGGTCCACTAGCTATTTCTGCAGCTCCATTCACCACTTCTTCAACAATTGCCTCCATATCAACAGCATAATTTATAGCTTGACGTACTTTTATATTATTATATGGTTCCTTTTTAGCATTTAAACCGATATAAGTAGCTGATAAATCTGCACTACTTTTTAATACAAACTGTTCATTTTCTTCTGTTTCTTTAATATTATCATGAGAAATATCATAAGCTATATGGACCTTTCCTTCTTTTAGTGCTTCAAATCTATCTGTATCTATAGGAATACTTTTAAATACGATTAAATCTTCATTTGCAGCTTCACCATGATAATCATTAAATTTGGATAATTCAATACTCTCTCCTCTTTGCCACATTTCAAACTTAAAAGGACCTGTTCCTATTGGATTATTCCCATAATCATCACCAGATTCTATCACAGCTTTTTGGTTTAGTATACTTGCACCTACATGTGCTAAATATGGCAATATTGGAGTGTAGGGTTCTGTTGTTGAAATTCTAATTGTATATTCGTCTATAATCTCTATTTCATTTGAGTCGATTTTTCCTAGAATGTGACCTGTACTAGGAGCTTGTATTCCTCTTTGGAAAGTAAACTTTACATCTTCAGAAGTTAGTTCTTCCCCGTTATGAAACTTAACGACTTCTTTTAACTTAAACTCTATAGTCTGTTCATCAATATGTTTCCAACTTTCTGCAAGCCCTGGTTCTATTTCCATATTTTCATTCTGCTTAACAAGAGTTTCATATATTTGGCCCATAACTCTATAAGATGGTTTATCAATTGTCGCATGTGGATCTAATGAACGTGCCTCTGATGTTTGTGCTACTATAAGTGCATCTGCCTGTCTTATAATCCTGTCATAGGATTCATAAGCTCTCATTGTTAAAACTATTGCTTGCTCTCTAGTAGTTAATCCTGTTGGGTCTATACTTAAAGCTCCTACTCCTTTAATGATTCCTTGCTCAAATAAATAGTGAATCTCTTCTTTAGCCCATGTAGCTATTTCATTCATATCTAAAAAGAACATATCTTCCTTTGTTACAGGTTGAAATTCTGAATCAATAGCTTTTATTGTTCTTACTAGCATTACACTTAACTCTTGTCGACTAATAGGTTCATCTGGAGCAAAAATAGTGCCAGACTTTCCATTAATAATTCCTAAGTTATAAGCTTGAAGTATAATAGGATTATTTGTATCTACAAATGGATTTTCATGTATTTCTTCTTCAACTTCCCCACCTAAAGCCTTATAAAGATTAACTGCTACTTCTGAAAATTCTTCTCTAGTAATAGGTTTTTGATAATCAGATAAAACCTTTTCAGTAGTTAGTTCATGACTTATCGCTTGTGAAATTGTATCCTCAGCCCACTGACTTGGTAAATCTGCATAAGTAAATGGTGTAGTAAATCCTATAAACACCATAGTAAAGACTAACATTCCTACAATTCCTTTTGTGATTTTTTCCATTTTACCCCTCCTCGTGTAATTTAATACTCATATAATTAAATACGACATATTAGCATAAAATTCCTTCTTTAAAATATTTTTATTTGTTTAATTTTGTAAAATTATATTAAATTTACAAATAAAAGACCAAGTAGAATTATATATACTCTACTTGGTCTTTATCATTATACTATTTTAACAACAGTTCCTTCTCCTCCAAATTCTGCTGGCGATACAACTAATTTAATCGGAACTCTATTTTTAAGTTCTTCCACGTGACTTATAATTCCAACACTTAATTTTTCCGAATGTAACCTTTCTAAAGCACTCATTACAACCTCTAAAAGATCGCTATCTAATGTTCCAAAACCTTCATCTAAGAAGAAGAATTCTAGAGGGGCACTTCCTTTTAGTTGAATATGAGAAGATAAAGCTAATGCAAGGGATAAAGAAGTTAAGAAAGTTTCTCCACCAGAAAGCGTGTTTGTAGCCCTTCTAATACCTCCAGTAAAATCATCTCTCATAATAAAGTTACCACTACTATCCAATTCTAAAGCATATCTGCCTCTTGTAATTTCCTTTAACCATTTAGATGCTTCTTTTGCAATATATTTTAACTGATTAATAGCAACATACTCTACAAATCTATTTCCTTCTAACATTTTGTTAAGTTCTGAAAATAAGTCCAGCTTATGAGTTATTTTCTTTTCTTCCCTTTTAAGTTCTTTTACATTTTCTAACTTTTCTTTAACATACTTAACTATTTGCTGAACTTCTCCAATTTCTTTACCTTTTTCTTCTACAACTTTTTGTTTTTCTTTTACTATATTTTTAAGGTTTTCCCACTCATCTACCGTTAAATGTTTTCCATCTAGTGCTTTATTTACTCTATTTATATTATTAGTAGTATTTTTTACTTCATCATCATACTCTAAAATCTGGTTCTCTAATTCTTTTAAGTCTTTTTGTGAAAGTATATATTTTTCTATTTCATCTATAGAATGAAAGTCTTGTTCTTCAGTCATTTTTTCTAAATCTAATCTCTTTGAGTTACACTCCTTATATAAATAAGTTTTATTACTTTCTGCAACTGCTTTTTCTTCTATCATCTTTTGTTGTATTTCTTTACCTTTTTCTACTCTTTCTTTAATAACTTTTTCATTTTCTTCTATTTCTTTTATTTTATTTTCTAAAATTAGTCTATATTCTTTAGGTTTTTTATCTTCTACAAGCTTTTTAATTTTTTCTATAGCTGCTTCTAGCTGCTTTTTATTCTCATTTAATTGTTGCTCTGTTTTTACTATTTCTACTTCTAAAGAATTTAAAATTTTCTCTGCTTTTTCTATTTGTTCATTTTCTTTTTCTAGAGCTTCTCGTAGGTTCTTTAACTCTTTTTCTTTTTCATATCTTTCCTTATCCCAAGCTTTCATTTGATTATAAACTTTAGTTGTATCATCAATTTCAAAGTTTTCTTTAAGCTTTTGGATGGATGTAGACATTTTTTTTATATTTTCAGATAAGCTATTAGCTTTATGTTCTAACGTATTATAAGTTTGAGTATCTTTTTCTATTTGTATATTTAATTCTGCAATTAAGGTTTTAGTATTATTAATAATTTCTTTATTCTTGTCTATTTCCTCTTCGATTTTAGTTTTATTACTTACATATACTGCTCTTTCTTCAGTTAGTTTTTGAAGCTGCACTTCTTGGTTTTCTACTTCATTTTTAAAATGTTCTGTAGAAATATCTTTAATTAATTTTTCCACATCCTCTAAGTTAACTTTCTTTATATCTAATTCTTTATTTGTTTCTGCTAAAGAAATATCCACCGTAGATTTTTGTTTTTCTATATCAATTAAACTTTTTTGCAGTTTTTCTAACTTATTAGTTTTGTCTATTAATAGCTCTGACTCATTTGATGTTACAGGATTAGGATGCTCTTTAGAGCCACATACGGGGCAACCTTCCCCTTGTTGTAAATGACTAGCTAAATTAGCTGCCAAAGATTCTATCTCTATCTTTTTAATTTCTGATTTCAATGTTTCAATTGTATTTTTAAATTCTTTTATTTGTAAAATAAATTCTTTTTCCTTATTTTCCAACATAGCTTTACGCTTTGCTAACTCTTTGATAGCTTTGTCTAAATTAGATTTTTGCTTCAGATTTTCTTCTAACTGTGTTAATTCTGTTTTCTTTTTTTGTAGTTCAGATTTCTTTTCAAAAATAATACCTTCTTCTTTTACTGGACTATTTTCAAGTTCCTTTATTTTTTCTAAAAACTTATTTAACTCTACTTCTATTTTTTCCTTTTTATTTATTTTTTGTTTTAATTTACTTCTATTACTTTCAATAACCTTAGATAACTGTATAAGACTTTCTTTATTTTCCTTTTTATCTAAAGATATTTTTTCCCTGTCTTTTTGCAGTCTATATGCTTCTTCTATTCCTTCTCTAACATTTGATTCTATATATATTTTTTCTAAATACTTTTCTATTTCTTTTATTTTAGATTGAATTTTTATTCTTTCAGTTTTTAACTTATTCAAGAGCTCAATTTTTTCTTCTTTATCTTTACAATTATTTACATAGATTTTTTCTAAATCTTTAATTTTTACTTTTAAATTTAAACTATCTCTTTCTAATTCTTCTGCCTCTTTACAGTTTTCTATTTTTATTTTTAAATTTGGTATTTCTTCCTTATATTTTAATGCTTTTTCATATTTTTCTTCTATTTCTTGTAATTTATTATTAACTTTCGGTAGCTCTTTTTCTAATTTTTCTAGCTTCAATTTGTTTTCAGTAATTTTCTCTTCTATAGATTTTAAATTTTCAATGTATGGTTTTAACAAATTAGCCTTATTTCCCTTTTTAAATTTGTCACGATATTTATCTATTTCTTCTTTCTTTTCTTCTAAGGCTTTTTTAGTAGCCTGATATCCTTTTAACTCTTCTTGTAAATCCCATATCTTTTTACTCTCTTCATATTCTTTGTTAAGCTTATTTATTTCTTTCCTTAGTTCTTTTTCTTTTTCTAGTAATTCTTCTAACTGTTTTGTTTCTTGTTTATAGCGTTCTTCTGTAATATCTTCATAACCCTTAAGCTGACCTTCAATATCTATTCTCTTAGCATCATATTTCTTTTTTTGCGAAGATATTTTTTCTATTATATTTTTACCGTACTGCTCTAAATTAAATATACGTTCTAACATATCTCTTCTCTGTTTACCTGTTAGCTTTAAAAATTCGCTGAATTTTCCCTGTGGTAAAACTACAGATCTAGTAAAGTCACTGGCATTAAGACCAATAATCCTTACAACCTCATTATTAACATTAGTAACCCCTTCTGCTAATACAGTTACTTCTTCTCCTGCAATTTCCATTATTCTTGCTACAGATGTTTCTATACCACCGTTTTTCTTCCGTTTAATTCCTCTTTCTATAATATAAGTTTTTCTTACTTTTCCATCTAAAATTTGAAACTGAAAACTAACTTCTCCTTTATCAGTTTCTGTATTAATAAACTCCTTAGAATCTCTTGCAATATTACCGTACAGAGCTAAGGTTATAGCATCTAGTATAGAAGATTTTCCACTACCTGTAGGGCCAAATATTCCAAATAGACCCTTTTCTACTAATCTGTTAAAGTCTATAATTTGCTCAGTATTAAAGCTATTTATCCCCTTTATCTTTAGTATGCTAGGCCTCATTTTTTTCACCTTCTCCCTGTACAATTTCACTAAATAACTCCATTAGCTGTTCAGTAGGATTAGCTTCATTTCTATAAAAATAATAATCTTTAAATAAATCTTCAATTCTCATTTCACTTATATCGTCTATTTCTTCAGCTTCCTTATCTACTTCTTTAAATACAGGCTTAATCTCCACAATATCTGGTCGTAGTTTTTTTATTTCTTTTATCTCTGATTGAGTCATTACTCTATCAGTTTCAATTTCTAAATAAAGCCAAATGTCTCTTTCTCCATCTTTTTCACATCTTTTTAGTGCATCTTCTATACTTTTACATTTCCAAACTTCTATAGGCTTGTGGTTTTTCAAAAATACTTCTTCCACTTTTGTTTCTAAACCTACGTTAACATCCACAATATATACACATTTACTATAATGTATTTCCTTTTTACTATATTCAATTGGAGAACCAGAGTAATAGACCTTTAACTTTCCACTGCCTACGACTTTTTGTGGTTTATGTAAATGTCCTAAAGCTATATAATCAGCCTTTTGTGGTAAATGATTTGCGTCCACAGTCAAAGAGCCACCTAGCTGAATCGGTCTTTCTGAGCCTACTTCTTCACCACCCATAACAAATAAATGTGACATAGCTAAATTAATAGTATCATCTCTATACTTTCCACTTAAATTATTAAAGATATCATTTATCCGTTCTGAATAGGATTTTCTTCGAACCTCTTCTTCTAAATCTAAAGAAAGAACCTCATTAAGTCTTTGCTCACTAGGGTAAGGAAGAGTTAATGTAACTATTCTTTCTCCATTAAGATCTATTTCTAAAAATCCTTCTCCAGCATCTACAACTTCAAAAGAGCCATATTTTCCTGGCTCAATTTTACTTTTAGGCTTTCCAAATAAAATAACACCATGATCGTAAGCTAGTGGACTTGCAGCCACTAGCCTATCTGGATTATCATGGTTTCCTGCTGTTATAATAACTGGTCTTTCTCCATTATTTGAAAGTTTTTTTACACTGTTATAAAAAAGTCTTTCAGCCTGAGCTGGAGGATTGCTAGTATCATAAATATCTCCAGCTATTAAAATCATATCTATATTTTGTTCCTGTACTATCTCTATTAATTCTTCTAAAAATTTTTCCTGCTCTTTAAGCCTACTATTACCTTCTAGGTTTTTTCCTAAATGCCAGTCTGAAGTGTGCAGTATTCTCATATTTTCACTCCTTCATCTATGTTAAATAAATATAAATAAGTGTCCTTTACTTTTCTTTCTGTTACTCTTTCTAGTGCTTCTTTATAAAGATATAGCTGTGTTTTATATTTTCCTACAACACTACTAACATCTCCGTTAAATACAATATCATTTTTATAATCCACTAATACTAATCCGTCTTCTTCTTCAAAATAACAATCTATAACCCCTTGTACAAGTAGATTTTCATCTAAGTCATCATCTACTCCATCTATAACATCTTTAGCAGATTTTTTAATAACGAAAGGAGCTTCTCTATATACTTTTTCTGCATTTAACATTCTTTTTCCTATTTCGCTATTAAAGTAGTTAAGTATTTTTTCTATATTTACTACTTTAGCTTCTTCTTCTGTAATAAGTTCTCTAGCTACCATAAAGTCTACTTGCTCTTTAATACTTTCTTCACTATCTACTTTGTTTAAATCTAAATGCTGAAGTACAAAGTGAATAATAGTCCCCTTTTCTGCTGCAGTAAAACTTGTCTTACCTTCCATAAACTTTGGAGATTTAACTAAAGTCGGTATTTGATGTACGATAGAGTCCATTTCTTTAATATTTGCTTTTTTAATATCCGATACAGATAACTTAGATGGTATACCTGTTGCCTCTTCATGTTCATATTTCCAATTTAGTCTATTATATATTTCGTCTTTATACTCTGTATAAGTATTAGGCGAAAAATCTTCTCTATTAAACTCAAGTAAATTTTCCTTATATTCCTCTTCTTTTAGTAACTTTTCATGTTCTTCTAAAATTATATCTTCTCTGCCTAAAATATTAATAGTCCATTCAGAATTATAAGGGTCATTTTTAGAATCATCAAATTCTACATCTACTAATTCTCTTAAAACTTCTCCTACAGGATGCTTTATAATAGCAGTACTTATCCAATCCATAAAGTTTTTACCATTCATAAGTGAATAAGTGTTATCTGATTTACTCCATTTTTTAGCTTGCTTTTCTATATTTCTTACAGATCCTACAACAATAAGCTTGTCTTTAGGTCTAGTAAAAGCAACGTATAGAATCCTCATTTCTTCCGATAAACTTTCTATTTTAATTTGATCCTTCATAGCAAGCTTTGCAATAGTATCTCTGTAGGTTCTTAAATTAGAATCTACAAACTTTGGTCCAAGTCCTAAATCCTTATGAAGAAGTACATCTGCATTTGTATCTCTAAGGTTAAAATTTTTACCCATGCCGGCAGTAATTACTACTGGGAATTCTAGTCCCTTACTTTTATGAATACTCATTATTCTAACTACATTATCGTTTTCGCTTAGTATTTTTGCAGCACCCATATCTCCTTGGCTATTTTGAAGTTTCTCAATAAACTTTATAAAATTAAACAAACCTTTAATAGATGTTTTTTCAAACTGACTAGCACGGTCAAATAAGATTCTAAGGTTAGCTTGTCTTTGCAAGCCTCCAGGCATAGCACCTACATAATAGTAATAACCTGTATCCATATATAACTTCCAAATAAATTCATCTATTTTAATATATCTAGCTTCATTACTCCACTTATTTAGCTTTTCTATAAAAGAAGCTAATTTATATTTTAAGTCATCGTTGTTTTCTTCAATATACTTTTCTATTGCATCGTAATAAGTTCCGCTTTTATCGTGTACTCTAATATTAATAAGCTCTTCTGTAGTAAAATCTCCAATAGGAGAACGCATAACACTAAGTAGTGGTATATCTTGTCTTTTATTATCAATTACCCTAAGAAAATTAAGGAACATATTTACTTCTATAGCTTCAAAATATCCTGTGTTTGCATCTGCATAAGCAGGTATTCCTTCTCTAATAAAGCTTTCCAAAAAGCTTTGAGCCCAGTCTTTAGTAGTTCTTAAAAGTACTACAATATCTTTAAACTCTACTTTTCTATAACCTTCAATTTTAGAGTCATAAATTTCTTCATTTAATACATTTTTAATTCTTTTAGCTACAATACGAGCTTCTACTTCTATATCTGCTAGCTCTTGAAGTTCATCTTCTATGTCTTCATCTATTTCCATATTTTTTTCTATTAAATTAACTTCTATAGATGGATCTTTAATCGGCTCAAATTCTGCTCCTTGGTATAAAGCAGCCTTATCATCGTAATCTATTTCACCAAGTTCTTTTGACATTATATTATTAAAAATATAATTAACTCCATTTAAAATTTGACCTCTACTTCTAAAGTTTTTTGCAAGATCTATTCTTCTATTAACGTCCCCTTCTTCTATTCCAAAGGTTTCGTACTTTTCTATAAATAAAGTTGGATCTGCTAAACGGAAACGGTAAATACTTTGCTTAACATCGCCTACCATAAAAAGGTTGTCTTTACGTTTAATAGACTGAATGAGAGTTTCTTGAACAATATTACTATCCTGGTATTCATCTACAAATATATATTCAAATTTTTCTCTGTATTCTTTAGCTACTAAATCATTAGCCAAAATTCTAAGTCCGTAATGCTCTAAATCATTAAAGTCTACAATCCCTCTATCAGCTTTCTTTTCTCCATATATATCTGTAAATCTTGTAACTAAGTTATACAAATAATCCATAAGTGGATGTAGTTTATTTAAATCTTCAACATACTCTTCTGGACTAACAGTAAAAATATTTTCTTTAATATCTTTAATAATTCCTTTAGCTTTATCTCTTAACTCTTTACTCTCTTCTTTTAATACAGGGTCACTATCCTTTGAAGGTTTTAACCTAGCATGACTTATACTATTCAATCTATTATAAAAATCAGTAATAGGATGATTTAAATTATCATATAAATCGATAATTTGAGCTAAATCTGAAAGTATTATTTCTTCGTACACTCCTGGTCCATTAGGATGCTGTGCAATAGTTAATGCATCATTTAAAAGATCCATAGCTCCTTTTAGTTGAATTTCAATTCTATTTTTTATAGTTTTTATCCAAGAGCTTTCATCAAACTTTTGTAATGGTAATCCGAACTCTTCTACTTTTTCTTTAAGCCATTCTTTTGGATTAGGCTGACTCTGTATAAAACCGTATACCTTTAAAACTAAATCCTGTAAAGATTTATCATCTTTAGTACTACCGAAAGATTCTACAAGACTTAGAAATCTTTCATCACTTTTTTCATATTCTTCTTCAAATAACTCTTCTAAGGCCTCTAGTCTCATAATACTGGTTTCCGTTACATCTCCAATTCTAAAGCCTGGGTCTACATTTATTACATGAAAATGCTTTCTAACTACATCTATACAAAAAGAGTGAATAGTAGTTATGTATGCTCTATTAAGAAGATTAATCTGTCTTCTTAAATGATGTTCTGAATCAGTTTTCTTCTCCATTTCCTCCATTATTGCCCCTGCTATTCTTTCTCTCATTTCCCCAGCTGCAGCATTTGTGAAAGTAACTATTAAGAGCCTATCTATATCGATTTTGTCTTTTGTTATCATTTGAATAATTCGCTGTACAAGTACTGCTGTTTTACCAGAACCTGCTGCTGCAGATATTAAAAGATTACTCCCCCTAGCATCTATAGCTGCCTGTTGTTCATTAGTCCAGTTTTTCATTAAAATACACCTCGTTTCAATACTTTATACTAATTTAATTATATCATATATAGAACTTATGTTTAGATATAAAAAATCCCTAAAAATCGATTATCGGTTTCTAGAGATTTTGATTTTATAATTTCATTATTTATACTTTAAAAGGTTATTTGTCATTAATAAATTAATTAAATTGTTTTTATACAGATTAAGTATTTTTTAATAATAATCAAAAAAACTTTAACTATTCTTTCCAATGACTTAATTCTACTCCATTAGTATCATATAATTTATATTCTTTCTGATGGATCCCTTTTCCAAATCCATAAACAACTCTCGAATTGTTGTATCTAAATTCAGAAAGTGTGTAATTCATATATTCAACTGTTGAAACAGCATTGTCTTTGATAATACCATAAATAATATAGTCTGTACCTTCATTATACCAAGTGATATGTAAAGATACTCTGGTATCTCCTTGTTTCAAATCAAAAGGCTCTACAAGCTCATGATGTCCGCTTATCTTCTGAATTTTAGTAAAAAAAACATTTTGTTTTGTAACAACTGCATTTAACATGCCATTTTGATTTAAGTATAGAGTCATTAAAGTTTTATCATCGATTGATACTTGCTTAATAATTTCAGTTATTTCAAATGGTTTATCAATACGATGTAGAACTGTTGTGTGATTTTTAGGTAAATATAAAATTAGTCCAATAAAAAAAATAATTAAAATATAGCAAAAAATATATATTTTTTTATTCATTGTTAACCCCTTTCGGTAAATATTATACAATCATAAAGATTAATTTTTTAGTATATCAAAAACGTTGTAAATTACAACTTATGTTATGTATATTTTATAGCATTACTT
The DNA here is from genome assembly GCA_015978205.1 of Alkaliphilus sp. NP8. GTDB lineage: Bacteria > Bacillota > Clostridia > Peptostreptococcales > Natronincolaceae > Alkaliphilus_B. Next base: position 5,408 of record JADWMM010000047.1, on the reverse strand, counting down.
AAAATAAAGCCTCCAGTTGGCCAGAAGCACCACCTACTATACTTATAGAGCCTTCAGTAGATTCATATGTATGAATATACTTTAACATTACAGATGTGGTATTACCTAATCCTGTTAATCTATTTTTAGTTAGCGTAGCTCCAACAGAAGTTTGTTCAGCATAAATAAGACCTTCATTCCAATGATTTTTACGTTCTTCAAATCCCCAAACAATCCCACTGTTAGGAACTGAATCAACCATTCTTGAAGATAGTTGAACAGCACTATTATTTTCTGTAACTATAATCCCATCATCTATAAAGTCATGCCCCTGCAATAATGCTTCAGGGATTTCATTTCTAGATAGTAATCGACTTTGTTGTAATGTCTTTACTCCATCTATAACTTTATAACTTTCTTTTACAAAAGTAGTTGATGTAATAGACGCAACCAATTTCTCACCATTATTAATATGATTTTTTATATCAAATTTTAATAAATCGTTATTATTCACATCTGTGATAAATTCAGTAATATTATCATTAGCTGATTGTGTTGATATTTTTCCATCTTCCAATAAAATATCAGTAGTAGATAAATCTAAAACCTCTGTTTCAATATAGGGATTTGGGAATGCTTCAGAATAGATTTCAACATCAATATTTGATGGCATATTTATATTTGAATTACTGGCAAAAACATTTGAACTCATCAATACCAGGATAATACATGCTAATGTTAACGATGCAATTCCTTTCATTTTAAACATATTTTTTCCTCCAATCAAGTTTTTATATTTTTGAGCTTAAATTATTAATTTAATAAAACCTTAATATCCTACAATACGACTTATAATGCTTGTAGTTTCTACTTCCGACCCACTATAAGCATAATAATTTGTAACTAATCTGTAAGAATAAAACCCTTAGAAACATACCAGGATTTTTGAAGAATTAGTGATGCAGACTCTGTTGTACTTGTTCAACTTTTTATAGTTGTCCAAGATCCATCTTTTAGTTGCTGTAAATTAGATACTACTTTCAGACTATCTACTTCTGCACTTTTTGTATCCATTGTTACAACAATCTCAGCTTTTCCACTATTGCTTATATCAAATGTCTGCCATACATCTAATATATATCCAAAGTGGGCTTATAGTTGAACCTTCTTTAGTCTTTAAACTATATGCTTCTTTCTTCTTCATTTATATAAGTGCTATATATAAATCATTAGCTTCTTATATATTAAAAAGTTCATATCCTTCTGGAATATATCTAGATACATATAGTGAATGATTAGTTTCCAAGCTAGATTCAAGAATTTGAGTCTTATCAGGATTTGTATTTGTATTATCTTTAAACTTAAATTGTATAAAAAATCTCTAGAAACTTAAATAATATTTCTAGAGGTTTTTTAAAATTTATTCTGTTCAGACTTATTCTTTATAATATTTAAGTATACATGCATAATAGTCAAGGTAGCCTTTATTATAAACACTTAGTAAGCTTATATGTTGTCCATCTAATGAGATTTTAGAAGATGTATAATTCCATTCAATAAATGATTCTTTTAAAAAATTATTATCTGATAAAAGTCCAAATTTTTTTTTGTCTAAATCTAAATAAAATATATTTTTACTAGTATTTATATATATAATATTATTATATAAATGAATAGAAAAAATATTTATCTGTAATTCATTCAAATTTATTGTATATATTTCTTTTAATTTAATATTGTAAATATAAATTTTATTTTCTCGGTAAGCATTTTGCCATATTATATAATCATCACTAATACGTGGAAAAATACATCCCAACTCTTTAGATAAATTAAACTTCTTTTCTGCTTCATTACCTTTAAAATCAACTAAATTAAATGAAATCATATCATCTGTTTCTTTTAGAATTAAAGCTTTTTCTTGATTTACACTTGGACGATTAAAGGCATCAAAAAAAATATTTTCTTCATTAATATATGAAATGATATTTTGTGTTAAATTATAATGCACAAGTGACGGTGTATTATCTATATTATCATATTCATACCAAGCAAAGTATTTATTATTTCCTCCTAAAACTATCGGTTGAAATATTGAATTATTAGTAACAGAGTGGATTTTTGTGACTTTCTTAGTCTTTAAATCGAAACTTTCTAAAGTAAATTTGTTTTCTTTTAATGTTGTCCAAAACAACTTATCATTATTTGCTCTTAATTCATTTACCCAAAAAACCTCTGTTTCTTTAATTTCATGAACTAGTGTAGTTTCTTCTGTACTTGTATCATATGCATATATCCTTGTTCTCTCAGCAATATTGGACATATCTTTAATAAATAAAACAATATAATATATTTTATCATCAAATACAGTAATATCACCTATTTCTCCTTTTTCCGGAATATATAATGGAAAATAGTATGTTTGAAAATTACTGTTAGATCGAATGTTATTTTCTTCAAAAAGTTCTGTTCGATCATCTATGTTTATATCTGCATATATACTATCAGTATGTTTAGATTTAATTGTACATCCTCCTAAAATACTAAGTACTAAAATAATAGATAATATTAATTTAGTTTTATTCTCTACCCATCTATTCAAAATTAACCTCCTCAACCTACTTAGACTGCGGATATCCATTCTCCGCAGCCTATGTTTTATAAATTTAAATCAATATCTATAAAGATACTCCAATTAAATATCTCCCTCTTATAGAATTATATGCTTCATCTAAGGAAATATCTCGTGTACCATAAAACTTATCTCTTCGATTATTATCCATTACTGCTAATCCACCCACTTCACTATCTCCAAAGCCAGCATTTTGGAAAACAATTGTCACATAATGTCCCGTATCATAACCATCATAATATCCAAAGTGTCTTGTTCTTGAATGTAAAATTGGGGCATTATCAGATAACAAACTTCCAAATATAATTGAAAACATATCATTCTTAGAAGGTTGAAAATAATAGTTATATTTTTCTGCTGAATATTTGTTCAATTCATCCCTCATTTTATACACAATTGTGCCTTCATCTCGTTTTGTGTTCATATTTTCTCCCAAGGTGTTTTGCTTTGCACTATGTGTACTACCATCTATATTATTTTCTTTTCCCATACCATATATTGCTGTTAATGCACTTGCAGGCCCGCAATAATAACCATTATTTTGTTTGAATTCAGGATAATAGATTAGTGCAATATCTCCTTATCCACTTTTAGGAGCTATCGTACCGATTTTACGGTTGATTTTTAATTTTGTATCAACTATATTATCTATCATTTTTTTCGCATCTTCAGGGTTTTCTTTAAAATGTCTTTGAAATTCATCAAGCTGGATATATTCATTCCAAACTTTATTTCTTAATTCATATCTATCAGTAACACCTTTTTTTAAGTCATCATGTCCAAAGCTATTAGTAGATATTCCAAAAATCAATAAAACAACAAACATGCATGTCAATTTTCTCATAAGAAAATTTCCTCCCTATATAAATTAATTTTACTTCTAAATACTAATATCCTACAATACGACTTATAATGCTTGTAGTTTCTACTTCCAATCCACTATAAGCATAATAATTTGTAACTAATCTGTAAAAATAACCCTTAGAAACATACCAGGATTTTTGAAGAATTAGTGATGTAGATTCTATTGTACTTGTCCAACTTTTTATAGTTGTCCAAAATCCATCTTTTAGTTGCTGTAAATTAGATACTACTTTCAGACTATCTACTTCTGAATTCTTCGTATCCATTGTTGTAACAATTTCAGCTTTTCCACTATTGCTTATATCAAATGTCTGCCATACATCTAATATATATATCCAAAGTTGGCTTGTAGTTGAACCTTCTTTAGTATTTAAACTATATGATTCATTAGTAGTGTTAAATGTATTAGCATATACTGAACTAGAAAAGCTGATACTTAGAACCAATATACAGATTAGCAAATTAGTTTTCTTCGCATAAAAAATCACCTCCTTTTTCAGCCCTACATATATAACTGTATAAGAAGATGATTTGTTACAAAAATAATTAATTCTTTTCCATTTTTTATTTTTCTTGCAGTTTTACGCTATTTGCTATTTTTATTAATCCTCTTGTTTTAAATCTCCATGCATTATAAATACATTTTCATTATTTTGCATACTATAGAATTAATTTGGTCACGTTCTATAAAATATCCCTCATTGTCTAAAATAGTAATTTTTATTACATCTGCATTTTCTGTATCCATAGCAGTATCTGTTGTACTCACATTTGATTGAATGAAGATAATTCTTTCTTCTTCATTTATATAAGTGCTATATATAAATCATTAGTTTCTTGTATATTTAAAAGTTCATACCCTTCCAGAATATATGTAGGCATATATAGTGCAGCATTAGTTTCTAAACTAGATTCAGATGATTGACTTCTATCTAAATCTATATTTTCATTATCTTCAAATCTAAATTGGATATATTCATCATTCCATTCAGTTAAAATATTGAAAAATCTAATTCTAAATGCATCTACATTCATTATAGTTACTGTGCTTAGTAACATAATTACTATCAATGCAATTGTTGCTCTTCTTGAAATAGTTAATAAACTTCTACAGCACTCTTTCCTCTTATGCTTATTAATTAAATCTTTCATTTTTGTCTCAAATTCTAAAGACAGTTTAATATTCTTCATTAACTCTTTTTCTTTAGGTAAATCCTCAATAATATTAAACGATAAAATTTTAAATGCTTTAGAGATTTTAGGCTGTTAATTTATAAATTCTTTAAATATCTTATCTATTTCCTGTAGAGTACTACTCCTATTAGAGCCTAACTCTTCTAAAAAAAACTTACCATTTTTATTATCTAATTGCTTTTCAGAGTCAATTACCTTAGAAATTTCTTCAAATATTTTAAAATGTTCTTTTACTCTTTCTAATCGTTCTCCTTTTTTATGCATATCTTCATCATTATTAATAATTTGATATAATTCATTATAAATTTCTTTTAAAAGATAAGTATACTTATTTGCCAACGCATCTGGTAACGCTGTTGTAGCAAATCTTAATTCTTGAACTCTTCCAAGTTGCACTGATAGTTGACTATTTATGTTATCGCCTTCTATTTTAACTGAATCAATATCTTCACTTACTTCCATAATTCCATTATTTATAGTTGTGTATACATTCTCATAGTGCCTAGATATTTCTTTCTGTAAATTATTATGCTTATAGCTAAAGTACACTGAAGTTCCAATAAATATAATTAATAATACTGAGATTAAGTTTAATTTTTTATTCATACATATGCCTCCAAACTCATTTTGGTATTATAACAGCAATTACAATTTTTCTACAAAGCTTACTATGTATAAATAAATATATAGAAGAGAACCATAATGGCTCTCCCCTATATATTATTAGATTAGCTCGTTG
>JADWMM010000064.1 GCA_015978205.1 Alkaliphilus sp. NP8 | reverse complement strand
TCTTTGTCGTTTCTTGTCAATACTTTTTTTAAAATTTATTTTTTAAGTTGTTATTTGAAACTTAAAATCAAAACTCAAAATTGTGTTAACTCCTGACGACTTGTACTACTATATCAGCTTTTTTATATTATGTCAACACTTTTCATTGTATTAACATGTTCAATTTATTTAAAATATATAGTTAAAAACAAAAAAGACTTAGAAGTTATAACTTCTAAGTCTTTTTTAAAAAAATTTTACCAGCTATGGCAGTGTCCTGGTCCAAAACCACTACCAAATCTATTTCCTCTTCTATTATTTATTCTTCCATATCTGCCCATCATTCCTGGACCGTAACCATATCCTTCTTCATTATGGTATTCTTCCATACGATCTATTTCTTCTGTCCAGTATTCAGCATCTTCTTCAGTAATTTCTCCATTTTCAACAGCTTCTTGTACTTGTTCTCTTCTCCAGTCCATCATATCATTGTACCATTGTGGTGCCTCATTAGAAACATCGGCAAAAGCCACAAGTCCCATAGATAAAACTAAAACTGAAACAGCTGCTAAACTTATAATTTTTTTCATTTAAATAACCTCCTATTTAATATTAATATATTTTGTTTATATCTATATATTAAATTAAGACTGTGAAGATTTTATGAAGAAAGGTTATTTTTATATTTTTATTTTCAATCCATCATTTTCATTGATTTTCTAAAGTTTAAAAGATCAAAATCTAATATTACATTTGTTTTTTCTTCAGGAAAAATAGCTTTTCCTTCTATATGTTTATTCATAAAGTCTAAACATGCACCTATCATACTCCCTAAAATAACAGCTGACACTAATGTTCCTATATGAAGTCCATATATTTTTCCAAAAAATATCATGCTAGCAGTAAAAGAAATGGTAAAACAAACTAAATCAAATCCTGTTTTAAACTTTGGGTATCTAATATTCTTTGCTAAAGTTACTTCTTTTACAAATGTATCGAATGGTAAAATAGGATAGTTGCTTTTCATAAACCCAGCAACTCCAATTGAAATAACTATAGATCCAACTATAAACACTATTACTTTTTCTAAAAGTGACTCTATCATAACAGATGTTAAAATAAATGTAAAAAAGTCTATAGCTAGTCCAAATAAAAAAGCTACTATAAAAGACATTAAATACTTTACTGTAAGTTTTTTTACAATAATAACTAAAAGTAGTAACGAAGTTCCATGAGCAATATAATTCCATTGACCAAAGGTGATATTAGTAAAATGTAGGCTAAAAACATACGGTACAGATGTTGCTACAGAAACACCTAAATCAGATTTAACTACTAGTACTACTCCAAGACTTAAGCATATAAGTCCTGTTAAAAATATAAATAAGTTATTTACACTTATCTTTTTCATACATACCTCCATAGAATACTTTACTTTAATTAATATTTAAGAGTTCTTACCCTAAGTCTTATGTGATTTAAGGATAAGAACTCTATATAATATTACTAAAAGTACAGTATTATTGTCTAGGGTATAAGTTTACCCTACTAAACTCATACCTTTTTTAAATGCTTCAATATTAATATCAATGAATCTTTCTTTTACATTTTCTCTTATAATCTTTTCCCAATCTATATTTTCAAGTCCCATTGATTTTATTGTAGCACCTAATAAAATAACATTCATAACTTTAGAATTTCCTAATTCTTCAGCATACTTAGCTGCATCTACAACTAAAGTATCTACTTTTTGTGAGATATCATCTATTATACCTTCAGGGTAATCTACTTTCCCTGAAAGTATAGATATAGATCCCATTTCATAGTTGTTTACAACAACTTTTCCTTTCGGATTTAAATATTCAAGCCATCTTAATGCTTCCATTGTTTCAAAAGATACAAGTATATCTGCTCCACCTAATTCAATAACAGGAGATTCTACTTTATCACCATACCTAACCTGAGAAGATACTGAACCACCCCTTTGAGACATACCATGAATCTCGCTCATCTTTACATCATACCCAGCTTCCATAAGACCAGTTGTTAACAGTTTACTTGCTAGAATTGTTCCTTGTCCACCTACTCCTACTAAAAGAATATTCTTTATCATATTATGCTTCCACCTTTCCTATAGCTTTTACAGGACAAACCTGAGAACATACACTACATCCTACACATTGATTTAAATCAATAGTTGACTTCTTAGCTTTTTTATCAAAAGATATAGCAGGACAACCTGTTCTAACGCAAGCTCTACAACCTATGCAAGTATCATCATCTACTTCATATTTGCTTTGGAATGCATCTTCAAATTCTTCTTTATCTTGTTTAGAGAATTTCTTTAATACACAAGGCCATCTTGTAATAATAACCGATGCTTCATCAAGACTTAGTGCCCAGTCCAGTGCATTTTTAACTGCAGTAATATCATTTGGATCTATCTTAACAATATTTTTAATACCTGCTGCTTTTACAAATGCTTCAATGTCTAGTTCAGGTGTTTCCATGCCTTGTAATGTGTATCCAGTTCCCGGATTTTCTTGATGACCTGTCATTCCAGTAATTCTATTATCTAATATTACTGTCACAGTGTTACTTTTATTATATGTTACATCTATAAGAGAGTTTATTCCTGTATGGAAGAATGTAGAGTCACCCATTACTGATACAACTCTTTTATCCGGGGTCTTCTTCATGTTAAATACCTGTTGAGCTCCGTGTCCTGCACTTATACTAGCACCCATACAAATATTAAAATCCATAGCATTATACGGATCAGCAAATCCTAATGTATAGCATCCAATATCACCAGCAATCATTACATTTTTTCTTTTACCTAACTGATGGAAAAATCCTCTATGAGGACATCCTGCACAAAGTGTTGGAGGTCTTCCTACAACCTTTTCCTTATCATATTCCAAAGTTTCTTTTGTTTCGCCATATACAGCTTTTCTTATCACATCTGGTGTCATTTCTCCATATGCTGGGAAAAGATTTTTTCCATAGCAGTCAAAACCTAAAATTTTAACTTGTTCCTCAATATATGGATCATTTTCTTCGATAATATATATTTTATCAACTTTATTTCCAAACTCTTTAATTTTTTCAGTTGGTAGTGGATTTGTAAACCCTAATTTCAAATAAGATACTGAGTCCCCAAACACTTCCTTTGCAAATCTAAATGCAGTACCTGAAGCAATTACTCCTATCTTAGTATCATTCCACTCAAAGTAGTTTAATTCTGTTGTATTAGAGAAATTTAATAATTTTTCCATTCTTTTCTCTACTTTAACTCTTAGTTTTCTTGCAATTGCTGGAACTGTCATATATTTATTTATATTTTTTTCATAATCTTTTATTTCTACATCTTGTCTATCATTACATTCTACAATTCCTTTTGAGTGACAAGCTCTTGTTGTCATTCTAAATAAAACAGGGGTATCATATTCTTCGCTTATTTCTATTGCAGTTTTAACCATATCCTTAGACTCTTGGCTATCAGATGGTTCAAGCATTGGAATTTTTGCAAATTTTGCATAGTTACGGTTATCCTGCTCGTTTTGAGATGAATGTTGTCCCGGCTCATCTGCTGTTATTAATACCATCCCACCATTAACTCCTGTATAGGCAAAAGTAAATAATGCATCTGCAGCAACGTTGACTCCTACATGCTTCATAGATGCTAAAGATCTAGCACCAGCAATAGATGCACCGATAGCAGACTCTAAAGCTACCTTTTCATTTGGTGCCCATTCTGCTAAAATATTATCTTTATAAGTTGCAACATTTTCAAGTATTTCAGTACTGGGTGTCCCAGGGTATGCTGAAGCATATCTAATACCTGCTTCATAAGCACCACGAGCAATAGCTTCATTTCCAGTTAGTAATTTTTTCATGTCTTCACTCCTTAATATTATTTAAAAATTTTACTTGTATTGAATATATTTATATATTAAATCCTAAAATATAATTATTTGATTACTTGTACAAATAGTACAAAATATAAATACATTTTCTTTTACTAAAATAAAAAAGTTATATCAGTTATTAAATAAATAATATATTGAAATTTCTATATATTGTAAAAGCAATTTTCATGCCAAAAAAATGCAGGTCTAAGACCTGCATTTTCTAATCTTTTACAATAAATATTGTTTTTTATGGAAATTTTATGTTAATTAAAGTTTGCATTGTGTTTTTTAAAATTTACATTACTTTTGTTTATTCTTTGCTTTTCATTTTTTTCCATAAGGCGGTTCTACTTATACCTAATATTTTCGCTATTTCTGTTTTTGTCATTCCTTTATTAGATAGCATATCTATTACTTTTTGTTCTACAAATTTATTTATTTCCTTCAAATCTATAATTTTATTAGGATTTTGTAAATCTATATTATCATCTATACTATTATCTTCTGCCTTATTTATTTCTTTTAAATCTATTTCTTTAAAAATTATATATCTTTGAACTATGTTTCTTAATTCTCTAGCATTACCCGGCCATTTATAATTTAATAATTTTTCTTTAATATCACTATTTATTTCATAAAAATCATTTTTATCTGATAAATCATTAAGGTAATAATTAAATAATGGAATTATATCTTCTTTTCTTTCATTCAAAGGTGGAATGTGTAATTCTAAAACATTTAATCTGTAAAATAAATCTCTTCTAAACCTTCCTTCATCTACCATTGTCTTTAAGTTCTCATTTGTAGCTGCAATAATTCTTATATCTAAAGGAATCACATAGTCCGATCCTATCCTCATTGTCTCTCTTTCTTCTAAAACTCTAAGAAGCTTACTTTGAAGATTAAGAGACATACTATTTATTTCATCTAAAAATATAGTACCTCCATGAGCAATTTCAAACAGTCCTGGTTTTCCATCTTTCCTAGCACCTGTAAACGCCCCCTCTTCATATCCGAAAAGTTCGCTTTCTAAAAGATTTTCTGAAATAGCTGCACAGTTTATTGCCACAAAAGACTCTTGTTTTCTTTTACTTATATTATGTATGCTTTGAGCTACTATTTCTTTTCCCGTTCCACTTTCACCATAGATTATAACAGTGTTATCGTTTTGCCCTATTTTTTTAGCTTTTGTTATTATATTTTTCATTATATGAGATACTGCAACTATGTTATCAAATGTATATTTGGCAACATGACCTTTTTTATTTAATTTATATCTTATTTTTTTCTCTAAGCTTTGAAGTTTACTTATATCTTGAAATGAACATAAAGCTCCTTCAACATTACCATCTACTTTAAAAATTGAAGTGTTTGCAGTAATAGTAATATTTCCTAAAGATTTAATTTCATTATTTTTATCTTTTTTACTTTCAAGAACATCAATTATAAAATTAAGTTGTGGAAAAACATTAGTTAGTTTTTCATTAATAACTTCTTCTTTGTCTTTTTTTAATAACTCTTTAGCTTTTTGGTTATATATTTTTATTTTGCCTTCATGATTTACAGCAACAACTGCATCATGAACTTCATCTAATACAGTTTTTAAAACTTCATTATTATACTTTTGTTCATATAAATTATCTATTGTCTCCTTAGCATAATTTATAGATTCATAGATGGACTCTGTACTAGCATTTATAAATACATTATCCATTCCCCAATTTCTAGCATGAGAACATGGAATTCCCCCTCCAACTATAATTACATCGTCTTTTCTATCTATATATTTATAAACTCTATCATAAATTTCATCTTTCGAATGAAACCTTTCAAGAATAATATTTGCATTAATTAAATCTTTCCAAGATTTATAATCAAAATAATCTAAATCAGAAATTACTAGTACAATATCTTTATTATACTTTTTAGCTATAGATAATGATTGAAGGATATCTGGTGTAGTTACATTTAAATGTATTACAGGTATATTTACAGTTCCTATAGTATGTCTATAGCTTCCACTTCTAGCAATAATAGCTTTTACACCTTTACTTTCTAACAGTCTACCTTGTTTATCTATAATATCTGAATTTAATATATCTATAATTATTTTTCCATTATCTATGTCATCTTTAAATAACTTTATTATTTTATTTTTTAATTCTTTATCAGATGCTATTATTCCTATTTTTTTATTCACATCTATCATCTCCCAAACAAAAACAATTATATATTTTTAAAGGTAGAAAAAGTAATAAACTCATTACTTCTTCTACCCTGTAGTTTTTATTCAAATTCTGTAATTTTAATATTAAATTTAAAGATTAAATATTTTTTTGTATTTATCTAGAATTAACATAAATGGATATCCTAAACCATAACATACGATTGTTTGACCTAAAGCTACCCAACCCATAACAGCAAGCAATGGCATTTCATCTGGAGAACCTAAAAATATAACATATAGCATGATTCCTATAATGACTGCATTAACTAAAATAGGCGGTATTGGAACTAATATTTTTTTGCGTGCTTTATAAGTTAAATAAGCAGCAATTAAAGTTGCTAATGTACCTAAGATTACATCTAAAAATCCATTTGGACCAAGAATGTTAGAAATCAAAACCCCTATTGTTAATCCAGGTATCGCTGATGGAGTAAAAAAAGGTAAAACTGTTAATACCTCAGCTACTCGTACTTGCATAATTCCATAACTCATTGGCTTAAATACTTCTACTAAAATTACATAAAGAGCTGCAATCATAGCAGACTGTGTTAAAAATTTTGTTTTATTCATATTTTTCTCCTCCCTAGTTTTATTTAATGTCAGGATGGTCTCGAACTGACATGTTGTTTAAAATATATCTATAAAATAAGTAATAAATATAATAAACAACCTATCAATTCTAACATTATATATATATAATGTCAATCAAATCTAGGGAGTATAATTCAAATTTAAGAACTAAGACATTCTGTCAATATAATTTTTTAAAATCATACCATCTTCAGGATTACATTTTATTGTATCTGTATTTTCATTTTCAAAGTTTTTTAAGTATACTGTAAACAAATCATCTGTTTCATCTACTTCATATTTTATACATCTAAAACCATTATCATATAATCCTCTAAATTTTTCTATAACAGGATAATCAAATTCACTACTCATAAAATCCTATCCTTTCAGCGTTAATTTATATCAATTATTAGATTAACCCAAATATAAAGTTTTATACACCTAAAATTTAAAAACAGTTATCCTGTTCCTTTAATACGATTCCTTTCTTATTCTTTCTAATACTCGCATAAATAAATCAAGAGTATCTTGACGATTATTATCTTCTTGTTTTTTTAAGTTATTAATATGATTAAGCTTAATTCGTTTTTTATTTGTTTTTCTTTGCTTATACTCATCCAATTTAATTACTTTATTCATATAAAAGCTTCACTTCCTTTAAAAAATTAGATTTTATAATAATTTTTTTGTAAAAGTAATAACCCTGTAGCTTGAGAAAATTATTAATAGTACATTTAAAAACTTCCTACTTATTATAATTTCTACTTATAAAAATAAAATCCTTCTTAAATTCTTTAAATTATTTTTTCACAATAAAAAAGCTCAACATGAAATATGCTGAGCTTTTTATTAAGTATTTAGTTATATCGCAGCGACTTACTC
>JADWMM010000080.1 GCA_015978205.1 Alkaliphilus sp. NP8 | reverse complement strand
AATTTACACTACCGCTACTCTGAAGCAGTTCGAAATATACCTGTAAATGTACAGTGGGTAAACAACATTACTGAACCCAATTTGTTTGCAGTAGATCCTACCTTGCATTGGGCAAACCCTAATAATATACCAAATCCTAAACCACCATTCCTAACATTTCCTCCAGGTTACCCTTTAGCACAAAGTCTCGTTATACCTATGAAAACACACAGAAACCAACAACTCTTTGGTATCATGACCATGCACTAGGAACCACACGACTTGGCGTATATGGTGGTCTTTCTGGTTTCTATCTGCTAAGGGATCCTAATAATAAAATATCTCCACTTCTTCCAAGTGCCCCATATGAAATTCCTATAGTTATTCAGGATCGTTCATTTAATGAAGATGGCTCATTATTATTTCCTAGTAACGGTGTGATTTCTGATATCCATCCATATTGGAGGCCTGCTTTTATAGGAGATACTATTATAGTCAATGGAAAGGCATGGCCTAATTTAAATGTAGAACGTAGATATTAATGTCAATATTTTTTTGGTTCTCTCCAATGTTAGTTGATAGACTTTAAGTTATATGTTAAAATTATCATAACTTTTAATAGACAGGTGGTATTTTCATGGAAGATTTAATAAAACTATTGGATGAAAATTTAGAGGTAGATACTTACGAAGTAATTGATGATGAAATATTTATATACACTAAATCTATTCGAACTGAAGCAACTTGTCCTTATTGCGGTCATAGTTCAAGTAAAGTTCATTCTTTCTATACTAGAGAATTTAATGATCTGCCTGTACTAGGAAAGAAATCCAATATCATTCTTAAAAATAGAAAGTTCTTTTGTAATAATTCTGATTGCAAGTATAAAACATTTGCAGAAACTTTTGATTTTCTAGGTTTTAAGGCAAAAAAGACTAAGAGATTAGAAGAATATATAATAAATGTATCTCAAAACACTAGTTCTTTAGCTGCTGAAAAAATGTTGAAAAAGAATGTTGTACAAGTAGGGAAAAGCAGTATTTGTAATATGTTAAAAAAAAGAAATATTAATGGATAAATTATCTATTAAAAAAATTTGTATAGATGACTTTGCTCTTAAAAAAAGAGAAAAATATGCTACTGTTATGATAGATATTGAAACTAGAAAAGTCGTAGATATATTAAATTCAAGAGATTTAGAAGATGTTAAGAAATGGCTTAGTGAATATCCTAATATTGAATTAGTTTGTAGAGATGGATCTATTACTTATAATAAAGCTATAAAGGATTCTCATCGCGAAGCGATCCAAGTGGGTGATAGATTTCATATCCTAAAGAATCTTACTGATTATTTAAAATCATATATAAAAAGGACTATAAAAAATACAATAGAAATAACAGACAATACAAATAAAGACATCAGTAATGATAATAATATAATAAAAACTAAATATCAATATAATACAAAGTGGGAGCTAATACTTGCAGTTCAAGCAATGAAAAAAGATGGATATACTATAAAACAAATATCAGATATGTTAGATTTAGGCACTAAAACAGTTGCAAATTACTCTAAAATTGCTAAGGATGAAAAAGATAAATATAATAATAAAACTACTCCAGAGACAAAAAAAGAAAACTCACTTAAATTAAAAAATGATTTAATAAAAGAAGTAAAAGAGCTTAGAAACAAAGGTTTATCGTTTAGTAAAATAGCTATAAATATGGGGTTAGATAGAAAAACTGTAAAAAAATATTCTGAGATTAATGGAAGTTTTGTACATGGAGGAGCAGGCAAAAAACATAAAAGCAAATTAGATATTTATAAAAAAACTATTATATCTTTATTAGAAGATGGAGTAAGTGGATCTACTATATATAAAAAAATTAAAGAAAGTGGTTATGAAGGTTCTAGTTCTCTAGTAAGAACTTTTATTGCTGAACTTAGAAAAGGTAAAAGTAATGAATTAAGCAAATTAAAAGAAAAAATTCTAAGAAGAAGCTTAATCAGTCTTCTTTATAGAGAAGTAGATTTCGTAAAAGATATAACTAAGGATCAAATAAATAAGGTTTTAAATATATATCCAGAGTTAAAAATAATATACGATATAGTTAAAGATTTTAAATCATTACTTTTTAGTAAAAGAGAGTTTGATCTAGAAAATTGGATTAAGCGTGCTAAAAACTTAAATATAAAAGAGTTAAATAGCTTTATTTCAGGAATAGAAAGGGATTTAGAAGCAGTTAAAAATTCTATTAAATATGAATTTAGCAATGGGTTAGCAGAAGGAACAGTAAATAAAATTAAAGTGATAAAAAGAATAATGTATGGTAGATGTAGCTTTGAACTACTTAGAAAAAAGGTGTTATTATCTAATTTCAACTAACTATGGAAAGAACCATTTTTTTGGTTCTCTCCAATGTTCTTTTAGCATTTATCGCTATTTCAGCTTGCGTCAGTGCAGTTCCGCCATTGTGGCGAGCCTGATAATCTTTTCTCTGTCCGGGCTTCAAACCACACAACTCTACCCACTGAACTGCACCTTTTCTCTGTTTCGTCGGATCATCCTTTGTTCTGCCCAAGTT
>JADWMM010000036.1 GCA_015978205.1 Alkaliphilus sp. NP8 | reverse complement strand
GTGTACTATTTTAAATTTTTCTTCACACTAGAAAACTCCAATGGTTTTTCTTTTTCTAATGCAGGTATCTTTATATCTTCAGCAAAGTCTATACTAGAATCAATTCCATCAGAAGCCATAAGCTCAAATAAAATCGTACCATGTTCTATATACCTTTCAAATGTATCTATATCACCTATTGCTTTTACTACATATGGGGGTGGAATAGGTTCGCCATTTACATTAATATGATTACCTGCTAAAGTTATTTCGCTTCGTGCCACTAATCTATTACCATTAATAGATATAACTTCAGCACCAAATACTTTAAGTTCATTTACTAAATTAATTAAATGTCTTCTCCCTTCAATAGTTCCAGCAATATTCTCCCCTGAAATACTATCCATAGTAATTATAATGCCTGGACCAGATACATCAGAATACCCAGCTATAAACTTATATTTATCTACATTTTCCTTTAAATTTTGTAAAGGAATATTATCAGCAAGTTTTTCTGCTTCTAGTTCATTTATTTTTTCCTTTAAAGTAGCTATTTCTTCTTTCATACCTTTTGTACTTTGTTTTAGCTCTACTACTTCCTGTACTTCTATTCCAGATTTATACGGAGAATCATAATGACCATTTATTGCTGCATTTAATTGGATTCCCACTAATATACCAAATACAGCAAAGAATATGATAGATATTAACTTTTTAATTTTTTTCAATTTATCACTTCCCCTAAATTAAAAATATTAATACTATTTTATTTTTGTATTAATCCTATTCTTTTACGAACTAATGTCATAGTATCCTCTGCTAATTCATAGGCTCTTTTTGCGCCCTTTTTATATATATTCTCAACATAATCTAAATTATTCATATATTCATTATATCTATCTTTAAAAGGTCTTAAAGACTCTATAACTACTTCTGCTGTATCTTTTTTTAAGGCTCCATAACCTTTACCTTCATATTGGGCTACAACTTCATCTATAGATATACCTGCTAACCTAGAATGTATTGTAATTAAATTTTTAACTCCTGGTTGTTCATCTCTATAAACTACGTTGTTTTCACTATCTGTAACTGCTCTTTTCATTTTTTTCATAATTACATCTTCAGAATCCATTAAAAATATTGTACCGTTAACGTTTTCATCAGACTTTGACATTTTTTTAGTTGGCTCTTGAAGACTCATAATTCTAGCCCCAACTTTAGGCATATGTGGTTCTGGTATTGGGAAGGTCTCTCCATATAAGTTATTAAAGCGGTTAGCAATATCTCTAGTTAACTCTAAATGTTGCTTTTGATCTTCACCTACAGGAACCAAGTTAGCTTTATATAACAATATGTCTGCTGCCATAAGTACAGGATATGTTAATAAACCAGAGTTAATATTATCTTTATGTTTTTCAGACTTATCTTTAAACTGTGTCATTCTATTTAATTCACCTATATAAGTATTACAGCCTAAAACCCAACTTAATTCTGCATGTTGAGGAACATGAGATTGAAAATATATAATATTTTTATCAGGATCTAATCCACTTGCTAAATATTGAACTAAAAAAGATAAAGAAGTTTTATTAAATTCTTTTGGATCATGCCTTACAGTTAAAGAGTGTGAGTCTACAATACAATATAAACAATTGTATTCTTTTTCAAGAGTTTTCCAATTTTTAACTGCTCCAATATAATTACCTAGTGTTAAACTTCCTGTTGGTTGCGCTCCACTAAAGACTATTTTATCATTTTGATTACTCATACGTTTACCTCCTATATGTAGCTCTTCATTATACTATATTATATTATTTATATATTTGTATTATTGGTTATCTTCTAAGTATTTAATACGATTTTCTAGCTCTCTTATCTTTTCCAACAGATAATCTTCATTACTCTTTGGCTTATTAGCAAATTTTTTTAAAAATATTACTGTAATAACTATGGGTATTCCTAACATAAGTATAACGGTTATTGAATTTATAATTTGAAGTATAAATGGCAATATAAACACCTCTAGTATAGATTAAGTTTAAATTATTAATAAATAAAAAAATATAATTTAAACTACAAACTGGATTTTAAAACACTTATTATTTATAGTAATATAATGATTATATCATAACAAAAAAGTCTGGAGTTATCCAGACTTTTTTGTTATATAAGTTGCTAGTATACATTGTAAATTAAAATAATCCTATAATCTCTCCATTTTCTAAAATATCCATATTATTAGCTGCTGGAACCTTAGGTAATCCTGGCATTGTCATAATATCTCCAGTTAATGCCACTAGAAAACCTGCTCCTGCTGATAATCTTATTTCCTTTACTGTAACTCTAAAGCCTGATGGTTTACCTAATAATGATGGATCATCAGATAATGAATATTGAGTTTTCGCCATACAAATAGGCATTTTATCCATTCCTAAATCTTCATATTTTTTTATTTGTTTTAAAGCAGTTTTACCAAAGTCAACTCCATCTGCACCGTAAACTTCCTTTGCAATTGTACCGATTTTCTCAGCAATACTAGAGTTAACATCATATATAGGCTTAAAGTTAGATGGCTTAGACTCTATAACTTCAACTATTTTCTTAGCCATTTCAGTTCCACCTTCTCCACCATTTGCCCATACATCTGAAAGAACTACTTCCGCTCCCATTTCAGCACAGTGCTTACGTAAGAAATCAAGTTCAGCTTCTGTATCAGTTGGGAATTTATTAATAGCCACAACTACTGGTACTCCAAACTTCTTAACATTTTCTATATGTTTTTCTAAGTTACCATAACCAGATTTTAAAGCCTCTAAATTTTCTTCATTTAAATCTGTCTTTGCAACACCACCATGGTTTTTAAGAGCTCTAACTGTTGCTACTATAACAGCACAGTCTGGTTTTAAGTCAGCAAACCTACATTTAATATCAAAGAATTTCTCTGCTCCTAAATCAGCACCAAAGCCTGCTTCAGTTACTACATAATCCGAAAGCTTCAATGCCATTTTAGTAGCTAATACACTGTTGCAACCATGTGCTATATTAGCAAATGGACCACCATGTATAAATGCAGGTGTATTTTCTAAAGTTTGTACTAAATTAGGTTTAATTGCATCTTTAAGTAATAGGGATAATGCTCCTGTCGCATCTAATTGATCTACAGTTACTGGCTGATTGTCATATGTATATGCTACAACCATTCTTCCTATTCTTTCTTTTAAATCTTCTAAACTAGTTGCTAAACAAAGTATGGCCATTATTTCAGAAGCAACAGTAATATCAAAACCGTCTTGTCTAGGTATACCGTCTCCTCTTTTTCCTAGGCCTACTACAATGTTTCTAAGAGCACGATCGTTCATATCTAATACTCTTCTCCACTCTATTCTTCTAGAATCTATATTCAACTTATTTCCTTGATGCATGTGGTTATCTAATAATGCAGCTAAAAGATTATGAGCAGTTGTAATAGCATGAATATCTCCAGTAAAATGAAGGTTAATATCTTCCATAGGAACTACTTGTGCATATCCACCACCTGCAGCCCCGCCTTTTACTCCAAAGTTTGGTCCTAATGATGGCTCTCTAAGTGTTGTCATAGTTTTCTTTCCTATTTTGTTTAGCCCCATACTTAAACCTACATTAGTAGTAGTTTTTCCTTCGCCAGCTGGAGTCGGATTTATAGCAGTAACTAATATTAGTTTCCCATCTGGTTTATCTTTTAATCTGTCAAAAACATCTAATGATACTTTCGCCTTATAATTTCCATAAAGCTCTAGTTCAGTTTCTTCAATCCCTAAACCCCCAGCAATCTCTTTAATAGGTAACATTTTAGCTTCTTGTGCAATTTGTACGTCCGTTCTCATGTAACACCCCTCCGTTAATCAGTTTTTGTTCCAACTCCCCATTATTGTAACATATTTTTGAATATTCCGCCACATCATAAAATCATTTTATTTGAAAATCCAGGTTTTATGGTATAATCAAAATGATATAATAGTGATTGTTACAAATTTTACAGGGTATATATTAAAAATATTATATAAGGAGGATTTAATATGAAAGGCACAATCGTATCAACCTGGTTGAATAGCTTAAGAAATATATTTGATGATAACACTATAGACACTGCTTTACAAACTATTGATTGGGACAAAGACAAAATAGTAACCCCTTTAGAGGATATAAATGATGAAGAAATATTTGAAGTTTTTAACCAAGTTTCTAAATTAACAAATATGTCTACTAATGAAATTTGGCGTAAAGTAGGAAAGCAAAATATAAATTCATTTTATAAGTGGTTCCCGTCATATTTTGAAAGATATAGTTTAAAAGGATTTTTAATGATGATGGATGATGTACATAGTCAGTTAACACGATTAATAAAAGGAGCTACTCCTCCTAGATTAATTGCAAAAGATATTAATGAAAAAGAAATAGAAATTACTTATATATCTAAACGTGGTCTTTATGATTATTTCTTAGGTTTATTAGAAGGTAGTTCAGAATTTTTCAATGAAAAATTAGAATATAACATTTTAGATTCAGGAACTCTTGAAGACGGTAGAAAAAGTATGAAAGTTCATATAAAAGTGGAAAAATCTTCTGACACTGTAATAAATGTTGTTTCTTCAAAGTTATTTAGTTTAGGATTTTTCAAAAGTATACCTTTAAAAATTAGTATTCTTCCAAGCATTATTACTTTTTTAGCTTTAACATTTACAAATAGCAATATTAATTTAACTTCAAATATAATAATATCTTTAATTACTTTTATATCTACTTACATAATAGCTTCTATAGTTACAAAACCTATTAATATAGTAAATAATGAAATTGAAAAACTTAAAAAACGAGACTTTGCAAGTAAAACTACCTTAAAAACAAAGGATAATATAGAAAGTATAGTTAATACATTAAACGATACAAAAGAAGTACTAAAAAAGGATTTTCTATTCCTTAAAGGTGGTACTGACGATTTAACAAAATTTATGGAGGAATTTACTGAAATTGCCCAAACTATGAAAGAATTCTCAGATTCTATTTCCTCAGTAGTTCATGAAGTTGCTTTAGGTGCAACTAGTCAGGCTGAAGAAACAGGTGATTCTGTTTATCAACTTGATGAATATGTAAGTAGATTATCTAATATTGTTAAAGAAGAAACTGAAAGTAAAAATCAGCTAGAAGAAGCTAGCAGAGGATTACAAAAATCTTTTGATGAAATTAAACAAACTACTGAACTTATTAATAACGTAAAAGATAATTTCTCAGATGTTAATATTCAAAGTAAAGAGATATCTTCTCAAGCCAATAAGATTATGGAAATAAGCTCTACTGTAGAAGCTATTTCAGATCAAACTAACCTTTTAGCTCTTAATGCAGCTATCGAAGCTGCAGGAGCTGGTGAAGCTGGTAGAGGATTTACTGTAGTTGCACAAGAAATTCGAAAATTAGCCGAACACTCTAAAGAATCTGTGGGACAAATAAATACTAACCTTATTTCATTTATAAACCAAATAGAAGCTCTAGGAGAAAAAATACAATCCCAGTACAACCAACTTGAAACTAGTAATCAAACCTTGGAAAAGGTAACTATTAATAATCAAGCCTCTACTGATAAAATATTAAATACTTCAAGTGTTATAGTACGATTAATAGATGAATTATCTTCCGAAACAGATCGGTTAAATAATGTAATTGAGAATATTCATTCATTAGCATCTATTGCTCAAGAAAATTCTGCTGCATCAGAAGAGATGAGTGCCACAGTAACACAATACACTGAAAAGGTTGGGGATTTATCCGATAATATAAGTCTATTTGAAACATTAATCAATAATTTTAAAAATGAACTAAAAAAATATAGTATATAGTATATTTTTTATAAATAAAAAGGAGATAGTACCATCTCCTTTTTATTTATTGGTTTATTCTTTTATAATAATTCGTCTAATTTAGCTTTGTCGAATCCAACAATTGTTTCTTCATCAACTTGAACTACAGGAACAGCCATAATTCCTTTTTTCATTAGCTCTTTTCTAGCCGATGCATCAGTTTGAATATTTTTTTCTGTAAACTCAGTTCCCTTATCTGAAAGATACTCTTTCACTGTAGTACAGTGTGGTCATGTAGAACTTGTATATACTATAACTTCTTTTGCCATATGAATTCCTCCTAAATTTATGTAATATTTTGGGGTTTGGATCATTTAAATATACTCCAAATAATTCTACCATATATATATATTATATATCCAATTATTTGTTACTTAATCTTTTATTTAAAACTAATTATTTTACTTAGAGTGCCATTTTTAACAACAAAAATATTTTTTAATTTCATTTCTTATTTCTCTTTTACTATACATTATATTATTATATTCCTTAATGTTATAGTATTGAATAAGTTCTATAATAGATTCTAGATTGTATTTATTTATTTCATCTACATTATTAAAAAATTTTTTTTCTTTATCTAAGTATTGTATAAATTCCTTTGGGCTTTGAAATATCAATTTTACTAATCTCCCTATCTTTAATAGTGTATTCTGTAAAATAGTTTGCCAAGTTTTTTGTTAAATATACGCTAAAGAATAATATGTGATAAAAATCACATATTAAAGTGATTTGACTCATATATTAAGATTATGGTTATGGTTATAATAAACTTAAGTTAATAAATAAATACTTACTAATTTACTCAAATATACTTAATTAATAAGGAGGTTTTTATTATGGAAATCACTAAAGATATGCTTATAGGGGATATTTTGAAAATTAAGCCCAATGCTGCATCTATTTTAATGTCATTTGGTATGGGATGCCTTGGTTGTCCTTCTTCACAAATGGAATCTTTAGAACAAGCAGCAGCAGTACATGGAATAGATGTTGAACAAATTATTAAAAAACTTAATGCTTAAATAATTTTTTTTATAGAAATCAAAAAGTCTTAGAAGATATTTTTCTTCTAAGACTTTTTGATTTTATTCTATCCAAGCTTTTAATTTTTCCATATTCTTTATAGTTATTATTTTTCTATCTATATCTATTGATCCTTCTTTTTTAAATTGACTTAAGGCTCTACTCACAGTTTCTCTTGCAGTTCCTATTAAATTAGCTAATTCTTGTCTAGACATACTTAAATTAACTTCTATACCATTAGAATTTTCTTTTCCATTATTTTGTGCCAATTTTATAATTGTTTGGGCTGTTCTTGAATAAGTATCTCCCAAAGCTAACTCCTTTACTTTTTGCTGAGAGCTATATAATTTTTTACTAAATATTTTAATAATATGCAGTGCTATATCTGTATTATTTTTAATTAAGTTTTCAAAATCTTCATTTCGTATCATACCTATACACGCATCTTCTAAAACTTCTGCATTCGCCGGATATGGAATATCATTAAATAGCGTAACTTCTGCAAATACATCTCCATCTGAAAGAATGGTGAATATAAGCTCTCTACCATCTGTATTAGTTTTACTAACCTTAACTTTTCCAGATTTAATAAAATAAAATGCGTCCCCTTTATCTCCTTCCATAAATATAATGGAACCCTTACGTAGACTTTTCTCTATAGTTACATTTATTATTTGTTTTAAATCTTTATCATCTAAATCCTTAAGCACATTAACCTTTTTTAATATACTAATATCTTTATTTTTCATTTTCACTTCCTCCAATAAATAATGTATTAAACTAATTTCTAATTTAGAAAAGTTATAATACATCTTTTTTTACATCTTATACTTAATATACCTAAAAATTGTATTTAAACTAAGTTTTTCCCGTTGATAATTATTATTATATCAAAATATATTATGATTTAATTTTTCTTTTAATACCTTTTAAAATAAGAACAAAGAAAAGAATTACTACTGATGAAACTACGATAGTTCCTCCTGGAGCTAAATCACCATAAAAAGATGCTATAAGACCTATTAATACAGATAGTACACCAAAAATTATAGAATATATAAATGTTTGTTTGAAACTTTTACATATTTGTAGACTCGTAGCTACTGGTATAACCATAAGAGACGATACTAATAAAACACCTACTATTCTCATAGAAACTGCTATAGTCATTGCAACTAAAATAATAAAATATAAATTTATCCATTTAACCTTTACTCCTGCTAGCCTTGCGGCTTCTTCATCAAAAGCCATGTAAAATAAAGACCTGTATAAAAAAATTATCGAAATAATAATTAATAAACTTAAAATAAATATAATAAAAATATCGTGATTAGACACAAGACCTATACTTCCAAATAAATAGCTAAAAATAGCTGAACTTGAATTTCCTAAACTTATAAATATTGTAGCTAATCCTATTCCTGCTGAGAGCATAATCGCAATAGAAAGTTCAGCATACTGTTCATACTGCTTTCTAAGTTTTTCAATAACTACAGCAGCTAAAATGGAAAAACCTAAAGCAGAGTATATTGGATAAATTCCTCCTAACATTCCACCAGCAACTCCTGCTAATGCTACATGAGATAAAGTGTCCCCTATCATAGACATTCTTCTTAGAACTAGAAAAACTCCTATTGCAGGACAAATAATAGCCACCAAAATCCCTGCTAAAAAAGCTCTTTGCATAAAACTATAACTTAATATTTCAAGCATTTTCATTCCCCTTCTTTTTCAATCTACAATCCAATTTAAAACTTAATATTTAATAAAAAACACACACAATTAGTGTTAATGTCTATGATGGAGCAAACTAGAGTTCTCTCCATAAACCTCTTTTATATATTCCTGTTCGTTGAAATCTTTAGAGGAATGTACAAATATTTTTTTATTACCAACACAAGCTACCCTATTTGCCCTATTAGTAATAACACCTATATCATGAGACACCATAACTAGTGTAATTCCTAATTCTTTATTTAATTTCTCCATAAGTCCATAAAATTGTTCTTGAGAATTAACATCTACACCAACTAATGGTTCATCCATAAAGATAACTTCTGGATTACTAATTAAAGTACGGGCTATAAAAACTCTTTGCTGTTGTCCACCAGATAAATTTCCCACTAAATGATTTTGGTACTGTGACATATTTACTATATCTAAAACTTCTTTTATCCTTGATTTATGCTCTTTCTTTAGAAATTTAAAAAATCCCATATTATTATATAAGTTAGCTCCTACTACTTCTTCAACAGTTGCAGGAAATGAAGAGTTAAAATCTCGTACTTTTTGAGATATATAGCCTAATTTTCCCCAATTATTAAATTTTTCAATTGGAGAATCTAACATCTTAATGCTTCCTTTTTGCGGTTTTAAAATTCCTAACATAATTTTAATTAAAGTGCTTTTTGCAGAACCATTTGGTCCCACAATTCCTAAAAAGTCACCTTTATAAATATCTAAATTGGCATCTTCTAATATATAGTTTTTATCGTATCCAAAGTATATATTTTTTGCTTCTAAAACTTTTTCCATTTACTTCACCAAAGCTTTCCTTAATGTATCCAAATTTTTATACATAAGAGATACATAATCTTCATTACTATTTTTTTGATCTTCTGTTAATCCTTCTACATTATATAAAGTTAAAACTTCTAAGTTAGCCTCATTGGCTAAAACTTCTGCTGTTTTTACACTTGATAGTGCATCAAAAAAAATATAATTAATTTTATTCTTATTTGCAACCTTAGTTAATTCTGCTAATCTACTAGGAGTAGGTTCTGCATGGGGAGAAACTCCTGCAACAGAAATCTCTTCTATATTATATCTATTAGTTAAATATTTAAAAGCAGAATGAGATACAAGTATTTTTTTATTACTAATATCTTCTAACCCTTCTTTAAAAGCCAAATCTAAATCTTCTAATTCTTGTTTAAAGTTATGAAAATTTTCTTCATATATATTTTTATTATCGTTATCTACTTCTATAAAAGCTTCTTTTATCATTTCTGAAATCTGAATTGCATTGACTGGATCTACCCAAATATGTGGATCATAGTCTCCATGTTCATGATTATCTTCAATTTCTTCTTCATGGTCGTGTCCATGATTATCTTCAGTTTCTGTATCTAGCTTATCATTATATTTAATTAAATCAACTGCTTTACTCGCCTCTACTACATATGTATCTTCTTTTAAAATATTTAATACTTTATCTGCCCAAGGCTCCATACCTAATCCATTATAAATAAAAACATCTGCATTTTCTAGTTCTGCAATAGTTTTAAGTGATGGTTCAAAGCTATGAGGCTCAGATCCTGCAGGTATTATTGTATGTAACTCTATATTGTTTTCTCCTATATTTTGAGCAAAGTCATAGTATGGATAAAAAGTAGTATATACCTTAATTAAATTTGCTTCTTTATCGACTTCTTCTATCCTTGAATTAGGACTTTTTGAACATGCTACTAATATAGAAAATACAATAATCAAAATTATATATATTTTCATTGTTTTAAGTTTCATAATATCCCACCTTAATTTATTGTTTTATGATATTTTATCTATCTATATAAATTATATCCTTTTTTGTTGAAATTTAAAAGTCTGCCATAGGCAGACTTTTAAATTAATCATAAAAACTTTTATTTTTTAAGATTCCTCTTCAATTTTAGCTTTCTTTTTTTTATATATCATACTTGAAATTACAATACTTAATTCATATAAAAGTATCATTGGGAATCCCATTAAACTTTGTGAAACGATATCTGGCGGTGTTAGCACCGCTGCAAGTATAAATATTCCTAATATAACTAATTTTCTATATTGTCTAAAGGTACTAGGCTTAACTAAACCTAATTGAGTCAATAGTATAACTATTAGCGGTAATTCAAACACTACTCCAAATGCTAAAAGTATTGATCCTATAAAACTAATATAATTAGCAAAAGAAAATAGTGGTTCAACTTGATCTACAGACATTTTTATAAAAAAGTTAATAGAAATAGGTATTATTACAAAATATGCGAAAACCACACCTAATAAAAGAAAAAACATTCCCATAAATATAGCTATAAGACCATATTTCTGCTCTTCTTTTTTTAATCCTGGTTTAATAAATTTCCACACTTGATACAAAACTATTGGCAAGGCTACAAATAAACCTAAAATTAATGATATTTTAATATAAGCTATAAAAAGCTCTGGTGGACTTAAATAGATAAACTCTAATCCTTCGGCAGGTTTTACAATCAAATCTACTATCACATCTATATAATTATAGCATAGTATTGATCCTATAATAATCATTAAACAAGAAATAATTAATCTTTTTCTTAGTTCTCCTAGATGCTCTACTAAGGTTAACCGTATTTCTTCATCGTTCATAACTTTACCTCCTACATTTGCCGAAGTGACTCTTTAAAATAATGTCATTTTTCAAAATCTTACTTTGTTTCTTTTTCATCTAAATCTATTGATATATCTTCTTTTACGTCTTTAGAGAATTTTTTAAATTCACTAAGGGATTTACCTAAAGATTTCCCTAACTCTGGAAGTTTACCTGGTCCAAATATAACTAAAGCAATACCTAATATTAACACCAATTCACTTGTACCTAATTTACCAAACATATTAATACCACCCTTTCATATTATAAATTTAAATTTAAAAATTGTCCAATGAATTATGATTCTTTATTAAAATTGATTGTTAAAAAATTATTTACTTATTATTATTATACCAAACCTTTTGAACTTTGCAATCTATTTATAACCTATTAAATATATTTTTATGTATATAAGAGATTTTTAATTATTTTTTTATCATTAATCATAAAATGTTCTAAAAATACTATATATGCAATTTAAAACTTATTATTACTACTTTCTATTCACAGATTAAATTCGTAAAGCATAAAATAAATAAAGATTTAATTCAATTAAAATTCTTATTCAATCTAATTTTTTTAGAACGCATCATAAAGGGGGGCAACTATGAAAAGAAAGATATTTACTGTGTTAGGTGGAGATAAAAGAAGTATTGCATTGGCAGATTTATTAAAAAATAATAAAAACGACGTTAGAGTATATGGCTTCGATAATTTAAATTCAAATCTAAACAAATGGAATGACCTTAGTGAAGCTATAAAAAGCTCCGATATTATTATAGGTCCTTTACCTATATCAAAAGATTCTGTAACATTAAATGCATCGTTTACTTCGAATAAAATTTACTTAGAAGAAATTTTAAGTCTTTTGAATAGCAACCAATTGTTTATAGCTGGAAAAATAGATGAAGAAACCATAGAAAAAGCCAAAAGTAAAGGTATTCAAATTGAAGATTATTTTTCGCGTGAAGAGATGCAAATATTAAATGCTATTCCAACAGCTGAGGGAGCAATACAAACTGCAATGGAAGAAATGAAAGTTACCCTTAATAACTCAAACACTATGATACTTGGATATGGCAGAATCGGTAAAACACTTGCTAAAATGCTACAAGGAATAGGGGCTAACGTATACGTAGAAGCTAGAAAGTTTGAAGATTTGGCATGGATTAAAAGCTATGAATACATTCCAGTTAATATTAAAGATTTGAATTTATATATAGATAAAATGAATGTTATTTTTAACACTATACCTAGTCTTATTCTAAATGAAAAACTTTTAAATAATCTAAAAAAAGACTGTATAGTAATTGAACTTGCTTCACTCCCTGGAGGTATAGACTTAAAAGCAGCAGAAAATTTAAACATCAAAATTATAAAAGCAGGTGGACTCCCGGGAAAAGTGGCACCAATAACTGCTGCAAATATTATTATGGATACTGTATTTAACATAATAACTGAAAAGGAGGAAGAAAAATGAGTTTAATATTAAAAGATAAAAAAATAGGATTAGCTATAACTGGATCATCTTGTAACTTTGCTAAAATATTTCCAGAAATACAAAAACTTGCAGATACAGGTGTAGACTTATACCCTATTATGTCTACTGCAGCAGCTACTTACAATACTAGATTTGGTAAAGGAGAAGAATGGAAGGAAAAGCTAAAGCAAATTACTGGAAAAGAAATAATCACTACCATAGTTGATGCAGAGCCAGTTGGACCAAAATTAGATTTAGACTTACTTATAGTTATTCCATGTACAGGTAATACTCTTGCAAAGCTCGCTAATGGTATTACAGATACAGCTGTAACCATGGCCTGTAAAGCCCATTTAAGAAATCAAAAACCTTTATTGTTAGGAATAGCAACAAATGATGGATTAGGTGCCAATGGTAAAAATATCGGATTATTACTAAATACTAAAAATATATACTTTATTCCATTCGGTCAAGATAACGCTATTGCTAAAGCAAATTCTCTTGTTGCTAAATTTGATATGTTAATTCCTTCTATTGAGGAATCTTTATCTAAAAAACAAATACAGCCAATAATAAAGTAGGGACCAATTGGTCCCTACTTTATTATTATGCTATATATTTTTTGTATAAATTTAATCACATGTTTTTTATCTATAGTATATACTATTCTATCTTCTAAATATTGAATATCGTATATTTTATCTTTATTTTCTATATTAAATTCCTTTAAAATATTAATAACCTTATCTTTAAAGTTTTTCTTTAGTAAAATGGATACAGTAGAATAGTTTTCTTTGTTTTTAACTATACCACCAATTATTACTTCATCATTATCAATTTTAGAAATAAGAGTACCATCTCCATTTCTGTCTGTGGAAAAGATTTCAATAGGAACATTAAAATTTTCACCAGCAAAAACAGCTTTAGGATGAATCACTTTAGCGCCACTAAGTGCAAAGTTATACATATTTTCATAGGATATATTTTTTATATATTTTTCACTTGAGAAAAGCTTAGGATCAAAAAAAGCTACTCCTAAAACATCAGTATAAATCTCTACCTTTTCTGCTCCTAAATATCCTCCTAAGGTTACAGCGGTAGTATCACTTCCACCTCTACCTAGCGTTGTAATTTCTCCATCCTTAGTTATTCCTTGAAAACCTGCTACAACGACTATTTTTTTTTCATTTAAATGTTTCATAATATTATCTACATTAACATTAATAATTTTGCTATCAGTAAAATTATTATTTGTTAATATCCCAGCTTGAAATCCTAATAAAGGCTCAACAGAAAATCCTTCTGTATCCAATAAGTGAGATACAATAGTTGTAGAAATAGTTTCACCACAAGACATAATAAGATCCTTTTTTTTGGGATCAATTTCAGGGTTTATTTTATTTAACTGATTTATTAAAGTATCTGTAGCATAAGGATCTCCTTCCCTACCTATGGCAGATACAACTATAACCAAACTATTTCCTTCTTCTACACATTTTCTTACGTTCTTAACTAAATTATTATTTTTGTCTAAGTCTCTAAGGGATGTTCCACCATATTTCTGCACAATTATTCCCATAGAAGTCACCTGCCTCCCTCATTTAATAACCTCAATAGATTGATATATGGTTATTCTATTCAGGAGACAAGTAATAAGTTCTTCTTTTATGCTAATCTTTCAATATCACTTTTAACTAAATCACTCCATTTACCACATTTATCACCCCAACGTGCCGTTAATTGTCCATCTCTTAATATTTCTATAACCTCACACATATTAGCACAATCACAGCATTCTATACCTTTTACATCATAACCTGAGTTAATAATATCAAAACCTTGAAACTTAGTTTTATTTCCTTTAGCTGCATGTTCCTTAGCTAAAAGACAACAACCTAATGCTCCCATTACATCATAATGAGGTGGAACAAAAATCTGAGTGCCTAGAGCCTCTTCAAATGATTTTTTTATTCCTACGTTTGCTGCTACACCACCTTGAAACACTACAGGTCCTGCTATTTCTTTTCCTTTAGCTAAGTTGTTTAAATAATTTCTTACCATAGCATCACAAAGTCCTTTTATAATATCTTCTTGATTATGCCCTAACTGTTGTTTATGTATCATATCACTTTCTGCAAAAACAGCACATCTTCCAGCTATTCGTACAGAGTTTTTAGACTCTAGAGCTAATCCTCCAAAATCTTTAATATCTATTTCCATACGAGCCGCTTGTCTATCCAAAAAAGATCCAGTTCCTGCAGCACAAACAGTATTCATAGCAAAATCATTAATTATTCCATCTTTTAATAAAATAATTTTGGAATCCTGTCCACCAATTTCTAATATTGTTCTTACTCCATCTACAAAGTTAAGTGCAGCTATACCATGTGCTGTTATTTCATTTTTAACAACATCTGACCCTATTATTGTAGAAGCTAGATGCCTACCACTTCCTGTTGTACCTACTGCCTTTACGTTAATGTCTTCTTTTATTTGAGATTTTACTTCTCTTAATCCTCTCTGTACAGCATCTATTGGTTTTCCATTAGTTCTTATATAAATTTTACTTATAATTTTTTTATTATCGTCCATTAATACTACATTAGTACTAACTGAACCTACATCAATACCCAGATAACAATTTTTCACCTTTAAAAGTCTCCTTTCTTCTTCTAAGTAAGTCTACAAAGGCTTCCAACCTTGTCATATATCCTGCTTCTCCTGTCATTTCATCAACAATTAGACATAAATAAGGGATATTATAGTCCTTTTCAACAGTAGGAAGAATACTTTGAGCAACTATTTCTGGCATACAACCTAAAGGGTAAACCTGAATGATACCGTCAAAGTTACTTTTAGCAAATCTAACAGCATATCCTATAGTTTCTCTAGCATGTCCACCTACCATAGTCTTTAAATAAGGCTCTGCAGACTCCCAGGTTTCCTTTTCAGTTGATAATCCTAAAGGATGCATAAAAAGATGTTCATTTAACCAGCGACTTACCTTTAGGGATTTATCTATTTCTACACCTAAATTACCTAGCTTTTTTTCTATATCAAGACTTACAAATGGTTCTATAATAGTATAAATCTCTCCAACAATACCTATTTTAATAACATCTCTATTCGGATCTTCTTCTACTGATAATATTCTTTCTTTAGTTTCTTGTATTAGTTTAGAAACTGCTTTATATCCATAAACCATTCTTACATCTTTATGAAATGTATCGTAATACTTATCTACACTTCCCTTTACCTTTTCTCTAGGTCTTTTATAATAAGTCATATCTTCTAAATCATCTACTGCTTTTAATACGTTATATGCTTTTTTCAAAGCTTTAATAATTCTATAAGGATTCTTTGTTCCAGTTAGCTTAAAAATTCGCTCAAAAAATAATTTATAATCTCCTTGAGGAGGATCTAATAAAATTACATCTATATCATACCCTGCTTCTTTAAGTAATTCTTTTTGTAATACCGAATAATACCCAAATCTACAAGGTCCACAGCTTCCAGTTATTGCAATAGTATCTGCTCCCATATTTATACTTTCTATATAATTTCCTATATTTACTTTTAACGGAAGACAAATAGATTCTGGTGAGTACTTTACACCGGTATTCAAAGTATCTTTGCTACACTTAGGAGGAATTATTATATCTACTCCTAACTCCTCTAATAATACTTTCGTTCCAACGTATTGATTACCCATGTGCGGAAAGGTTACCTTCATTTCTTTTCCTCCATTCAATCATATCTAAAAAAGCTTCTATTCTTGTATTTATTCCTGCTTCTCCACTATGTTCATCTATAGTTAATAATAAAAATGGAATTTTCCCTTGTTTTCTGGCATTTCTTTCAAATAAATCCTGTATTATTGAATCAATGCCACATCCAAATGAAGATATATATATAATCCCATCTACATTTTGTACTTGTGCAAAATACATAGATGAACCTAAAAGCTTTCTACCAAAACTCCAAAACATTTTTTTTTCTAACTCATTTGCATACTTATTAATAATTTCAAAATCGATCATTTCAGGAACAGTAATATCTACTTTATCTTTTTTTAGTTTATTAAATAAGTTCATAGAAGTATAGCTATCATACATATTGTAAGTGTGACCTACTATAGCTATTCTACTTCTAATATTTTTATCTAATTTATTATTAAAGTCTACAAACTTCCCATCTATAGGTAAGTATCCATTTCTCAATTTCATTTTATAATTGCTATAATTCTCTAAAGCTTTCTCATATGCTTTTTTTATTTTTTCTTTATCTCTTGTAATATAGTATCCAAATTTATATATTGTTTCTTCTAAATTTTTTCTAGATTTATTAAAATTAATTTCCACATCTATTAATTGAGGTAAATCCTTAATTGAGTGAAATACCATTTCTGGAAGCCCACAAAACTTTGGACATATATATTCTTTTTCATATACACTCATTATTTTAGGAACAAAAATATAATCTACCTTGTCCTTTAAATCTATTACATGACCATGAAAAACTTTTACAGGTAGACAGGCCTCATCTACTGTGTTTTTCACACCCATATCTAGTATTTGCTTATTAGTAGGCCTTGACAAAACTACTTCAGCACCTAAGTATTCATAAAAAGTTTTCCATAAAGGATAATAGTCATAGAACCAAAGTCCTCTAGGAATACCCACCTTTATTGCCATATAATCCCTCCTTGTTAACACCTTAATTATTATTTACAACTTTACTATTTATATACTTAACTAAACTATAGGTCTAAGTATTATACCGATTTTTTCTTTAATCTTTTCTATTAATGAACGTTTATTATACTCTTTCATTGTAAGAAGTTTACTTTTATTTATATATTTATTAATTTGCTCAATCATCTTATTTCCCTGATTTTTATCAAACAGTACTGCGTTTATTTCATAGTCTAAATATTGAGCTCTTGTATCTAAATTTGCCGATCCTATAGATAAAACTTCACTATCCGCTACAATTATTTTTGAATGCAAAAAACCATCTTCATGTAAATATATTTTTATATCACTTTTTATAAGTTTTTTATAAAATGTGGAGTTTACCCAAGATGCAAAAAAATGATTTGTCTTTTTAGGTAATATTATTTTTACTTTTACTCCTTTTTCAGCTATATTCGTCAAACCTTCCATCATTTTATTGCTTAAAGCAAGATACGGAGTAACAATATATAAATCTTTCTTTGCTGAAGTAATTATAGAAAAATATGCTTTGCTTATTTCATTTCCAAAAGGATTATATACGCTAGAAATTATTTTTATAGGCAAATTATTTTTCACTTCGACATCTGGAAAATATTTTTTTGAATCTAAGTTCTTATTAGAAACATGTCTCCAATCATTTAAAAATATTTTTTGCATACTCTTAACTGCTTCACCTTTTATTTTTACTAGTGAATCATTCCACTTTCCTACTGATTTATCTCTACCTAAATATTCATCGCCTACGTTTATACCTCCAGTAAAACCTACTATTCCATCTACTATAACCATTTTCCTATGGTTCCGATGATTAAGAGTTCCTTTAATAATAGATTTAAAAACATTGTCATAAACTTTCATTTCTACTCCTACCGCTTTTAAGTCTTTTATATAGCTGTTTTTTAGCATTAAGTTTCCAATTCCATCGTAAATTATTCTAACTTCTATACCTTCTTCAGCTTTTTGAATCAATACAGATTTAAGTTTTTCAGCTATGTTATGATTCCTAAATATATAAAATTCAATATGTATGTGATTCTTAGCTTTTTTGATTTCTTCTATAATCTGATCAAACATAATATTTCCATCATACATTTGTATAACTTCATTTTTAAATGACTTTGATGAATTTTCGTAACTATCTTTATAGAGATTATTTTTTTTACATAACTTTAGATTTTTCCATATCTTTAAAAACGAATATATTGAAAATACCAAGAATATGAACATAAAACTATATGTAAATCCTAATATAAATGTATTATCAACAAATTGAATAACTAAAATAACAATTATATATATAAATAGAAATACCAACATATAAGGATATATGCTTATAAAGAATGGGTTATTTAAAGGGTTGTTAACATTAAAATATATTAGTATACTTATTAAAATTAATAAAAAAAGCAAATAAAAAAACATGATTAATTTACCTCCACTAAATTAAAGTGTTCACAGTATTATAATCATGTCCATTATTATTAATTTTATAGCTATTTATACAATTAAAAATAAGAAATAGAAGTTTAATTTCATTCTATCCCTTGCCTTTTTACATATAAACTACTTGGTTTTTACCTAAATCTTTAGCTTCATATAGTCGCTTATCTGCAATAGTAATTAAGTTATCTTTATTATAGCTATCTAAACTAAATGTTGATATACCAATAGATACAGTAACGTTTATACCACATATATGAAGCTTTTCTATTTCACATCTAATACGATTGGCTATAATTTGAGATCTTTCTTTAGAAATATCTTTTAAAACAATAATTATTTCTTCTCCACCATACCGAGCAACTATATCTTCATCCCTTACATTTCCTTTTATACACTTAGCAATTGCTTTTAAGATCTCATCTCCAATTTGATGACCATAAGTATCGTTAGTTAATTTAAAATTATCTATATCAAGCATTAAAACTGAAAACTTTCCTTTACCGAATCTATATTTTTTATACATTTCATCGTAAAGACTCTCAAATGTTCTGCGATTTAATAGTCCAGTTAAACCGTCATATTTTGACCATATCTTTAAATTTCCTATATACTCCATATTTGAAATTACAAGGCCTATATGTCTAGATATTATTTCTAAAAAACGTATTTGGCGTTTTGAAAAAATTTCATATTGCTTATTATCTAGATATATTACACCTATGGCTTTACCATGGATATTAATAATAGGTAATGTTATATTTGATCTAACCCCTAGCTCCTTAGAAAGTTGAGGATCGCATCTAGGATCTGTAAGAGCATCGTATACAATTACTGGTTTTTTTGTTTCTATAGCAATAATTGCAGTATGATCTTTAGTTTTATTTTTATCTAAAGGATATCTTTTTTCATTAACTTTGGCACTACTATCAAATGTAGAATAATGAGGTAATAAATACTTTCTATTTTCATCCACAAGCGCTATAGTACATCTTTTCATTCCTGTAGATTTTGCAATTACCCACACCATTTTATCTAAAGGATTATTACTATAAGGTGAATCTTCATCTAGATTATGCAACAAAATATGTTCTAAAGCTGTTAAACCCAACATATTTTCAAAGTCCAAATTTTGTCTTTCTATTCTAGAGAATACTGCCGTAAGTTCCTTAGCGACTAATTTTATCATTTTTTTTAGTTCTTGTGACATTTTTCTATATTTTTCTTTATTATACACAACTAAAAGTCCAACTAATTTATTTTGATTAAAAACAGGTGTAGATAATAATATATATGGGCTTATAGTTTTATTTAACTGAGGGAACAATTTCTTTATATCCTCTAAACTATCTAAGTATAATTGATTTTTATATGTATCTATACTTTCATTTAAGTTAAAAACACCATAACTTAACTTATTATCTATTTCTAATTTATTATTAATATCTTTAGTAGGAATCTCTCTAAGCATTACTTTTTCACTTTTCTCTATAGTGTCTAAATATAAGGTTTTATATCCTAACTTTTTATAAATAAAATTAGTTACAACATCAATAGCATCTTCTTTAATATATTGTCTATTAAGAGCTCTATATAACTGTATAGTATATTTTTCAAATTCACATTTCATTTCCTTATTGTTTTTTAAAATAGTCATATATAAACGCCCCCAACATACTATAAAAAGTTGTATTCTTTTTATTGCATAAATTTATTTTTATTAACTTTAAATTTTACATGCAAAGTTTTAAATATATGATTTGTTTAATCTTCTGATACAAACTCCCAGCCCCAATATCCATTTTTAGATTTTTTAAGACGAATTGTACCATCAAATTTATTATTGTTTTTAGGTGATACCATGCCTTTTACTATAACAGACTTGTTTTTAATTAATTTACTTACTGTAGTTTTGGTCATTTTCTTTTTAAACTTCTTCATAAGTATATCTTCTTTAAATAGTCCAAAACTACAGCCTTTTTTATAATCGCTACAATAAAAGTTTTTACGTCCTTCCATTACTTTTCCAACTTTACAAGCTGGGCATATACCTAAAGGTTTATTATCATAATTTGACTTATTAGGTCCTCCACCTTTTTTCTTATTATATGGTTCAAATACAACTTTATCAGTGTTTTGGATTACATCTTCTACTATAAATTTAGTAAATCTATAAATGCCAGCCATAAATTTCTGTGGATGTAAATTACCTTTAGCAATTTTATCTAAAGCTTTTTCCCACTTTCCTGTAAGCTCTGGAGAAGCTAATTCATCTGAAGCTACTGCTATTAATTTTTTACCTTTATCTGTAGATATTAGTTTTTTTCCTACTCTTTTAACATAGCCTACATTTATAATTCGTTCAATTATTGCCGCTCTAGTAGCTGGTGTTCCTATTCCACTTCCTTTAAGCTGTTCACTTAACTCATCATTATCTATAAACTTTCCTGCATGTTCCATAGAGCTTAAAAGAGAAGCTTCGTTATATCTATCTGGTGGTCTAGTTTGTTTCTTTTCTACTTCTGCATTATTCACAAAGCTTTTATACCCTTTTTTAATGGTAGGTAATCCAGTTGTATTAGGACTTTTCTCGTTATCCTTATAAATTATTCTCCAGCCTTCATTTATAACTTGCTGCTCATTACTTTTAAAATTTTCATCTTCTACATTAGTTATTATATTTATGCTGAAATATTCATAGTTTTCATAAAATACAGCCAAAAATCTTCTTACTATAAGATCATAGACATTTCTTTCTTCAATAGAAAATTTATCTATATTGACTTTTTTTTCTGTAGGTATAATAGCGTGATGATCCGATACTTTATTATCATTAATGATCCTTGAGTTAATCGGAAGCTTATCCACCTTTTCCAGCTTTGCACTATATTTTTTATATCCTTCAAAGCCAACTTTTTTTATTAAATTTTTTAACTTTGGAATTAAATCTTTAGACAAGTAAGAGCTATCTGTTCTTGGATATGTAATTGCTTTTTTTCTTTCATAAAGATTTTGAGCTATATCTAGTGTTTTTTTTGCAGTATATCCATATTTCTTGTTAGAATCTCTTTGTAATTCTGTTAGATCATATAATAAAGGAGGCTTTTTTACTACTTTCTTACGATTAAATTCTGTAACCTTACCTTCTTTACCTAATACTTTATTTTTTATAGCTTCCGCCTTTACAGCAGTATCTATTTTACTTTCTTTTGTTTTTAAATCTATCCAAGTACCATTATATTCATTAAACTCTGCTTTTACTTCCCAATAGTCTACAGGCTTAAAATTGTCAATGTCCAAATCTCTATCAACTATAATTTTTAAAGTAGGTGTTTGTACTCTACCAATAGAAAGTAAACTATTATATTTTATACTATAAGCTCTACTTCCATTTATACCTACTAGCCAGTCACTTTCGCTTCTGCACTTTGCAGAATAATAAAGTGGATCATACTCTTTGCCATCTTTTAAATTAGAAAACCCTTCTTTAATAGCATCTGACGTAAGAGAGGAAATCCATAATCTTTTAAATGGCTTTTTGCATTTAGATAATTCGTATATATATCTAAAAATAAGTTCCCCTTCTCTTCCTGCATCTGTTGCACATATTACTTCATCAATTTGTGAATTTTTTAACAGTTTATTGACAACTTGATATTGTTTATAGGTTTTAGTGTTAGGCTTTAATTTCATATTTTCTGGGATAATCGGTAAATCTTTAAGAATCCATTTCTTATACTTAATGTCATATTCTCCAGGATCAGATAATATAACTAAATGTCCTATTGCCCAAGTAATTATATATTTATCTCCCTCTAAATAACCATCATTTCTTATTTTACAATTTAAAACTTTTGCTATATCTTTAGCTACACTTGGTTTTTCAGCTATTACTAATTTTTTCATATATTACCTCTTTTATAATCTTCTTTTTAATTATATATTATTTGTTTTTGAAATTCTATAAAATACAGGGCTTTTTTCCTGAATATACCCACTTTTCCTTCGACGAAATTCTGAAACTTTAGACAAAGTATATACTTTTTCAATAATATTATATACTATTCGACAAATTTTACTGTTTTATATTATATCACATAATAAAATATAGGATAAATAGTACAGTAAACCTAACTATCTATCCCATATATCTTATATATTAATATATAATTAACTAGTCTATTTTTTTTTCTTCAAACTTTTAATACCTTCTAATATTTCTCTACCTATTTCATATTCAGGCGAGCTTTCTACTGATCTTTGTGCATACTTTTCTGCTTTATTTAGATCATCCATATATAAATAAGTAATTGCTATGTCAGATAAAATTATAGAATTATTTAAGTCATATATTAGGCCCTTTTTAAAATATTTTAAAGCTTTTCCATATTCTTCTTCCTCTAAAAACTTATTTCCTGCGCCTTCATATGCTTCTATAATATAAAGCTTTATTTTGTCATTTTTCTTTAATTCAGAGCTTTTATCTATTAGCTCTTCAAAAGTTGTTACAGCATTTCTGTATTCTTCCTTTTGATTATAATTGATTCCTTGCCATAATAATTTATCTAATTCATCTTGAGATTTTTCTATTTGCTTTGCATCTCTCATTCTTCTATACGGATTATTACTTTTATTTTTCAAAGAAAGTTCAAATAACCGATCAGATAAAGTTAAAAGTTCCTTACTATTATTCATTTTTTTCACATAAACTTTTGGTATATTATTTAGTCCTAAATAAGCACCCAATAAAGTTAATACCATAGTTACTATAGTATCTGTTTTTCTATTAGACAAGCTTTCCTTTAAAGCTTTTTCATAATCATTTATATTTTTAATAAATATATATAACGATAAAGGAATAGATTCTAATGAATTAGAACTACTCCCATACTCATCTTTTATTTCTTCAATAGAATAATCATTGTATGTCCATTCCTTTAATACTTTATTAATCATTGTATATAAATTTCCAATTTCTCTATTTTTGCCTATAGGATATATTTTAGTTTCTATTCCAAATATACTTGTAGAAATAGTATCTATAAATAAATTTATATCTTCTTTGCTTTTAATAGAAAATGCAGGTGTATTTAGTAAATAAGATATAGCTGTTGAAAATAAAATACTAGCTACAATAGCAGTCTCATTTACATGAGTAATAGCAGTTTGAATAGCTGAAGTTAATTTCAATTCCTTAAAATCTCCATAATTTATAAGTGCTATAGGCACACCCCTAATAACTGCTTCTACGTTTATAGATGATACTCCACTCTTATACCAATCTAATCTCTTATCCCTATAATTTGTAACAAACTCTTCCATAATCTTATCTATACCCATAATAGGTTGCTTTATAAGTCTGTTAGCTAAATCTTCTGGATTAAAACTTTGATTAATAATTAAAGATTCAGAAGTTAGAATAGTAGATTCAGTTTGCCAAATTCCTTTAAAAGTAGTCTCGTTTTTTTCACCTTTTAAAAAATGATTTATATACTCTATTTCTTTTTTATGCTTACCTTCCCAATAAGCTCCAAAAACATCTCCAATTGCTAAACTGAGCATAGTCCCTCTAATTTTTTCTCTATAATCTATATTAGATAATGGGATCAAGTTTATATTTTGAGTGCCTGAGTTTAGATCAGGTACACCTATATTTTTTACTAAAAATCTATATACTTCGTCTAATGAACTTATACACATAAACCTTCACCCCCATACTATTCTATACATAAATATTCTACAATATAATAATTTTTCCTTCATTATAAAATGAATATTTATTAATTATATTCCCAATTAAGGTATTATTTTAAATT
Organism: Alkaliphilus sp. NP8; assembly: GCA_015978205.1. Lineage (GTDB taxonomy): Bacteria > Bacillota > Clostridia > Peptostreptococcales > Natronincolaceae > Alkaliphilus_B. The sequence goes on along the minus strand of JADWMM010000036.1, from coordinate 29,421 downwards.
TAAAGTGTAAAATAAAAAACTCCTAAAAGGAGTCTTTCAATTATTTATTACTTACCATATGTACATCCATTTGTGGATATGGAATATTAATTCCTTGTTTGTCAAATTCAACTTTAACCTTTTCCATAACTTCATAATAAATTGTCCAGTAATCTTCAGCATTACACCAAGCTTTTACAACAAAGTTAACCGAGCTATCGCCATGCTCACTTAATACTACTTGATGTTCTGGATCCTTTAATATTAACGGGTGTTCATCAGCAATTCTATTAAGTACTTCTTTAACTTTGAAAATGTCATCATCATAGCCAACTCCGAATTTAAAGTCTATTCTTCTAGTAGAATTAGCTGTATAATTAACTATACTATTATTTGAAACTGTAGAGTTGGGTATAACTACATTTTTGTTATCTATAGTTTTTAAAATTGTATAAAATAGTTGGATTTCATCAACTGTCCCAGAATGACTTGAAGTTTCAATATAATCTCCTACTTTAAAAGGTTTTAAAACTAAAATTAAAACTCCTCCAGCAAAATTAGATAAACTTCCTTGAAGCGCTAAACCTATTGCTAAACCTGCAGAACCTATTATAGCTACAAATGATGCCATTTTAGCACCTAGCATTGTGGCTATAGTTACAATTAACAATACTTGTAACCCAACTTTAATAAGAGAAAGTAAAAACTTATGTAATGATTTATCTACATTTTCCCTCTCTAACATTTTTTCTGTCATTATAATTACTTTCTTAATTAAAAATCTACCAATAAAAAATACAATAATAGCTTGAATAACTTTAGCACCATAAGAAATAACAAGTTCAGATAATGCTTCAAAATTTAAGTTCATAATACTCCTCCATTTCTATAAATATAAAATTAAATTTATAGTTTTAAACATCATTATATCATAAAATACATATACTATAAATCTACTCAAACTTATACCCATATCATAACTAAAATAACAAATAATAATTTTATAGCCTTAAAAAATGTACTTAATTATGCAAAAAAACAAAGCTCCTATTAGAGCTTTATTTTAAAATTATATAGTACAATTAAGATATGCCTTAGCCATACCAATATAGTATTCAGATTCTCTTCGAATATGATTTATTACAATAATAGCTACTGTGTTATCTTTAACTGCTGAACTTTCTCTTATAATTCCCCCTAAAAAACATACAAAGGTTTGACTTTGACGCATAGTAAGATCTATAAGCTGCATAATATCATGGTGCATTTCTGGAGTTATTACATTTTTGCATTCTAATACCATTTCTATTTTTTGAATAATTTTAGCTTCAGTTGAATTAAATATTTCCTTAAATTCCTTCAGTTTTTGCACATAAACTTCTTCCAAACCAGTTGCTACTTCTTGTATTACATCTGTATGCTCGCTTTCCTGCCTTTTCCAAAACTCAGCTTCTTCTAAAATTCTTATTGTATTTTTATCTTCATAGCAAAATCTCATAATTACCCCTCCATTTTAAAATTTTATTTAATTTCATATTATCTCACTACATTATACGTAGGATAATTAAAAGGTTTACTATTAATTAAATAATGATTCTTTTATTAAATATACTATTTTACATCTCCTTTACATTTAAAACCCTCATTGCATTTAACACCGCAATAAGTGCCACACCTACATCTGCAAATACTGCTTCCCACATACTTGCATGACCACCTGCGCCTAATAACAATACAATAGCTTTTACACCAAATGCAAACATAATATTCTGCCAAACTATTTTTTTAGTTCTTTTAGCTATTTTTATAGCATTAACTAGCTTCATAGGTTCATCTGTCATTAAAACTACATCTGCTGCTTCAATAGCTGCATCAGAACCTAATCCACCCATTGCTACACCAATATCTGCTCTTGCAAGTACTGGTGCATCATTGATTCCATCTCCAACAAAAACTAATTTACCTTTTTCTGATTTTTGTTTATCTAGCATTTCTAGTTTTTCAACTTTTTCATCTGGTAATAGCTCTGCATATACTTCATCTAGTCCTAATTCATTTGCTATTTTTACTCCTACTTTTTTATTATCTCCTGTAAGCATAGCTGTGTTTTTAATACCAATATCTTTTAAACCTTTAATTGCATTTTTAGAATCTATTTTTACCTCATCTGAAATTAATATAGATCCTGCAAAGTTTCCATCAAGGGCTATATATATTACTGTTCCCACATTATCTACTGGTTTATATTGTATTTTATTTAAGTCCATTAATTTCTTATTTCCAGCTAAAACTTCTTTTCTTTTTACATTTACTTTAATACCGTGGCCTGCTATTTCCTCATAGTTTTCTATTTTTTCTTTATCTATTTCTTTGCTATAAGCATTTAATATAGATGTAGCTATAGGATGATTTGAATAACTTTCTGCAAAAGCTGCATATTCTAACAATTCTTCTTTTGAAATATCTTTACTAGGATTTATATCAGTTACTTTAAATACACCTTTTGTAAGTGTACCTGTTTTGTCAAATACTACAGTATCTACACTATTTAACGCTTCTAAATAGTTTCCACCTTTTATTAAAATCCCATTTTTAGATGCTCCACCTATTCCTCCAAAGAAACCTAAAGGTATAGATATAACTAATGCACATGGACAAGATATTACTAAAAATGTTAATGCTCTATATATCCACTCTGCAAAAGTAGCTCCTTCTATTACTAGTGGAGGAATCACTGCTAAACCTAAAGCTGCAAATACAACTATTGGAGTATAGTATCTTGCAAACTTAGTTATAAAGTTCTCTGTAGGAGCCTTTTTACTACTAGCATTTTCTACTAACTCTAAAATCTTAGATACTGTAGATTGTTCAAATTCCTTACTTATCTTAACTGTTAACACTCCATTTTTATTAATAAACCCACCTAATACATCATTGCCTGCCTTTACTTCTCTAGGTACAGATTCGCCCGTTAAAGCAGATGTGTCTACCATAGATTCACCTTCTACCACTACGCCATCTAAAGGTACTTTTTCTCCTGGCTTTATGACAATATAATCATTTATTTTAACTTCCTGTGGAGAAACCTTTTTCACTTCATTTTCTAATTTAAGGTTTGCATAATCTGGTCTTATATCCATAAGATCTGCTATAGATTTTCTAGAACGATTTACTGCTCTACCTTGGAAAAATTCACCAATTTGATAGAAAAGCATTACCGCTACCCCTTCTGCAAATTCTCCAATAGCAAAAGCACCTATAGTTGCAACACTCATTAAAAAGTTTTCATCGAAAACTTGCCCTCTTAATATATTCTTTCCTGCTCTTAGTAATACTTCTCCTCCTACCAGAACATAACTTGCAAAATAAAGTATAAATTCTACAGTACTAGAAAATTGAAATACTGCAGCTATTATAAACAGTACAGCTCCAATCCCTAATCCTATAAGCTCTTTTTTATTTTGCTCATGTTCATGGTTATGTTCATCGTGCATATGCCCATCATTTTTCTTATTTTTTTCTTTTACAATAACATGTGGCTCTAGTTTATTAACTATGTCCTTAGTACTTTTAAAAATAGTTTCTGTTTTATTTTCATCTTCTATTTCAATAATTAAAGTTTTAGTAACAAAATTTAAATTAGCCTGTTTTACACCTACTAATTCATTGACCTTTGCTTCTATCCTAGAAGCACAATTAGCTCAGTCCAAACCTTCCAAAATTAGTTCTTTACGAATTTCTTTACTCATAATGTCCCCCTCTTATTTCTGATTAATATGAATTAACTTGAATTTTTTATATTCTTATCTTATTTTAACAACTCTTTTTTATTTATGATTTATATGAATGAACCCTTGTTCAAAAATATTTTCTACATGTTCATCATCTAAAGAATAATAAACTACTTTTCCTTCTCTTCTAAACTTTACAAGTCCTGCTTGTTTAAGTACTCTAAGCTGGTGAGAAATAGCTGACTGCTTCATTTCTAATAATACTGCTATATCACATACACACATATCTGATTCAAACAATGCATGTAGAATTTTAATCCTTGTTGTATCTCCAAATACCTTAAAAAGTTCAGCTAAGTCATATAATTTTTCTTCCTCTGGCATAGTCTTTTTAACTTTATCTACTATATCTTCGTGTATAACAGTACAGTTACACGTATCTATGTTAGACTGATTCATAAAATATCATCCTTTCTATACACTTTTCATATGAACAACTGTTCATATGTTCACTTATAGTATATTATACATAAATGATTTTTGCAACCATAATTTGTTATTAAATATATTAAAAACTATATAGTGGTAAATACCTTAGTATTTTTTTATTTCTTAATAAAGTATACTTTCATAAAAAAATATTGATTAAGATAATTAATTATCTTAATCAATATTTTTTGCTTTTTATATCATTAAAAGTTTAATATGAATATTCTAATCCAATATATTTTCTACTAAATTTTTGTACTTCTTTTCCTAGTTTTTCTGGAGTTGAATCTACATATTCTCCAACATCTACTGCTCTATATTGATCGAATTCCATATACTCTACTTTGATAGTTTCATCAAACTGTCTTACTTGGCACATTGGCCCTACTAGTCCATGTCCCCAGTCGCTTAGACTTACTTCTATTACTAAATCACCTGGCTGTAGCATTCCAAGTACAACTGACATATGTCCGCCAATAGGTCTTAAGTCAACATATTTTGCTTTAAATATATCTTTAACTAATTCGTGTGTTTCCATTTCAAACTCATGAATGTATTTATTACCTGTATATTCTCTATCTGCTGGATTCATTGTTGTATAGCATCCATATCTATTACTAAAATCACAACCTAAATAACTTCTAACTTTCTCGCTTGCATAATTTTCTGATGCAATTAAATTTAGGCATCCTTCTCTATAGTCCATATGTTTTTTAGAAGATTATCTACCTATCTAGTTGGTTTTAACATTTATTTTAAAACACAAAAAACATTCTAATGATTTAGAATGTTTTTTGTTGTTTTGGTAACATTATTTTAAATTTAGTTCCTTCATCCTTTTTACTTTCTACAGAAATTTTTCCTTTATGAGCTTCAATTAAAGACTTAGTAATAGTTAAACCTATTCCGCTACCACCTGTTTTTCTATTTCTAGAAATATCACTTCTATAAAATCTTTCAAATACATAAGGAATATCTTTTTCTTCCATACCTATACCAGTATCTTCAATATTTATTTCTATATTATAATTATTTTCTTTTAATCCGACTTTTACTTCTCCTCCTGAATTTGTAAATTTTAAAGCATTAGATAGTAAGTTTACAAATACCTGCTTTATTTTATCTTTATCTCCTTCTATTTTAATATTCTTTTGTATATTAGAATTTAATCTAATTCCCTTTTCATCAAATTGATATTTAAAACTTTTTACTATTTCTTCTAGATCATTTGATATAGGGTAGTTAGTAATTTCTAAATCTAGCTTATGATTTTCTATATCAGTTAAATTCTTTAGCTGTTCAACAAGTTTAATTAGTCTAACAACTTCACCCCTACATATATTAAGCTTATCTTGTGTTGGAGCCCACACTCCATCACTAATCGCCTCAATATGAGTTCGCAGTACAGTTAAAGGTGTCCTTAATTCATGAGATATATCAGAGGTTAATCTTCTTCTTAACACCTCCTGCTCACTTAAAGATTTAGAAAGATGATTAATAGACTCAGAAAGCTCCTGCAGTTCTATTATGTTGTTAGATAGTTCAACTTTTGTATCTAAATTGCCTTTTCTGATATTATTTGCTGCATTGGTAATTTGTAATATAGGCTTAGAAAATATTTCCGAAGAATACATACCAAGTAATATTGCAATAATAACTGATATAATTGAACTATATAATATAGACATATTAATTCCTCTTGTAAATTCAATCTCGCTTTCTGATATCAAAAATGGTCCTACATAACCGATAGTCGCAGTTCCTATATTTTTATTATTAGATATTAAACTATATTCTTCTGCATTATAATTTTCATCTTCAGCATTTTGTTCAATCTTACTACTTATATTATTTGTAATATTAAAGTCTCTTCCATGCATCATTCCATGACCCATTCTATTCATCATATTACTATTTCTTTCAACCGTTGAATTTTCCATATAACAAGTAGTTATAAGATTATTATTTGTATCTCTTATTTCAACATCAAAATCTCCTACAAGAGGAGACGTATCAATTTTTTCTATAGTTTCGTGACTCCAACCATTATTCAATTCATAGGATTGTTCAATTAGTTCAATTATTTTATTTATTCTAGCCATCTGCTCATTTCTCATATATGAATCGAAGTTCTTCAATACATTTATATTTGTTATTACACTAACTAATACAATGGAGAAAATTGAACCGCCTAATATTAATAAAATCAATCTGCTCCTCAGCTTATTCATCATAACTATTCCCCCGTAAACTTATACCCTACACCATATACAGTTAGTATATATTTACTGTTTTTATCTTCAATTTTATGTCTTATATTTTTTATATGAGCATCGATAGTTCTATCATAACCTTCATAATCATATCCTAATATCTTAACCACTAATTCATTTCTAGTAAATGCTTTTCCTATATTTTGAGCCATTAAGCTCAAGATTTTATATTCTGTTGCAGTTAGATCTAATAATTTTTCTTGCTTTTTAACTTCCATTTTATTCAAATCAATAACTAAGTCTCTATTATCAAACTCTAATATATTTGCTTTAAAATTATTAGGTTCTATTCTTCTAAATATAGTCCTTACTCTGGCTACTAACTCTTTAGGACTAAATGGCTTTACAATATAATCGTCTGCACCAATATCTAAACCATAAATTCTCTCAGATTCCTCTGATTTTGCAGTTAACATTATTATAGGAACTTGAGAATTTATTCGTATTTTCTTACATACATTTTCTCCTGATAGACCAGGCATCATTAGATCTAAAATAACAAAATCTATATCTTCTTCATCAAATATATCAATAGCTTCCTTACCGTCATAAGCAGTAAAAACCTTGTATCCTTCTTTTTCTAAATAAGCAGCTACTACATTCACAATATTTTCTTCATCATCTACGACTAAAATATTTTTATTTAAATTATTCATTAAATCACCTCTATTTCAATAATTAGATCTGTTTTTTCTATTATACCCTAAATTTTATATAAGTCCTAAAATAAATACTTTTAATATGTATTTTTTATTAAATATTAAAATACAATACTTAAAAATAAGGAATGACAATCTGTCATTCCTTATTTTAACATTATACAATTTATATTAATATTAATATTTTCATTTATTCATTTAAATACCTATTAAACTCCCAATCATGAATTTGCTGTGCATACTCAAACCATTCTTTTCTTTTAGCATTAATATATGTTCTATGTGTATGCTCTCCTAATGTTTGTTTCATAAGCTCACTTTCTTCAAGTTCATTAAGAGCTTCATTTAAATCACATGGGAATTTTTCTATTTTTTCTTTTTGTTTAACTCGTTCATCTACATCATACATATTCTCATTGCAACAACCTGGTGGATCTATTTTATTTTTTATACCATCTAAACCTGCCGACAGTGCTGCTGCAAATGCTAAATAGTGATTTGCTGTTGGGTCTGGATTTCTAAGTTCTACTCTAGTAGCTTCTCCACGTGTAGCTGGGATTCTAATAAGAGGTGTTCTATTAGCTGTTGCCCATGCAATATCCGTAGGAGCTTCAAATCCTGGAACAAAGCGTTTATATGAATTTACAGTAGCATTTGTAATAGCTGCAAATTCTCTAGCATGTTTAATAAGTCCACCAATAAAATAATAAGCTTCTTGACTTAGTTGTAATTCATCATTTTTGTCAAAAAATGCATTCTTACCATCTTTATATAGTGACTGATTTAAGTGCATACATGTTCCATGCTTACCTGTTAAAGGCTTAGGCATAAAAGTTGCATGAAGTCCATGCTCTTTTGCAATAGTTTTTACAACCTGCTTAAATGTAGAAACATTATCTGCTGTTGTTAGAGCATCATCATATCTAAATCCTATTTCATGCTGACCAGGTGCTGCCTCATGGTGAGACATTTCTATATAAAAGCCCATTTCTTCTAATGTTAAGCACATATGTCTTCTAGCTTTTTCACCTTCATCATCTGGTGCTAAATCGAAATATCCTGCATAGTCTTGAATTTCTTTAGTAGGCTTACCATTTTCATCTCTCTCAAATAAGAAAAACTCTACTTCTGGCCCCACAAAAAATTCAAATCCATATTCCCTTAATTCTTCAATCTTTTTCTTTAAAATTCCTCTTGGACATCCTTCGAAATGACTTCCATCTGGTTTATGAACGTCACATATCATACGCGCTACCTTTCCAAAGCCATTAGACATCCATGGAAAAATAACGAATGTTGAAGGGTCTGGTACTAAATACATGTCAGATTCTTCTACTCCTGTAAATCCGTCAATGGAAGATCCATCAAACATAATTTGATTATCAAGTGCAGCTTCTAATTGGTTTGCTGTAATTGCTACATTTTTCAATTTACCAAAAATGTCTGTAAACTGTAAACGAATAAACCTAACATTTTCCTCCTTGACCATCCGCCTTACATCATCGCTATTTAAACTACTCAAAACAAAATCAACTCCTATTTTTTTATTATATTTAATTCTCTTATAGATTATCATATCTCTTTTTTTCCCACAAACCATCCTATATTCACTCTGTATATGTAACATAACCTGAGGTACCCCTACATGTTATTAGCAGACATATGTGTAAAATAGTTATGTTATTTAGCTATATATTCAATATTCCTAGACTATTGTGTATTTTTTGTTTATTTTTTGATTCGAAATTTAATAAATTTTAATTATATAAAAAAATACTTACATTTACAATAAAAAAAGATGCCTTGGCATCTTTTAAGATTTATATATATTTTAATATCTATTAATTAATATAACATTTTACCTAAAGGTCCATCTTCTTTTATAATATCTTCTATTTCATAAACTGAAATTGGAAATTGTGGAAATCCATATGCGTATGGCGCTAATTCATAAAGCTGAAAATATACTACTAATGCTTTATCTGCTATGTAATAATATTGATCTGGACTTATTTTATCAAATTCTTCTATTACAGGAATATCTCTTTCAGCTATTTGTTCTTTAATTATATCTGACAAAACATTTACATAGTCGCTGTCTTTCTTAAATAAATTTTTTAAGGAATAGGATTTTCCTGTTTCTATATTAAAAGTTAATGATTCCATTATTGTCATACCATGAGCTCCACCAGAGAATGCATAATTATTTAAAACTAAGCTTAATATGCCCCTTTCATTAGTTTTAATTTCGTAATAGCCTGTAATAGTTGTATTAGGATTTTCATAATATCCTTGTTCTTTTATCATTTTATACGCTAAATTCATTATTTCATTATTTATTCTCTGCTCTATACATCCATTTCTCAAACCATATACTGCTGGATAATACACATCTACTCCTGGCATAGTTATCTTCATAGTGTTAATACATACAGGAAAGTTTCTATACATACTTTATTCTCCTTTCATTAACATATAAAATATACTTATTGAATATACTCAATAAAAATATTTAATAATGTGTTTTATTCTAGTCTATGAAATAGTGATAAAATAAGTTACAAAATTATAATAAATTAAGTATAATTTTTTTGTTTATATATGCATAATATAGGGTATAATTATTATGTAAAGACAAATAATATTTTTTTAGGAAGGAGATATGTAATTATGAAATACGTATGTACACCATGTGGTTATGTTTATGATCCAGAGGTAGGAGATCCAGATGGAGGAATCGCTCCAGGAACAGCTTTTAACGATATCCCTGAGGATTGGGTATGTCCAGTTTGCGGCGTTGGCAAAGATATGTTCGAACCACAAGAATAATATAAAACTTTTTAATTAATTCTAAAAAACAAAAGTACATAATAGAAATACTATTTTGAAGGGCTTATGCCCTTCTTTTATTGTAAAAGAAGCTTCAGAGTAATTAATTACTCTGGAGCTTCTTCTATTGTTATAGGTAAATCATTTTCAATAAATATATCTTCTATATGAGACCATAGTTTATCTATGCCCTGTTTTTTTAATGATGATATTGGTATTATTTTATCTTCTGGTGACATTCCAAGCTTTTGACGAATCATTTTAAAATGTTTTTGATACTTTCCTCTAGAAATTTTATCAGCTTTTGTAGCCACAACTATTGATCCATATCCAAAATATTTTATCCAATCATACATAAGTTTATCGTCTTCTGTTGGCTCATGACGAATATCTACTAAAAGTACTACCTCATATAAATTAGGTCTATTACTTAAGTACATTTCCATCATTTTTCCCCAGCTTGCTTTTTCACTTTTAGACACTTTAGCATACCCATAGCCAGGTAAATCTACTAAATAAAACTCTTCATTAATTAAATAAAAATTAATTGTACGTGTTTTTCCCGGCGAAGAACTCACTCTAGCAAGCTTTTTTCTGTTAAGTATTGTATTTATTGTAGAAGATTTTCCTACATTTGATCTGCCAGCTAAAGCAATTTCTGGTTTGCCATCATCTGGATATTGCTTTGGTGCTACTGCACTCATAACTATTTCCGAACTAATTACTTTCATCTTTATTTCCCCTTTTTAACGCATGTTCTATTACATCATCCATGTATTCTGCAAACACAAATTCTATTTTGCGTTTTATATTATCTGGAATATCCTTTAAATCTCTTTTATTATCTATTGGAATAATGACTTTATTTATACCTGCCCTATTAGCTGCAAGTACCTTTTCTTTAAGACCACCAATAGGTAAAACTTTCCCTCTTAAAGTAATTTCACCTGTCATCGCAACATCTCTATACACTGGAGTGTTAGTCAGCGCAGAAATTACAGCAGTAGCCATAGTTATACCTGCTGAAGGTCCATCCTTCGGAATAGCTCCTTCTGGTATATGAATATGTATATCTAAATTTTTATGAAAATCTGGATCAATGTTAAATTCATCTACTTTTGAACGTATATAACTTATACCTGCCTTAGCAGATTCTTTCATAACATCTCCAAGCTGTCCCGTAAGCACAAGTTTCCCATTACCTTTCATAGGAGTAACTTCAATAGATAAAGTATCTCCTCCAACTTGAGTCCAAGCAAGTCCTCTTACTGTACCAACTTCATCTTTCTGATTTGCCATTTCATATCTATACATTTTATTACCTAAGTATTTCTTTAAATTATTAACATTTATACTAACAGATTTAATTTTTTCTTCAACTATACGCTTTGCAGTTTTACGACATAAGTTAGCTACTTGTCTTTCTAAATTTCTAACTCCAGATTCCTTAGTATAATAATTAATAACATCTCGTATAGCATTTTCAGAAACCTTTATATTTTTAGGTTCTAAGCCATGCTCTTTAATCTGTTTTGGAAGTAGATATTTCTGTGTAATTTTAAGTTTTTCTTCCTCAGTATATCCAGATACCCTAATAACCTCCATACGGTCTAATAAAGGTCTCGGTATAGTACCTAAACTATTGGCAGTAGTAATAAACATAACTTTAGAAAGGTTAAACGGTACATCTAAGTAATGATCTGCAAAGTCATGATTTTGCTCTGGATCTAAGACTTCAAGTAATGCTGAAGCAGGATCTCCTCTAAAATCACCAGCTAACTTATCAATTTCATCTAATAAAAATACAGGGTTTTTACTTCCTGCTTGTTTAATAGACGAAATGATTCTACCAGGAATAGCACCTACATAAGTTCTTCTATGACCCCTAATTTCAGCTTCATCTCTTACTCCACCTAAAGACATTCTTACAAATTTTCTGTTTAAGGATCTAGCAATAGACTTTGCAATAGATGTCTTCCCTACTCCCGGAGGGCCAACAAGACATAAAATTGGTCCTTTCATACTCTTTGAAAGCTGACGTATAGCTAAGTATTCAAGTATTCTTTCTTTTATTTCCTTTAATCCATAATGGTCTTCATCTAAAATTTTAGCAGATTTTTTTAGGTCCAATAAATCTTTTGTTTCTTCGTTCCAAGGTAAATTTAAAATCCAGTCTATGTAATTTCTTATAACTCCAGTTTCAGCAGAAGATGGAGAAAGTTTCATTAGCCTATTTATTTCACGTTCAACTTTTTCATTTATTTCCTCTGAAAGTTCTAGCTTTTCAAGTTTTTGTTTGTATTCGTCTATTTCTTCTACTACATCTTCATCTTCACCTAATTCTTTCTGTATAGCCTTTAATTGCTCTCTTAAATAATGTTCTTTCTGCATTTTATTAATTTGACCTTTAACTCTATTACCTATTTTCTGTTCTATCTTTAAAATGTCTATTTCTTGTAATAGAATTCTATATAAAGTCTCTAATCTTTCCTGCGGATCAAAAGCTTCTAATATTTCCTGTCTATCTTCTGGCTTTAGTACAAGATTAGATGCTACAGTATCTGAAAGTCTACCAGGCATATCTATTTCAGTTATATTGACTAATATTTCTGGAGAAACCTTATCACTAACTTCTGTATAATCTTCAAAGGCATTTATAACACTGCGCATTAATGCATCTATCTCTGTAGTTTTCTTTATTTCTAATTCATTATTCTGTTCTTCTACCTCTACAACAAAATGGGGCTTCTCCTGAACCAAATTAGTTATTTTAGCTCTTGATATTCCTTCAACTAAAACTCTAATAGTGTCACCTGGAAGCTTTAGCATCTGTTTAATCTTTGAAATTGTACCTACATTATAAAAATCTTCTGGTGTAGGATCTTCTACATCTGCTTCTTTTTGAGATGCTAAGAAAATTAGCTGATCATTTACCATAGCATCTTCTAAAGCACTTATAGAACCTTCTCTACCTACATCAAAATGTAATACCATATATGGAAAAACAGTTATGCCACGTAAAGGAATTAACGGCAGTTTACGTATATTAGTGCTGTTTTCTTTTGTTTCCATACTATCATCTCCTAACTATATTGTATCTATATATCTATGTATTTTTATTTATAAATGTATTATTTTTATATTTAATAAAAAATAAACATAATTATTATTTCTACCTATTATTAATTTACCGCAGTTGATTAATATTATATACTTTCGCATATCTTTTTTCAATATTTTACCCTAATAATAGATAATATATCAGATTTGTGTAGTATAAACAATTAAAAAGTACTTATTAAAATAGCACTCTGCATATGCATTGTGCTATTTTTTAAGAAAATTTTCATTTCCTAATGCTGCAACAAAAGGAACTTTGTTAGATATACTCTCATTTCCTCTTTTATTTTGATCATCTCCATTATATAAAGCTAGATCTATAATTTGATTTATATTTTCTACTGGAATCACTTCTATATTTAGCTGTTTAAATCTATCCTGGTAATTATCTTTTGGAATCAATACTCTGGTGCACCCTGCTTTTTTAGCTGCATCTATTTTAGCTGAAATTCCACCAACAGGTTTTACATTGCCTCTAATAGATAACTCTCCTGTCATTGCCACCTTATTATCTATTAACTTTTCAGTAATTGCAGAATATATTACTGTTGCTATAGCAACTCCTGCAGAAGGTCCATCTATTGGAACTCCACCTGGGAAATTTAAATGAATATCATAGTTTCTAGGATCAACCTCTAAAAATTTTCTAATAACTGTTAATACATTATCTACTGAATCCAATGCTGTACTTCTTCTTTTTAAAGTCTTACCTGGTAAATTCATCTCTTCATCTTCTATTATTCCTGTAGTAATAATTCTTCCACTTCCACTAATAGGAATCTTTATAGCAGAAGCTTCGATTTCTATTATAGCTCCCATTTGAGGGCCAAACACTGCTAGTCCATTAACATATCCTATAGATGGGTCACTTCCTACTTTTTTATCTGGTCTAGGAGAATAGTTTCCACTTTCTACTACCCACTGAATATCTTCTAATGTGATTTTTCTTCTATCTTGAGTCAGAGCTAAACCACCTGATATTTGAATCATGTTTACTGTTTCTCTACCATTAGTAGCATATTTTTTTATTTCTTCAATAGCTTTTTCTTCTATATTAAAATCAGTTTTTTTACATGCTCTATTAGCTATTATGCCTATTTCTTCCTGAGAAAGAGGCTTAAAATAAATTTCCACACACCTTGACCTTAATGCTGGTGGTATATCCGATGAATCTTTAGTAGTCGCACCGATTAATCTAAAATCTGCTGGTAATCCATTTTGAAATATTTCATGAATATATTCTGAAATATTCTTATCTTCTGAATTATAATAAGAGCTTTCTAAAAAAACCTTCCTATCCTCCAAAACTTTAAGTAGTTTATTCATTTGTATAGAATGAAGCTCACCAATTTCATCTAAAAATAAAACTCCTCCATGGGCTTTTGTTACTGCTCCTGGCTTAGGCTGAGGAATTCCTTCTTTACCAAATTCACCTGCACCTTGATATATAGGATCGTGAACAGAGCCTATTAAAGGGTCTGCTATAGATCTTTCATCGAAACGTAAAGTAGTTGCATCTATTTCAACAAACTTAGATTTAATATTAAAAGGAGATATTTTGCTTTTTTTAGCCTCTTCAAGTACCACTCTAGCTGCTGCTGTTTTCCCTACTCCTGGTGGTCCATATATTAAAACATGTTGAGGATTAGAACTACAAAGTGCTGCTCTGAGTGCCTTTAACCCTTCTTCTTGCCCTACTATATCTTCTAAAGAATCTGGTCTTGTATATTCAGATAGAGGAATTGTTAAAGAACGTTCTCGCATTTCTCTTAAACTATTCATCTCTTTTTTTGCTTCTTTTTGACTTGCACTTTTACTTCCTTGCTGTTTTTTTAATAATGTAAAAAAATATAAACCTATAACTACTGCAAAAAAGAATTGAATTAAAAAAAAGACATCGGGCAAAGTAATCTCTCCTTTCTGCGTTATTCCTTAATAGTATGCGCACCCGATGACTTTTTATCCTAGAGCTAAAATTTCTAAAGCCCCATATTTTAGCAATGAAATATAAGTTTCTACTACATAACAAAAATGCCTCAACTCAAGCTAACACTTAAGTTAAGACATTTAGTTTTTCTTTACGATGCAGATTCTTCAGAGTTGTTTTTATCTAAATCTATGTTATCGGATTTCTTTTGAATAACAGTAGGTTCTTCACCATTTTCAACAGTTTCTTTTGTAATTATAATTTTTTCTATATCATCTCTAGATGGAACATCATACATAATATCCATCATTACGGTTTCTATAATTCCTCTTAATCCTCTAGCACCAGTCTTTATATCAATAGCTTTTTTAGCTATTAATCTAAGAGCTTCTTCTTCAATTTCTAGCTTTACACCATCTATTTCAAACAACTTTTTATATTGCTTAGTAAGTGCATTTTTGGGCTCTGTTAGTATTTGAACTAAAGCATCTTCATCTAACTGTTCAAGAGTTGCTATAACTGGTATTCTACCAACAAATTCTGGAATAAGACCATATTTTAATAAGTCTTCAGGCTGAATCTGTTTTAATAAAGTTCCAACATCCATAACTTTTTTACTTTGAATTTCAGCACCGAATCCCATAGATTTCTTCCCAGTACGTTTTTGAATTATTGATTCTATACCATCAAAAGCTCCACCTACAATAAATAAAATATTCGTAGTATCTATTTGAATAAACTCTTGATGTGGATGTTTTCTTCCACCTTGAGGAGGCACACTTGCTACTGTACCTTCTAAAATTTTAAGTAAAGCTTGCTGAACACCTTCTCCACTTACATCTCTAGTAATAGATGGATTTTCGGATTTTCTAGCAACTTTATCAACTTCATCTATATATATAATACCTTTTTCTGCTTTTTCAATATCGTAATCTGACGCTTGAATAAGCTTAAGTAAAATATTTTCAACATCTTCTCCAACATATCCAGCTTCTGTTAAGGAAGTAGCATCTGCAATAGTGAAAGGTACATTTATAATTTTTGCTAATGTTTGAGCTAAAAGAGTTTTACCAGAACCTGTAGGTCCTAACATTAGAATATTACTTTTTTGTAGCTCTACATCATCATTTTTACTACTTTCAGCATCAATACGCTTGTAATGATTATATACAGCTACTGCTAAGCTTTTCTTTGCCTTTTCCTGCCCAATTACGTATTGATCTAATATATCTTTTATTTCATTAGGTTTTGGTAAATCTACTAAATCAACTTCTGTATCTCCATCAAATTCTTCTTGAATAATCTCTTGACATAATTCAATACATTCATCACATATATACACATTTGGACCAGCAATTAATCTTTTTACCTGGTCTTGGGACTTACCGCAAAAGGAGCATTTAAGCTGCTTTTTTTCATCAAATCTGGACATCTTCACACCTCTTTCAATTCTACATTATTTCTTTGCGGCAATAACTTCGTCTATAATACCATATTCTTTAGCTTCTTTAGCTCCCATAAAGTAATCTCTATCTGTATCCTTTTCAACTTTTTCTAATGGTTGCCCTGTTCTCTCAGATATAATTTTATTTAAAGATTCTCTCATTTTTATAATTCGCTCTGCATGAATACGAATATCCTCTGCTTGACCTCTTGTTCCTCCTAGAGGCTGATGAATCATTATTTCAGCATTTGGAAGAGCAGAACGTTTACCCTTTGCACCTGCTGTTAAAAGAAACGCTCCCATACTTGCAGCCATACCTATACAAATAGTAGCTACATCTGGTTTAATATATTGCATAGTATCATATATAGCCATACCTGCAGTTATAGATCCCCCTGGGCTATTAATATATAATTGAATATCTTTATCAGGATCTTCAGCTTCTAAAAATAACATTTGAGCAACTACTAAGCTTGCAGTAACATCATTAACTTCTTCTCCTAAAAAAATGATTCTGTCTTTTAATAATCTAGAATATATATCGTAGGATCTTTCACCTCTATTAGTTTGTTCTACAACAACTGGAACTAATGCCATTTTATCTCCTCCCAACTTATTTAAGTTCTTTAATATGTTTAACTAAGCTACTTTAGCATTTTCTACTAAGAAATCAATAGTCTTTCTTACTATGATACCCTCTTTAATATATTTTAAATCTTGATCTCTTAAATTAGACTTTAATTTATCTAACTCTTGTTTATATTGTGCTGCCATTGTTTTTAATTGTTCCTCTAATTCTTCTTCAGTAGCTTCAATTTTTTCTGCTTTTCCGATTTTTTCTAAAACTAGTTCATTTTTAACAGTTTTAGCTGCATCTTCTCTCATTTGCTCTCTTAGTTCTTCCTCTGTAGTACCTGTTAATTGGAAGTAATATTGTAAATTAATTCCTTGGAATTGTAGACGATAATCAAAATCAGCTAACATGTTATCAACCTGTCTATCAATTGCTGCTTTTGGTATTTCAATTTCAACTGTATTAGCAACACCTTCTACAACACTATTTCTTAATTCTTGTTCAGCTTTCTTTTTTGCATCTTCTTCTAATTTTGATTTAATATCATTTTTTAATTCTTCTAGTGTATCAAACTCAGAAACATCCTTTGCAAACTCATCATCCACTTCTGGTAATTCTTTTTCTTTAATTTCATGGATTTTAACTTCAAATTTAGCTTCTTTACCTGCTAATTCTTCTGAATGATATTCTTCAGGGAATGTTACTTTAACTTCTACTTCTTCTTCAATATTCTTTCCAATTAACTGCTCTTCAAAACCAGGAATAAATTGTCCAGAACCTATTGTAAGATTTTGCTTTTCAGCAGTTCCACCTTCAAAAGCTTCTCCATCAATCATCCCTTTATAGTCGATAATAACCATGTCTCCATCTTTTATTGCTCTATCTTCTATAGCAATCATTCTAGCATTTTGTTCTACCATACTATCTAGCTCTTTTTGAATATCCTCTTCTTGTACATTATACTCTTTTTTCTCTACTTCTATACCTTTATAGTCTTTAACTTCGAACTCAGGCATAACTTCTACAACTGCTGTAAATGTAACACCTTTTCCAGCTTCAATCTCTTCAATATCGATTTCTGGCTGACTTACAGGCTCAATATCATTTTCTTTTATTGCTGCCTCAAAAGCCTCTGGGAAAGCTAGGTTGAAAGCTTCTTCATAAAATACTTCTACTCCATAGAATTTTTCAACGATTTTTCTGGGAGCCTTTCCTTTTCTAAAACCTTGAATATTGAATCTAGATTTCATCTTGTTGTATGCTTTATTAATAGCCTTTTCAAATTGTGCATCATCTACAACTATCTTTAGTGTAACTTTAGTATTTTCTTTTTTTATAACCTCTGAACTCATTAGTGGGCCTCCTCTATTAACTTTTATTATATTTTTTAATTTTAACTTATTGTTTTAGTAAGTACAATAGTTCTATATGTATAAATAAAATATTTCTACAAAAAAACATCCATATCATCATAGGATGTTAAAAAACATATACTTACAGTTTATCACTATAATACTAACTAATCCACATCTTATTGTCAATATTTTATAACATTTTTTTATTATAATTGTTAACAAAAAAACCCTGATATAATCAGGGTTTTTTGTTGTAGTCTATATATATAAAATATTATTCTTTATATTCTATTATATTTTAGCTACATTAGCAGCTTGAGGTCCTCTGTCGCCTTGAACTACTTCAAACTCAACTGCTTGACCTTCGTCTAATGTTTTGTAACCGTCTCCTTGAATAGCTGAGAAATGTACGAATACATCATCTTCTCCTTCTACAGAGATAAATCCAAAACCTTTTTCACCATTAAACCATTTAACTGTACCTGTTTTCATTAATAAAATCCTCCAAAATTCATATTCTGTAATTTCTTACATTCTTATAATACCATCCCTTTTTATATCTGTCAACTATTAACAAAAAATAAATATAAAAAAGTTGTGGCCTTTTAATAGTATTTTTTCCAACTTTTTATTTAATATACTTAAAATTTATATTAAATGTTATTTATTTAGGATCTATAATCTCCTTTGCCATATTTTCTATAACTTCAACTCTTGAAAAATCATACGGTCCATGTCTTCCTTTTATATCTGCTCTTTGAAGTTGAAATAATTTTTCGATATTATATTTTCCTACTTTATTTATTAATTTTTTTACACCCTTTTCCTTCATATTATTGTAGCGAGACATATGAGCTTTTATTAATACAGCTACCTCATTTGAAAATCTTTCGTCATAATCTAATCTATTTAAAATGTCTTTTGCTACTTTTGCTCCTTCAATATCATGTCCAAAAAACCTTCCTTTTCCCTTCTCATCTACAAAAAAGGTTTGTGGCTTTGCTATATCGTGCAAAAGAGCAGCCCAACGTAATGTTAAATCTAAAGGTGTATTGTCTAGAACTGCTAATATATGATCAAAAACATCATAGTTATGGTGTGGATTCCTTTGATCAAAACCTACACATTTCTGAAGCTCTGGAATATAGATTTTTAATAATCCTACATCTTCTAAAATTCTAATACCAGAACTAGGTTTTTGAGACATTAAAATTTGTTCAAATAAATTTTTAACTCCTTGTTTATCAAGAGTTTTAAACTTTTCTTTATTTGTTTTAATAGATTCTATTAAGTCATTATTCATATTTTGCCACCTACCTAAATTTTCCTTATAAACTTAATTTAATTTATAAACAAATACTTTGATAATTATATTATGTGTAAGTTTGCGATTTACTAAACCGTATTTAAATTTAAAGAATTTATTTAAAATAAATAAAAAACACTTGCTTTAATAAGCTTATGTTATTAAAACAAGTGGTATATTATTAATATATATTATAAACTAAAATCTATTATAGTTGTTAATTCACCTTCTTCAATCTTTTCATTATTTTCTTCCATAACTAACACTTTAATTTCAGCTTTATATTTTCCTTCAGTTAATTTATTACCTTTCTTATCGGTCATATCCCATTCATCATTCCACTTTAAAAGTTCACCAGGTTTAATTGTTTTGAATACGAGAGCTTCTGTAAAGGCTTTACCATCTGAATATCTATATACTTCTTCATCATTTTCATCAATTATAACAATTTCAAATTGTTGTCCAGAACTAAATTTAAGTTCTTCTGTTTGACTATAATGACTCATTAACCTAAAATCAAATATCACTTTATCATCTGTTATTTCATAGCTACCTCTAGTTTCAAGCTTTCCTTTTACTATAGATTGATCATCAGAATTCAACTCAGTTTCTATGGCTTTAGCAGTATTATATATTAAAGTAGCTAGTTCACCATAAGTAACTTCAGCTTTAGGATTAAAAACTCCTGTATCTCTACCTTTAGCTATATCATGCATATACGCTACAGTTATGCCATGATTATATTTCGAATCTATTTTATTTGTATCTGGATAAATCAGCATTTTAATTACTGGAATTTTTTCTAAATTCTTGTCTGTTTCTTTAGCCCATATTCTAGTAAGCTCGTATACACCAGCTTCTCTAGTTATTGAATCTGGTGTATTATCATATTCTTTGTCTATTGTTAATTCAACAATACTTTTAAAGTCTTCTATTGTAATAGCATCATTTAAGTCTTTATCTTCAAATAGCGATTTTATATCATATTTTTTTGATAGCTCATCTATATACTTCTCGGACCAATGATCAAATTCATGTCTAATAGAAACACTTTCATCAGTTTTAGCTGATATAGGCATTATTCCGACACTTTGTGCAAACGTTGGAACTATTAAAACTGTACATAAAGCTCCTGTTATAATTGAGTTTTTTAATATATTCTTTTTCATAAAATCATCCTCCACCTATTTTATCTTCTTTATGTTTTTAGACGAAGATTTTTTTTTTGTTCCCTTTAGAAAGATACTTTATAATTTTTTTTAAAAATATTTATGATAATTAAATTGCTTTAACTCTAGTATCTGTAATTTTACCTCCTACTTTATTTAGATTTTTAATTTTTAAGGTTGGATTTGTTATATCACAATCCGCCATAATATTTTCAAGTACTTTAAATTCACTTCTCTTTATAACAACTTCCACCTTATATCTTCTATCTCCATTATTTCCACGAGCTAAAAAGTTATTAACTGTATAGCCTTCATATCTAAGTCTTTCTGCTATTTGTATCATCTTATTTTTATTATTTAAAAATATATCCACTTCTAAAATACCTAAAGCAAGTCTTTCTTCAATTTTACCACCTATAAAAACTCCTAGCGTTCTACCTAAAGCATATGCAATAGCAAAATGAATACCTTCCGAACTAGTTATCTTACCAAGCACTGTAGTAAAAATAATCGCATCTACAAATACTAATAGATATACAGGATTCATAATATTCTTAGCAAGTAATATACTTTTTAACGTTGCTAAAATATTTGTAAATGCTGTTATTAAAAACATACCTATAAGTGTTAATATTATTTCTTGTGTCATTAAGACACCCCCTTTTTTCTTTTATATCTGTCTTTTAATATAATTAAACATATCATGATTTATTGTTTTAAATGTGATTATTACATAATAAAAAAACTAACATAGTATTATGTTAGTAAACAATTATATAACTATTTATTTTCATAATTTATACTTGAAATTTAAAAATAAGATAAATTTACTTTCATTATTAGACATGTGGAAAATTCTAATGTGTATTAAGAAAGGCATCTAAATCGTTATAGCCTTATATATAAATAAAAAGTATCTTCATAGTAACTTTTAAAATAACGATAAGATTATTATAAAAAATAATGTAACTGCATATTAATCAGCTTTATATAACTAACAAACCAATTTATTCATTATATCATGTATACATATTATTTGCAAGCTAACATTATACTTGTAAAAATACTCAAATATATATCTATTTAGCTTTGGCCAC
This sequence comes from Alkaliphilus sp. NP8, assembly GCA_015978205.1. Taxonomy (GTDB): domain Bacteria; phylum Bacillota; class Clostridia; order Peptostreptococcales; family Natronincolaceae; genus Alkaliphilus_B. The sequence continues at coordinate 7,469 of JADWMM010000036.1, read as the reverse complement.
AGTTTTTACATAATCTCCCACTTTACCATAATACTCTTTTTTAGGAATTAAATCAGATAAATAATATGCATACACATCATAGTCTAAAAGATTTTTTTTGGTTATATACTCTTCGTCTCCACCTATAATGGCTGTAATTGCTCTAGGCATATGTCTTTTGAAAATCTTATATCTTTCTTCTTCCGTATATAAGCTTTTCTCTGCATATAAAATACACATAATTCTTAATTCTTTATTATCTTCTCTTGTATACCAATCTGCTATTACTTCATCTCTTAATTCATCATACTCTTCTTCAGCAAATTGATCTCTAACAAATAAAAATCTTTGTCCTGTTTCATCACTATGAGTTAAAGTATATTTTCTGTTTTCTATCCCTTTATGATTTATATCTAAACTAAACTCTACTTCCAATTTGTCTATCACTGTTAAATAACCTCCTTGGGAATATTTTCATAGCAGAAACTGATCCAACTAAACCAGCAGCATAAACTGTAGCTACACTTATTAATAACGCTAGTGGACCATCAAATCTATACATTGCACTTTCTATAAAAAATGTAACCATTATAAACGTTCCCAGAATTCCTCCTGCTGAATATATTGGTGCACATAAAGCTATTTTAATATTAGAGTCATATTCCTTTACTAAAATATAAGTTATAATATCTGCTAAAATTCCACCTGGTATTATGGCCATAGTAGAAAATATAGACATTCTAGCCATTATAAGCCCATACCCTATGGAAAACAATGTCATAGCTCCAGGCTTTCTAACTCTATACATAATTAGTGCTACAATAAAACTAAAAAATGGAGCATTAATCACACCTCTTGAAAAAGGTACTACTCTATAAAGTACACCTAAAAACTTTCCTAATACAACTGATACTGCAATACATATACCTATAGTGGTTAAATCCTTTACATTCATATTCCATTTCATATTTCCTTACCTCCATTAACAATATACATTACTAGTCACAACACCAATGTAGGTGATGATTATTTTTACTTAAAATCTAAAATTTTATATTGCTTTTGATTCTACTTTTAAATTAGCTAGTAGACATAATGGATCTTCATCTAACCAATCACCTGAATAGTTAAAAGCTCTTGCTCTGCATCCACCACAAATATTAATATATCGACAGTTACCACAGCTACCTTTATAACTTTTAAAGTCTCTAAGCTTCTTAAAAATCTCATTATTTTTCCATATGTTATCAAACGTATCTTCTCTAACACTAGCTACTTTAACAGGAGCATATGGACATATATGAACGTCTCCATTTGGTAAAATAGAACAATAGCTTGTCCCAGCTATACAACCTCTTCCCCCTGGTGATTCAACTCCTTTAAGTAGTGCTTCTACCTTATACTGTGGTGCACAAGTAGGTTTAACTCTAATGTCTAACTCTAAATTTTTATTTATTATAGTATTAATAGCTTTTTTATACTCTTCTTTGTCTAAACATGTGTCTCCTATATTTTTGCCACGTCCTACTTCCACTAAAAAAAGCATGTGACTTGAAACGGCACCAAAATTAGATGCAAAACTCATTATATTATCTATTTCTTTCAAATTATTTTTTGTAACAGTACAATTGAGCTGAACTTTTATTCCTTCATTTATGCAATTTCTAGCTCCTTCTAAAGCTCTCTGAAAAGCAGTATCACATCCTCTAAAATTATTATGCTTTTGTGGGTCTAGACTATCTATACTAATAGCAACAGAATTTAATCCACTCTTCTTTAATTTTTTAGCAGAATTTTTGGTTATAAGCGTACCATTGCTACCCATAAGTACTGTCATATCCAAGGACTTTGCATACTCTATTAACTCAAATATATCCTCTCTTAACATCGGTTCTCCACCGCTAAACACTAATATTCTAAATCCTGCTTTATGCATTTCTCTTAAAAGTTTTCTTCCTTCTTCTGTAGAAAGTTCATTATTTATTAATTCATCAGGACCAGATTCTCTATAGCAGTGATTGCAATATAAATTGCATTTTTTAGTGGTGTTCCAAGATATATGATTCATGACTACCTCCTTATTAAACAAATATTTCTATAAACTTAAATAAAAATCAAGATAGATTTATTGCTTTTAAGAACTATTTTCTAGTATTTCCAAAATAATCCTATATTAATCAACATTTATCCATAAAAAAATTAAACCGAGCTTTAACAAAACTTGATTTTATTTTCATGTTACTATTAAATGTACTTATTTAAATTTGTTTAGTTATTCTGTACAGCAATTAACTGTAGGTGGAGGCACAGTTCCAATATCATCAGGTGTGTTGTTAATATCATCAACGACTATAAACTTACCGTCTAACATTCCCATCCAACAACTAAAACCTAATTCGCCTTCTTCTTGTGGTGTAAATTTAATAATATTGTAGTTTTCTTTAATTTCTTGACTAATACCAAAATCTAGAATAACTATTTCATTATTACATCCATTTATGACTTCTCCTCTTATAACCCAGTTAACAGGTTTACATTTTAAAGTAGGTGAAAAACTAATTATAAAACCTATTCCTCCTACAATCCCTCCCACAACTGTGTACGCAATAACTCTTCCTGCATTGTATTGAAAAGTAGATTTTATAGGATTCTTAAATGCCACACTTTGAGAAATAACAATTCCTCCACACATAGATAAACAATGAAGCGATGTAGCTATTCCTAATAAAAATAATATTGGATAACTAACTTGCTCTTCAAAATTTGGAATACTATTGAATCCAATTGTATTTTTTATAATTAAATATAAACCAAGTAGAACTACTAAAGCAGCAATAACTCCTTTATAATTTTTACTCTTTGCTTTTACATCTTCTAAATACTCTGCTTTATATCCTAACTCGTTTATAGCTTTTATTACATTTTCTTCATCTTCTGTTATACATATAAGCTTTCCTTTCTCGTATGAAACCTCTAGCTCTTCTACTTCCATATTACTAAGAGTATTTAAAATTTTATTACGATATATCCCATACTTAATGATAAAATTTTAACATTCTATATATTGAAGTTCAAGTAAATTCTTTTATATATAAATTTATTTAATATATATCCAGGTAGCAAAAATTCCAAAACATATAAAGCATAAATTCGGGAACAATAATATTGAGGTGATCATATGGAGAAAAATAATATTTCAATAGAAGCTAGAAAAGCATTAGAAGAATTTAAAATAGAAGCAGCAAAAGAATTAAATGTTCCTGAAGAACATTTTTATAACTTAAAGTCTAATTTAACACCAAGTGATTCAATATCGAAGCAGATGGTAAGAACAAGAAAAAAGTCACGAAAAAATCCAAATCATTCTTTTAAAGATTTTCTAGGTAAAGGTTTTTAGATTATAATTTTTATAACCCGTACTACTAAATCTTATAGTACGGGTTTGTTTCGCAGAATTCTAAATATATACTATATTATAAAAATATATGGTTCTAAAGAGTACTTTAAAATTCTTCCTATTGAAAGTAAATCTCCATACTTTGACTATTTCTTAGATTTTTATAATCTTAAAAACAAGAAAAATTTAAAAAAATATAATTTGGATATTAATAATTTTGATGTGAATTTTTACATTCTAAGAAATCTGGTACCGTCTGGAATTTTTTTAGCATCTAAATATGATGAAAATACATTGAAAATAGAATTAGATTTTGTTATCCCAGAATATAGAGATTTTAAAATAGGCAATTTTATTTTTGAAGATTGTAAAAATTATTTTTTAAATAAAGGTTATTATAAATTCATTACTTCCTCATCAGATGATATTCATATAAAATATCTGAAAAAGATGGGTTTTGAAGAAATTATAGAAAACGATAACAAATATTTTGTAAAATCAATTAAATAATTAGTTAATATATAAAAAAATATTATATATAGTAATTTTGTAATAAATAAAAAAAGAGATTCTGTATGTTAAATATGAATAATACAGAAACCTCTTTTTTATTTATTTTATGTATAAATACATTATTACACTTATATTACTTCTTCTTTAATAACTTAAGTCTACCTAATGGCATATCTTCTGTACCATCTGTAATAATCTCTACTACCATAGGTCCATTTATGCTAGATGTAAAGTCTTTTAACTTTTCTATTTCTAAATTTTCTTCAATCTTTATTGAAGGTATACCCATAATTTCAGCTAATGATTTAACATCAGTATATTCATCTTTAAAATCCTCTACAACTCTGCCAAATAATATGTCATGTCCTCTATTTACAAAACTTAGACAACTATTATTAACTACAAAGTATATTACTTTCATATTATACTTCTTAGCTGTTAGTAATTCTGAAAGCCCATTCATAAAGAAACTTCCATCGCCTATAAATGATGCTATAGGTCTATCTGAATCTATTGTACTTACTCCTTTGCATCCTATTGAACTTCCCATGCATCCATAATTAATATTACACTCAAAATCTCCTTCTTTAGGAACTTTTAAGTATTTTAATGCATATTGTTGAGATTCACCAATATCATTCATGTAAATTGTATTACTAGGTAAAATATCTGTAATATTTTCATATAATTTTCTTAAGGATACTTTTGTATGATTATCGTTATACGGATTGTTTAAAGGTTCTGTTACAGCATTATTTAATTCTTTAGCATCTATATTTTCGGTTAGATACGGAATAGCTATCTCTAATTCTGATAAAACAGAAATATCCTCATTTAATGACTTACCAAAACTAGATTTATCACTATCTATTCTTATTAGTGCTCTACTTTTAGTAAATACTGTAGCATCAAACTTATTAGTAGAATTTTCAGCTAGCTGCGTTCCTAATGCTAATATTACATCTATATCTGCATTTTCCATATATTCACTAGATAAATCAGTACTAGAAAAACCATAATGCCCCATATGTAAAGGAAAATCTTCTTCTACTATTCCTTTTCCACTTGTTGTAGTAACTATTCTCCAGTCTAATTTTGTTGCTAATTTCTTTACTGGTTCACTTAATCCTCTACAACCACCGCCAACGATAATTACTCCATTGTTACTCTCATTTATTTTATTTACAGTATTCTCTAAAGCTACATAATCTGTTTGTACTTTAGGAATATCTAATGGTCCTACTTCAATTCCATTATATTCTGAAAGTTGTATATCTCTTGGTAATGCAATATGCACTGGACCTTTTGGATGTGTGTTAGCTATCTCTATTGCTGTTTTAAGTTCTTCTAAGACACTATCAGCATCAGATATAACTTTATTATACTTTACTAAATTATCTAAAATTTTATGTCCTTCTAATTCTTGAATAGCACCTTTACCTTGTACTTCTCTATCTACATAACCAGTTATTATAAGTACAGATGATTTAGATTGGCTTGATTCAGCTATACCATTCATTGCATTTAATATACCTACTGAGCCTGAAATCATGCAAACTCCTAAATTTTGGCTTATTTTTGCATACTTAGCTGCTGAGTAACTAGCTGCTGCTTCATTTTTTACTATTTTATAGCTTATATTATCAAAATCTTTTGTTGCATTTACAAGTGGACTTATTGTCGCTGTAGGTACTCCAAATATATCTTTTACACCATTGTTGATTAAATATTTCATAATTATATCATAAACTTTCATATGCCTATTACTCCTTATATTTCTGCCATATTATATATTGTCATACGTTGCATTGAAATCTTCAATAATTTTTCCACATTTTTCAATATCTTCTTGTTTTATGTGTGTCTTTTTATCTAAAGCTGGGATACATATTAACCCTATTACTTCATCTTTCTTATCAACATCTTTAAATAAAGGGTACACTACTAAACTCTTAATTCCAAAACTCGCGAATGCAGGTGAAGAGTTAGGATCATTTGGCACATCATAAATATATACTGTTTCTCCCTTTACAATGCTATCTAATACAGGGTCACCTGCAATTTTAACTTTTAATTTCCTATGTGTTTCTTTCCAACGTTCAGCACCCATTAAATCTGTTTCCATAATATGTATAGGGTCTAATGAACCTTCAACAAATCTATGAAAATTAATGTCGCCAATATTAACAACATTATAAAGATCATTAAATAGTTTATTAATTCTATTTAAATTCTCGCTCATATTTTATAGATATCCTTTTTGCTTTAAATAAGCTTCTGCTTCTTCCATCGTTTCTACATAATGTGTTTTTATTACATCTTGTCTTGAACTTGTATCTTTAGCTGTTCTTGACATTTGCATTTTTACAATTGATGAAGATACTACACAAACACTTTCTTGTAATCCATTTTCAGCACACCATTTTACGTGTTTACTAACCTCATCAACTACTGAACTCATTTTATAATTTCTCATATCACAAAGTTTTGCCCATTTGCCCATTTTTTTAACATCTGTTGCCATCTTCTTTTCATATGCTTCTGTATATCTGGCATAATCTTCATTTTTCCAAAGACCTTCTATAACCTCTACTACCACATTCTTTTTTGATTCTAATTTAAACATTCCTTTTTGTAAATCTTTAACTATCATACTCTTACACACCTTTCTATTTTTATTAGTTTTATAGGAATATAAAATCTAGATTTTATTAAATAACCTAGAAACTTTCCCATTTTATTAATAATATCAAATTTGTAGTATATTGTCAAAATTTGACTATATGTGTTGAATATTCCTCTATATTATTATTTTACCAAGTATGAGTAATAAAAAAATAACTTTATCTTACAGTAAGATAAAGTTATTTTAAAAATTCATATTTATAGATATCCAATACGGATATTTAATTATAGTACGTTAAAAACTCTTTAAGTAGCTTACTTTAGCACATATGCTGCTAATACAGATTGTAATTCGTATATATTCAGACTTTTATTAAATCTTTTTTCTATTGGTGTAGAAGTTCCAGAAATCCATATTTTCAATTCAGCATCTAAATCAAAATGGCCTGATGTTTCAATACTAAAGTGAGTTATATTCTTATATGGAATTGAATGATATTCTACTTTCTTTCCTGTCATTCCCTGTTTATCTACTAAGATTAATCTTTTATTAGTAAATATAAACATATCTCTAATTAATTTGTATGCTTTTTCTATATTTTCATTTCCAGCTAATATATTAGCATATTCTTTAGCTACATTTTCAAGTTTAACCTCCGAAGCATTCCCCATCATTCCATCTAATAACCCCATAATATACCTCCTAAGTGATTTTATTATTTTCATTTCTATAATATATTTTATAATAAAACTTATTTAAAATCACTATATAATATTACTAATTAATATTTCTAATAGTAGCTTTAAGCAAATACATCTCTTTCATTTTCAAATTCCTTATATTCTTCTCCAAATAATGCTAAACTATCTTTTGATTATATCTAAATATGTTTGTTGAATGTTCAGTGAATTTCGAATGATAGTATGGCATTGATCGAAGTGGATAGGCTATACT
>JADWMM010000042.1 GCA_015978205.1 Alkaliphilus sp. NP8 | reverse complement strand
CTTTATATTTATACAATATCTTGAATTCGATTATACCTTCTCGTATAGATTAATTATTATAAGGGCAATATAAAAGAAAGGAAATAACAAAAAATTGCCTTTAATGGAGTTTTAGTAATATGTATTTAAATCTAAGTAAATAATGAATTATGTAGTATATAAACTATTAATCTACAAAATATTAAGTAGTAAATAATTAATTTATAAGGAGGATTTAATATGTCAGTAGGAATGATTTTGTTAGTTGTTGTCGCGGTATTAGTTTTTATGGGATTAGGCCAAACTGTACTTGATAGATTAAGACTGAGTGATAAAGCAGCTATTGGAATAATTATTGCAATAGCTCTATCTACAATTTTCATACCTAATATAGAAATAAGTGAAATGGTATCTATTAATATTGGAGGATTTGTAATACCTGTTGGATTAGCAATTTACTTATTTATAAAAGCTGAAACAAGTAAAGAAAGAAACAGAGCTATGCTGGCAGCTTTAGTAGCTGGTGGTGCTATTTATATAGTTCAAAGATATGTATTACCTGCAGAGCCAGAAGCCTTACCTATAGATCCTAATTATGTTTATCCGGTTATAGGAGCTATTATAGCTTATGCTCTTGGACGATCTAGGAGAGGAGCATTTATTGCTGGTGTATTAGGTGTTGTTATTAGTGACTTAATACAGCTTATATTAAATACTGTTAACAATATACCAGCACCTACACGATTTGGTGGAGCAGGAGGAGTAGACACTACAGTTATAGCAGGCATTTTAGCAGTACTTATAGCAGAGATATTTGGTGAAGCAAGAGAAAAATTACAAGGTGGAACAAATAAAAAGGAATTGCATTTTGAAAAAGGACATTTTGTCAGCTCATTAGGTGAAAATACAAAAAAAGAAGAAAAAAAACCAGATGAAATTAGAGGTGATGATAATGAAGATAAATAAATTAATTTGTGTTTTATTAATATTAGTTGGTTTAACAACACAGTTTGTAGCTGCTGATGATTGGTATTCTGATGAACCAGGATATTATAAAGTATATGATTCTGAAACTGATAAAATATTATTTCAGACTGCTAGAGAAGTTTCAAAGGATGATCAATATTTGAGTAATGACAATAAAATGTATAAGATAAATAAAGTGAATAAAAAGAACAATACTGCTGAGGCAGAATTCGTAGAAGATATTTCATTACCTGAAATTAATAAAGAAGCTTTAGCTAATATTAAGCTAGCACTTGGTGGAAAAGCTAGTTTAGAATCAATATTAACACAAGCTGAAAGCGAAGGTGAAAGAAAAATTGGAATATATGCTACACATAGTTCAGAGTCTTATGTGCCAACTGAAGGAACGGAAAGTGTAGATGAAGGTGGAGGGATACTTAAAGTAGCAGAAAAGTTAAAAGCGGGATTTGAAAGCAATGGTGTAAATGCAACATTTAATAATACACTTCATAACCCTCATGATGCAGGAGCTTATAAAAGATCTCGTAGAACAGCTACTCAATTAATGAGAGAACAGCAACCTACTTCATTGATTGATGTGCACAGAGATGCTATACCCGCTGAAGAATATTTAACAGAAATTGAAGGGAATCCAGCATCTCAAGTAAGATTAGTTGTAGGTAGAAGAAATCAAAATTTTGCTGCCAATGAAGAAACGGCTTTAAAAATAAAATCATTAGCAGATGAGATGTATCCAGGTTTAGTAAAAGATGTGTTTTATGGTAAAGGAGATTATAATCAAGATTTAACTCCGAGAGCTGTTTTATTAGAAATGGGGACACATGAAATTGAAAGAGAAAGAGCTGAAAAATCTGCAGGATACATGTCAGAGATAATTACAACTGCATTATTTGGGCAAACATTTAAGGAAGGAGATCAAGGTGCTGCTGGAGCTGGTGGAGCAGAGGGTGGTGCAGGAACAACAGGTGGAGGAACATCTGAAGCTGCGAGTCAAAGTAACACAGGAGCAGGAACAGGTATATTCGCAATTTTAGCTGTGGTTGTACTTGGAGGAGTAGGTTTCTTGTTTTTAAGTAATAGTGGAAATGAATGGAAATCTAAAATATCTAATTTTAAAGAAGAGTTTGCAAACTTTTTAGGAAGAAATAAATATAAAAAGTAAATAGGTGATTTAATATTGAATGAATATTATATTTTAATTATACCAGCTTTAATAATGGGAACATTTTCAAGAGTTACTATGATGAAATCTGACTATAGACAATATCCCACGTATCCTAAAGGGTATTTAGCACACTTTACTCTAGGTTTTATTGCAGCTGGGCTAGGTGCTATAGCACTACCAGCTTTAATAGAAAAAGAATTTTCTGCAATAACTTTCTTAGCATTAGGAGCTCAACATTTTAGAGATGTAAGAGGCATGGAAAGACAAAGTTTAGACAATATAGAGATAACAGAAATGGTTCCAAGAGGTACAGCTTATATTGAAGACATAGCAAAAACTTTTGAAGCAAGAAATTATATGGCAATAATTACAGCCTTAGTTACTAGTGTTATAGTATATATTGCTATAGTTTTTAGTATTCAAAGCTATATAGCTGTATTTATAGGAGTATTAGGAGGGTTAGGAACACATTTTTTCATAAAAAATTTAATTAGAGGTAAGGAAATTGGAGATATAGCTGAAGTTAAAGAAGCAGAAATCAGTTTTGATGGGCCTATGTTAAAAATTAATGGAGTATTTATTATGAACGTAGGATTTGAAGAATCTAGAAATATATTTTTAAAAAAGGGCTTAGCTGTAGAAATTATTCCAAAAGATGATAATGCAATAGCATATTTATCTAATATAGGTCAACGTCAAGCTATACAACATAATGCGGCAAATCAATTAGGTATTCGTAAGGATGTAGATGAACCTGACTTTACTCCTATTGCAAGAAGAAATTCGGATAATGGCAATATTGTTATGGGAATAGTTCTTATGAGGCCAAACATTAACGCTTTAATTGATGTAGTAAAGAAAACACCATTATTAGAATCTTCAAAACAAAAGCCTTTAGATTCTATTACTAACTTAAAGTATAGAGAAAATAAAATATAAAAAGGGTGTAATGTATGGAAATTGGATTAACTCACTTTATAATTGCAATAGTAACTACGAATAAGGATGCTGTAAGTTCGGGCAGTAGTCCTATATTTTATGCTAAAGATGAAGAGCATTTAAATACAATATGTTTACGTATTTCTAAAGTTGTTAGAGGTATGGTTCATGAAGTCGATAGTGGTACAAAACTTGTTATTAAACAGTAAGGTGTTTATACTTATGAAAATTATATATTTGTATAATAAAAATGCATATGCAGCTTTCAAAGCTGCATATGCACATTTAAAATTGAGAACTTATGAAGATATGACATATATTAAAAATAACTATAATGAAGAAGGAAATTTTTATTATCTGGGTACAGATGTGGAATTAAATGAAGTATATTTACTATATAGTAAAAAGAACAATTATATTTTAAAGAATCTTTTACAAGGGTTTTCCAGTCTTTATGATGAAGAAATTTTAATTATGGATTTAGATAATAAACATGGAAAAGAAAGATGATAAAATTATGAAAATTATATACAGCTGTTATGGTGGAGCACATTCTTCTATCGTGGCATCAGCAATACATTTAGGATATTTGCCAACAACCCGTATTCCTACTAAAGAAGAGATATTAAATGTTCCATATTATGATCAATCACCAAAGGAATCAAGAGGAGTACCTATTTACATAGGTACAGATGAAAAATTAAGAGAGATATATGCACTTGGAATGGGACCATATCGTAACGAATATACTAAAATAGCATATAATTTTAGTTTTCAAATTGGAAAAGATAAAAAGAAAGATATACAGATAATAAATGTAGTTCCTTTACTAAGCTTTTCTACGAAAGTAGGAGGATTTTTATCAAGAAGACTAGGCTTTATTAAAATGGGAAGACCCATAACTGTAAGAGGAATTCAAAAAAGATATGATTTTTTTATAGATTTAGTGAAAGATGTTAAAGAAAGGTGTTAATATTATCTTGACTTATATTTATATAAAATGTTAATATTATTTGATGCACGTATATTACTGTGGTACAATATTAGTACCTAGTATTAAAACTAAGTAAAAGTAGGTGTAATATAACATTGAGAGAAACAGATATAAAAAATATTATCAGCAAAGTATTTCCTGAAAGTATAGGAGAAGAGCTTGGAATTGAAGTAGGAGATCAGCTTTTAAACATTAATGGGAATGAAATAGAAGACATTATAGAGTATAAATATTACCTAGCAGATGAATATTTAGAGGTTGAAATATTAAAATCTGATGGAGAACATTGGATTTTAGAAATAGATAAAGAATTTGATGAAGATTTAGGTATAGAATTTGAAAATCCTATAATAGATAAGGCAAAAACTTGTAAAAATAACTGTGTATTTTGTTTTATAGATCAATTACCACCGAACATGCGTGATAGTTTGTACTTTAAAGATGATGATTCTAGATTGTCATTTTTACAAGGAAATTACATAACCCTAACTAATATGAGTGAAGAAGATATAGATAAAATAGTTAAATACCGAATTAGTCCTATTAATATATCTGTACATACGACTAATGGCGAGCTTAGAAAGAAAATGCTTAATAACAGGTTTGCTGGAAACATTTTAAATATATTAACAAGACTGGCAGAAAATAATATTGAAATGAATTGTCAAATCGTTCTTTGTCCAGATTTAAATGATAAAGAAGAGTTAGATAATACAATTAATGATTTAGGTAATCTGAGTGATAGCATAGGAAGTGTAGCAGTTGTACCAGTAGGTTTAACAGCATATAGAGAAGGATTATATAATATGAAACCTTTTAATGCAGAAACTGCTTCTTATACAATAGATCAAGTTAAAAAATGGCAAGAAAAATTTCGAAGTTCCATTGATCGTAATTTTATTCATGTTTCAGATGAATTTTATGTACTGGCTAAAAAAGATTTCCCAGATTATGAAAGCTATGGAGGTTTTCCACAACTAGAAAATGGTGTAGGAATGGTAACTAAGTTTAAATATGAGTTTTATAATTATTTAAAGAATTTACCTATTTCTCTTAAAAAACCTAAGCATATTACAGTAGCGACAGGTACTGCTGCATATATAATAATAAAAGATATGTGTAAAGACTTAAGCAATAAAATTGGAAACCTAAAAATAGATGTGGTGTGTGTAGAAAATAAATTTTTTGGTGGTCATGTTTCAGTAAGTGGATTAACTACAGGAGTGGATATTTATAATACTTTAAAGGATAAAGATTTAGGTGATAAAATACTTATTCCAGAGTCAATGATGAAATCTGGAGAACAAATATTTTTAGATGACTACACTGTAACAGAATTAGAAGAAAAACTAGATACAAGTATTCAAATATGTGAAGTAGACGGTAAAAAATTTATACAAAGAGCATTAAATTTAAAAATTAAATAATAGGAGTAGAGGTGAAGTAAATGTCTAAACCAATTGTTGCAATTGTAGGCAGACCAAATGTAGGTAAGTCAACTTTGTTTAATAAAATTGCAGGAGAAAGAATATCTATAGTAGAAGATAAACCAGGTGTAACAAGAGATAGAATATATACAGAGGTTGAATGGTTAAGTTATAATTTTACTTTAATAGATACGGGTGGTATAGAACCAGTATCAGAAGATTTAATACCATCTCAAATGAGAAGACAAGCAGAACTAGCTATGGAAACAGCTGATGTAATAGTTTTTGTTACTGATGGTAGAGTTGGTTTAACTAATGTTGATCGTGATGTAGCGGAACTTCTTAGAAAAACTAAAAAGCCAGTAATAGTAGCTCTTAATAAAGTAGATACAAAAAATCAGTCTGAATATTTTTATGAATTTTATGAATTAGGAATGGGAGATCCAGTTGAGATATCTGCTTCTTTAGGATTAGGAACTGGAGATCTTTTAGACGAAGTAGTAAAACATTTTAATAACGATGCTATGGACGAATATGAAGATGATGTAACCAAAGTAGCTATAATTGGTAAACCAAACGTAGGTAAATCTTCTATAGTTAATCGTATACTAGGTGAAGATAGGGTAATAGTCAGTGATATTGCAGGAACTACGAGAGATGCAATAGATACTCCTTTTACTGCTGGGGACGATAAGTATGTTCTTATAGATACAGCAGGTATTAGAAGGAAAAGCAAAGTCAAAGAAAATGTTGAAAAATATAGTGTTATACGTGCTATTGCAGCAGTGCAAAAGGCTGATGTTTGTTTACTTGTTATAGATGCGACCGAAGGAGTTACAGAACAAGATAAAAAAATTGCAGGTTATAGCCATGAAAACGGTAAAGGTATGGTTATTGTTATTAATAAGTGGGATATTGTAGATAAAAACACTAATACAATGAATGAATTTATAAAAGAAGTTCGCAATGAATTAACTTATATAAGCTATGCTCCTATTTTATTTGTTTCTGCTTTAACAGGTCAAAGGATGAATAAAATGTTAGAAAGTGTAAAGTGCGTTTCTAATCAAAATGCTATGAGAATACCAACAGGATCTTTAAATGAAGTTATTGGAGAAGCAATTCTACTTAATCAAGCACCATCTGATAAGGGAAGAAGATTAAAGGTATTCTATGCAACACAGGCTTCTGTAAAGCCTCCTACATTTATTTTGTTTGTAAATGATAAAGAACTAATGCACTTTTCTTATTTAAGATACTTAGAAAATAAGGTTCGTGAAAACTTCGGATTTGAAGGTACGCCAATTCGATTCATTTTGCGTAAAAAGACAAGGAGGGATTAATAAATGGGAGAGAATATTTTAGCTGTTTTTCTTTCCTACTTTATTGGAAATTTTTCAACATCTTTTTTTGTCGGTAAGTTATTTGCAAAAATCGATATTCGTGAATATGGAAGTGGAAATGCTGGTTCAACTAATGTACTTAGAACATTAGGAAAAAAAGCGGCTATAGCTACACTTTTAGGAGATTTACTAAAGGGAGTTTTAGCTGTCTATATAGGAAATAGATTTGGAGGCCAAAACTTAGCTCTATTATGTGGTGTTGCTGTAGTTATTGGACATAATTGGCCTGTGATTTTAGGATTTAAAGGTGGCAAAGGGATTGCTACAACTATTGGAGTTGCATTATCAATTAAATTTTTAATGGCATTAATTTGTATTTCTGTTGGAATTATAATATTATGGAAATATAAATATGTTTCTTTAGCTGCTATTGTTGCAATTAGTATTTTTCCTTTTACTATATATGTGTATGGATTAAATTATTTTTTATTTGGACTAATATTAGCTATACTAGCCATATATAAACATAGAGAAAATATAAAAAGACTTTTAGCTGGAAATGAAAGAAAAATAGGGCAAAAAATAATTGTAAAATAAAGGGGGATATAAAATGAATCCTTTAAAAATTACAGTTTTAGGTGCTGGTAGTTGGGGAACTGCTTTAAGCACAGTACTTACTGGTAAAGGTTATGAGGTTCATTTATGGATGAGAAATAAGGCTCAGTATGAAGAGATACTAAGGACTGGTGAAAACAAAAAATATTTACCTAATGTTGCTTTGTCTTCCAATTTAAAACTATACACAAATTTAAAAGAAGCTGTTTTAGGAGCAAATGTAGTACTTATATCCGTTTCTTCTCAGGCAGTTAGAGGAATTTTAAAGAATATTAAACCTTACTTAAATGGCAATGAAATAATTATAAATGTAGCAAAAGGTTTGGAGAAAAGTACTCAACTTAGAATTTCAGAAGTTGTTAATGAAGAGTTACCAAGTAATAAGTTTGTAGTTTTATCAGGACCATCACATGCAGAAGAGGTCTCTAAAAATATGCCTACTACTGTTGTTGTTTCATCTAAAGAAAAGTCTACAGCAGAGTTTATACAAGATCTATTTATTACAGAGAACTTTAGAGTATATACTAATCCTGATGTGATTGGAGTAGAGCTTGGAGGAGCACTAAAAAATGTTATTGCTTTTGGTGCAGGAATAGCAGATGGATTAGGATTTGGAGATAATGCAAGAGCTGCTTTAATAACTAGAGGAATTAGTGAAATAGCTAGGTTAGGTAGTGCTATGGGAGCAAATATAGCAACGTTTGCTGGCCTTACAGGTATAGGTGATTTAATAGTTACATGTACAAGTATGCATAGTAGAAATAGAAGAGCAGGTATTTTAATAGGCAAAGGAAATAAACTTGAAGATACTTTAAATGAAATAGGTATGGTTGTAGAAGGAGTAACTACTACTAATGTTGCTTATGAATTATCTCAGAAATATAATGTAGAAATGCCTATTACTCAAGAAATTTATAATATTCTTTATAAGGATATTGATGCTAAACAGGCAGTTAAAAGATTAATGTGTAGGGAGCGTACTCACGAAATTGAGGAAGTAGTAGATAGTTCAAATGTAGATTGGTAAAAATTAATAAATATATGTGAAAAGCAAACTCAGTCTAGTAGATTGGGTTTGTTTTTTATTTCATAAGTAAAAATGTATATTTTATTTATACAATAAAAAATAGAGATTAAAATAAAAGATTTTTAAAAAAAATCAGCATAAAATTGAAACTATTTAAATATAAAATACTAAGTGGAATAAGGTATTGGTCTAGTCATATTATTATTATCCAAGCATATACTTATAATGTTAAAGACATGAATGGGCTATTCCTATTTATATAAGAAGGAGGGAAAGTATGGAAAAATACGATCTTTACAGAGATATTGCTAAACGTACACAAGGTGATATTTATATAGGCGTAGTAGGTCCTGTTAGAACAGGTAAATCTACTTTAATAAAAGGAATTATGGACTCTTTAGTATTACCTAATATAGAAAACGCTTATAAAAAAGAAAGAGCAAAGGATGAATTACCACAAAGTGGAACTGGTAAAACTATTACTACTACAGAACCTAAATTTGTACCTAATGAAGCAGTAGAGCTTGTTTTGAAGGAAAATGCAACATTTAAACTTAGGATGATTGACTGTGTAGGGTACTTAGTAGATGGTGCATTAGGACATCAAGAAGATGGGAATCCTAGAATGGTTAATACCCCTTGGTTTGAAAAGCAGATTCCATTTGAAGAAGCTGCTGAAATTGGAACAAGAAAAGTAATTCAAGAACACTCGACTATAGGGTTGGTTGTA
Organism: Alkaliphilus sp. NP8; assembly: GCA_015978205.1. GTDB lineage: Bacteria > Bacillota > Clostridia > Peptostreptococcales > Natronincolaceae > Alkaliphilus_B. Next base: position 32,884 of record JADWMM010000042.1, on the reverse strand, counting down.
ACTACGGATGGATCTATAACCGGAATTAATAGAGAAAGTTATGTTGAACCTGAAGAAAGAGTAATAGAGGAATTAAAGGAAATTAACAAGCCATTTATAATGATATTAAACACTAAAAAACCGAATAGTACAGAAACACATGACTTAAAAGAAGAACTTGAAGAAAAGTATAATGTTCCAGTTATTATAAAAGATTGTGCTAAACTCAATATGAATGACATTCATGAAGTTTTAGAAAAAGTATTGTTTGAGTTCCCTATTACAGAAATAAATATTAATCTTCCTGGTTGGTTAGAAAGCATTGAGTCTAGTCATTGGTTAAAAAATTCCATATTAGGAGCTATACAATCAGCTGCAGAAAACATTAAAAAGTTAAGTGATGTAAATGGCTTAGTTAATTTTTTAAATGAAGTACAAAATGTAAAGAAAGCAGATTTAGAATCAATAAAAATGGGAGAAGGATCTGCATTAATAGATATAGCTACTCCTGAGGATTTATTCTATAAAATAATTCAGGAAAAAACTGGTTATGAAATAGAAGGCGATTATCAGTTAGTAAGTATGATTACAGAACTAGCCAAAGCTAAAAAGGAATATGATAGAATAGAAAAAGCATTAGACGATGTAAAAGACATTGGATATGGTTTAGTACCACCTTCTTTAGATGAGCTAACATTAGAAGAACCGGAAATGTTTAGGCATGGTAATCAATTTGGTGTAAAACTTAGAGCAAATGCACCTTCTCTTCATTTTATTAGAGCTGATATAGCTACTGAAGTTTCGCCTATAGTAGGAACAGAAAAACAAAGCGAAGAGTTAATTAAGTATTTACTAGATGAATTTGAACAAAACCCAGAAGAAATTTGGAAAACAAATATGTTCGGTAAATCATTACATGATTTAGTAAAAGAACAGCTACAAAACAAATTATTAATGGTTCCAGATGATACTAGAGTTAAACTTCAAAAAACTATTCAAAAAATAGTTAATGAAGGTAATGGTGGCTTGATAGCTATTATATTATAAGTCACTTAGATTTAGATAAATAATAGGAAGGGTCAAAACCCTTCCTATTGTATTTAAAAGTGAATTTTATAATTTATTATATATTCTTATTGAATTTTTATAAAAAATAGATTTATGATATTTTTTAGGAACTAATTTCTAAATCCATATTAATATTTTAAATATGTATATATTAATATTATTGTTTATTATATTAACATTTACTATACAATAAAATTATTAAAATAAAATAAAATATTCCTTTACTTCGAACGTACGTTCATGTATAATTAAATCAAGAACATACGTTTGATAAGGAGGATTTATTTTTATGAAAACCATGGTATTTATAGGCACGGTAAAAGAATTAAGAGAGTATTTAACTGCATGGAACGATAAAAATAATAATAAAAGATAGTTATTAAAAAACTAAAAAACTATTTAAATACGCTCTTCTTATAGTAAATAGATTTACAAGAAAAAATCTGTTACTATATAGGGGAGTATTTTTTTGATTTTCATATATGGTATAATACTACTTTAAATACAGATATTAATAAAAAACATAGGATATTTATGAAGGAAGGTTGGTTTATGATTACTAAAGATAATCAATATATGGTAGAAAATTATAAAATATTAGGAGAAAAATTTAAAGATGAAGGACATTTACTAAAGGCATTAAAATTTTATAGAAAAGCGTATAATACTGAAGAAGGTAATAAAGATAAAGAACTTATTTTAGACATAGGGCTTTTGTATGATGAATTAGAGAATTATGAAAAAGCAGAAGAACTTTACAGTAAAGTCTTGGAACTAGATCCAGACGATGCAAGAGGATATTATAGCCTTGCTACCTTATATGATAATCAAAAACAATTTAATAAAGCCATACAATATTATAACAAGGCTATAGAAAAAGATGAATACTACGATAAAGCATATTTTTTTCTTGCTAATATATATGATGAGTTAGATCAAAAAAACAAAGCTATTGAATACTATAATAAAGTAATAGAGCTTAACCCTTTTGACTTTTGGGCTTACGTAAATTTAGGATCTATTTTAGAAGAAATAAATCAGAATAAAGAAGCTTACTTAATAATGAAAAAAGCCTTGGAAATTAACCCTGAAAACTTTAAAGCTTTATTTAATATGGGTGTGATATTAAATAAATTAGGAGAAAAAGAAAAAGCTATAAATTATTATGAACAATCTATAGATAAAAATCCAAGATTCCCTAATAGTTTTTTAAATTTAGGTATTATATATAAAGGAGTTGGAGATTATGAAAAATCTGTAGATGTACTCACTGAAGGCATAAAATATAATAATGAAACAGCAGTTCTTTATTATAATCGGTCTTGTCTTTATGTTTACCATTTTAAAGAACTAGAAAAAGGGCTAAGAGATTTAATTAAAGCTATTAACTTAAATCAAGATCTTAAAGACTATATGAAGCATGATAAAGAATTAGATTTATTGAGAAGTTTAAAAGCTTATAAATTATTATTTGAAGAAGAGAATAGAAAAAATTAACTGTTAATATTATATAATATGATTAGTTCAGTAAAAATTAATATGATATAATTAAGTTTAAATAAGATAAATGTCGATTTTGGTTAATGAAATATATCTTCGAATAAGATGTAATAGCATAAAATGTTGAAATTTCACTATTGCCACGGCAATACTATTTAAACCACATTATTTTAGGGGGCATGTATATGATACAAAAAATAATTTCGCTTTTGAAATCGGTATTTAGTAAATTATCAATAAGTATTAAAAGATTTCCAGAGTCTATGCTTTTAGCGACACTAACAGTAATAACTTTAATTTATATGAATCATTTTAATTCTGGAGATTCAGCAACAAGAGAAATATTATCACGCATTGCAATGACATTAGCTATTGGTATTCCTGTGTTTTTATGTATTAAAGTATTTTTTGAAAGAAAACCAGATTTAAGGAAAGGAATTAGAATAATTACATATCTAACAGCAATAATTTTACTATTTTTAAATTATTTTTATATACTAAATGATTTAAATCAAATAGCGATTTCTAGATATATAGGATTTAGTATTTCTTTTTATTTAATATTTTCATTTATCCCATATTTTTTTAAAAAGAAAAAGTATGAAATTTATGTAATCACACTTTTTAATAGATTTGTTACAACTTATCTATATTCTGTTGTATTATTTTTAGGGTTAGCTGCAATTATAGCTACTATTGATTTATTGTTTAACGTTAGTATTCCATCCGAAGTTTATTTTGATATGTTTTTAATCGTTGCAGGAATATTTGCGCCAGCATTTTTCTTGGCTGATATACCTGAGTTCGGTTTTGACATAAATATAAATGAGTACTCTAAAGTATTAAGAGTTTTATTGCTTTATATAGTATTACCTTTAATAGTTGTATATACAGCTATTTTATATGCATATTTTATAAAGATATTGATATCCATGGAATGGCCAGAAGGAGTTCTAGGGCATTTAGTGTTATGGTACTCTATTATAAGTACCGTTGTTATGTTCTTTATTTATCCCCTTCGAAATAAAGAGAAATGGGTTGAAGTATTTATAAGGTTTTTTCCTAAACTAATACTTCCTTTATTAACAACGATGTTTGTTTCATTAGGGATAAGAATAAATGCATATGGAATAACAGAAAATAGATATTTTGTTTTACTTGTTGGATTATGGGTTAGTGGATGTATGTTATATCACACTTTAAATAAAAAACCTAAGAATATAATTTTTACTATTTCCTTAGCTATAATTTCAATAATAGGAGTTGTAGGACCATTCAGTGCATATTCTATTTCTAAGTTTAGTCAAAATATGAGATTTGAAGATATATTGAATTCTAACGATATGATTTCTATTAGTGGAGAAATACAAGCTAAATCTAATATATCTAAAAATGACAAAGAACAGATTAGTTCTATAATTTCATATTTTAAAAACAATCATAGTGTATCAGGTTTGAAATATATACCGGATGATTTTGAAATAAAGGACACAGAAGATGTATTTGGATTTGAATTACAAAGTGAATATATGTCATATCCTTCAAATACCTATTTTAGCTATAATATAGATCAAAATATAGGGTTTATTAATATTAAAGATTATGATTACTTTGCAGATTATACTTCTTACAGAGGGGTGGATATAGAAAATGCACAAAAACCATTTTCAATACTTTACTCTGAAGATGATAGAGAAATAGAAATATTTAAGAATGATGAATTGATTTATACAAAAGACATTGACAGTATTGCCACAGAAATTCATTCTAAAACAAGTAAAGATGATGGTAATGTGAATGTTAATAATCATACAGTTAGTGTAGATAAGATGATTTATACTGATAATACATCCAGCTTAGAAGTCCTATATGTATTTAATAGTATTTCAGGTGTAGAAGAATACAATGGAAAAACTAAAATACATCCGCCAATGTTTTATGTATTTGTAAAAATTAATTCTAATTAGAGTTAACAGTTATAGTTTAAAAATCCCTTCATTATGAAGGGATTTTTAATTGATAAAATAAATATTTATATTTGAAGGATTTTTTTTAATAATGAAGAATTATATTAAAGAATACTAAGAGTAGGTGATTCTTTGAGTCAAAATAAAAATAAAAGAAAAGCTAAGAAAAAAAGAAACAAAACAAAAAAAAGAAAAGGCTTATATATTATTTTTACTATTATTATTGTATATTTCTTTTCTAGAACACCATCTTTACTTTTAGCTTCCCCACAGAGCACTTATGCAGCTGAGTATGGAAAAATTGAAAATAATATGGAAGTTAAAGGTTATGTAGTGCGAGATGAAAAGGTTTTTAAAAGTATTGGTGAAGGTGATGTTAAATATTTTGTTTCAGAAGGAGAAAAAGTTGCAAAAGGAGAAAAATTAGCTGAAGTATATTTAGACGATTTAGATGAAAAATCAAGAAAAGATTTAAAATCAATTAATCTGAGATTAGAAAATATTAAAGAAAAGCAGAATGATACAAATGTTTTTCAAAGAGATATAGAAAAGATTGAAAGTCAAATAGAAAACTTAATAAAATCTATTCAAAAAGATATAAAAAATAAAAAATATGATAGAATAAAGATAAAGAAGGAAGAACTAGAAGATTTATTGAATAAACAAAGTGTTATAGTAGGAGAAAAAAGTTTTTCAGGAAAAAATGTAAATCAATTAGAGGAACAAAAAAATGAATTAGAATATAAAATTAATTCTTCTGTTCAAACTATTTATAGTGATTCTCCAGGTTTTATAGCAATGGGAAGCGATGGATTTGAAGATTTATTAAATTATAACACATTACATGAAATTAATAGTGATATGTTAAAAATGTTAGAAAATGCTGAGTTGGACATTCCATCTAAAAATATAAATGAAGGATCTCCAGTAATTAGAATTATAGAAAATTATAGATGGGGTCTTATTGTAAAATTAGATACTAAAGAAGTAAAAAATATTGAAATAGGCGATACAGTTAAAATTAGACCTGTAAATCAAAATAATGAACTAAAAGCCAAAGTTAAAAATGTTATAAAAGAAGGAAATGAGATAATAATACTATTTAACGTAAATGAATTTATAGATAATATTTATAATATAAGAACGTTAAATGTAGAAATTATAAGAAGTAGGCATGAAGGAGTAATGATTAACAATTCATCTATAATAGAAAAGGATGAAGTAAAAGGTGTATACACTTTAGATATTAGTGGTATAGCTGAATTTAAACCCATAAAAATTAAAGCTTCCAACTCAGAATATTCAATAATTCATTATGGTTCATTCACAGCTAAATCTAAAGATGACCCTGAAAAAAAAGAAAATATAAAAACAGTTAATTTATATGATGAAGTAGTGATGCATGGACATAAAGTTAAAGAAGGTGAAAAAGCAAAGTAATTAAGGAGGGATTTACTTGACAATAAAAAATAATATAGAAGATGTCTTAGAAAACATAAAAAAATGTGCAAATAACTCTAGTAGAAATCCTGAGGATATAGGCTTAATAGCTGTAACTAAAACTATAGATGTAGACATTATAAAAGAAGCTATAGGATATGGTATTACAGATATAGGAGAAAATAAAGTTCAAGAGCTAATAAGAAAATATGAAGAAATAGGTCCTGCTGTAAAATGGCATTTAATTGGACACCTTCAACGAAATAAGGTTAAATATATTATTGATAAAGTAGATTTTATTCATTCTTTAGACTCTTATAGGTTAGGAAAAGAAATTAATAAAAGAGCTAAACAAATAGAGCGTACTATTGAATGCTTAGTACAGGTAAATGTATCTGGTGAAGATACTAAATTTGGTGTTAGTGTTGGTGAGCTTAAAGAGTTATTAAACGAGCTAAGTACTTTGAATAATATAAAAGTTGTTGGGTTAATGACTATGGCTCCACATGTTGAAGATAAAGAAGAAACAAGGAAATATTTTAAAGCTTTAAAAGATTTATCAGATGAAATGGCTAAACTAAATTTTGAAAATGTTGAAATGAAATACTTATCTATGGGAATGTCCAATGATTTTGAAGTTGCTGTGGAAGAAGGTGCAAACCTTGTAAGAGTAGGAAGTAAAATATTTGGAAAAAGAGATTACTCTAAATAGATAAGGAAAAATCAAGGAGGATTGAAAATATGTCAGCAAACTTAATTGATAAAGTAAAGGTATTTATGGGATTTGATGTTTTTGAAGATGAAGAAGAACTAGAAGATGAAATAATAGAAGAAAATGAAGAGATAGTACCTGTATTAAATAATAAGAAAAATAAAGTAGTAAATATACATACTACTACGCAAATGAAAGTTGTACTTTTTGAGCCAACTGATTTTGAAGAGGCTCCAAATATTGTAGATAATCTAAAAAATAGAAAGCCAGTAATTATTAATTTAGAAAATATTGAACCTGATTTAGCTAAAAAGTTTTTTGACTTTTTAAATGGAGCTTTGTATGCTTTAGATGGAAATATTCAGAAGGTGTCTTCAGGAATTTTTCTTTTAGCACCAAACAATGTCGATATTTCTGGTAATCTTAAAGAAGAATTAAAGAGTAAAGGTGTATTTCCTTGGCAAAAATAAGTAATGATTTTTTAAATAAGATTTCAGTTTTTTTATAAAGTAGAGGAGAGTGGTAGATTTTGTTTAGCTCATATACTATAGCGCTAACGTTAAATTATTTAGTTAGGTTTATTAATATATTGATTCTAGTTAGAATTATGATGTCTTGGATAAGACCTAATCCATCAAATCCAATTGTACAGTTTGTATATGCTGCAACAGAGCCAATTTTAGCACCAGCTCGTAATCTTATACATAATGTATTTGGTTATAATGGAATTCTAGATTTTGCACCAATAGTAGCAATATTTATTGTGCAAATAGTATACAGCATAATTTTAAGACTTTTATAGTTATAAGAGGTGACATAGGTGTTAAATAAGGAAAAACTGATAGAACATATTAAAGAAGATAACCTAAAAGATGTAGTTATAAAAGTAATAGATAAAGCAGAAATTGTTTTAAAAAAGCATGAAATCAAGTCTACAGACTTTTTAAATCCTTATGAACTTAGTGCGGCAATCAATGTTTTAAATAGTATTTATGATTTAAGTTATATAGAAGTAGGTGGGTATAAAGAGGCTGAAAGAAAAACAATAGTAATGTTTCCAGATTACTTAGAAGATTATATGATAGATATTCCTGTAGCTATACTTGAGATTCAAAGTTTATCTCAGTTTGTGAATTTAGATCATAGGGATTATTTAGGATCTATTTTAGGTATGGGATTAAAGCGAGAAAAAATAGGAGATATTATAATACATAATAATATGTGTCAAATAATTATAAATAGTAATCTTAAGGATTATATTTTATATAACTTAAATAAAGTTGGGAATACTTCTGTAAAGGTAAAAGAAATAAAGTTAGAAGATATTATTCCTCCCAATATAGAATATAAAAAAATACAAGGAAATATTGCCTCTCTGCGATTAGATGCAGTATTAAGCACTGGATTTAAGCTATCCAGGACGGAAGCTCAAAGCCTAATATCAAAAGAAAGAGTTAATGTTAATTGGGGAAAAACTATAAAATCGTCTTATGAAATTAATGAAAATGATATAATTTCGGTTAAAGGAAAAGGAAGAGTAATAGTAGATTCAATAGAAGGAAAAACTAAATCTGGAAGAACTGTGGTTAAACTACTAAAACCTATATAAAATAAATGAGAGGTGAAAACATATGATAACGCCTTTAGAAATACAAAACAAAGAATTTAAAAGAGGAATTAGAGGATATAAAGAAGATGAAGTAGATGAATTCTTAGATCAAATTATGGTAGATTATGAGAAACTTTATAAAGAAAATACAGAACTAAAGGATAGTTTAGAAGATGCTCATAATCAAATGGATAAGTATAAAGGAATAGAAGAGACGTTAAAAAATACATTAGTAGTAGCTCAAAATGCAGCAGAAGATGTTAGATCAAGTGCTCATAAAAAATCTGAGCTTATTATTAAAGAGGCTGAGTCTAAGTCTCAAGAAATTATTAATAAAGCGCATAAAGAAGTTGAAGAAATTAGAAGTGAATATGAAACTACTAAAAAGCAAATGCAAATTTTTAAAACTAGATTTAAAACATTACTGCAATCTGAATTACACTCATTAATGGAATCTTGTGACGAATTAATAGAAGAAGAACAAAATAATTTAAATAATTCTAATGAGCAAACAGCTTGACTATTGGCTAAATGCTATATATAATACAACTGAAAATATATATAAAAGCCGCATATATATGCGGTTTTTATATATTAAAAATTTAATAAATTTTATAAAACTGTAATACATAGTTTTTTATATCTGGTTTAATATATTTAAATTTTTAAGGAAAAATAACAAATGATTTGATTATTATATAATTAAGGAGGCTTTTTTGTGGGTACAATAGGTATAATAGGTGCAATGGATGAAGAAGTAGATGTTTTAAGAGGGGAAATGGAAATAAAAGAGGTAAAATCTATAGCTAATATGAAGTTTTATATAGGCAATATAGATAGTAAGGGAATAGTTCTTGTTAGATGTGGTATAGGTAAAGTAAACGCAGCAATATGTGCTCAAATTTTAATTAGTGAATTAAATGTAAATGCAGTTATAAATACTGGAGTTGCAGGTGCAATTAACGATGATCTAGATGTATTAGATATTGTTGTTTCTAAAGATGTACTCTACCATGACTTTGATGTAACTGGATTTGGTCATAAGCTGGGAGAAATTCCCAGAATGGAAAGATCAATTTTTTCTGCAGATTATGATTTAGTAGAAAAAGCATGGGATGCTTCTAAAAAAACATTAGAAAAACATGATGCTATAAAAGGTAGAATTGTTTCTGGCGATATATTCGTAAGTGATTTTAAAATAAAAAAGAGTTTGTTAGAAAATTTTAATGCTGACTGTACAGAAATGGAAGGTGCAGCAATAGGTCATACATGTTATGTAAATAATATACCATTTGTTATTATTAGATCCATGTCTGATAAAGCTGATGGATCTGCACATAATAATTTTAATGAATTTGTACAAGAGGCTGCAAATAATTCTAAAGATATTGTAAAATTAATGCTAAAATAAATATAAGAAGGAATAAAATATGGATTTAAAATTAGTAGGAAAAAATAGTAATGACAAACAAAAAACTAAAATTATAAAAATTAATAATGTAAATATTGGAGGAAAAGATCCTGTAGTTATAGCTGGTCCTTGTTCTGTTGAAAGTGAAGATCAAATTCAAAAGGCTGCCCACAATGCAAAAAAATTAGGAGCTCAAATTTTAAGAGGAGGAGCCTTTAAACCTAGGACTTCTCCATATTCATTTCAAGGATTAGGTGAAAAAGGATTGAGACTATTAAAAAAAGCAGGAAATTATTATGGACTTCCTGTAGTTTCTGAAGTTATGGATACCAGAGATGTAGATTTAGTTTCAAAATATGTAGATATATTACAAATAGGCTCAAGAAACATGCAAAACTTTAGTCTTTTAAAAGAAGTAGGTAGAACTCAAAAACCTATAATATTAAAACGGGGCATGACAGCAACTATAGAAGAATGGTTAATGGCTGCTGAATATATCGCCTATGAAAATAATAGAGATATTATATTATGTGAACGTGGAATTAGAACATTTGAAACATATACTAGGAATACATTAGATATTACAGCTGTTCCTATTGTGAAAAGCATATCTAATTTACCTATAATAGTAGATCCAAGTCATGGAACTGGTAGAAAAGAGTTAATATTACCTATGACTAAAGCTTCTTTAGCAGCTGGTGCGGACGGCATTATGGTAGAGATTCATCCAGATCCATGTCAGGCTTTATCAGATGGAGAACAATCATTAGATTTTAATGAATTTAATTTATTAATGAAAGAAATAATGAAATAAAAATCAGTTTACAGGGAAAAATAGAATTGAGGTGGTTAATTATGTTTAAAAACAAAAAATACCCAAATGATAAAATACCTAGTAAAGAACTAGATAAAAACAAAATTGAAAGAGTTTCTGAAAAAATAGAGAATATAAGAATCGCTGAACATATGGAAATGGTATCGAATCCAAAGAAAATTATTTATATGAATTTTGTTGCAGGTCTGGCTAGAGGATTAGGTATGGGTATTGGATTTACTGTTTTAGCAGGTATTGTAATATACTTATTACGAAGCTGGGTTAACCTCCCTTATATTGGAAAAATAGTTGCTGATCTTTTAGATATTATAGATGGCTATAGATAGGAGGGGTTTTTTGGATAAAGCTAGAGAAATATACTTTAAAAATAAATTATTACAAGAAAAAAAAGATACAATGAAAACTCTTAAAATGATGGAGAATCACCATCCTACAGAGGCTTCTATGAGAGAATATACAGAAGAACTTTCAGCATATGATAATCATCCTGCTGATTTAGGTAGTGAAATGTATATAGCGTCAATGCAAGCTAATTTAGAGAATCATGAACGATATAGAATTACAGAAATAGATAAAGCTATTGAAAGTATAGAAAGTGGTACCTATGGAGAGTGTCAGCTCTGCGGTTCTAACATACCAGAAGAACGATTGGAGATTATGCCAGAGTCTAATATTTGTATAAAATGCGCAGAAGATAAATTAGAAGTATTTAAATCTACTAATGAAGACAGACCAGTAGAAGAAGAGCTAATGTCTCCATCCTATAGAACTAGTAATAGGAACTATAATGATTATACAGGATTTGACGAAGAAGATGCATATCAAGCAGTTGCAAAATTTAATGAAATAAAAAATGATCCATCATTTGCTACAGGAGATAATTTAGGCGTATTTGATGATTATGACATAGGTAATACAGAGAAAATAGAAGATATATCAGAAGAATATTATAGATCTCAACTTCCATACACTGGTCATGGCATAATGGATTCAGAAGATTATATAAATAAAGATATATAAGCAAACATCCAAAATAAAAAAGATACATTCTGTATCTTTTTTATTTTATTAATGGTATAATCATTTATTGAAGGAAAAGATAATAAGGGGGAAAGAAATGAATTATATCATTATAATTTCAGTTATTATACTAGATCAACTAAGTAAGATATTAACCTTAAAATATTTAAAACCAGTGAGAGATATTCCTATTATAGATAATATATTTCATTTAACATATGTAGAAAATAGAGGAGCTGCATTTGGGCTTTTTCAAAACCAAAAAATGTTTTTCTTAATAACAACAATTATAGTATTAGGTTTTATCTGGTTTTATGCAAAGAATAATAAATTAAATAAAATTATGATATGGGGACTTAGTTTAGTAGCAGGAGGAGCCATAGGAAATTTAATCGACAGAGTTAGATTAGGTTTTGTTGTTGACTACTTTAATGTTGCAATTATTAATTTTCCAGTTTTTAATATAGCAGATTGTGCCGTTGTAATTGGTGCAGCTTTAATAAGTATTTATATTTTAAAATATGATATATAGTTTATTTTTAAGAGGAGAGATAAGATTTGAATGAAGAAACCTTTATAGTTATGGAGGAAGATATAGATAATAGATTAGATGTTTATTTGACAGAACAATATGAAGAGTTAAGCCGCAGCTATATACAAAAGCTAATAAAAGAAAAGCTTGTTAGAGTAAATGGAAAAATAGAAAAAGCTAAATATATAGTGAATTTAGATGATAAAATAAAAGTTAATTTACCTGAAAAAGAAGAAATATCAATAAAACCAGAAAAAATTTCTATTGATATTGTTTATGAAGATGAGGATTTAATTGTTATTAATAAACCACAAGGAATGGTAGTACATCCAGCACCTGGGCATTATTCAGGTACTTTGGTTAATGCACTTCTACACCATTGCGGAGACAATCTTTCAAATATTAATGGTATGATGCGTCCAGGAATTGTTCACCGTATAGATAAAGATACGTCAGGGCTATTAGTAGTAGCTAAAAATAATAAATCCCATGAAATATTAGCAAATCAATTTAAAGAACATACAAATACTAGGAAATATCGTGCTATAGTTGTAGGGAATATAAAGGAAGAAGAAGCTTCTGTAGATGCACCTATTGGTAGACATCCTGTTGATAGGCTCAAAAGAGCTGTTATTAATAATGGTAAACATGCTGTTACACATTTTAAAGTATTAAATCGTTTCAAAAATTATACATATATAGAAGCTAGGTTAGAAACGGGCAGAACTCATCAAATAAGAGTTCATCTATCTTATATAGGAAATCCTTTGCTAGGAGATCCTATATACGGACCTAAATCATCTAAATTTAACTTAAAAGGACAGATTCTCCATGCTAAGGTATTAGGATTTATTCATCCTAGCAAAGGAGAATACATGGAATTTGTATCAGAATTACCTAATTATTTTGAAAAAATATTAAAAACACTTGAAAATAGTTATTCTAAAAACAAATAATTTCTTATGGAGGTTGTTTTAATGAAAAAGAAAGTTCAACTTTTAGATGAAAAAGCAATTAATCGTGCTATCACAAGAATTGCACATGAAATTCTTGAAAAAAATAAAGGCTCAAAAGACATAGTAATAGTTGGAATAAAGACACGAGGAGTTCCTTTAGCTGAACGATTAGTTAAAAAAATTAAAGAAATTGAAGGTACAGAAGTTTTAAAAGGTACAGTAGATATTACTTTATACAGAGACGATTTAACAAAAGAGTACATGGATCCTATTATACATGGATCTAATATAGAAGCAGATATTAATAATAAAACTGTTATATTAGTAGATGATGTTCTGTATACAGGAAGAACAACAAGAGCTGCATTAGATGCATTGATGGATATTGGTAGACCAACAGTAATCCAGTTGGCTGTACTTATAGATAGGGGACATAGGGAATTACCAATTAGAGCAGATTTTGTTGGAAAAAATGTACCTACTTCAAAGGATGAGAACATAAAAGTACAGTTAGAAGAAATAGATGGAGATAATAATGTTATAATAGAAGAAGAATAATTATAAAAATAAGGAACGATTATTAATCGTTCCTTATTTTGTACTTTAGTATTAAAGATATTAAGAACCTATTGGTTTAATATTTAAAATAGCTTTTTCATCACTATTAACCAGTACAGTAGAATAGTTATCGTATATTACCATTCCAGGTTTAGCTCTACTTTGTTTCTTTACGTTTTTTCTCTCAGTATAGTCTACAGGAACTTTGGTAGAATTTTTCCCCTTACTGTAATATGCAGCAAGTGTAGCAGCCTCTAGTATAGATAAATCTTTTGGTTGACTTTCATCAAGCTTTAATATTACATGGGACCCAGGCATATCCTTAATATGAAACCAAAGGTCAGTTTTAGAAGATACTTTAAATGTAATTTCATCATTTTGCTTGTTATTTTTACCAACCAGTATTTCTAATCCTTCAGATGAAATATATTTAAGGTAGTTAGATTTTTGTATTTTATTAGAACGTGAACCTTTTTTACTAATTTTACGCTTTACAAAACCTGCATCTTCAAGCTCAGATCGTATTTCTTCAATATCAGAAATATGGGTACATTGGTCAATGCTTATAATAATTTGTTCTAAATAGTTAATCTCTTCTTTAGCTTTTTCAATCTGATGATTTACTTGAGAAAGAGCAGTTTTGGCCTTAGAATACAACTTAAAGTATCTTTGAGCATTTTGTGATGGGGTTAATCTTTCGTCTAAACTAATTATTATTTTACTATAATCTGAATCATAATAATTTATAAGTTCTACTTCGTTTTTTCCCTTTTCTATTTGATATATATTGGCAGTAATTAAATCTCCAAAAATTTTATATTCATTTGCTTTATGAGCTTTATTTAAGTCTTTATTTAAATTATTCAATTTATTATATAATCTATCTAGCTTTATAGAAACGTTTTTTCGTAAATCAGTTGTTTTTTGTTTCATTCGTTCTATAGAATCTTTTTTGAAATAGAATTTTTCTAACATTTGGCTAGTTGATTCAAATATTTTTTCTTTATAATAATTTAAATGATTAATATTAATAGAGCTAAAATCTATATACTTTCCAGTTTCACCATCATAATATATAGATGGCATAAAGTTGTTTGATTTTATTGTTTTTATTATATCTGCAAAAGAGTTATAGATAGAATTTATCATTTGTTCATCTAAATTAGATAGAATCAATTTCTCATCTATAGATGATTTATAACATATTTCTCTAGATATAAGAGGTGACACACCAGTAAAGCTTGTATATATAGCTTTATATATAGGAGTTCTTTGATCTTTATTTTTAATAATAGCTTCAAATATATTTTTATCAGCAATTTCTAAAGGGTTAAGCTTGTCCTGTGAAGGTGGCATAGTATATTTTATACCAGGTAGTACTTGTCTATATCTGCTAAGATCAAAAGAAATATGCTTTATACTATCTAATACTTTATTAGTTTCACAATCTACTAGGATAATATTACTATGTTTTCCCATTAGTTCTATTATAAGTTCTTTTGACTTTAACACATTAAGCTCATCATGAGACTCTATAACTATTTTAATTATTCTTTCAAATTCGGGTTGTTTAATATCTACAATTTTACCTCCTATTAGATGTTTTCTAAGCATCATACAAAAATTAGGAGGAGTAGTAGGATTCTCTTTATTAAAATTTGTAAAATGAATTTTTGGATAATTACTATTTGCAGATAACATAAGCTTGTGGTTCTCTCTATTGTTTCTTATTGTTAAAGCTATTTCATCAGCTTCAGGCTGATAAACTTTATCTATTCTACCATTACATAGAGTCGATTTTAATTCGTAGGTTAATGCGGCTATAACAAATCCATCTAAAGCCATTGGCATTACCTCCTTTCAATTTGTAATCATAATAGCATACTTTAATCAAGTATGCAAAAAAATAGTATATAAGGATAAATATTAAAAAAACGTAATATGTTAAAGGGAAATAGATTTATAAATTGAATTAAATTTAATAAGATATTATACAACATAGTATTTTAATACTCTTTATTAAATATTAAAGAAAGAGGTGAAAAAGTATGAACATTAATTTTAATAAAATGCATGGTACTGGAAATGATTTTATTATAATTAGGTATGAAGACTTTCCTTTTGAGGAAAGGTTTAGTGAATTAGCTAAAAAAGTATGTCACAGAAATTTTGGAATAGGAGCAGATGGGCTTTTAGTAGTTAATAAATCAGATAAAGCTGATTTTAAAATGCATTATTACAATAGTGATGGTTCTTTAGCAGCTATGTGTGGAAATGGTATTAGATGTTTTTCTAAATTTGTATATGATGAGAATTTAACAAGAAAAGAAGAATTTAAAGTAGAAACTTTAGCTGGAATAAAAGAAATAAACTTAGACATTGAAAGTAAAAAAGCTAAGCATGTAAAAGTAAATATGGGTAAAATTATTTATGAACCCAGTGAAATACCTGTTAAATCTAATGGGTCTAGTTTTATAAATAGAAAAATTAATATAAATGAAAAGGAATTTATAGTGACAACTGTACTTATGGGTGTGCCCCATACTATTATTTTTACTGATACTTTAGATTTAAAAGAAGTTAAAAAATATGGTCCAATAATCGAAAAACACAATATATATCCTGAAAATACAAATGTGAATTTTGCTAATATAAAAGATATGTATAATATAGAAGTAAAAACTTGGGAAAGAGGAGCAGGATATACATTGGCATGTGGTACTGGAGTTAGCAGTGTTGCTGGGGTAGCATATAAACTAGGTTTAACAAACAATATTGTAAATGTAGATATTGAAGGTGGTTGTATTAAAGTTGAGGTCAATGATAAAGAAGATGTGTTTATGAAAGGTCCTGCGATTAATATATGTTCTGGAGTATATTTTATCTAATACAGTAATAAAATAAATCTTAAATCTGCTTGTAATTATAAGGCTATAAATATAAAATAGTATAAGAGAAATATAAGTGTAAGTACTATCAATACACCGAAAATGAATGGAAGGATGAGTAGGTTATGGTAAAAAGCATGACAGGCTTTGGCAGAGGTGACTCTCAACTAGGTGATAAATATTTTCAAGTAGAGCTTAAATCAGTTAACCATAGATACACAGACATAAGCATTAAATTACCTAAAAAATTTACATATTTAGAAGAAAACATTCGTAAAATCATAAAGACACACATTCAAAGAGGACGTGTTGAGGTTTATATTACTTATCAAAACATAGGTGAAAGCGATGTTAAGATTAATGTAGATATGGCTTTAGCAGAGGAATATTTAGAGGCACTTTTAAAAATCAAAAACAACCTAAAAGTAAATGATGATATTACTACATCTTTAATAGCTCGATATCCTGATATAATAAATGTGGAAAAGAAAGAGGAAAATGAAGAAGAACTTTGGCAATGTTTAGAAAAATCTTTAAATGTTGCTATTAATCAGCTTATATCTATGAGAAAAGAAGAAGGTTCTAAATTAAAGTCTGATTTAATAAATCGTTTAAATAAAACTAAAAAATTTGTTGAAGAAGTAAAAGAAAGAAGTCCTATAATTGTTCAGGAATATAGACAAAAATTAAAAGAAAGAATAAAAGAAATATCAAATGAAGAATTTTTATTAGATGACAGTCGATTAGCAGCAGAGGTAGCATTATTCGCTGATAAAAGTAACATAACAGAAGAGGTTGTTAGACTATATAGCCACATTGAGCAATTTAAAAACATTTTAAATGATGATGATATAATTGGAAGGAAATTAGATTTTTTACTTCAAGAAATGAATAGAGAAGTAAATACTATTGGCTCTAAGGCTAATGATTTAAATATATCGAATTTGGTTATTAATATAAAAAGTGAACTTGAGAAGATGAGAGAACAAGTTCAAAATATTGAGTAAAGGGGAAATACTTATGAATATAAAATTAATTAATATAGGGTTTGGAAACATAGTATCTGCTAGTAGAATTGTTGCTATCGTAAGTCCAGAATCTGCACCTATTAAAAGAGTTATTCAAGAAGCAAGAGATAGGGGTATGCTTGTAGATGCTACTTATGGGCGAAGAACGAGAGCAGTAATAGTTACAGATAGTGATCATATTATTCTTTCTGCTGTTCAGCCTGAAACTGTAGCACATAGATTAAATTCTAAGGATAACAATAAAGAAGCAGATACAATTTCAGATGAAGAATAATATAGATAGAAAGAGGAGAAAATTATGGGTAGTAATAAAGGGTTGCTAATTGTTGTATCAGGGCCATCTGGAGCTGGTAAAGGGACGATTTGCAAAGAATTACTTAAAAATAATTCTAAGATCAATGTTTCTGTATCAACTACTACCAGATTACCTAGAGTTGGAGAAAAAGATGGGATAAATTATTTTTTTATTAATAAAAATAAATTTGAGAATATGATAAATAATGACGAGTTTTTGGAGTATGCTAAGGTTTATGATAATTATTATGGGACACCTAAAGAATATGTTATAGAAAATATGGAAAATGGAAAAGATGTTTTGTTAGAAATAGATATTGTAGGAGCATTGCAGGTTAAGGAAAGATTTAAAGATGCTGTATTTATTTTCATATTACCACCTTCATTAGAAGAACTTAAAAGTAGAATTGTAGGGAGAGGAACAGAAAGTGTTTCAGATATTGAAAAAAGATATGGTTCTGCTGTTTCTGAAATAAAGCAAGTAATTAAGTATGACTATGCTGTTGTAAATGATGATGTACCAACAGCTGTGGAAGATATTGAGTCCATTATCAAAGCAGAAAAATGTAAAGTTTTAAGAAATTACGAAGAAATATTATCAAAATTTTAATTTGAATAAGGAGAGGATAACATGTTATACCCACCAATTAATGAATTATTAGATAAAGTAGAAAGTAGATATACTCTAGTTATAGCAGCATCTAAAAGAGCAAGACAGTTAATAGATGGAGCTGAAGTAAAGGTTTCTAATATTGATTGTAAAAAGCCAGTATCCATGGCTACTCAAGAAATATATGAGGAAGAAGTGCTTTATACTAAAGCAGTAGAAGAAGAAGAGTAAAGCTGAGAAGGTGAATATATGTTAAAAGATATAAATATTGTACTTGGTGTAACAGGAGGAATTGCAGCGTACAAGGCCTGTGATGTTGTTAGTAGATTTAAAAAGCTAGGAGCAAATATAGACGTTATAATGACCAAGTCTGCTACAGAAATGGTTAATCCCCATACATTTCAAGTCTTGAGTCAGAACCCAGTAATAGTAGATACATTTACGACACCGAGATATTGGGATATTGAACATATTTCTTTAGCTCAAAAAGCAGATGTTTTACTTATAGCACCTGCTACTGCTAATATTATAGGTAAAGTAGCAAATGGAATTGCTGATGATATGCTTTCCACAACTATTATGGCATCTACTTCAAAGATTATATTTGCACCAGCTATGAACACAAAAATGTATGATAATAAAATAGTTCAGCAGAATATAGAAAAACTTATATCTCTAGGATATAAATTTATTAATCCAAGTTCCGGTAGACTTGCATGTGGTGATGTTGGAAAAGGTAAGTTGGCTGATGTAGATAATATAGTTGAAGTAGTTAAAAATATAATTAAACCAAATAGCGATTTAGAAGGTAAAAAAATTTTAATAACAGCTGGTCCAACTAGAGAGTCAATAGACCCTGTTCGTTTTATTACTAACCATTCTTCTGGTAAAATGGGATATTCTTTAGCTAAAGCAGCATTTGAAAGAGGTGCAGATGTAACTCTTGTAAGTGGACCTACACAGCTTTCTTCTCCTAAAGGTGTTAAACTAATTAATGTAAATACAACTTTAGAAATGTACGATGCAGTAATGAGTAACTATAAAGAACAAGATATTATTATTAAATCTGCAGCAGTATCTGATTATCGTCCAGAAATAGTTTCTACAAATAAGATAAAGAAAAGTGATGGAAATTTAAATCTAACTTTAGTCAGAAATCCAGATATATTAAAGGAACTAGGCATTTTGAAAGAAAATAGGATATTGATTGGGTTTGCAGCTGAAAGCCAAGATGTAATTCAAAATGCTAAAAGTAAGATTAGTAGGAAAAATTTAGACTTTATAGTTGCTAATAATATAAAAGAAGAAGGCGCAGGCTTTGGTTCTGATACAAATATTGTTCAAATTATAAATAAAAATGGTGAAATAGAAAAAATAGCAAAATCAAATAAAATAGAAATTGCAAATCGTATTTTAGATAAAGTAAATGAGTTTTTTAAATAGAATTGTAATAAAAGGACTAGAATAGTCCTTTTCTATTTTAGATATACAAGATCATACTTTAGTTATTAAATATATTTTTTTATACTTTTAAAATTTGATATAATCGACATAGGGAGGTGGGCTTTTGAATAATGAACTTATAATAGCACAAGTGATAGTGAATAATAACAGCTACCAAACTGATAAATTATTCGACTATGAAATTCCCACCCATTTAACTAATGATGTAATTAGAGGAATGAGGGTTATAGTTCCCTTTGGAAGAGGTAATAAAAAGCTTGAAGCTTATGTACTTAATGTAACTACCTATATACCTGAAAAAAAAAGGAAGTTCAAAAAAATACTTGCTGTTATAGATAAAGAGCCTATTTTAACTGAAAATCAATTAAGATTAATTTTTTGGATGAAGAATCGATATTTATGTAAATATATTGAAGCAATTCATTGTTTAATACCTAAAGGTATGATAAAGAAAGAAAGAAAGTTAATTATATTAATAAATAGTAATTGGCAAGATGTAATTTCTAATAGTAAGAGTAAGGCTAAGGATGTATTAAGTGCATTGGAATATTTAGGTGGTAAAGCATACTTAGATTTGTTAATGCAACATGTGGATTATAAGGAAATTAATAGTATTATTAAAATTCTTCTGCAAAAAAATATAATAGATATAAAATATGAATTTAATAGTAAATTAAATATAAAGACAGAACAATATGCTAAAATAGCTATAGGTAAAGAAAAAATAGGAGAAGCTTTAACATCTTTAAAAAATGCAAAAAAGCAAAAAATACTATTAGAACTATTAAGTGAACAAAAAAAATGTAGTGTAAAAAACTTATTATCTATAGCTAATACGGGTAAAAGTACACTAAACAGCCTAAAAGAAAAAGGATATATAGAATTTGAATATGTAGAAGTTAAGAGAGATCCTTTTATGAATAAAGATTTCTCCTTATTTCCAAAACTTGTTCCTAATAAAGAGCAAAAAATAGCTATAGATAAAATTTGTGAATCAATAAAAAATGTATCAAGTGATTCTTATTTAATTCATGGTATAACTGGCAGTGGAAAGACAGAGATATACTTGCAGCTTATAGAAAAAGTAATAGGAATAGGTAAACAAGGGATTGTATTAGTTCCCGAAATTTCACTTACTCCTCAAACAGTAGCAAGATTTAGAGGAAGGTTTGGAAATAGAATAGCTGTTATTCATAGTAGTCTTTCTGAAGGTGAGCGTTACGATGAATGGCGTAAGATTGCAGAGGGTGATGTTGATATAGTAATAGGTGCTAGGTCTGCTGTGTTTGCTCCTTTCAAAAATTTAGGTATTATTATTATAGATGAGGAACATGAACATACTTATAAATCTGATCAGACTCCTAAATATAGCACAATTGATGTTGCTAAGTACCGTGGTGAATTAGAAAATTCTGTGTTAGTATTAGGATCTGCTACACCTTCTGTAGAAAGTTATTATAAAGCTTTAAACAATAATTTACATTTAATTACACTAAAAAAGAGAGCTACAAACTCAGAACTTCCTCCTGTGGAAGTAGTAGATATGACAGAAGAGATACAATCTGGAAATACAGGAATTCTAAGTGGTCAATTAATTAGTGCAATAAATGAGAATTTTAAAAACGAAAAACAAACGATTTTATTTTTAAACCGTAGAGGATATTCAAGTGTTATATCGTGTCAAAACTGTGGTCATGTTTTAAAGTGTGAACATTGTGATATAACAATGACTTTTCATAAAACAGATGAAAAATTACGGTGTCATTATTGTGGAAATATGAAATCTGTACCTACTGCGTGTCCTGATTGTAAAAGTGACAATATTAAACATCTTGGAACGGGAACACAAAAGATTGAGGATTTAGTTAAATACTATTTACCCCATGCAAGAATAGAACGAATGGATATGGATACTACAAGTCGTAAAGGCTCACATGAAAAAATATTAGAACGTTTTAAGAATAAAGAAATTGATATTCTTGTAGGTACTCAGATGATATCTAAAGGGTTGGACTTTCCAAATGTTACTCTTGTAGGTATTATTTCTGCTGATTCAACATTGAATTTACCAGATTTTAGGGCAGCAGAAAGAACATTTCAACTTGTTACTCAAGTAGCGGGTAGAGCCGGAAGAGGAGCTGCAAAAGGAAAAGTGATTCTTCAAACCTATGAACCAACGCATTATAGCATTGAAGCGTCTAAAAATCATGATTATGAAAGTTTTATAAAAGATGAGTTAGCTATTAGAAATGAATTTTCTTATCCACCTTTTAATAATCTAATATTACTAAATTTTTCTGGTAAAGCTGAAAAGAAAGTAGAATATACTTGTAATTTAGTGGCAAATCATATTAAATATATTTTGAACTCTCAAGGGTATAAAAAACTTGATAACATTATATTAGGTCCTAATCAAAGCATGATAAGTAGGATAAAAGAAAGTTATAGATATCAAATTTTATTAAAGGATGCAAATATACCCTATGGACTATTACGAAAAGCTGCAAAGTATTTATTGATAGATAATAGAAGCAAATATATAAGTAAAGATATAGTTTGTACTATTGATATAAATCCATATACTATTATTTAATTTAGGAGGTAGAAAAATGGCAATTAGAATTATTCGTAAAGATGATGATCCAGTACTTAGAAAAACTTCAAAAGTAGTTGATAAAATTAATGATAAGGTAATTACTTTATTAGATGATATGGCTGAAACAATGTATGATGCAGAAGGAGTAGGACTTGCAGCTCCTCAAATAGGAATTTTAAAAAGAATAGTAGTTGTAGATATAGGTGAAGGTTTAATTGAACTTATAAATCCTGAGATAATTCATAAAGAAGGTAGTGAATGCGACTCTGAAGGCTGTCTTAGTTTACCTGGAGTAGCTGAAGAAGTTGTGCGTCCAGCTAAAGTTAAAGTTAAAGCCTTAAATCGTAAAGGAGAAGAGATTACTATAGAAGGTGAAGGATTTTTAGCTAGAGCATTTTGTCATGAAATTGATCATTTAAACGGAATATTATTTATAGATAGAGCTGAAAATAAATAGAGGTGATTTAATGAAAGTAGTTTATATGGGAACTCCAGAATTTGCTGTTCCTTGTTTAGAGACTTTAATATATAGTAAACATGAAGTAGTTGGAGTTTTTACCCAGCCAGATAGAAAAAGTGGAAGAGGGCAAAAAATTAATATAACTCCAGTAAAAGCAAAAGCTATAGAATATAATATACCTATATTTCAACCTACTACTTTAAAAAATGAAGATATAATTAAAGAGATAGAAAATTTAAATCCAGATCTTATTGTAGTTGTAGCTTATGGTCAAATTTTACCTAAAGATATATTGGAAATACCTAAGCATGGATGTATAAATGTTCACGCATCTTTGTTACCTAAGTATAGAGGGTCAGGTCCAATTAATTGGGTTGTTATTAATGGTGAGAAGAAAACAGGTATTACTACTATGTATATGGATATTGGTTTAGATACAGGAGATATGCTTCTAAAAGAAGAAATTGAAATAGGCGAGGAAGAGACAGCAGGAGAATTACATGATAGATTAATGGAGCTAGGTGCTAAAGTATTGAGCAAAACATTAGAACTATTAGAAAAAAATGAATTGAATCCTGTTCCTCAAAACAATGATGAATCTTCTTATGCACCAATGCTTACTAAAAATCTGGGTATAATAGATTGGAGTAAATCTGCAGAGGAGATAAAAAATTTAATTAGAGGAACAATCCCTTGGCCAACTTCTTTTACCACTTATAACAATAAAGTTATGAAAATATGGAAAAGCAGTGTCATCAAGAGTGATAAACAATATGATCCAGGAACAATTTTAAAAGTAGAAAGTGATCGTATACTTGTTGGTACAGGGAAAGGTATATTAGCAATTGAGGAAATACAATTTAGTGGTAAAAAAAGAATGAGCGTACAAAGTTATTTAGTGGGGAACAATATTGAAGAAAATACGAGATTAGGTGAATAATAATGGATACTCAAAAGACAGTAAAGGGAGACAATGTATATAAGAAATTTATTTTTCTTTTATCCATTATGTTTGGATTAATAACTGCTATTACAGTAGGATTAATGCTCTTTACAAGAGGGGAAAATCAATATTTTTATAAAATAGCATTTAGTGCTACAATCATAGTATTAACCATAGCTGCAATAGTATTGTTAGCCATTATATATATAGTTATACGGTTGTGGTATAATTATCCCATACCTAAATTTTCAAGAAAATTATTAGAGATATCTATTACACTTGTTTATCCAATAATGATATTTTTAGGAAAACTATTAAAATACAATAAGAATATTATTAGGGCAGCTTTTACAGAATTAAATAACAAGCTAGTTTTAAGTAATGAATATAATATTGAGCCTAAAAACATACTAATTTTAACACCACACTGTATTCAAAAGTCATTTTGTCCTCACAAAATAACTACAGATATTAGAAATTGTAAAAGATGTGGTAAATGTAATGTAGACAATCTAATAGGATTAGAAGATAAATATGGTGTGAATTTTAGGGTGATGACAGGAGGAACTTTAGCTAGAAAAACTATTAAAGATTTAAAACCTAAAGCAATAGTTGCCATAGCTTGCGAAAGAGATTTAATAAGTGGTCTTCAAGATGTAAAAGGATTACCCATTATTGCTGTAACAAATAATCGTCCAGAAGGCCCATGTGTTAATACGTCTGTTGACTTAAATAAAGTTGAAAAGGCTATAAAACACTTTTTACCATAAAAAGGAGTGATAATATGTTTTATCCATTTTCTTTTGACCCAACCATGTTTATATTAATTCCATCCATTATACTCACTATGTATGCTCAAGCAAAAGTTAAATCAACTTTTGCCAAGTATTTAAGAGTAAACTCTAAAAAAGGACATACAGGATATCAAGTTGCTAGATATATATTAGATAAAAATGGTATGAGAGATGTTCCTATTGAAATAGCAGGAGGAAGATTGAGTGATCACTATGATCCAAGAAAAAAGGTAGTGCGTTTATCTAATGATGTATATCACGGTACTTCTATAGCATCTATTAGTGTTGCAGCCCATGAAACAGGTCATGCGATTCAACATAATGACGGATATATACCACTTACTTTTAGAAACCTTATTTTCCCAGTAGCAAATCTAGGTTCCAAAGCAGCTTGGTTTTTCATTATTGCTGGTTTATTAATAACACCTTCATTAATGGATATAGGAATATTATTATTCGGTGCAGCAGTTTTATTTCAAATTGCTACGCTACCTGTAGAATTTAATGCTAGTACTAGAGCAGTAAGATTATTAGATGAAGGTGGTTTTATTGTTCAGGATGAGTATAGACATTCCAAGAAAGTATTAAGAGCTGCAGCACTTACTTATGTAGCAGCAATGGCTGCCGCAGTATCACAGCTTATTCGATTAATTCTTATTAGAGGAAGTAGAGACTAAAAGATATATATAATTAATCTTATATGCTGCATTGGGTTGTTAATTATAGAAAATTATAGATATTTATAATTTTTATTACGTATTGAGCAAAGTCGACCTGTAAATTATAAAAAGGAAGACTTTGTTCTTTTATGGTATAAGAAAGTATACTTTCTTATACCATAAAATTGTTTATAATGTAAAGAGGAGGTAATAAAATGAATCCAAGAGAAGGCGCATTAACTGTTTTATACGAGGTGAATCAAAATAAAGCATTTTCAAATATTGCTTTAAATAAAGAGATAAGAAACAATTCATATAGTCAATTAGACAAAAGTTTAATGACTGAACTTATCTATGGTGTATTAGAAAATCAAATTTATATTGACTATGTAATAGGTCAGTTTTCAACTTTTAAAATTAATAAAATGAATCCATATACATTAAATTTATTGAGACTTGGAATATATCAATTACTATTTTTAGATAAAATTCCTGGGTTTGCAGCTGTTAATGAAAGTGTAAATTTATCTAAAAAATATTGTAAAAAAACATCTGGATTTGTAAATGGTGTTTTAAGAAACATTCAAAGAAATAAGGAAAAAATTAAATTGCCAAACCCTAAAAAAAATACTATAAAGTATTTATCAGTGAAATATTCTCATCCAGAATGGTTAGTTAAAACTTTTCTTGAAAATTTCGATAGTGATTTTACAGAAAACCTATTAAAAGCAAATAATACTAGACCAGACTTATATATTAGAATAAATACATTAAAAATATCTATAAAAGATTGTATAAATTTACTTGAGGAAGAAGGATATACAGTAAAGCAAAATTCATTAATACCAGAATCGTTAATTGTTAAAGGATTACACAATATAGAAGAATCTAATTTATATAAAAAAGGATATATACAGATACAAGACTTTAGTTCTATGTTAGTTGCTAAAATTTTAGATCCTAAGGAAAATGAATTTATAATCGATGTATGTAGTGCGCCAGGAGGGAAAACTACTCATATGGCTCAATTAATGAATAATAAAGGTAAGATAATAGCTAGAGATATACATGAACATAAATTAAAGCTTGTAAAAAATAATGCTAAAAGATTAGGGATAAATATTATAGAAACTGAAAATTTCAGTGGAGACAATTTAGATGAAAAATTGTTGGATAAAGCAGATAAAATATTAGTAGATGCTCCATGCTCTGGCTTAGGAATTATTCGTAGAAAGCCTGAAATAAAATATCGTAAGCATTTAGAAGATATAAATACAATTACTAATATACAATATGATATACTAAAAAATGCATCTAAATATCTTAAAATAGGTGGAGAATTGGTTTATAGTACGTGTACTATTGATAATCGAGAAAATAAAGAGATAATAGATAAGTTTTTCAATAAGAATTCAAATTTTGAATTAATTAATATTGGAGAAAAATATAAAGAACTTATTCCTAGTGGAAGTGATCAAGCTACAATTCAGCTTTATCCTAATACTCATAACACAGATGGATTTTTTATTTCAAAGATAAAACGGATTAAGTAAAATTCAGGAGGTTACTTATTATGGATAAAAAAGATTTACTTAGTTTAACAGTAGAAGAAATAGAAGAACTTCTAATTAGTATGAATGAAAAGAAGTTTAGAGGTAAACAGATATTTGAGTGGATAAATAAAGGTGTTAAAAACTTTGACGACATGACTAACTTGTCTAAATCTTTAAGGGAGAAGTTAAAAGAAAACACTTATATTACTAATGTTCAAATAAAAGAGAAGTTGATTTCTGACATAGATGGTACAACAAAATATTTATTTTTGCTAGATGATTATAATATAATAGAAGGTGTAGTAATGAAATATAAACATGGACTAACAGCTTGTATTTCAACACAGGTAGGCTGTGCTATGGGCTGTACCTTTTGTGCATCTACATTAGAAGGTTTAGTTAGAAATTTAAGAGCGGGTGAAATGATAGATCAAATATTAACTATGCAAGAGGATATTGGAGAAAGGATATCTAACATTGTATTAATGGGAAGTGGAGAGCCATTAAATAATTTGAAAGAAACTGTAAACTTTTTAAAAATAGTAAACGACGAGAAGGGCCTTAATATAGGGAATAGACATATAACGCTATCAACATCAGGGTTAGTACCACAAATTAAAGAGCTAGCTGACTTACAGATACCTATTAACTTAGCAATATCTTTACATGCATCTAATGATGATTTAAGGAAAAGAACAATGCCTATAGCTAAAAAGTACTCTATTAATGAACTAATAAATAGTTGTCAATACTATATTAATAAAACTAACCGCAGAATTACTTTTGAATATGCTTTAATAAAAGGATTTAATGATAGAGATCAAGATGCTAATGAGCTATCTAACTTATTAAAAGGAATGCTTTGTCATGTTAACTTAATACCAGTAAATAGTGTTGAAGAAAGAGGATACATGAAGCCTAATATGAAAGATATAAAGAGGTTTCAAAATATATTGCACAAATCAGGTATAGAAGCTACTATTAGGAGAGAAATGGGATCTGACATTAATGCTGCTTGTGGTCAATTGAGAAGAAAATATTTACAAAATGAACAAAAATGATAAAATAATATGAATGATAAGATTCGTCAAAAAAGGGGGGATTTTAAGAAATGAATATTAGTGCTATTTCAGATGTTGGAAAAGTTAGAGATATAAACGAAGATAATTATTGTATTTTTAAAAAAGATTATGATTTATTAATAGTAGCCGATGGAATGGGTGGTCATAATGCTGGAGAAGTTGCTAGTTTTCTAGCAGTTAATACTATTAAAGAACATATTGATAAATATATTTCTTCAGATATGGATGAAGAAGCTATTAAAGGAATTATATATGAAGCCTTTAATCGTGCTAATGAAAAAATTTATCTTCATGGTAAAGAAAATACATCTTGCGATGGAATGGGTACAACAGCTACATTAATATTAAAAAATGAATCTACTATTTTTGTAGGTCATGTAGGAGATAGTAAAGCTTATATAATTAAAAATAATAATATAAACCAAATAACCAGGGACCATTCTTTAGTTGCAGAATTAGTTAGAAATGGTAGTATAACTGAAAATGAAGCCATGAAACACCCTAAAAGAAATATTATTACTAGAGCTTTAGGAACTACTAAAAATATAAAAATTGATATTTTCACTTTAAGTATGGATCCTTTAGATAGTCTTGTTTTATGTACTGATGGCTTAAGTAATTTTGTAGATAGTTATGAAATAGAAAAAATTCTAATAGAAATTAAAGATAGTAGTGAGATATGTGAAAGGTTGGTATCTATGGCAAATAAAAGAGGTGGATATGATAATATAACTGTATTAGTTGCGAAAAATGATGAAGGAAA
The DNA here is from genome assembly GCA_015978205.1 of Alkaliphilus sp. NP8. Taxonomy (GTDB): domain Bacteria; phylum Bacillota; class Clostridia; order Peptostreptococcales; family Natronincolaceae; genus Alkaliphilus_B. Next base: position 4,163 of record JADWMM010000042.1, on the reverse strand, counting down.
TTTAGAGAGAAGGTGAGTAAATGATAGGTAAAATATTAGGAAATAGATATGAAATTATCGAAAAAATAGGTGGAGGTGGTATGGCACTAGTATATAAAGCTAAATGCAACCTCTTAAATCGGTATGTTGCTATTAAAGTGTTAAGATCAGAGTTTGTAAATGATAAAACAGTATTGGAGAAATTTAGAAAAGAATCTCAAGCATCTGCTAGTTTATCTCATCCTAACATAGTTAATATATACGATGTAGGAGAAGAAGGTGATATATATTATATAGTTATGGAATATGTTGAAGGTAAAACTTTAAAAGAGGTAATTAAGAAAAAAGGTGTACTTTCTGCAGATGAAATACTTGAATTTAGTAGACAAATAGCACTAGCTTTAAAACATGCTCATTCTAATCATATTATTCATAGAGATATAAAACCTCATAACATTTTAGTTACAGAAGATAATAGAGCTAAAGTAACGGATTTTGGAATAGCTTTAGCTGCAACTTCATCTACTATAACTAATACAGGAAGTGTAATTGGATCTGTACATTATTTTTCTCCAGAACAAGCTAGAGGAGGATATACTGACGAAAAATCTGATTTATATTCTTTAGGTGTTGTTATGTATGAAATGGCAACTGGCAAGGTACCATTTGAAGGGGATAGACCAGTAACAGTAGCTTTAAAACATATACAAGAAGAAGCAGACAAGCCTTCTGAGCATAATATGTCAATCCCTAAAGGGCTAGAGGCCATAATTATAAAGTTAATGCAAAAAGAACAATCTGTAAGATATTCTAATGCATCTGAAGTGATAGAGGATTTATATAAAATAAAAAATAATATAGATTTTGATGACATAGATAATACTTTGAAAATTGAGGATTCTCCAACACAAATCATACCAGCTGTTACTGCAGATGAAATGAAAGAATTAACGAACAGCAAAGATGAATTTAACAGTAATAATGAATCTACAAAGAACAAAGGTAAGAAAAAAGATAAGCGAAAATTAGTAATTGGATCTGCCATAATCTCTGCTTTAATAGCAGCAATAGTATTTACATTTGGATTCTTTTATTTATCAGACTTGTTTAAGGTGGAGAATGTTGAAGTGCCTAATTTTGTTAGTATGAATGTTGAAGATGCAAAAGAGTTAGCAGGAAAAGTAGGACTTAGATTAAATATAAGCAGAAAGTACGATAACACTATACCAAAAGATGAAGTTGTAAATCAATTAACATCTGAAGGTATGAAAGTAAAAAAAGGATTTGAAATTAAAATAATAGTTAGTGATGGTAGTAAGTTAGCTACTGTTCCTGATTTAATATATAAAACTGAAATGGAAGCAGAAAGAATGTTAGTAGATGAAGGACTAGAAACTGGAGAAGTAGTAGAGGAATTTAGTGAATTACCTGTAGGTACCGTTATAGATCAAAATCCACGTGCTAACTTTAAAGTGGCTGAAAATTCAGCAGTGGATTATGTTATAAGTAAAGGACCGGAAGTTGTAACTATAAATATGCCTAGTCTAGAAGGGAAGACTTTGGAAGAAGCTAAAAATATTATTTCAAGATATAACCTTACACTTGGAGATGTTGGAAAAGAATACAGCGATATATATGAAGAAGGAATTGTTATAGATCAGAATATTGGAGCTAATACTCAGGTTCAAGAAGAATCTGTTGTTAATTTAATAGTAAGTAAAGGTATAGAAGATGAGGAAGTAGATGAAGATACAAATGAAAATGGGCCTTCAGCACGAACTATTTCTATTACTCTAGATGATTACACCGATACAGTTAATGTGGAGATTTTTAATATAGAAGATAGAGAAGAAAAATTAGTATATGCTAAAGAGCACAATATAGAAGAAGAAGGAAATACTGTAAGAGCTCAAGTGACAGGAGAAGGAAGTCAAGAGTTTGTTATTTACATTAACGGAGAAAAACAAGAAACTATAGTAGTTGACTTTTAAGGAGGTATTTAATGTATAGTGGCAGGTTAATTAAAGGGATTGGTGGCTTTTATTATGTAGATGTTAAAGGAGAAACATTTGAGTGTAAAGCTCGAGGGCTTTTTAGGAAAAAGAAAATTACTCCTGTAGTTGGTGATTATGTAGAAATAGATATATTAGATAAAGAAAATAAAAAAGGCGTATTGGAAAAAATAAATAATCGTCATAACGAATTAATCCGGCCTTCTGTATCTAATGTAGATCAAGCAGTAGTTGTATTTGCAGTAACACAGCCCGATCCTCACCTATCACTTTTAGATCGTTTTTTAGTGTTAGCAGAAAGTCAAAATTTAAATATAGTGATTTGCTTTAACAAAATTGATTTGTTAGAACAAGAAGAATACAGTAAAATTATAAATGAATATAAATCCATAGGCTATAAAGTAATATTAACTAGTACTAATCAGAAAAAAGGAATAAATGAACTTAAAAATGAATTAAAGAATAAGACCACCGTATTTGCAGGCCCATCTGGAGTTGGAAAATCAACTCTTTTAAATAGCATACATCCAGGACTAAAGTTACAAACAGGAGAAATTAGTTCTAAGATATCTAGAGGAAAACATACAACTAGACATGCAGAAATTATACCTATAGAAGAAGATAGTTGGGTTGTAGATACTCCTGGTTTTAGTTCTTTAAATATGAATTTTATAGAAGAAAGTCAATTAGAATTATATTTTCCAGAATTCATGAAATGTGTAGATAAATGTAGATTCAATACATGCAAGCATATTAATGAGCCTAATTGTGGGGTTAAAGATGCTGTTGAACTAAACAAAATATCTGGGAGTAGATATAATAATTATATTCAATTCATAGAAGAAATTAAAAAACATAGGAGGTATTAGATTATTATGAAATTAGCACCATCAATATTATCAGCAGATTTTTCAAGCTTATTAGAGGATATTAAGAAAGTTGAAGATGCAGGATGCGATTTACTTCATATAGATGTTATGGACGGACATTTTGTTCCTAATATTACTATGGGTCCACCTGTAGTTAAAAGTTTAAAAGGCAAAACAAAACTTCCTTTTGATGTTCATTTAATGATAGAAAATCCAGATAGATATATCTCTCAATTTGTAGAAGCAGGAGCAGATATAATATCTGTTCATAGTGAAGCTTGTGTTCACTTAAGTAGAACTATACAGCTTATTAAAAGTTATAATGTAAAAGCAGCGGTTGCGTTAAATCCAGCTACTCCTTTAGATGTAATAGAATATGTGCTAGAAGATTTAGATATGGTTCTTATAATGAGTGTTAACCCTGGGTTTGGAGGACAAAGTTTTATAAATTCTAGTTTGACTAAAATAGAAAAATTAAAAAAAATGATAGAATCCAAAGGACTAAACATCGACATTCAAGTAGATGGTGGTGTTAAAGCAGATAATGTTAAATCAGTTATAGATGCAGGTGCAAATGTAATTGTCGCTGGTTCGGCTATATTTGGTAGTGAAGATATTGAAAGCACAGTAAAGCAATTTAGGCAAAATATAATATAACGTAAGTATTATAGAAATTTACCTATGAGATAAATTGTATGATGGAGGTAAATATGGAAATAGTAATAGTAGCAAATGGGGATATTAAAAATACCAATATTTTAAAAACTGTTATTGAAAAAAATGATTATGTTATTTGTGCAGACGGTGCAGCTAGATATTTAAAAGAATTAAATGTTTATCCAGATTTATTAGTAGGAGATCTTGACTCTATTACTAAAGATACTTTAGAATGGATAGAAAACGGAAAAGTAAAAACTAAGAGATTTCCTCCAAAAAAAGATATGACTGATACTGAACTGGCTGTAGAATTTGCTTTTGAAAAGTCACCTACAGAGATAACTATCGTTGGAGCTATTGGAACTCGTATGGATCATAGCCTAGGTAATTTAATGCTTTTATATAAAATTCATAATATGAATATTAAAGCTAGAATTATTAATGAATTTAACGATATTACTATAACGAATAATATTTTAAATTTAAAAGGAAAAATAGGACAAACGATTTCAATAATACCTATAGGTGGAAATGTTAAAGGGGTTACTTTAGAAGGCTTAGAATACCCTTTAATTGATCATAATATAGATATGGGTAGCTCTTTAGGTATTAGCAATAAATTTAAAGGAGAACGTGCAGTTATATC
>JADWMM010000052.1 GCA_015978205.1 Alkaliphilus sp. NP8 | reverse complement strand
ACCAATTAAAGCTAACATTAGATAGTTTTGAGGGAATAAAATCTCAAAAAAAGGTAGCGCCAAAAGTCTGTCGGAATTTAGGAGTATTACACTCACACCAAATCAGAGATTTGGGTGATTGCAACATCGTGGCAATAGCGAAGGGGTCACACCTGTTCCCATACCGAACACAGTAGTTAAGCCCTTCAGCGCTGATGGTACTTGGCGGGAAGCTGCCTGGGAGAATAAGTCGCTGCGATATAACTAAATACTTATAAAAAGCTCAGCATATAACATGTTGAGCTTTTTTTAAAATTCACATGTTAGTGAGGTTTTCTTATGAAATTCAACCCCAAAATCATTAAAATGATTATAATATTTATCTTTGTAATAATAACTTTGATTATATTTTTTAGATGGCAGAATAACGGTGTAGGTGCAACAAATTATAAGTATACTAATTCAAAGATACCAAAAAACTTTAATGGATATAAAATAGTTCAAATTTCCGATTTACATAATAAAGATTTTAATGGGATATTGTCAGAAAAAATTAAAAAAGTTAATCCTAATATTATAGTAATAACCGGAGATTTAATAGATAGAAGAAATACGAAAATAGATGTAGCAACAGAATTTATTGAAGAAATAAATACAGTAGCACCTATATATTATGTTTCAGGAAATCATGAACAGCTTTCAACAGAATATAATACATTGCAAGAAGAACTTAAAAGCTTAAATGTACAAATTATTGACAATTCATATATAGAATTAAATGAAGGTACTGATAAAATAGGACTAATGGGAATAGCTGATCCTGCAATACAACAAAATGAACATACCTATCTATGGAGTGATGATACTGAATATATAAAAAACAATCTTGAAAAGCTAACTAAAAATATAAATACAGATTTTAATATTTTACTTTCTCATAGACCGGAACAATTTAGTCTATACCAGAAAAGTGGAGTAGATTTAGTTTTTAGTGGGCATGCTCACGGAGGTCAGATTAGACTTCCGATTATTGGAGGAGTAGTCGCACCAGGTCAAGGACTGTTTCCAAAATATACAAATGGAATTTATAGTGATAGAGAAACATCAATGGTTGTAAGCAGGGGACTAGGAAACAGTATTTTCCCACTACGAATTTTTAATAGACCAGAAGTAGTTATAGTTACTTTTTAATCAGCAAAGACAATGGAGAAATCCATTGTCTTCATTTATATATGATATATTTTAAAAAATATATTTATATGGAACTTTTTCTGTATTAATGTGTTTATATTATAAGGAATAGAAATAACATTTGAAGTATAGAGAAGGACTTATTGGAAAAATATAGAATAATTTAATATAAGATATTGGAATATTAGGATATAGATGCAAGATAAATTTATTAAAAAAATATGTATCTTTTATAACAAATCAAGATTTATAGTGGAGGTATAATATAGTGAGAAATAAAACAAAAACTGTATTTTGGGATTTTATTCCTCTTGATTACAAAGCTATGGAAGAGTATTTAGAAGAAATGGCTAAAAAGGGTTGGAGGTTAGTAAAAGTAGGAGAAGTAACTGCCAAATTTAAAAAGATAGAACCTAAAGAAATAAAATTTTATGTAGATATTTTCCAAGGTGGTGGGCCACTTACACCAAACAATACTATAGAAGCTAAATCATACAGAAGTAGACGTGAAAGATTAGGATGGAATCATATATCATCTCAAAATCATTTACAATTTTTCTATGCTAATGAAAATGAGGATACTTATATAACTGAGAAAGATGAGATGACAAACCAAGAATCCATTGTAAATACTTTATGGAAACAGGAATTATTAAATAGTATAATTACATTTATTGTTTTATGTATGATGACAAATGCTCTTTTACCATTTAAATATACAGCTTTATTGGATTATACTGGAATTGCTTCGCTTTTCGTACTTCCTCTTTTATCTATAAACATTGTACTTAGAGCTATATACGGTATAGTTTGGGTAATAAAAGCCAAAAGGAATATTAAAAATAATTTATCTATAAAAAAACCTACTTTAAAAGGTGCTAAAAGACGAGGACTACTATTTAATAAATCAAGCTTTATTATTTTTTCTATTCTTATATTAGCTGTTATTATGGATGGTGTCTTAAATTCTTATTCAATTTTAATTTCAGCATTAATTCCTATATCAGGTATTGGTTTAGGAATATCTATTAGACATTTTGTAAAGAAAAAGCTAAAAAGCAAAGAGAGAGCTACATTATATGCTATAGTAGGTGTTGTTGCAGGTGTAATTATAATCCAGAGTATAGCAGTGTTTTTTATTACTAGAGGTGTAGACAATGCTATACCTATAGAAGATATGCCTGAAAATTACCCCTTAGTTACCATGGATGAGCTAATTACAGATTCAGAAAACATTAACCTTATAAATAGACGAATTGAATCTTCTACAAGTCCAATTGTTCCTCAACATTATTATTATACAGAGAATTGGGATGTAGATAATACAAGGAAAAGAATGGTTGGTGATTATTATGAAAGCATACACCCATATTTCACTGAAATTATATTTAACGGAAAATTAGAAGAAAGATTAAAGTGGATTGATACAACTTTAGCTAAAAACGAAGATATGGAAGATTTATGGAATGTAGATAAATTTTATATAAGTGAAAATAACGATGCTATTTTAATTCAAAAAAATAACATTGTAATGTATTTATCAGGAGATATAAACTTTTTAGAACCAGGGGTAAAAGAGAAGATTATTGATACTATCAAATAATTATGTTTAGAGAGGTGATATGTTGTGAGAAGAGCGTTATATATGATAAATAAGAAAAATTATAAGATAGCTTTAATAGTTTTTATCTGCATAATTGTTATAATACAATTTAATAACCCAACAAATTTGAATAAGAGTAAAATTAAATCAATAGTTAATAAGAATTTAGATATTTTGAATGAGAGTATTAACAATAACGACTATGATGAAGCTTACAAAATTGATGGAATAGAGAAAATAGAATCACAGTATCTAGGTGGTAACAAGTCATTTGTTGATTTTTACTGTTATGGAGTTGGACTTGCACCAAGTTCAATATATTATGGATTTTATTATGTTAATCCAGATGAGCCGCTAGGCTTTCAAGCTACTCGGGTAGAATTAGAAGTAGATGGAGACGGCTGGGAATGGGAAGAATCTAATGGTGATAACTACTACTATACTGAGAAAATTGTAGACCATTGGTACTATTATGAGGCTGGATTCTAATGTAAGAAGTAAGGGGAGATATTTTGAAAAGTATAGGATACTTAGATGTATTTTCAATAATAACTTTAATAATTATGATATGCTTATTATTTATACATTTAAATCGAAAAAAAAAATTAGGTAAATTGCTTTTAAAAATGAAAGACAAGACAAATAGAAGATATTCAATGTTCTTCTGGTTTTTTATGGCCTGCATATATGTGCTTTTTTCTATACAAGATATTATTAATATAAATAATGCATCCATAACTAGCTTAGTTTCTCCTGTTCTTTGGATAATTTTAAGCACTATTAGTATATTAGGAATAAAATATGATAAAGAAGTAAGAGAAAATGGAATTACTGTTAATCAAGATTACATATACTGGTCAGATATAATAAGCTATGAGTGGAAAGGAAAAGAAAAATTAGAAATTACTTATTATGATCCAAAGTTATCTATTTTTAATAAAAAAACATCTTACGAATGGATAGTAGAAATAGAAGATAAAGAAAAGGTGAGTGAATTTTTTAATCAATATATAAATGTAACTAAATACTAGGAGTGAATTTACTATGGAACTTTATTCAACGTTTATTTTTCAAATTTTAAATATCGCATTATGGATAGGGATTATTTATTTTGTTTTTAATTTATTTATTAAATTACCAAAGCGAATTAAAAGGAATGAAGAAAAGATTGAAAGAACTGAGAAGTTGGTAGAAGAAATAAATAAAAAGCTAGAAGATTTTTAGGGTCAAGGGATTAAAACTATATATTTGGAGGAAACATTCATGAGTATTGGGAATATATGTCCGTAAGGCAGGTGAGAAGGTATGGATGAAAGCAGGAATTATAAAAAAGAGCTTTTTTGGATGGTAATATTTACATTAGTACTAATGTATTTTCAATTATTTGTTATGGAATTAGTTCCTGATGGCCAATTCCCAGGAGTTTGGGTGGGGCTTTTAATAGTAATTATAATAAGGGGTTTTACAATTGACAGATACAAACATAAAAAAGATAATTTTGATCTGATTGTACCTATAGCTATGATTGTAAATTATATTCTTTTTAAGAATGGTACTTCTATACCTAACTATATAGTACTGTTTTTTAGTATAGGAATAGTGTGCATATTTTCTTTAATAAAGATAAATTCCAAATATAAATTTATTAATATAGCATTAATATGTATATTATTTATGAGTTTTTTCTCTTTAGATTATTATTTATATTCGAATCGTCTTATAAAAGATGTTAATTTTTACCGCGTTGTAAAAAAAGAATACAATATAAGTGGAAAAATAAATAAGAATAGTTTGAAGGATATAGATAGATTATGGATTGGGAGTAAATACGATGTAACTAGTTTAGAAGGTATTCACCATTTTAAGAATTTGAAGGATCTAAATATAAGTAAAGGAGAAAGAATAAAAGATTTAAAACCTATAAATCATTTGGAAAATTTGGAGCATTTAAATTTATCATCTATTGATTTAGATCAGCTAGAAGAGTTAAATAAAATGGAAAGCTTAGAATGGTTAGAAATTATATATCCTGAAAAAGGTAAGATAAAGAACCTGAGTAATTTACCTAATTTAAAGAAATTAGCACTACAAGGCATTAAGTTAAATGATTTAACTGTATTAAAAGGACCTTCAGACTTAGAGGAACTTAGTATTGCTTTTAGTGAAATTAATAATTTTAATGGAATACAAAGTTTTAAACATTTGAAAAAGCTAAGGCTGCACAATGTTTATATTAAAGATACAGAGTCATTATTAGAGTTTAACAATATAGAAAGTATTTATATTTTTAATTGCAAGATAGATAATAAAGATGAATTTATTAGAAATGCTCGGAATAAGGGGATCGATATAGAAATAGAAAATAAAGATAACTTTTTATTAGAGTTATAGCTACTTGTAAAATCTAGACCGTTTTTTCTATTTCTTTTTGTACTTATGGGTTTATCATTTTTTTAATTTACACTTGTACATAACTGAGAATAAAAGTAGGAGGGAATTAATGTCTAAAAGTAATAAAAAGAAAGTTATAATTATAGCCATCAATCTAATAACATTATTTGAAATATACTTTGCGTATTTAATTTTTAATGATTATAGAGGAATATACCAAGTTAGTATTTTTATACCCTTATTACTTCAACCATTTTTATATTACAGATTATTTATACAAGATATAACCTATGTTAAAACAAGATTTATTATTTTGTTGTAATACCTCTGACAATATACTTTCTATATGGTGATAATGAAATTTAAAAGAGGTTTTTATATGAAAACTTATAAAAAAGTTAGGATATTAGGATTTTTTATTTTGTTTATATCATTAATAAGTATGTTTGAATCACTTGGAGGTGTAATGCTTAATGCTCAATGGGGAATTAAGGCGCTAGGTGGTTTTGTTTTGGCCATAAGTCAATATATGAAAGAAAAGACTACTGAATAAAAAATAAGGAGAACTTGATATGAAGGAAAAACTCTTAAAAGTTATTATTGTTATTGTATCTATCAGCTTATGTACAGCTTTGTATTTTACAAGTCAAAATTCTAATTTATTAAATAATCAAAATCTTGATGCATTAGTTAGGTCAAAAATTAATGATATTAATATTAATATAGATAAATTAGACAAATTGGATAACTCAAATAATTTCTCTGATGCTTTTATTTTACTTACAGAAATTAAGCAAGATAGTAAGATGATTGTTGATGTATATGTCTATTCTGAAACAAAAAATGATAAAGCTATAGCTCTTGGTGATCTATTAGGATATATATATTATTATATTGATGATATTGAACCTGAAAAAACAAATAAAGAATCGCTAACAAAGAATATAAATGAATTAGTGCAGATAAATAATACATTTTTGAAGGTTACTAAAGCTGATTTTAAGAATCAAGAGGATTATTTAGAATTTTTTAAAAATGAGATAGAGAGAAATATTGAAAAGCATCCAGAAAATGCAATACTAAAAAAGTATTCAAATAGAAAATTGGGAAGATAACATATTTTTTATGTACATCATATAAAAAAATTAACTGAATTGCTGTTAGTATTAAAAAAAATTGAGGATAAACAGGATAAAATTTTAGGCATTCAATTAAAGGAACGAAATTAACTTGATTTATATGGATTGTATTCTAATGTGGATACTATTAAATTATAGTATATGAAGTTGGAGGAAACATGTATGGATTTTGGAAAATTAATAAATATTATTAATTATTTAATTAAGACATTTGTAGTTTTAACTATTTTTATTTTTATATGGTTTATAGGTATAAAAGGAACATTATCTAATCCTTGGGCTCATGATATAAGAATATTTGCTAATTTTATATATCTAATTTTATTTTTAATCCTAATTAAATTTATTTTAATTAAAAGATTGAAGGATTAAAAATTCTACAATATATTTGAAGAAAGTTATATTTGTATGGAGTTTTTTTGTATTAGGTGAACTACATTGAGCATGATTAATTGTTTTTTAGGAGGGAATATGGACTATATGAATAACTGAAGGAGGTATGGGAATTGAGTAAGAAGTTAATCTTGATAATTTTATCTTTATTAATAGCTGGTTATTTACTGTTCATCTTTAACAGTGTAAATTATAAACCATCTGAATTTAAATTAAGCATGAAATCACTACTTAGACAAGAACTTACATTAGATGAGATAAAGAGTTCTGATGTCTACGAGGCTTACAAAAATATAACGTATAATACAAGTGTAGATGAAATAAATAGTATTTTAAATAAGGAAAATGAAAATATTGCTGGCTCTATCGAATCTTGGTATTTTCCATATGGGTATGTAAGTATATGGGATAGTACAACTAATAAACCTAGAGTAGCTAATAAAGTTGTTAGTTTTAAGACTCTATCCACAATAAAGATTAGTGAAAAAGAATTAATTACTGTGTTTGAATGTAATTCTTGTGAAGAAATAATTAACATTCTAGGAGATCCTGTAATAGCTGGCGAAACATATAATAAAGATGGTAAAGTAACTGATTATTCATATGAATGGGGCTTAAAAACAAGTTATTCAGATGAATTTAGAGAAACTGTCAAAAAGGAATATGGGGATTTTGTTAGTCTTCCTATGATACATCCTTTAAGTAATAATAAACGAGGTAAGTTTCGATTAAATGTTTCGATAAAAGCTAATAATCAGATTGATAAAATTTCACTATCTGATTACTAATATATATTTAGGTTGAATATCTTTTTAATGCGTAAATAAAATAAAAAGAGGTTGAATATTTATGAAAAAAATGAAGTTAATAGCCATATGCTTTGGTGTAATTTTAGTAGTAGGGTGTTTTTATTGGATTGAGTAGTTTAGATAACCTAAGAAGTCTAAAACGAATCGATCTTTCTAATAATTTAATAAATACTACTGATCAAATTCTAAACATAAGTAACTCCAAAGTAAATATTACAATAGCTAATAATCCTATAACTAATTTTGAGAATTCAGTATATATATTAGAAGATACAGATATAGAATAAGTAGTGACTTGCAATTTTGATGAAAAATATGCAACAAATCTTATATGTATTAAATCAAACAAGTATAAAACTATATAACAGTAGAATATATTAAAATACTATAACAAGAGGGTGATATTTATTAAAATTAAAGATAGGTACTCAATAGGAGCATCTTTATCAATAATTATTGGTTTTAGTTTAAATTGGATATTTGAACATTGGATTTTTTCGGTTGGAGGTTTAATTTGTTCCATATTATTTTTTGCTAATATGCTTAAAAGTAACTAAGCATAGAATTAATTCGTATACTAAATAGATAAAAATGTGCAGAAAATTAAATTGAGTAATGGTAAGGAGTAAAAAATGAAATTATTTAACATAAAGAATATTAAATATAAGAAACTTTATGATTTTAGGAGTGATGAGATATGGCAGTTAAAACAAATGTAATGAGACTATTAGACAAGGCTAAAGTAGAATATAAAAGTCATTGTTATGCAAATACAAATGCTATTAATGGCATTGATGTTGCAAATGTTTTGAATCAGAATCCCAAGCAAGTGTTTAAAACACTTGTGACTGTAGGTGGAACTAATAAATACTATGTATTTCTAGTTCCTGTTGCAGATGAATTAGATTTTAAAAAAGCCGCTAAAAGTGTTAATGAAAAAGCAATTAAAATGCTGAAATCAAAAGATTTATTGAATGTTACAGGATATGTACACGGAGGATGTTCACCCGTTGGTATGAAAAAGAGTTTCATAACTACGATCGACGAGTCAGCAGATAATTTTGAAACGATTATATTTAGTGCTGGGAAAATTGGATATCAAGTGGAAATAAGCCTTGAAGAATTAAGAAAGGTTATTACATTTAGTTTATCAGACATTATTCGATCAACATAAGGAGTAGTTTAGGCTATGGAAAGTATCTGTATTTAGTATGTAGAGTGTGTTTGTAAAATAGGATATAGATAATATCTTTTATTCATTGAAATATATATTTAATATAAATTTATTTTAAATTTTAATATCGGGGAGACTCGGTATTTTTTTGATATTCTATACTTCGACAAAATATATATAGAAATTGATATATAATGTAGATAATTCAATAAAATTATTATATAGCTATTAAAAATGTGAAGCTAAAAATTAAAAAGTAAAAGGGGGATAAAAATATGAAAAAGCTAATAACTTTTACTGCTATTACTATGATATTAACTAGTTTATTTGCATACACAAATAACACAAAACCAGAAGATGTATATACTTATAATGGTGAAACTAATGTTAATATAGATAACCGAAACTTTAAACTAGAAGACATCCCAGATAATTTAGCTGAAGAAATCGTAGTAAATAATTTTTTATATTCTATAACTGCTGATTTTGACAGTATGTTAGATATTTTGGCAAATATAGAAACTCACAAGATTTCAATAGAAAACGAAGAAAAACATTTTAATGAGGATATCTATATACGATCATATATTATTCATGAAATTTCTACTTTATCTAAAGATGAATATGATAAAAAAGAATTAGAAAATGGTGGACAAAACACATTATACTACTATGGCTGGCACGAAATAATTGAAAAACATAATTTAGTAGAGTATGAAATTATTAATGTTAATTTTACTCAAAAACATTCAAATAAATCAAAAGAGTTAATTCCCCAGTGGGGCGATGGAACATATTCTAGAAGTTTTATAGTTGGTAAACCTTCTGATGACACTGAGTATAAAATTTATGATTTTGGAATGATGTAGATGTTGCACACCATTTATAAATAACGAAGAATTTAAAAAGTTGTATCATCTATTTTATATGTAAGAGATGTCTAGACTAAGATAAAGATTTAGTGTGTAAAAGGTTATTTATGAGAAATAGTTAAATTTGAGTGCGCTTTGAAAGGAGATAAGTATATATGAAAGATTTTGAAAATGAATTTCAAAGAGTAAAGAAATATAGATATCTACCTGGGTTACCTCTCTTAACCTTGGGAATCTTAGGCGCTATTAAATATATTCAAGGAAATACGAGTCTAGGTAATATTCTTATTATAATTGCTATTATAACTTGTCTTTATATGAGCACCAAATATAAATGTCCTAATTGCAAATATATTTTAGATACTAGAACCTCATTACGAAATTTAAATCATTGTCCAAAATGTGGAGTAAAATTACAAAGTCCTAAATTTTATCGTTATTAGGATAATATTTTAATATATTGTATTTAAACATTATAAGGATTTGTGCTGTTATATTCACTGCGCTTTTCGTAATTTCTATGTTTTTATAAGCTAATAAATAGAAGAAACTAACTCATAAATTATAAATAGTTCAGGCAACAATCATATTACATCATGTTTTTAATGTACAGTGGATAGAATAGGGAGGGTTTTATACTTATGACAACAAAACGAACTCTGATAATATTTATGTTAATAGTATTAAGCACATTTCTAGTACTAAGGCTTGGCTTTTTTTCAAATAATGGCACTACAGTTAACATAAGAAATCATACCAATCAAGCTATAGAAAACTTAGTTTTTAGTTCCAATGATAACGAAGAAAAACATATTATTCCTCAAATAGATCCTCACAGTAATATTTCATTTGAGTATGAAATCGGTGGATTTAATGAAAATGCAGTTCATTTAACACATATATCTGATCACGGAACCAATAAAAGTTATAGTATCATAGGCTATGTTGATTGGGTTTATTCCTATATAAATATTGATATTATTTCTATTAATAAAGATGGAGAGTTGAATATAAGAATAGAGGCACCTAGGTAGAAATAGTATATTTTTATTCAATGAAAGGAGTTTATTACTTGAATATAGAAGTGATTTTATTAATAATGGTTTTATCTACATTTTTAGCAAGATATATTTTTATTAATATAAAGCGACTAAGGTCTCATAATGTTTTTTTAGAGTCTAGATTTTTTATTATGTTTTTAGGTATTTTAATATTATATGGTATTATAAGTTCTATTTATAGTATTGTAATAAAGGAGAATCACAATATTAGTTCTTATTTTCAAGTTTTAATATATACTATCTCTATTTGGACATATTTACGACATTATATAAAACAAACAACAGTTGGTATAGAAAATATCTATAAATCTGACTTAGAATCTATATTATATTCAGTTTTCAAAAAGAATAATTTAGTTCTTGTAAAAAAAGATACAAATAATGAAAAAACAGTATTTTTATTTGCAAATCCTTATATAAAAAGCAAGTTGATAATTAATACTAGTCTTTTCTCAACAAAACGTCATACCCTAACTATAGAAAATAAAAGTGATATACCAGATATAAAAGAAATATTAGACGATGTAGATTCAAAAATTTCTCCTATTTCTAAAAAATCTATAGTAATAAAATTTACTATAAAGATTTCGATTGTTGTATATATTACTTGGAAATTTTTAAGTTTATTTCAATAGAAAATTATTGAATCTTTTTCACTACTGATTTTATTATATATAGGATATTTATTTAAATATTATTATGTTATAATCCATTATTTTATTTAAGGAGAATAATAATGAATAGTGAATCGTTAAAAACATATATTATTTTCATTTTAGGGTGTATTTCTGCTCTTATAACTATTGCTACTAGTATCGTTGCGGCAAGAGTTGGATTTGGGATGGAAGATGTTTCTTATATAGAGTTTTTACTATATTCAATTTTAAATGAATTTAGTTCATACTGGCTATTAATTATAATTACATTTATATTTTGCGCATTAACTATTTTTTTCTGTATTAAGAAAATCTACTTACTAAAGAAAGGTAAATAAATAGTTTAATTTTTTATTATGTATTTTTTGTAAATATATGTTGGAAGGATGGATTTAATGGATTTGATATTAATTTTTTTACCTGCATTAATTTCAGTTTTGGTATTATATTTACTTAATAGGGTATTTAGATACAAGGATAAATTAGTTAACATTTTAGGAATTGTTAAGTATAAAATATCAGTACTTATTTTATACTTTATTATACTTTATATTATTATATTTAAATATAATATTTCTATTTCTCAAAGTCCAATTGCGTTATCTATAATGTTTCCCTATATCTATTTAGTAGCTGTCTATAAGAAGTCTGGCTAAATATAAATTCTACCTACTTATTGCACATTATCTATTTAAAGCGTAATGACAATTAAACATCAATATTTTATTTAATACCGTATTATTCATAAGTGGATTTGCGGTATTTTTTATGTCGAAATACAAGAAAATAGCGACACAACTATTAAGATTTAAAATACGAACAATGATCTTTGAAAACTGAATAATACGGTATTAAAAATAGAAAATTCCTATAACAATATAGAAAATATGGTATAATTTTCTTAATAGATAAATCAGAATAGATGAAAAATATGTCTCAATACAAAAGAATTTATTAGGCAAGGGAATGAACTTGTTAAAGGTGGTGATATTTATGAAAAGAAATATGCTAAAATTTACCTTAATTATTTTTCTTGTAAGCATGATTTTTTATATGACAAGCTGCAATATGGCGAAAAATACAACCATTGATATGACTGGTAGAAATGATATGTGGAGAGCATCCTTAAATATGAATATAGGTTATAATAATGAATTAGTAATTACATTATCAACTGAAGAATTTGAACCACCTTCAGAAGTCGTTGTGGATATTTTAGCTAAGGGGAGAAACGTATATAGCGACAAATTAAAAATAAGGAAAGACGATTTTCCTCATTCTGGAATATATAAAAGTAACTTCGATTCTATTAAATATTTAGAAAAAAATTACAAAGATGTTTCTATTGTTGTGAGTTTCAATGATGAAACTATAACAATTCTATTAAACGCAATAGATATAATTGAATAATTATATTTCTAAAGAAATACTATTAACACACATGATTCTTATTATAATTGCTACTATAAGTTGTCTTTATAAGTAAATTATATTATTTTATAAGCTAATAAATAGAAGAAACTAACTCATAAATTATAAATAGTTCAGGCAACAATCATATTACATCATGTTTTTAATGTACAGTGGATAGAATAGGGAGGATTCTATACTTATGACAACAAAACGAACTCTGAGAATATTAGTGTTAATAGGATTAAGTACATTTATAGGATTAAAACCTATATAAATATAGATATTATTTCTGTTGGTCAGGATGGAAAATTGGATATAAAAGTAGAAGCCCCTAGATAAAAATACTATATAATTAAAGTATGAAAAGAATTTATAGAAGCATTGGGTGGTAGTCAATATGATAGAATTTTTAATAGATTTATTTGGTGATTTTATTGAAATTTGGTATGATTACAAACAAATGAAAGGTGGATCAAAGAAGATACCTTTAGCTATTCTAATTCTTATTGTAGCGGTTTGTGTGTTAATTCTTATAAAAATATAGCAAAGTTCATAATTAGTTCATATTAAAGTTTTAAAATAAATCCATAGGTAATTTATTTTAAGTAAATAAGCAACTTATTATTAATAAAGCTATGTAAAACAAAAAGGAGTCGGTATAATATGGAAATTAACGACGATATAGACTTAAAGCAAATTAAAACAGAATTAACTAGATTTATGATGTCTTATAAATTTGCATTAGATGAAGTAAATACGAAAATTGATATTTTAAAACAAGAATTTCATCATATTCATGATTATAATCCTATTGAACATGTTAAGTCTCGTCTTAAAACACCTGAGAGTATTGTAAAAAAAGTTGATAGGAAAGGAATTGAACTGTCATTACCTTCAATAAGAGAAAATATTAGAGATATTGCTGGTATTAGAATTACATGTTCTTTCATTTCAGATATATATGAGCTAAGTAATATGTTACAAAATCAAAAAGATATAACAGTAATTGAATGTAAGGACTATATTAAAAATCCTAAGCCTAATGGATATAAAAGTTTACACTTAATACTGCAAATTCCTATTTTTATGTCTGATAGAGTAGAAGATATTTATATTGAAGTTCAAATTAGAACTATTGCTATGGATTTCTGGGCAAGTTTAGAACATAAAATTTACTACAAGTATAATAAAAACATTCCTAAAAGATTAATAAAAGAGCTTAATGAAGCGGCAAGCTCAGTATCACAATTAGATGAAAAAATGGAAAGTATTAATAAAGAGGTTAAGCAATTTAAAGAGAGTAATGAGTCTGATTCCAATTCCCGGGAGCTTTTGATTAATAACGAAAGATTTAATATTCCTCATGATTTTTTAACACATTATTTTAAGTTGGCATGATAAATATAAAATAAGATTCCTTTCTAGTAAAAACAGACTAGAAAGGAATCTTATTTTATATAGTTTAAAACAAATCAATATCCAATTATAGCTGCACCAATAGCTCCAAGAAATTGAGCTTCATCAGAAGAAATAATATCTACACCTAATTTATTACTAAGTAAATCTACTAATTTTTTATTTTTAGAAACTCCACCGGAGAAGAAAACTTTATTTTCGACTCCTAGTTTACTTACTAAAGAGTATGTTTTGTTACAAACTGAATGCAGTAAACCGGAAGCAATTGCTTCTTTAGAAGTTCCTTCAGCTATTAAACTTACAACTTCAGATTCTGCAAAAACAGTACACATACTATTTATATTAGCAGGCTCTACATCAGAAGCTAGCTTTGAAAGATCACTAACATCTATTTCTAGAGCATTTGCCATTACCTGTAGAAATCTTCCTGTTCCAGCTGCACATTTATCATTCATTAGAAAATCTCCAACAGTACCATTATCATTTAACTTTATAACTTTACTATCTTGACCACCAATATCAATAACAACTCTTATATCAGGATCCATATAATGAGCACCTTTACCATGACAAGTTATTTCTGTAACTTTTTTATCTATAAAAGGAAGAGATACTCTACCATACCCAGTTCCTACTATAGAAGAAATATCATTTCTAGTAATATTAAGTTCTTTCATTATCTGATTTAAAAGTCTTTCTCCAGTTTTTTTAGGACTCCAACCTGTAGGTAAAATTGCATTAGCTATAACTTTTTGTCCATCATAAGCTACAGCTTTTGCGGCAACAGATCCTACATCGATGCCAATACTAATCAAAATATCACTTCCTTATAGATGTAATTTTATTTATGCTGTAACTGTAGATCCAATAGTTTCTAAGAATGCTTCAACTCTAACTTTTATTTGACCTGCATCAGAATCTGAATAGTCTGTTTCTACTTGTAAGAAAGGAAGATTAAGTTCATCTTTAACAAAGTTACGAACAGTGAAAGATTCTATATTATACGTATGACAGGCTTGCCAAGTTAAATCTACTACACCATCTACTTCATATTCATCTGCTAATCTTTTAATAAGATCTAATCTTGAGTTATTATTAGTCATACAAGAACATGGAGTAGATAAATATTTTTCAGAAAGAGCAGTAATAGGATCTTTAGTTTCATCTACTAATACATCTAATCCTTTATAGCCTGTACAGTTTTCCAGAGCAACAACACTTGCTCCAGATTCTTCTAAAATTCTTAGTGTTTTTTCAGATCCACTTCCAATAGGACATCCTGTTAATAAAATACGAGGGGCAGTTTCATCAAAAGCAAAAATACCTTTTTTAATATTTTCTTCAGTTTCAGATATTAATCTTTCAATTATTTCTATACCAGCTTCTTTATCAACATTAAAACCTTTTAACCACTGTGCTAGCATCATATCCATACCAGTTAAAGGAGCTGGCTTATGAGCATTTAGTTTGTGTAATTTTTTCATTGCAATTCTTTCTTTATTCATTAATTTAATTGCATCTGTTAGTTTTTCATCTGTAATTTCTACTTCAAACTTCTCTTCTAAAAACTCTTTAAAGTTAACCATTTCATTTTTCCATATATTTAAAGCTTCGTCCCCTTGAGCTGTTTGTGGAAGATTCATAACATGCATAGGTTTTATTTTGCTCATTAATTCATACATTTTTTTCTTACCATCGCATGTTGTCTCTGCTAACAAAACATCAGAGAAATAAAAATAAGGACATTTATCAGTAATTGCAAAACCATAACTAGATTTAATAAGTGGGCATAAATTTCTAGGTAGTTCTTTTTCAGCATCTTCTATAGGTGCTTGTGCTGTACCACAAAGAGTAACTGAAATAGCATCAGCTGCAAGTGCGATTTCCTGAGGTGAAAATACACAGTACATTCCCACTACCTTTTTACCTTCTTCATGTGCTTCTTTAATTTTTACAGAATTAACTCCTCTTAAACCTTCTACTTCTTCCATAACTTTTGGTCTCATTGTTTAACCCCCTATATTTAAGATAAATTTAACAATCTTCAAATAAATTCTATCATTAGAAAAATATTAGTACCAATCGGAAATATTTATATAACTAAAGAGAAGTATTGTTTTTTTCTATGATTAATAAAAAATAAATTTTAAAACTTAAACTTGCAGTTTAAAGGGTAAGTTAATAGTATAATAACTTAATAGAAACAGACACTAAAAGTGAACATATTCTATAAAAATAAATATATAAAATATAATAGAATCTTTATATTTTATATAAAAAGCAGAAAATAAATTATACAAAGGAAAGGAAGGAACATGACTAAAGATAAATCTAAAATAAAATCAGGATGGAATTTAGATAATAGTTATACTAGATTACCTAAATTGTTTTTTTCTAAAATTAATTTAAACCCTGTACCTTCGCCAAAGCCAATTATACTTAATACCGATTTAGCCAAATTTCTAGGTCTAAATGTGGAGGAATTACAGAGCAAAGAAAGTATATCAATTTTTGCTGGCAATCAAGTTCCAGAAGGTAGTTTGCCTATTGCTCAAGCTTATGCAGGACATCAATTTGGATATTTTACAAAGCTAGGAGATGGAAGAGCTTTACTAATTGGAGAACAGATTACACCTTCAGATAAAAGATTCGATATACAGCTTAAAGGGTCTGGCAGAACACCATATTCACGTAGCGGAGATGGTAGAGCTTCACTTGGCCCTATGTTACGTGAATATATTATAAGCGAAGCAATGCATGGGCTTGGAATACCTACTACTCGTAGTTTAGCTGTAGTTACAACTGGTAAATCAGTAATTCGAGAATCAGAACTTCCAGGTGCAGTTCTTACACGAATAGCTTCAAGTCATTTACGAGTTGGTACTTTTGAATATGCTGCAAGATGGGGAATTGTTGAAGATTTAAAAGCTTTAGCTGATTATACGTTAAAGCGACATTTTCCAAAGATTAATGATAGTAAAAAACCATATTTATCATTACTTAATGAAGTTATTAAACGTCAAGCTGATTTGATTGCTAAATGGCAGTTAGTTGGTTTTGTTCATGGAGTAATGAATACAGATAATATGACTATAAGTGGCGAAACAATTGATTATGGACCTTGTGCTTTTATGGATACTTACGATCCAGCTACAGTATTTAGTTCTATCGATAGACAGGGTCGGTATGCTTATGGTAATCAACCAAGTATAGGACAGTGGAATTTAGCACGGTTTGCTGAAGCTCTTTTACCATTACTAGACAGCAATGAAGACAAGGCTGTTGAAATAGCACAGGATGCAGTTGGAAAATTTAATGAGCTTTATGAATATAATTGGATTAAAGGAATGAGAGCTAAACTAGGAATATTTAATGAAGAATTAGATGATAAATTTCTAGCGCAAGAGCTCCTTAATGTAATGCAGAAACATGATGCAGATTATACGAATACATTTCGAGCATTAACTCTTAACAAACTGTCAGATTTGTTATTTTATAACACTACAGAATTTACTCAATGGTATGATAAGTGGCAAGAAAGACTGAAAAGACAGCAGGAAACAAAGGATTCTATTAATAAGTTGATGCGCAGTAGTAATCCATCTGTAATACCTAGAAACCACCGAGTAGAAGAAGCATTAGAAGCTGCAGTTGAAAAAGAAGATTATAGTGTAATGAGAAAGCTTATCGATATTCTTTCATGTCCATATGCTTATTCTCCTCAGCAGGAAGAATATACTACGCTTCCTCAAAAAACAGATGAGCCTTATATAACTTTTTGTGGTACTTAAAAAATATGGATGTTAGTCTTTGGGTATTGACTTTGTACAGAAATTGAATACTTAACAAATTAAATAAGCAACTAATGGTAATAAGTTTTACCATTAGTTGCTTATTTATATTTTTTTATAAAGGAATTTTAAAAAAATCATAGAATTATATATACAATTCAAAAAAATAATGTATGATTTGGGGGATAATATGTATTTTAAGAAAATGATAGGAGAGAAGTGTTATTTATCTCCAATAAATGTAGAAGACTATGAAGAATGCACAAAATGGATAAACGATATGGAAGCTAGTATTGGAATGGTATTTGCTTCAGGATTAATAACTCCAATACAAGAAAGACAAATTTTAGATGGGCTAACTAATACAGACTTTAACTTTGCCATTGTAGATTTAGAAACAGATGAATTAATTGGCACTATAGGATTTCCCAAAGTAGACTACATTAATAGAGTTGCTGAATTTGGTATTTTTATTGGCAATAAAGATTACTGGAGAAAGGGTTATGGAGTTGAAGCAACACAATTAGTATTAGATTTTGGATTTAATATTTTAAATTTAAATAATATTTACCTTAAAGTATATTCGTATAATCACCCTGCAATAAAATGTTATAAAAAAGCTGGCTTTAAAGAGGCGGGAAGAATAAGAGAGTCAAAGCAGATAGCACAGGAGAAGTACGATGAAATTTATATGGATATATTAGCAAAGGAATTTAAATCTATATACATTAAAGATTTAGTTGAAAAGAGGAAATTTAAATAATAACAAAATAACGCATCACCTTTTAAGTATGTAATAAGAATAAGTGCAATAGTTTGAGGTTTTATATAATAATACAAGACAAGGGACGATATATTATGAACATAAAATATACAACAAAATTAAAGCAACAAGAAGATATATACTTTTTATATGAACGTCTTGGTTGGAATAATTTTTTAAAATTAAATCAAGAACAAATTGTAAATGCAATGCAGGAAAGTTGGTATGTGATTTATGCATATTATGAAGATAAACTAATTGGTACTGGGAGAGTAATTTCAGATGGAATTAAAAATGCATATCTATGTGGGTTAGGCGTTGATTCTTACTATAGTAATATGGGATTTGAAGTTTTTGCTGTAGGGATGAAGTTAAAATAAAATTAAAAGATTATTAAGGCAAAGGATTAGATACAGAGCTTATATACTATTTATAATAAGGAGTTGTTATATATGAAAGGAATTAACTACTTCAGTATTTTATGTTTTGTGTGGGCTTTTGTTGGTATTTTAAGCAGAATTTTAATTGTTTTTTTAGGAGATAAGTGGACTAAATGGGAATTGGACAAAGCATATTCTCAAAAGAAACCAAAATGGATTTATGCTGTTGCAATACTATCACTGGCCATAATAGGATTTACATGGTATCAAGTTATAGTGTCAGGAGTACAATTTAGTTGGATAATTGCAGCATTATTAAGTCTTACACTTATAAAAGTATATACTATAATTTTGAATTATGAAAGGTTCAGAGAATTTGCTAAATATATTTTGAATGATAGAAAAAAGCTGCGTCAGCTTAAAATAATAGTTACTATTTTATCTATTATTTTTATTTTAATGGGAATATTTCTTTATTAAGTTCAGTTAATAGGTTTATATGTATAAATAATTATCTTCATACTTTCTTCAAATTGTTTGTTTATAATATACATAAAGAAGAAAATTTAAATAGTAAAATATAAAACAATTAGGAGGAAAGTATCATGAAAAAGAAAGCATTAATATTAGCAAGTACAGCGATTATTACGGTAGCATCTATTGGAGGTTATGCTTTTGCTCAAGGGAATAATGAAGTAGAATTTAAAAATCAAGATAGAATGGTTAAAGTTGAAGAATTAACAACAAAATATAATAACCAAGAGGATAAAGCTATACAAGAATCAGTAATGCCAAGAAATTATAATAATCAGCAAAGTATATCAAACCAAGAGGATGTAACACCAGAAAGATATAATGATCATTGCATAAATGATGAAGAAATGATTCAAATCATGAACGAGAATGGCTTAGAAGATATGGTAAAATGGATGGAAGAAGGAAACTTTGGAGCAATGGATGACTTTATGAATAATATGTCAGAAGAAGATTATGAAAAAATGATTGATTTAATGGATCAATATGGATATGGAAATATGTCAAATATGATGGAATCCATAGATAGAGAAGATATGGTTAATATGCATAACTCAATGATGGGTGGTAGAGGGCATAGTTCTAATGGTAGCAGAAATATGATGGGACGTTTTCAATAATAAATTATAGTCAGTAAAAAATAAGGAACATCTTAGAAATTTAAGATGTTCCTTATTTTTATTGATTTCAGTATTTAAATTACGTAATTAATCGTATTAAGATTTATATAAATAGATTTATATTAGATTCTTCAGCCTTTCCTAAATAACTTGCAACGCCACCAATTTCAACACCATCTATTAGTTCTTCTTCTTTAATTCCCATAATATCCATGGACATTGCACACGCAACAAGTTTAACTCCTGCATCCATTGCATTTTTCATTAACACCTCTAAAGAATCAACATTTTTTTGGTTCATAACATATTGAATCATTCTAGGTCCCATTCCAGCCATGTTCATTTTAGAAATTGGAAGCCTTTTAGTACCTCTTGGCATCATTCTGCCAAACATTTTTTCAATAAAGTTTTTTTGAACTTTAGAACGTTCGTGCCTTCTTAGTACGTTTAGGCCCCAGAACGTAAAGAATAAAGTTACTTCTTTACCCATAGACGCTGCACCAGAAGCAATAATAAAAGAAGCTATAGCTTTATCTAAATCTTGACTAAACACTACAATTGTAGCATCTTCTCTATCTTTATGGAGAATAGTTGGATCATTATTTCCATGACTTTTTTGTAGTGTGTTACTTGATTGTTCTTTACTACTATCTTTTTTTATTAAACACTTAAATGACTTACCTTCAAAAGTACTTTGTAGAAGTGTATTACCAGTTTTTTTACACCAAGCCTTGATATCTTTAGAAAATCCAGGGTCAGTAGCTGTAACCTCTAATACTTCTCCTTCATTCATTTCTTTTATAGCTTTAAATACTTGCATAATAGGACCTGGGCATTGAAGTCCACAAGCGTTTATTTGAACATTTGATGTGATTTCTTCAGTATCACAATCTTTTCTAGCAGTACCATCATCATCTATATAAAAGTCACAATCTGAAGGTTCATTAGTTCTATAAACTGATTCATAGGTTTTATATCCTCCATCTAAATTTTTAACCTTATACCCTGCTTGAGATAAGATTCTAGCAGCTAAATATCCTCTAATTCCAACTTGACAATATACGTATACTGTTTCTTCTTTAGGAATTTCATTAAGTCTATTTCGAAGCTCTCCTAAAGGGACATTAATAGAGTTTTCAATATAACCTAAATCTCTTTCAATTTCTTCTCTAACATCAATTAGTAAAGCATTATTAGATATTAAATCGTTTATTTCATGCCACTGAACTGTTTCAATAAAGTTATTAACCATATTATCAGCTACAAAACCTAACATATTAACCGGATCTTTAGCTGATGAGTACGGTGGTGCATAAGTTAATTCCAACTCCTTAAGCTCATATGCTTTAAGTTTTGCTTTTATAGCAGTAGCGATAACATCAATACGCTTTTCAACACCTTCATAGCCTACAGCCTGAGCACCTAAGATTTCACTAGTTTCTGTATTAAATAAAAGCTTCATAGATATTGGAAATGATCCAGGATAATAACCTGCATGGGAACCAGGATGAATGTGAACAACTTTATAGTCTATACCTAACTTTTCTAATTGTTTTTCATTATTTCCAGTAGAAGCTACAGTCATATCAAATACCTTTGCTACTGAAGTTCCCATTGTTCCTATATATTTTTCTTTTTTGCCGAGTATATTGTTGGCAGCAATCCTACCTTGTTTATTTGCTGGACCAGCCAATGGAATCATAGTAGGTTGCCCAGTAATTAAATCAGTTACTTCAATTACATCGCCTACAGCATAAATGCGTGAATCAGAGGTTTGAAGATATTCATTAACTTGAACACCACCACGCTCACCTATTTTTAATTCTGCATTTTTAGCTAACTCATTTTGTGGACGAACACCAATAGAGAAGATAATTAAATCAGTATTTATTTTTTTGCCACTTTGTAGCACAATTTCTTTTCCTTCTTTTTCAAATGACTTTACACCATCCTTTAGAATAAGTTCAACTCCCTTATCATTAACATGATTGTGAAGAATTGAAGCCATTTCATAATCAATAGGTCCCATAACCTGATCTGCCATTTCTACTAAAGATACTTTTAGACCTCTATGGGCTAAGTTTTCTGCCATTTCTATACCGATAAATCCGCCTCCTATTACCACTGCTGATTTTGGATTTTTATCATCAACAAAAGATTTAATTTTATCAGTATCAGGAATTGTCCATAAAGTGAATAGATTTTTTGCTTCATCAATTCCCGGAATCGGTGGTTTAATAGGACTTGAACCAGGAGATATAATTAAGTAGTCATAGGATTCTTCATAAGTTTTATTGTTTTTTAAATCTTTAACAATGATTTTTTGTTCATTACGGTTAATTTCCATTACTTCATTAAAAACACGTACATCCATATTAAATTTAGCAGCCATTCCTTCTGGAGTTTGAAGTAGTAAAGCATCTCTTTCTTGTATTACTTCACCTATATAATATGGTAAACCACAATTAGCAAAGGATATATATTCGCCTCTTTCAAATAAAATGATTTCTGCATTTTCATCTAAACGCCTTAAACGTGCAGCTGCAGATGCACCTCCAGCAACACCACCAACAATTAAAATCTTTTTATTATCTGACATTTATGAGCCTCCTTTAATATTAAAGCTTTTTAATTTTAGCATTTGATTTTTAGTTTCTTTTTATTCTAAATTAGAAGTATGAATAAACTATGAAGAATAGACCACTGGAAATAATAAAGTTGAAAAACTTATTTTAAAAAGGGTGTTAATAGTGAATACTATAACTAACAGAAAATTATAATATTGTGATAAATAAGTGTTTAAAGGTGGTGCAAGTATGAGAAAAAATAAAATATTATGGACTACAACCTTAATAGTTTCGGCTGTTCTATTAATTGGATATAGCATTTTACAAAATCGTTTTTCTGGAAACAGATATAATACTCCTTATGATCAAGGATTTTATGGACAAGGTATGAAAAGAGAGTTTCCTAATGATAGCAGGGATGAATTTAATAACAAAGAAAAATTATCTGTTGACCAAATTAAACAATATATTAATGATTATTTAACAGAATATACAGAGGATCTTGAAATAGCAGATATATTTATTTATAAAGACTCGGACTATTACATTTCAATAATAGAAAAAGATACAGGCAGGGGAGCAATGGAGGTCATGATAAATCCATATACAGGTGAAATTTATCCTGAACATAGTGCTAAAATGATGTG
The DNA here is from genome assembly GCA_015978205.1 of Alkaliphilus sp. NP8. Classification (GTDB taxonomy): domain Bacteria; phylum Bacillota; class Clostridia; order Peptostreptococcales; family Natronincolaceae; genus Alkaliphilus_B. The sequence goes on along the minus strand of JADWMM010000052.1, from coordinate 391 downwards.
GAATGAAAAGTATAACATGCATGGTGGATACAGTATGATGGATAATAGAAGATGGAATATGATGAGAGGTACACACAGATATAATAGTAACAACTATAATTATAATACAAGTAATTCTAGTAATTCTGATGAAATTAGTAAAGAAGAAGCAGTTAAAATTGCAGATAATTATGTGAAAAACAATATTTCTGAAGAATTTTCAGTTTCAGGAGAAGGATATAAGTTTTATGGATATTATACGTTTTATATTAGGGATCAAAGAGATATTATTGATATAATAAGCGTAAATTACTATACAGGAGAAGTATGGTACCGTGACTGGCACGGTGAATTAGAAGAAGTAATTTTAGGTACTGAAAAGATGATCTTATAGGTCATCTTTTTTGTGCGA